>NZ_LMLO01000015.1:0-9875 GCF_001421945.1 Devosia sp. Leaf64 | reverse complement strand
CGGCTGCCAACGGCGGCTTTTGGGTTATCGACAGTGTGGCCTGAACGACCGGAATGGGGCGCGTTCCAGTCGCCACTGATTTGGCAGAATGCGGCAGTGCGAGCGTTAGGTTATAGCTCCCATCACTCACGGTTGCACAAATATTGTTCCATGTTGAAGCTCGGCAGCCAGTGCTCGCGGCGCACTGTCCATAACTCATACGTGGGCGTGAAACGGTTGATTTCGTCCAGCGTGCCAAGGGGCACCTCGACTTCATTTTCCCACCGAGCAAAAACCGAAGACCCACATACAGGGCAGAAATGGCGGTCTTTGAAGGAATGGACCATCCCTGTGATTTGCACTTGGTTTTGATCGAAGATGGCGGATGCATAGAACGCCGCTCCATGATGCTTTCGGCAGTCCAGACAATGGCAGATGCCAACTCGTTTCGGATTTCCCGTCGCTATCAATCGCACTGCTCCGCATAGGCAGCCGCCCTCCACACTGTTCTCCATCGGTACCTCCATTGCCCAGTGAACGAGTTCCCGCAGTGGCTCCAGCGCTAGCCGCGTCAAAGATGTCCGATCGCGCTTCTTACTGCGACCTATAGCGGCTGAAGTCGCAACTATGCACAGCTGAAGGATCCATAACGGTCCGGTAGTTGTATGCCGCGCAGTCGATATGGGTGCCGATGCTAATTCTGCTTTTAGACCGCTCAAGCACGCCCTTGCTCGGACCGTCAGAGCCGATGCCCGCTCGGTGAACGCACCACTCGATATCGGGTGCTTGCGTTGCTAGATAGGTCATCACCGCCTCATTATCGCGGTGTTGGCCATCGAAACTTCGGCCAACAGTGTTTCTGAGCACCCACATGATTGGCGATAGCCGGCGTCCATGAGGACGGCTGAACCCTCCAGCCTGATAAAGGAAACGTTTGACGCCGTGCCGTCGCATCGATGGAATGAGCCGCTTGACAAAAGCCGTGTTGATCTTGGTTTTCTCCTGAAGCTTTCTGTCGCCCAGCATACAGACAACGAAGTCGACACCGGCAACAAGCGCATCAGTGTCGACAGCTTCGGTCACCGATCCGTAAACCACCTCGAGATTGGGGCCCGCTATCAGCTTTCCCGGTGTCCTCACCAAGGCTCTCACCCTGTGTCCGTCAGATAGGACCCGAGCGAGAAAGTGCTTTCCGGTTCCGCCAGTCGCGCCCAGCACAAGGAATGTCGCTTGCTTGAACATCGTCTTTAGCTCCGCTTGCTCAAAATTATCTTTCCACTGTCTAGTTCATTTAGACATCGCACAAGAGTCCGTTGTCAAATGCAATCTTTCTGATGTAAAGATAGGCTATGGCTTCATACCACCATGGCTCGTTGCGGGCGGCTCTGCTCGCTGCCGCCGAAACAATCTTGCAACGCGAGGGGATCAACGCTCTGACCTTGCGGGCCGCCGCTCGTGAGGCTGGTGTCTCCCACACAGCGCCGGCGCATCACTTCAACGACCTTGCTGGACTGTTGAGCGCGTTGGCCGCATCGGGATTTGCCCGCCTTCATGATTTCGCACGCGCAGAAGCTGGCAATGTGGAAAGTCAGGATCAATTGCTCGCCCATGCAAGGGGTTACATCGCGTTCGCCCGCGCTCATCCTGAATTGTTCAAGTTGATGTTTCGCTCGGAGCGCTTGGATTGGGACCACCCTGACCTCGCACGCGCCGCCGCCGCCGCATACTCGCTCCTCACGCCTGCAGCTGGTGAATGGCCGGCGCATATCAGACATAGCCAAGACGCGCTCGCAGATACGATGGCGCGGTGGTCCTATGTCCATGGTCTGGCAATGCTGCTCATAGATGGGCGGCTATCGGCAGGCGTGAGCATGGCGCCGGGGGCCGATGAAGAAACACTCATCGCCAATTTGATCGAGCGTCTGGAACGTCTAGACTGGCGCGGCCGTGGATAAGACCGTCATTAACTATCGATATGTCGACGCCCGAAGCTGCCGGTCTCGTTCCAACCCCCACTTGAACCTTTGCGGCTGCCGAAGCGGACTAGCAGGTTAGGGAAATCACAAACGCGGTCTGAATGGCGGGAATGGGGCGCGTTGCCGACCGGCATCTTCCGACCCCATTTCGGACGTTCCGAGTGTTTATTCTCATGCTGAAAAGCGGACACTGGTTACCTCAAGGTTCAACAGGGATCACCTCGTAATATCTGGGCCCAGTGCGATCGATGCTGCTCCACGCCCCCGTTTATATGGCCGATCGATAAGTCTTAGCGTTTTATAGCCGCTAATTGTCGTCGGCACGGTCGCTATATTGGGCACATCGATGATGTGCTGCGGCGGCGAATGCCTCGCTGGCACCGTGGCCGTCCGTCATGGATGGCCCGCGCGCACGTCATCCAGTGATTGATTGGATGCAAAAATGGAAAACGTAAAAGATAAGGTCGTCGTCATCACTGGCGGCTCGAGCGGCATGGGCGAATCCACGGCCCGGCATCTGGCTGCACTAGGCGCGAAGGTCGTGATTGCTGCGCGCCGCGCCGATCGGATCAATGCTTTGGCGACCGAGATCACGGCACAGGGCGGCACGGCGATTGCGGTCGCGACAGACGTGACCAAGCGCGACGACGTCCAGGCGCTCGTGGACAAGGCCGTTGAAACCTACGGTCGCATCGACGTCTTGATTAACAACGCCGGTCTGATGCCGCTTTCCCCGATCGAGCAGCTCAAGATCGACGAATGGGATCGGATGATCGACGTCAACCTGCGCGGTGTGCTGCACGGTATCGCCGCTGCACTGCCCTACATGAAAGCGCAGAAGTCGGGCCACATCATCAACACCTCTTCTGTCGCCGGCCATAAGGTATTTGCAGCGTCGGCAGTCTATTCGGCCACCAAATTTGCCGTGCGTGGCCTGTCCGAAGGCCTGCGCCAGGAAGTCAAACCTTACAATATCCGGACCACCGTCATCTCGCCAGGTGCGGTGCGCACCGAACTGCTCGACCACATCACCGATAAGGATGTTCAGGCAGCCAACCAGGATTATGTCGGCCAGGTCGGCATCCCGGCGAACAGCTATGCCCGCATCGTTGCCTTCGTGATAAGCCAGCCTGAAGACATGGACGTCAACGAGGTCCTCTTCCGGCCGACCGCTCAAGACCTGTAAGTCAGAGCCAATATCGGAATCGTAGAGCGGCGTCCGAAGAGCACTCGGGCGCCGCATCTGCATTGCGGCGCGATGGTCGGCTTCTCCCGTTTCATGAATCTCATCGATAAGCCCTTGCGCAATTCATCGTCTAATCTCTAAGCGGGCAGGCCTCTATCTTCAGGTCGGACCAACGTAAGGAGATCCGAAATGAACGATTCCAATCCCAATTCCGACACCCCCGACGCTGTCCGGCGCAATATCCTCAAGATCTCTGGCTTGACGGCCGCCGCTGTCGGCCTGGCTTCCGTTTCCGGCCTGCCAGCCTTTGCCCAGTTCGATGACTGGGACAAGGTGTTCCCCAAGAGCGATGCCGTCGACCACCAGAAGGTTCGTTTCACGAACCGCTATGGCATCGCGCTCGTGGGCGACCTTTACATGCCGGCCAATCGCGGCGAGGGCACCTTGCCAGCTCTGGCCGTCGCCGGCCCCTTTGGTGCGGTCAAGGAGCAGTCTGCGGGCCTTTACGCTCAGACCATGGCCGAACGCGGCTTTATCACCCTGGCCTTCGATCCATCCTTTGTGGGCGAGAGCGGCGGCGAGGTGCGCAGCGTTGCGTCTCCCGATATCAACACCGAAGATTTCAGCGCAGCGATCGATTGCCTGGGCCTGCGACCCGAAGTCGACCGTGAACGTATTGGGGTGATCGGCATTTGTGGTTTTGCCGGCATGGCGCTCAACGCCGTCGCCGCGGACAAACGCGTCAAGGCCGTTGCCACGACGAGCATGTACGACATGTCGCGCGTCATGGCGCGGGGCTATTATGACGCCATGACCGAGGAACAGCGCATGACCGCGATGCAGCAGATGAGCGAGCAGCGCTGGGCCGATGCCGAGGGTGACACGGCGGCGCTTGCGGGTGGCCTGCCCGATACGCTCGATGGCGTGACCGACCCGGTTGTCCAGATGTACTTCGATTACTACAAGACGCCGCGCGGATACCACGAGCGCTCGGTCAACTCGAATGCGGGTTGGACCGTCACCAACGGCTTGTCCTTCATGAACATGCCCTTGCTAACCTATATTGCGGAAGTCTCGCCGCGCCCCATGCTGCTGATCGCCGGATCGGAGGCCCACTCGCTTTACTTCACCGAAGATGCCTACGCAGCGGCAGCCGAACCCAAGGAACTGATGATCATCGATGGGGCGGATCACGTCGATCTTTACGATCAGGTCGACATCATCCCGTTTGACCGGTTGCAGTCGTTCTTCGAAGAGCACATGAGCGCGTAAATCCTCACCGACGCCCTGTCATTCTCAGGGCGTCGGTATCCCTATGCCAGCTTCAGGCCTGACAGTTCGCTGCAGAGGTCCAGGAGTCGATCCTGCGTCCGGAGATCGCGTGTCTGCTTTTCTGGCTCGTGCATCCTGAGATGATGCAAATACTGCCCTGACATAGCGGCAAAACCATCTTCACTCGTGGCAAGGGCAACCTGGGTTGCCGCGCCTTCCTCAAGATCGTCCGGAGCGCCCCTGCCGCCCATCCTAGTGGGCACCCAGCCCGGATCTACTGCATTGCTGAAAACATCCGGGCGCAGCCGCGCGACGGCGAAGGCCAGCGCGGTCACCAGAAACTTGCTTTCACAATAGGCTTGGGTTCCGTTCCATTTTCGCTGGCGCCATAGAACATCGTCCAGATTTGCCCTCACATGGTGCATGCTCGAGCTGAGATAGACGAGGCGCCTGGGCCGCTCGATCAGGGCTGTGAGCATGAAGGGGGCCAGCACGTTGACTGCAAAAATGTCGGGCAATCCGTCTGGCGTCTTTTGTAAGCCATTGCCATAGCCCACGCCGGCGTTGTGGATCACTGCGTCGAGGGGAGCGAGGGCGTTAACCTGTTCGGCAACCGCTCGCGTTTCTTGCATGCTGGACAGGTCGCCAATAACGACGGGCGCGCCCGGCAGCGCACCGCGAAGCGTTCGGGCGCGACCTTCGTTGCGCGCATGGAAGATCACGTCGTGACCTCGCGCCAGCAACTGCTGGCCGGCCAGTAATCCCAGACCGGTCGTAGAGCCAGATACAAATATCCGTGCCACGCAAAACTCCAGTCAGTGAGGTCGTTGCGGTGTGTAAGCTAGCGAACGACCTCGATCGTCACCGGGCCTTCGAGCAATTCCAGCTCGTCCGGCGTTGCCTCGTATGTGCCGAGATGGATCGTCAGGTCGGAATATCCGATGCCGCTGGCATTGTAGTAAAAGCCGAAATTGCCCCAGGGCGTGAAGTAGATGAGGTCCCCGTCTTCGGGATCAGACCCGGGTGACCCTTCCGTTTCGAGCTTGGGCTCGAAGTAGCCGATCTTTTCCTTGCCGGCATATTCTTCGAGCTGCATGGTCAGGGGCAGGCGCGAGAGCAGATCCCGAACGGTGGGATTGTCCTCGCCGATGGTCACGTCGACATGGTGGCTGTCGTTGGAAAATCGCACCACGGTGCCGATGACGCCGTCGGTGGTTTGCGCCAAGGATGGTGCGGCCATTGCGGACATGCCTCCTGCAATTACGAGCATCTTCAGGGTGATATCGAGACTGCGCATATCGATCTCCATTCCTCCGTTATTGGGCTGGGGTCAGGCGCAGCAGATGGCCTTGCGGGCTATCCTCGACAACCCACACGGCGCCATCCGGGGCCACGGCGACATCCCGAATGCGAGCGCCCATGTCCCAACGATCGACCTCGTCTGCCCCTGGTCCCTCGAAAGCGACCCTGACGAGAGAATTGACCGCGAGGCCGCCGATCAGGGCCGATCCCTTCCATTCGGGAAACATCGTGCCTTCATAAAAGGCCAATCCGGCTGGAGCGATAACCGGGTTCCAATAGACAACCGGGGCAGCAAATTCCGGTCGTGTGTCGTGGTCGGGGATCGGCGCGCCGCTATATTCATCGCCGTTCGAGACCAGCGGCCAGCCATAGTTGAGGCCTTCCTCGATCAGATTGAGCTCGTCTCCACCGCGTGGTCCCATTTCATGGAGCCAAAGTTTGCCTTCGGGATCAAAGGCGAGGCTATAGGGATTGCGGTGCCCGGTCGACCAGGTCTCTGCCTCGACCCCGCCTTGTGCAAAGAGCGGATTATCCTCGGGCGCGCTGCCGTCGAGGTTGAGCCGCAAAACCTTGCCGCGTGCCTGTTGCGGATCCTGCGCACTGGCGGGCTCCATGCGATCGCCGACCGAGAGGAACAGATGGCTGCCGTCTGGATCGAAAGCGATGATGCCACCGGGCTGCCCGCCACCGCCTGCCGGGCTCTGCTGCCAGATGATCTCGGCGTCGACGAGATTGACGGTGTCCCCTTCAATGCCAAGTGTCGCCCGTGACAGCGTCAAGGCGCCGCCGTCGGCAGCGTCGACATAGGTAAAGTAGACCAGTCCGCTGTCTGCAAAATCAGGTGCGATGGCTATGTCGAGCAAACCATTTTGGCCCGATGCCAGTACCGCAGGCACATTACCGATTTCCACTTTCTCGCCAGCCTGGGTGACGAGGTATGCGCGACCCGGCTTTTCGGTGACCAGCATCCGCCCGTCGGGCAGGAAGGCGATCGCCCAGGGCGTATTGAATTCAGCAACGGATGTCGACTCGAACGGGAGCTCGGTCGTTGCCGTCCGATCGCCGGCATTGACGCTCTGAGCCAAGGTCGGGCTGGCCAGCAGCGCCGTCGAAACCAGTGCGGAAGCGCCGAGAAGCTTTGCGTATTGTATCATGGCGATCTCACTCACTCTGTGGTTGGCGTGGGTTCGGCGCCGTAGTCCTCGTCGGTGACATGGTCCATCCAGTCCACGACCTTGCCATCCTTGACTTCCTGCAAGGAAATATGGGTCATCGCGGTTGTCGGAGACGCTCCATGCCAGTGTCGTTCGCCAAACTCGAACCAGACAACGTCACCAGGACGAATGTGTTCGATCGGACCGCCTTCGCGCTGCACGCGCCCAAGTCCAGCGGTTACGACCAGCGACTGACCAAGCGGATGCGTGTGCCAGGCAGTTCTGGCGCCGGGTTCGAAGGTGACGAGAGCGCCCTGCACGCGCTCAGCGTCGAACGGATTAAGCAAGGGATCGATGCGAACCGTACCTGTGAACCAATCTTGCGGCCCCTTGGTCGATGCTTGGCTTCCAACGCGAATGATATGCATGTTCTCTCCAGGAGTCCTGTGAGCGGAGGTCACCTGATGTCCTCAGGCCGCGGATCGTTTCGTGGTGACCAGTGCGAGTGCCGCTGAAGCGGCAAGCAGGGCGACCGCGAAAAGGAACGTGAATTGCCAGCCAGCGGCATCATACAAAAGGCCGCCGATAAACGCGCCGAACGTGATGGCAAACTGGATGAGGGCGACCTGCAGGCCACCGCCGGCCTCGAGTTCATCGGGGATGACGCGTGTCATCCAGGTTCCCCAGGCAACGGGAATTGGCGTGCTGAATAGCCCCCAGATCATCAGCAGTGCGGCGACCGCGATCCCGATGTGTCCAAAGAGGATCAGAAGAACAGCCAGGCCCGCCATGATCAGAGGAAAGCCGATCACGACGGCACGGAGATGGGTCCGCAACACGAAGCCGATGATCGACGTCCCGGCCAGCCCACCAATGCCGACGCCGAGCAGGACCAGCGACAACGCATTGACATCAAGCGCGGTGACGTTCTCGAGGTAGGGCCGCAAATAGGTCGAAAGGGCAAACTGACCCATGAAAGCCAGCGTCGTCGCGGCCATCCCCATGGTAACGATTGGTTTGCCCAGGAGGCCAAGCATGGCTCCAGCGGACACAAGCCGTTGAGGCGGCAGGCGCGGAATGACGAGAAGCTGCCAGACGAATGCCGCAATGCCGAGCGGCACAACGATCATGAAGGCCCCCCGCCACCCGATCAGGCCACCGAGAAAGCTGCCCAATGGCGCCGCGACGACGGCGGCAAGGGCCGTGCCGCCCTGCAACATCGCCATGGCCTTTGGCAGGTCGTCCGCTGTGGAGAGCCTTGCAAGGATCGACGTCGACAGTGACCAGAAGCCGCCGATGGTCACGCCGACCAGGGCCCGTCCGATCATGAACACCGCATAATTGGGCGCCAGCGCCACAACGACACCGGAAACGATGAGGATAGAGGTGTAAAGGAGCACGACCGTTCGCCGGTCAAGCCTTGAGACAAGCGAATTGCCGAAAAGGCTCGTGATGATGGCGAAAAGGCCAGAGATCGCAATGGCCTGGCCCGCCTGACCTTCGGTTGTGCCCAGATCCTGCGCAATTGGCGTCAGCAGGCTGACCGGCATGAATTCTGACGCGATCAACACGAATGTCAGAAGCGACATGCAGACGATCGCAGGCCAGACGGTTGCGCTGGGCTCAACTTCAGGGCCTGGAGAGGCATAAGCAACGGTCATGGGGGCTCCGTTCAAGCGTGCTGAATGTGGACGACGCGGCACGCGCCTATCTTGTCCGGACAAGGTAGCTTCTTGTGTCGCGATTGATTAGTACTCGACATTCGCAAGCACTTATCGATCATGCATATGAATGTGAGGGCTCCCCATGCGTCGCCAAGACATCAACGAAATGCTCTGGTTCATGGAGGTGGCGCAGGAGCGCAGCTTCACCAAGGCCGCCGCAAAGCTCGGGACATCGCAGTCCAACCTCAGCCATGCGGTCAAGCAGCTCGAACTCAGGCTTGGGGTACGGCTGCTGTCGCGGACGACGCGGAATGTCGCGCCAACGGAAGCCGGTGAACGATTGCTGCGCACCCTGGTGCCGCATTTCAATGACATCGAAAATGAAGTCGTCGCCCTGATGGCGTCTCAGTCGAGACCGTCCGGCACCGTTCGCATTACCTTGTCCGACCACGCTTTGGAGTGGATCGTCTGGCCCAAGCTCAGGCCGGTGCTGGCGGATTATCCGGAGATCAAGCTTGAGCTCAACATCGACAATGGCTTCACCAATATCGTCGAGGAACGGTTCGATGCGGGTGTCAGGCTCGGTGAAAGTCTCGACAAGGACATGATCGCGGTTCGGATCGGGCCAGACTGGCGGCTGGTGGCCGTCGCCTCCCCGGCATACTTCCAGGACAAAGCCCCGCCGGAAACGCCACAGGACCTTGTTGCCCACAACTGCATCAATCACCGTCAGTCGCGATCCGGTGGACTTTACGCCTGGGAATTTTCCAAGGACGGACGCGATCTTCGCGTCCGCGTAGACGGCCAACTGACCTTCAACTCCTCCATCGCCATGATCGACGCCACGCTAAGCGGCCTCGGCCTAGCCTATGTGCCCGAGAGCCTCGTAGCAAATCATGTCGCCAGCGGCAGGCTCGTTCAGGTGCTCGAAGATTGGTCGCCGATGTTCTCGGGCTATTACCTCTACTATCCCAGCAAGCGGCAAAATTCGCCGGCATTCTCGGTCGTCGCAAAAGCGCTAAAAGCGCCTACTTCAGTTTGAGGACGGCTCTGGCGAGGAATGTCTGGTCTTAATTGTTCGAACAAAAAAGCAGACAGTCTGCAAGCCACCCCATTGCCGTCGCCAATCAGGCTGTCAGGCGATGTCCGCTTCTGGGAATGCCCATAGGGTCGTCGAACGACTGAAAAGGGGCGCGTTTCCGACTAGCAGCTCCCGACCCCATCTAAGTCATAGCCTTAGTGCGAACTACCCAAACCAGACGTTATGAAGCCTTAAGAGGCCGGGGTTTGACTAAATAAACCCGATGCAGGGATCAGAATGGGCGCATTGACTAGGAAATGC
>NZ_LMLO01000014.1:0-5936 GCF_001421945.1 Devosia sp. Leaf64 | reverse complement strand
GAGTGGCTGCCATGTCCGGTTCATAATGGCAAGAACCGGAAGCTGCCAGTCCGGAAACCACCCGTTTTTGACTTGGCGGCGACCTAAGCAGACCGGCAGCTTTCGGGAAATCAAAATGCAGTCTAGACGGCGGGAATGGGGCCCTTTTCAGCCTGGCAGGTCTAGCCCCCCATTTCAGACCTTCGGGGCCCGAAACAGATTTTCCAAAAGCAGCTATGGGAAGCGCCGACATTTGTGATCAGCGCTTCCCAAGCTTGATTAGAGTTCTTTCTTTCATGTACTTGACTGAAGGCCACTGCAGGTATCCGGCTGCCTCGTAGGTCTTCCGTGCAGGTTCATGGCCGGGGTCAGTCCCCGTATCTACGAGTGATACTTTAAGCCCGTGTTGGCGCATGATGCGTTCAGCCCACACCAGCAATGCTTTGCCGATGCCTTGCCGTTGGTGCAAGGGTTCAACCGCCATAATGCGCACCTCACCCAGTTGGAAGGAGGTGTGGAATAGCAGCCCGACCCAACCGATCACCCGAACAGTTCGATCGACGGCCACCCAGATACTCGCGCCATCTTGGTCGAGCACTTCCTCAACTTCCTGAGCCTGCCTGACCGACCACCCGAGAGGGTAGAAGGCATCATATGCGTAGGATGGAACGGCAGGTCGAAGTGACGCGAATACCGGCTCCCATGCTCTCAGTGAAAGTTCTACAATTTCCGTTTTATGCTCGGACCGGAACGCCTCAATACGAAAGTCCATTTTTGCTCCTGAAAAAGTCATGAAAAGGCCGTCTCGTACGAGACCCGGCGACCTTTACTTTTCTTCGTTCAGCGCAAACGGACGTTCGAGTAGCAGGGCATGGGAGCCTATTCACCAAAAACTTCGCAAAGGCAGTCTACAAAGCTTTTGATGCGTGTGCAATTTGCGTTGCGCGATCGATTGCAGACCGTCTTCTTTCCACCCCGAAACTGCTAGACTATGCATGCTCTTTCGTGGCGTTCTCGATGAAGCCGACAATGGCTTTTAAGATAGGCGGCACTTCAGCGGGTGTGAATTCGTGCCCAACATCTTCCAGCACGACCAATTCCGCGTTTTGGACAAGCTCCGAAGTCTTGTTTGCGGCGGCGACTGAGATAAGGGGATCCGCTTCGCCGTGGATGATCAAGGTGGGTTGGATTATATCTTTGGCGTCGAGACTGGGATCGATTTTTCCCTGCAGCATCGCATGATTGAATGCTGCTCGAATGTCGGAGGTTTGGTCGAGTTCTCGGCCAATCCGGTCCAGTGCCGCTTCACGGTCGAAACGTCGTGAGGAAGCGGTGCTCAATTCGGCAATGCGAAGCAAAAATCTCGTTACATCCTTACGGCTGGTCCAATCCAGCGTACCGATGCCGCCGAAATGCTCCATCATTTCAGCCGGAATACCTTCGCCATCGTAAGTGTTGTTCAAAGGCTCTGCTGCGAACAAAGTAATGGTGGCGACCCGTTCGGGATGTTTGAGCGCGGCGATCTGGGAAACCAGACCCCCGAGCGACATACCCATCAAATGCGCAGACGACACCTCATACGCATCGAGTATGCCGATAACGTCTTCGACGAGGTCGGGAACGTCATAGGGTGGCATGCCCGGAGCAGAGTGCGTCGAACGACCGGTGTCCCGTTGGTCGAACGAAATGACCCGGTAGCCTGCATCGGCGAGTGCCTCAATAAAGTCAGTCGGCCACCACGCCATCGACGCGGTCGCTCCCATTGAGAGAAGAATTGTGCCGCGCTGAGATAGCCCTGCCGCCTGCGTGTATATCAATGCGTCCGGCATTTTTACGTATTTCTCAGTCGTTTCCATCGTTGCTCCAAGATTTACAACAAATGCCAGCGGTATAGCGGACATTCAAGGCAGCGCAACGGCGATTACCCCCAAAAGCTGCCAGTTCGAAACCACCCCTGACCTGCCGGATATTTCCGGTTTGTTGAAGGCGGGACGAAAACGCGGCATCGATGGGTGGATATTGCTGTCAATAAATTTCAGCGATCGAGGTCGAACTGCTACGATAGAGGCAGCAACCTCAGCTCAACAGATAACTCCCATGTCAAAGATGCCAAAAACAATCGATAAACCTAAGCCGCAAAAATCTGATGAGCTGTCCGATGCATTGCTGGACAAGGTCGCCGGCGGCGGTCAATCGGGCAATCAAACCGGAGAAGAGATTGCGGAGAGAGATGAGAAACCGCAGGAGTGAGCAGCATTGACTGATGGGTCAGATGTCTATCTCGCCGGGATCAAAGCTCACATTGGTCGTGCAGATCAAGTGGTGCGACGCGTCGGACACTGCGACCTTCACTGCATGCGCCTTAGTTGTGCAGGCGGTGTCCATCGATAGTTCCGAGGTTGTTCTGACTGCCTCCTCATGCGCCTTCTGAACTGACGGCAATTCGTGGCCATCTGGATCGACTACTGTTTTGTCATCTTCCGAGATGTCGAAAAAGAACCGCGGCATGGCGAACCTCCGGCTCCAATACGGTTGAAGGTCAGAAGCCGTTCCATCACAAGCGGTTAGTGACTAATCAACGGCTGGCAACCAATGTGGCCCCAAGACATGGACCGGGCATACAGACGCGTAGCATCCCCGACTTATGGAGATCCCTGAGAACTTGTCGGCGAAAGGCTTGCTACGGCGCGAGCCCTTCCACACATTTCCAGTCACGGCGACTTCGTGGGGCCGCTTTCGCCGTTTCTATTGGTTTCTTCGGGTACCATCGCGACGCCGCCCTGAACAGGTGGCGCCCCCCCGCCGGCGACTTTATCGAGCGAGGCATCTGGCATCTCGTCTCTATCTGCGCGGGACGCAATTTTATTCTGCGGATTATTTTTGGTCATGGAATTCTCCAACCCACCAACATTAACACCGAAGTGAGAAACGGCGAACTACAGAGAGTCGTCAATGCTTCCCACATCCGTTGCCAGGTAGACTGAAAGACCAAATTCTCACCACGGTGCCGCGGAAGGTAATGGCGCGGCAACCGTCTCGCCTTTGCCCTTGGTAACACACAACGGCCTAAATCCGTCCCAGCCGCAATAGCTCAGGCGTCCGTCGGCACGCGCTATGCCGAAGGCGGAGTTGGGCGCGCCACATTCCTCGCAATAGTAGATCGGAAATTTGTGTGTCGTATCGGCGATTGGCGAAACAGCGCCGCTCTCGGATTGGAATTTCGTGGGCATCGACTCTTTTCTTTGAAAGCTGCCCGGAGGTGCTAAATCTGGCGAGACACACGGTCAAGGAGCTGACCCATGCCGGCGGCGGGTTCGCCGATTAGCAACCGAGTTTTAGTCGGTGGCGTTTGCTCGATAACAGGAGGCTTTCCCATGCAGTATCGTAAGCTCGGCAACAGTGGTGCAGTCGTCTCGGCTTATTGTCTTGGCACAATGACCTTTGGGGCAGAATCGGACGAGGCGACCTCAATCCGGCTGATGGACCAGTATGTTGAGGCGGGCGGCAATTTTCTGGACACGGCCAATGTCTATAGCGCCGGCGTATCCGAAGAGATCGTCGGACGCTGGCTTAAGACCAAGAAGCTTCGCGATCTGGTCGTCACCACCAAAGGTCGTTTTCCAATGGGTGACGGTCCAAATCACCTTGGCTTGTCGCGAAAAAATCTAAACGAGGCGCTCGACGCTTCTCTGAGAAGACTTCAGGTCGAGCACATCGACCTTTATCAGGTCCACGCCTTTGACGCATTGACGCCACTTGATGAAACGCTGCGTTTTCTCGATGACGCAATCGCAGGAGGCAAGATCGGCTATTACGGGCTCTCCAATTTCCTTGGCTGGCAGCTTACGAAAGCGGTCTGGATCGCCAAGGGCCAGGGCTATCAGCCTCCGGTAACTCTGCAGCCCCAGTATAATCTGCTGGTACGCGACATCGAGCACGAGATCGTGCCGGCGGCTCTCGATGCCCATATTGGCCTTCTGCCTTGGTCTCCGCTCGGCGGAGGCTGGTTGAGCGGCAAATATAAGCGCGATCAAATGCCGACCGGCGCCACAAGGCTGGGCGAGAATCCAAAGCGCGGCATGGAAGCCTTCGACAAGCGAAACGGCAATGCCAAGACCTGGGACGTTATTGGCGCGGTTGAAGACATTTCTCATTCCCGCGGCGCCACGATGGCACAGGTCGCTTTGGCCTGGGTTGCTGCACAACCTGCGGTCACTTCCGTAATCATCGGCGCCAGAACAACCGAACAGCTCACAGACAATCTTGGTGCATCGGACTTGGTGCTCAGCCAGGAAGAGGTGACCAAACTCAGCGACGTCAGCAAACCAGAAATGTCAGATTATCCCTATGGCGAAGGCGGCATTGGTCAGCGCCATCGCAAGCTCGAAGGAGGGCGATGAAGGACGGCTAAAGCATCGCGCCATAGGTGTGGCTGATTGTGGATATTGCTCAGTGGAGACGCTTCACGCCACCCTTAGTGCTCACACTTCGATTGCGCACTCATCCGTGTGAACGACGATACACATCGTCGATTTCTGATCTCGGTTCGGGAGCCAGATTTCGATCCGCCGGATTTCCCTAGGTGCACAGCGAGAAGCGCGACGTGACAGAGCTCACGCGCGCGAATGATCGTGTAGTACGCCGGTGTTGGGCAAAACGCTCGGCTTCTTTCCTTCGCCGAGGCCATGGCCACACGGAACAACCATTGGATATCAACGGCAGGGATGGTGCTCGTCGGTCAGATGCCGGGTAGCGCCAAGGGCGTCATGTTCATTACCATCGAGAACGAGACCGGAACCGCCAATCTCATAGTCTGGCCCAAGGTCTTCGAACAGCACCGCCGGATCGTCCTCGGCGCGTCCATGATGTCCATTTATGGCAAGCTGCAAAGAGAAGGAGAGTTAGTCCACCTTATAGCGAAGTCCATGACGGACATGACCGCTGAACTTGCAACCGTCGGCGGCAGGGACGGGCGGTTCTCCGTTCGACCCGGTCGCGGTGACGAATTCGCTCATGGCGGGTCATCCGGCGACTCCAGGACAAGAGAACGGGACGGGTTCCGTCAGCGCGATATCTATGTGCCGGATCTGCACATCGACACGTTGAAGGTCATTGGCCGACATTTTCACTGACCGGCACCAGTGGCTGAGCCTCCGTGATTGGCGCGATTAGCCACCCGGTCCTCACTCATCACCATTCTCATAAAGGGGCAGCAGCTCATCCTCGAAAAGGCCACCGATCGCTTCGAACGGTTCGCCTGCCGCTTGAAAGTCGCCCAGCTTCAGGTTTGGGAAAACAAAGTATTTGCCGGCGACCTTTTCCTGTGTCGCGCCGAAGATAACCCTTGTGATCCCTGCGAAGCGCATGGCCGAAAGGCACATCTCGCAGGGTTGCAGTGTTGAATCATCACGCAGGAGGAAAGGTCGGTCGTGCCCATGGATTTGGCGGCTTCTGTAAGCGCAACCATTTCGGCATGCTTTGTTGGATCTGACTGCAGGCGAACCTCATTCTCTCCTTGGCCGACGACCTTACCGTTCAGCACGATCGCCGCTGCGATACCTGCTTTGCCACTTTCTGCTCTTGCTTGGAGTGCCCGATCGACCGCCTGTCGCATCGAGACATTCTCAGCCTCCGAAACCGCTGGCTTGGAGGTGGGCGTGTCCGACGGGGAGGTATCGGCTTGAACTAGGTTGGCAGAAGGCTTTGGATCAGATCCGAAAGGCATGTAAGGCTCCGAAGGTGTCGTAGCGAAATCCCCGAACCTCGTTCGAGTTGCTCACCACAAGCAGTCCTTCCATCCGAGAACTAATAACACCCGTTTGGGAGTGAGCCGCTAGCGCCTCTTCAAACGGCATCCATCACCCGAAAAATGAGATGCGACGTGTTGGCACATTGTAAGCGATGTGCCGGTCACACCTTGGGCACGAAGTTCCAAGGGAGCAATTCGTTGATGCGGT
>NZ_LMLO01000012.1:405681-607840 GCF_001421945.1 Devosia sp. Leaf64 | reverse complement strand
CCTCATCGCTATTGCGCGAAAAATCCTTGTCATCGCCAATGCCGTTCTGAGAGACCAAACGCCTTCAAAACCTGAACCAACAACACAGTTGCTCGGGTCAAGCCAGAGGGAAAGGCGGCTCTTGGGTGAGCTTCCAGAATCCAATGGCTCCGGAGCGCATGGCCCCCCCAAACAAAAATGGGCGCCACTTGCGTGACGCCCATCCAAATCTTGCAAAACCCACTCAGTCCTCTTCGACAAACACTTCCTTGCGCTTCTTCCGGATCGAGGGGAGCACCGCAATGATCACCGCAAGCAAGGCAAGGCCCAGCAGCGTTGCCGAGATCGGGCGTTCCAAAAACACCATCGGGTCCCCGCGCGAGATGATCATGGCGCGGCGCAAGTGTTCTTCGAGCAGCGGACCGAGGACGAAGCCGAGGAGCAGTGGCGCCGGTTCGCAACCGAGGCGGATCAGCACATAGCCAAGGATGCCGAAGAAGCCGATGGCGAAGACGTCAAAGATGTTCTGGTTGATCGAATAGCAGCCGATGCAGGCAAAGAGCACGATGGCCGGAAACAGCGCGCGATAGGGAATGGAGAGCATCTTCACCCAAAGCCCGATCAGCGGCAGGTTGAGAAGCACCAGCAAGAGGTTGCCGATCCACATCGAGGCAATGATGCCCCAAAAGAGTGCCGGCTGATCGTTGATCACGTTGGGGCCGGGCGTGATGCCCTGCAGGATGAACGCACCAACCATCAGCGCCATCACCGGGTGCGCTGGAATGCCGAGCGTCATCAGCGGAATGAAGGAGGTCTGCGCCGCCGCATTGTTCGCCGATTCCGGGCCCGCCACGCCTTCGATCGCGCCATGGCCGAATTCCTCAGGATGCTTCGAAAGACGCTTTTCCGCCGAGTAGGAGGCGAAGGACGCGAGAATATGCCCGCCGCCCGGCAGAATACCGAGGATGGAGCCGAGCGCCGTGCCGCGGATCACCGGGGCAATGATGCGCTTGAACTCTTCCTTGCCCAGCCAAAGTCCCTTGACGGACTTGACCATGACATCGCGGCCCTTCTCGTTTTCAAGATTGCGCAGGATTTCGGCGACGCCAAAGATACCGACGGCGACCGACACGAAGTTGAGGCCGGAATAGAGCTCGCGGATGCCCAGCGTGAAGCGCGGCGTGCCGGTATAGATGTCCTGGCCCACCATGCCCAACAAAAGGCCTAGCACGATCATCGCCAGCGCTTTCAGGATCGAGCCATGCGCCAAGGCAATGGAGACGAGCAGCCCGAGCACGATGAGCGCAAAATATTCCGGCGCCCCGAAATTGAGCGCCGCTCGTGCAAGGGGCGGGGCGAAGAAGGCCAGAAGCAGCGTGCCGACGGTACCGGCAAAGAACGAGCCGAGCGCGGCCGTTGCGAGCGCATGTCCGGCGCGGCCTTTCTTGGCCATCTGATAGCCATCGATCGCCGTCACCGCCGATGAGCTCTCACCGGGCAAGTTGATGAGGATCGCGGTGGTCGAGCCACCATATTGCGCGCCGTAATAGATGCCGGCGAGCATGATCAGCGCAGCGGCCGGCGAGAGCGAAAAGGTGATCGGCAAGAGCATGGCAATGGTGGCCGTCGGCCCGATGCCGGGCAACACGCCGACCAGAGTGCCGAGCAGCACGCCGATGAAGCAATAGAGAATGTTGATAGGGTCGAGGGCGACGGAAAAACCGAGGCCGAGATAGCCGATGATATCCATTGATCGCTCCTATTGACCGAGCCAGGGCCCGAACCACGGCACGGTCATGCCGAGGCCGATGACGAAGATGGCGGTGCAGAGAACGGTGAGCCCGGCCGCCAATAGCGCGGCAAAGAGCGGCGAATTGAGCCGGCTGGCCATGGCCGAACCGAACGAGCCGATAAAGACGACGGGCACGAAGCCGAGTCCGCGGATAGTCGCGCCAAAGAAGATGACGACGCCGATGATCAGCGCAATGCCGCGCCAGGATGGCGGCAAGGGCTTTTCTTTGTCCGGTTTCTGCCAGCCGCTGGCGGCAACGCCGATCCCTAAAGCTGCGAGCACCGCACCAAGGAAGAGCGGCATGAAGCCTGGGCCCATGCGAAAGGCCGTGCCCACTTCATAGTTGAACGCTTCGAGCGCGAAATAGGCTCCGGCGAGCACGAAAATGCCGCCCGCGAGCAATTCGCGAAGTGAAAACTTGGCCAGCATGGCCGCCTCCCCAAGACTTTTTTGATTTTACGCCAAGTGCGGCCCGCGTAAGTGCGGGCCGCTTTTAGGCTGGTCGTTTACTCGGCGTAGACGCCGGCGGCTTCGATGACGCCGCGCCAGAGTTCGATCTGGCTGGTGAGCGTTTCGGTCAGCGCAGCAGGAGTCGCTTCTTCGGCCGTCACCGGCGTCGTACCCAGTTCGGCAAAGCGGGCGATGACCGTTTCATTGGTCAGGGCCTTCTGCAGTGCGGCGTCGAGACGTTCGATGATCGCAGGATCGGTGCCGGCTGGTGCATAAAGCCCGTGCCACACGCCGATTTCGAGATCGAGCCCGGCTTCCTTGGTGGTCGGCACCTCGGGGAGATTGGCGAGACGCTCGGGCGAGGTCACGGCATAGGCTTTGACTTCACCGGCCTGGATCTGGCTCGTTGTGTTGGTCGTCTGGTCGCAGATCATGTCGATCTGGCCACCGATGATGTCGGTCATGGCCGGGCCAGCACCCTGGTAGGGCACGGTGGTCATGATCGTTTCGGTCTGCTCCATCAACAGCATGCCGCAAAGCTGGCTGGCCGAACCGATACCGGCATGGGCATAGGTGACGTTCTCGCCATTGGCCTTGATATAGGTCAGCAGTTCTTCGAGCGTATTGGGTTCGAAATCCTTGCGGGCCACGAGCGTCATCGGCACCGAGGTGATGAGGCCGATGGTCGCGAAATCGGTCAGCGGATCATAGGGCAGGCTGCGATAAAGCGTCGGGGCGGTCGACATGCCGATATGGTGGAGCAGGAGCGTATAGCCGTCATTCGCCGCGGTCGCGACCTGGCCGGCGCCCAGCGTGCCACCTGCGCCACCGACGTTCTGCACCACGACCTGCTGACCAAGATCCTGGCTCATGGCTTCGGCAACGAGGCGCGCCACCGTGTCGGTCGGGCCGCCAGCCGAGAAGGGCACGACGACGGTAATCGGCTTGGTCGGATAGTCCTGCGCAAAGGCCGTGCCGGACAGGGCAAAGGCGATCAGTGTGGCGACGGCAAAAGTCTTCTTCATTGGTTTCCTCCCGGAAGTGATCTGTAGCCGGCTCCTCCGCCGGTCTCGCAATTCCTGTTGCAAACCGTATGCCAACTCAAAAATGCAGGCCAGACCTGCGTTTTGTGCATTTCGCACTGGCCAATGTGGCGGAAACTTGCCAGAACTGTACCCGAAGGGTGGCAAATTCTTGCCAACAAAAGCCATGGCCAATCGTCTGGTCCATCGCGGAATACGCTCGCGGCGCACGCTGCTCGCTTTCGCCTTGGCGGCACTCGCCATCCTCGGCACGGGCTGGGTGGCGTTCGAGTGGACGCTCTCGGCTGGCCTTCGCAATGCCGGCGATCAGGCCGATCGGCGCCTCGCGCTTTTTGACCGTACGCTCGAAGCCATTATCGAGCGCTTCCATTATCTCCCCTCGAGTATCGCACTGGCCGCCGAAGTCCGCGACGTTCTCGCTGAGCCGCAAAATACCGAGAGGCGGGAAGCTGCCAATGCCTTCCTCTCCCGCCTCAATGACACGGCCGGGGCAGGGGAGCTTTTCGTCATGGCCGCCGATGGCCATGTCGTCGCCGCATCGAACTGGTGGGCCTATGACAGTTTCGTCGGCGAAAACCTCGCTTACCGTCCCTATTTCGAAGAAGCCATGTTCGATGGCGATGCCAAATTCTACGCCGTCGGCACGGTCACTGGGGTCGCCGGCTATTTCCTCGCCCGTCGCATCGATGGCGAAAACGGACCCCTTGGCGTAGCCGTCACCAAGATCAATCTCGGCGAGATCGAAGCCAATTGGTGGCGCTCGGGCGAATTGATCGGCATCGTCGATATCAACAATATCACCATCCTCTCCACACGCCCCGATTGGCGCTATCGCCCGATCTCGCCGCTCCCTGCCAGCACCTATGCGATGATCGCCCCGCAATTGCGCTATGGCGCGCAAGGCGCCAGCGATCAACCGGTCGCCGTCGATATCTGGCCCTCGCGCGGCGTCAATTTCGCCTACATCGCTGATGAAGATACCGATACGAGCGGCATCTTCATCGTCGACGAGATGCGCCTGCCGGTGCATCAGTGGCGCATCATTTCCTTCACGCCCGCCTGGCCGCTCTTCCGCGATGCCTGGATCGCCGCCCTCGCCGCCGCGCTCGCCGTGGCCGCGCTTTGCCTCATCGCCGCACTCCTCCTCCAGCGCCGCCGGATGCTCGCCCAGCGCCTCGTCGATCACGAAAAGCTCGAACTGCGCGTCGCCGAGCGCACCGAAGATCTCTATGTCACCAACGAGGCCCTTCGCGCCGAAATCGCCGACCGCATCCGCGCCGAAGCCGCCGAGCGCGCCGTGCAGGGCCATCTCGTGCAGGCCGCCAAACTCGCGAGCCTCGGCCAGGCCCTTGCCGGCGTCGCCCATGAAGTCAGCCAGCCCGTCGCCGCGCTGACGACGCACCTTGCCAGCGCCAAACTCCTCGCCGCACGCCGCCAGGATGAGGACATAACCAGCGTTCTCGGCCATATCGACCGCATCGTCGATCGCCTCGCTGCGCTCACCGGCCATCTCAAAACCTTTGCCCGCAAGCAGAGCGCCGCGCCGATGGAAGCCGATGCCGCCGCGGTCGTCGCCAATGCGCTCGATCTCGTCGATCACAAGCTGCGCGCCCTCGGCATCGAGGTCGAATACCGCCGCCCGCGGCTTCCGATCCGCATCGCCGGCAATCCCATCCATATCGAACAGGTGCTCATCAACCTCTTCACCAATGCCGCCGACGCCATGGCCGGCCAGAGCATCCGCGTCCTCTCGATTGCCGCCCACACCGGAGCCGACGGCCGCGCGCGCTTCGCCGTCAGCGATACCGGCACCGGCATTGCGCCCGAAGCGCTGACCAGCATTTTCGACCCCTTCTATTCCACCAAGGGACCGGGAGAAGGCTTGGGCCTCGGCCTCTCCATCTCCTATGGCCTCGTGCGCGACATGGGCGGCACGCTTGCCGTCGAAAGCCCGCCCGGCCATGGCGCCTGCTTCACGCTGACCCTCCCAATCGTGGTCACAGCCGAAAGAGAACAGATTGTCTGACCAAAGCGTGCTCATCATCGATGATGAGGAAATGATCCGCACCGCCCTCGAGCAATGGCTCCGCCTTTCGGGCTTTGCGACCCATGTCGCGACCGACGCCAGTTCCGCGCTCGCCCGGCTCGACGAGATCAAACCCCATGTCATCCTCAGCGACGTTCGCATGCCCGGCCTTTCCGGGCTCGATCTCCTCAAAAAGGTCCGCGAGCGCATGGTGCCGGCCGAAGTGATCCTGATCACCGGCCATGGCGATGTGCCCATGGCTGTCGAGGCCATGCGCCAGGGTGCGTTCGATTTCATCCAAAAGCCCTATGTGCCCGACGAATTGGTAACGAGCCTCAAGCGCGCCGCCGAACAGGCCCTGCTCAAGCGCGAAATCGCTGATTTGAAGCGCCGGCTCGATGGCGGCGAATCCGAACTTGCCCTCCGCCTCGTTGGCAGTTCCGACGCCGTCGAGCGCCTCCGCCACACGGTACGCGAACTGGCCCATATTCCGGCCGATGTGATCATTCTCGGCGAAACCGGCACGGGCAAGGAAGTCGTCGCCCGCTGCCTTCATGATTTCTCCCCGCGCGCCAAGGCCCCCTTCGTCGCCGTCAATTGCGCCGCCATCCCGTCCGAACTGATCGAAAGCGAGCTCTTCGGCCACGAAGCGGGTGCTTTTACCGGCGCAGGCAGCCAGCGGGTCGGCAAATTCGAATATGCCAATGGCGGCACGCTGCTGCTCGACGAGATCGAATCCATGCCGCTCCTCGCCCAGGCCAAGGTCCTGCGCGTCATTCAGGAGCGGGTGGTTGAGCGTGTTGGCTCCAACCGCCAGATTCCACTCGATGTGCGGATCATCGCCGCCTCAAAGGTCGATCTCGGCGCCGAAAGTGAAGCCGGCCGCTTCCGCGCCGATCTCTATTATCGGCTCAACCTCGCGACTATCATCCTGCCGCCGCTCCGCGCCCGCGGCGAGGATTGCGTCCTGCTATTCCACCATTTCCTCGGCGAAGCCGCCAAGCGCTTCGGCCGGCCTGCACCGAGCCTCCATCCCGCCGATCTTGACGCCATCCGCCGCTATGATTGGCCCGGCAATGTCCGCGAATTGAAAGCCGCCGCCGAGCGCTTCGCCATTGGCCTCGACGCGACTGGCCGCTCCCTCGCCGCCATCATCGGCCCCGCCGATCGCAGTATGCCCGAAGCCGCCGGTGGTCTCGCCGATCGCGTCGCCGCCTATGAAAAACACCTGATCGAAACCGAACTCTCCCGCCACAACGACTCCATCGCCGCCGCCGCCGAGGCACTGCAAGTCCCCCGCCGCACCCTCAGCGAAAAAATGAGCCGCTTGGGCGTCCGGCGCTAGGCGGTAGCTTTACCAATCCACCCCTCAATCTTTCCATCGAAGCTGACGCCGCCGCATTCCTCCCTTACAAAGGCGCCAGTGATTTCGAGGAGGATATTTTCATGACCTATCAGGCTTCCCCTGCGCGCTACGAAGACATGGTCTATCGCCGCGCCGGCCGCTCCGGCCTCAAACTGCCCGCCATCAGCCTCGGGCTCTGGCAGAACTTTGGGGGCACCCGCGATTATCCCGGCGCCTTCGCCATTCTTGGCCGCGCTTTCGATGCCGGCATCACCCATTTCGATCTCGCCAACAATTACGGTCCCCCTCCGGGCTCGGCCGAAGAGCTGTTCGGCAAGGTCATGGCGCACGATTTCAAGCCCTATCGCGACGAAATCATCGTCTCTTCAAAGGCCGGTTACCACATGTGGGAAGGCCCCTATGGCGAATGGGGCAGCCGCAAGAGTCTCATCGCCTCCTGCGAACAGAGCCTGAAGCGTTTGGGCCTCGACTATGTCGACGTCTTTTATTCCCATCGCTACGATCCCAACACCCCGCTCGATGAAACCATGGGCGCGCTGGCAACCCTCGTCCAACAGGGCAAAGCGCTCTATGTCGGCATTTCCAATTATCCCGAAGCCGAGACGCGCGAAGCCCATCGCATCCTTTCGGACCTCGGCGTCAAACCGATCCTCCATCAGCCGAGCTATTCCGCCCTCAATCGCTGGATCGAAACCGATCGCACCATCGATGCCTGCGGCGAACTCGGCATTGGCATCATCGCCTTTTCCCCGCTCGCCCAGGGCGTGCTCTCGGGCAAGTATAACAGCGGCGACACCAAGGGCTCGCGCGGCACCTCCAATAATCCCTTCCTCGATGCCGCCAAGATCAAGCCCGAGACTCTCGCTGCCGTCGATGGTATGGCCGAAATCGCTCGCTCGCGCGGCCAGACCCTGCCGCAACTGGCGCTGGCCTGGGTGCTGCGCCGCCCAGAAGTCACTTCGGCCCTGATCGGCGTTCGCACGCTCGAACAACTCGACGATAATATCGGCGCGCTCAGCAATCTCGATTTCACCGCCGAAGAACTCGCCGCCATCGACAAGGCCTGCGCCGGCGGCCTCACCGACGGCAAGCCACGCTGGTAATCGCGCGTCTGTGCAGGATGGCGCTGGAACCAAGCGCCATCCTGCGGCATCTTCTCTGCTGAATAGTCTTCAGCGTCGAATAGTGAAAATGACCGAACATGTCCCGCCCGGCGCGCCGGGTCTTGAGCCCACTTGGTCTTCCAGCGACAAGGACATGATCACGACTGGGCTGGGAGCGAGCCGCATCTGGGCGACCCTCGGTCATGGCATCGTCAACGAGGTCTATTGGCCGTCCACGGGCCGCCCCCAGATACGCGATCTCGGCTTCATCATCGCGCACAAGGGCGGATGGACCGAACTCAAGCGCGCCGACACCTATCTCTTCTCGCTTCCCAAACCCTATATTCCGCTGCCGACCGTCGTTCATGAGGGCGAGCACTACCGGCTCGAACTCGAAGTCCTGCCGCACCCGCTGCGCGATTGCCTCCTCATCCGCTATGCCCTTTCGGGCGAAGATGCGCGGCTCTATGTGCTCTTGGCGCCCCATCTCGATGGTGCGCGCGAGAACGATGCCGTGGCCGGCAAAGATCTTTCGGCCAGCCACAATGCCACGGCCCTCTGCCTCCGCGCCGATGGGGGCTTTCTCCGCACCAGCGCCGGCTTTGTTGGCACCTCCGATGGCTGGCAGGATTTTTCCGCCAATGGCGGCATGACCTGGACGTTTCCCGAAGCCAAGGGCGGCAATGTCGCTCTCATGGGCGAACTCGCCTCGGACAATGGCGTACTCGCGCTCGGCTTTTCCGAAACGCCGGAAGGCGCGCGCACGCTCGCCCGATCGAGCCTGGCGGACTCCTACGACGAAAGCCGCGATATCTTCATGAAGAGCTGGGAGGATTGGGCCCAGCACCTGCGCATCCCCTATGCTGCGCCGGAAGTTGAAGAAGCCGCCCGCCGCTCCGCCATGGTCATCAAATGCCATGAGGACCGCACCTATGCCGGCGCCATGGTCGCGAGCCTCTCCGTGCCCTGGGGTTCGAGCCACGACGACGCCGGCGGCTATCATCTGGTCTGGACCCGTGACACGGTCGAAGCCGCCTTCGCCCTCATCACTGTCGGCCTCTACGAGGATGCCGGCCGCACGCTCGATTATCTCATCGGGACCCAGGCCGACGATGGCAGTTGGGCGCAAAACTATTTTCCCGATGGCCGCGGCTATTGGAGCGGCAAGCAGATGGACGAGGTTGCGCTCCCCGTCATTCTCGCCGCAAAACTGCGCGCCGTCGGCCACCTCACCAATTCGCCACCCGAAGAAGCCATGGTGCGCAGCGCCATCCGTTTCATCGTCCGAAATGGCCCGATGAGCGATCAGGATCGTTGGGAAGAAAACGCCGGCGCCAGCCCCTTTACCCTCGCCATGTTGATCGTCGCGCTCGTCGTCTCGGCCGATTATTTCACTGGCGAAGACCGCGACTATATCCTTTCCCTCTCCGATAGCTGGAACGAGCGCATCGAGGACTGGACCTATTCGGTCAATGGCCATCTCTGTGCCGGTCTCGACCTCCCAGGCTACTATATCCGCCTCGGGCCCCGCGCGGTCGATGGCGGCATCGACGGGATCATCAGCCGCCGCAATGTCCAGAATGGCGAAACACCGGCCGGCGATCTCATCGGCCTCGAATTCTTGTACCTTGTCCGCACCGGCCTCCGCGCGGCTGACGATCGGCGCATCGTCGATACGGTCAAGCTGATCGACGCCAAGCTGCGCGCCGAATTGCCCACCGGCATCGCTTATTATCGCTACAATGGCGATGGCTATGGCGAACACGAAGACGGTACGCCCTTCGACGGCCTCGGCGTCGGCCGCCCCTGGCCACTGCTCGCCGGCGAACGCGGACACTATGCGGCCCTCAGTGGCGAAGACGCCATGCCCTATCTCAATTCCATGCTGCGCATGGTGGGGAAGGGCGGCCTCATCCCCGAACAGGTCTGGGACGGCGAAGCCATGCCCGAACACGGCCTCGTCCCCGGCGAACCCTCCGGCAGCGCCATGCCCCTCGTCTGGGCCCATGGCGAACTATTGAAACTCTTGGCGACGCAGACTACCGGCCGCCCGGCTGAACTCTTCGACGTCATCGCCTCCCGCTATGCCGGCAAACGGCCCACGGCCGCGACCTGGCATTGGCGGGAGTCGAGCCCCTTCGCAGCCATCGCCAAAGGCAAAGCCATCTCCATCGAAGCCTGCGACCCTTTTACCCTGCATTTCGGCCTAAACGGTTGGGAAAATGCCAGGGACAAAGCCTCAGTCCTCAACGGCCTCGGCATGCATTGCGTCCTGTTCACCGCTGCCGACCTCGAAGGTCACAAGACTTTGGACTTCACTTTCCGCAATGGTGACGGGGAGTGGAAGGACAAGGATTTTTCGATCGGATTGGCGGTGGATTGAGGCGTTCCCTCGGAGTCATCCCAAGCACCGTGTCATCCCGGCCTTGAGCCGGGATTCATCTTGAGATCTCAGGATAGGCCCCGGCCCTTGCCGGGGTAACAGCCAGTGGTTGGGCCGACGCCGGTCGCTTGATCCCCTCAAACCACCAGCTTCTCATCCGTCCAAAGCGCGAACCCGCCCTTGAACGCATTGGCATTATCCCCCCGCCTTGCCTTGGGCGGCAGGTCATCGAGCGCATCCACATTGCCGCCGCCGATCACCACATAGTCCGGTTGCAGCGCCGCCGTCAGAGTTTCGACCGCCTCAAACACATGGTGCTTCCACTTCTTGCGCCCGCGCTGTTCAAGGCTCGCTTCGCCGAGATAATCCTCATAGGTGCGGCCCTTCTTGTAGGGCAGGTGCGCCAGTTCCATCGGTTGAGCCACGTGCTCGACCAGCATCGCCGCCCCAAGCCCGGTGCCGAGCCCCAAAAACAGCATCCGCCCGCCGTCATAGCTGCCGATCGCCTGCATCAGGGCGTCGTTTATGATCCGCACCGGCTTGCCGAACCGCTTTTCGAAATCGAACCCGACCCAGCCCGGCGCAAGATTATGCGGCTCGGCCAGGATCTTGTTGTGCACCACGGGTCCGGGATAGCCCATGGCGATGACATCGAAGTCGAGCCCCTCCCACAGCGTCTGCAAATCCGTTGCCATGGTCTCGGCATTCATCGTCGGACCCGACGCGACCTTGCGCACCTGGCCACCGGTATTGGCCATGATCTTGACATGCGAGCCGCCGATATCGACAGCGAGGACCTTTTTGTCTGCCATGATCAAGCCTCCGGATCCACCCAGCCGCCGGGCGGTTCAAACCCCTTCATCGCGGCCTTCGGTCCCCAGGTGCGCGGCTTGTAGCGTGCCGGAGCCTGGGGATCATCGAGGATGGGGTCGAAAATCCGCCATGCCAGTTCCGCCGCATCCTGCCGCGTAAAAAGCTGCCGCTTGCCCGCCATGGCGTCGCCGATCAGCCGCTCATAGGGCATCATGTCGTCGGTCGTATCGTCGAGCGCGGTCAGTTCGATCGGTTCCCCAACCATGTCCCCGCCCGCTTTCTTCCGCCGCACGCCGATCCCCGTCACCACCTGCGGCCCGAGCCGGAAGCGCACGTAATTGGCCTGGTCCTTGGGGAAACCGTCGAACACCGCAATCGGCGGCCTGCGGAAGCGAACAATCACCTCGGTCACCTTGACCGGCAGTTCCTTGCCCGCGCGGATATAGAACGGCACGCCTTCCCAGCGCCAGGTATCGACGGCAAAGCGCAGCGCCGCAAACGTCTCGCGCGCGGATTTCGGCGCGACGCCCGGCTCGTCGAGATAGCCGTCGAACTGCCCGCGCACGACGTCTTCCTTCTTCAGCGGCCGAATGGCCTTCAAAACCTGCACCTTCTCGTCGCTGAGGTCATCGGATTCGCCATTGACCGGCGGCTCGACGGCGAGAAGCAGCAGGACATTGAGCAGGTGGTTCTGCACAACGTCGCGAATGGCCCCGACCTCGTCATAGAATTTGCCGCGGCCCTTGATGCCAAAGTCCTCGGCCATGGTGACCTGGACGCTCTCGACATAGTTGCGATTCCAGATCGGCTCGATGAACGCGTTGGCGAAGCGGATATAAAGCAGGTTCTGGATCGCCTCCTTGCCAAGGAAATGGTCGATGCGAAACACCGCATCTTCCTCGAACACCTTGTGCAGCGTCGCATTGAGCGCCTGTGCGGTGGCAAGATCCCGGCCAAATGGTTTTTCCACCATCAGCCGCGCCCCCTTGGCGATCCCCGCCGCCTCCAGCCCATCAGCCACGGTGCCGAACAGCGATGGTGGGATGGCAAGATAATAGAGCGGATGCTTGTGCGTCCCCAAGGCCGCGCGCAGCTTTTCGAAGGTCGCTGCCTGCTTATAGTCCCCCGATACATAATGCATCAGGCCCATCAGCTTGCCGAACACCGCCTCGTCCACCGTGCCGAATTGCTTGGTCACGGCATCGCGTGCCCGCTCCGACAATTGCTCTTGGCTCCAATCGTCGAGCGCCACCCCGACCACCGGCTTATCGAGATGCCCCCGCCGCACCATCTGGTAGAGCGAGGGCAGGATCATCTTGTGGGCGAGATCGCCCGTCACGCCGAAAACGACGAGCGCATCCGAGGATGTCCTGCGCATAGTGGCCTCCTCAGTGCTTTTCGCTGTGGCCGCCAAAGGCGTAGCGCATGGCCGAGATCAGCTTGTTGGAATATTCGTCGGCATCGCGCGAGGCAAAGCGACCGAAAAGCGCCGAGGACAAAACCGGCGCCGGCACCCCGGTCTCGACCGCCGCCCGCAGCGTCCAGCGGCCTTCCCCAGAATCCGAAACCTTGCCGCCAAAATTGGTCAATTCCGGATCTGTCTTCAGCGTCGATGCCGTCAGGTCGAGCAACCACGAGCTGATGACGCTTGCATGCCGCCAGACTTCCGCGACCCCGCCGACATCGATATCGAACTGATAATATTGCGGATCATGGAGCGGCGCCGTCTCGGCATCCGCAGCCCGCGCTTCGCTGCCCGCATCGGCAGCCTTCAAGATATTGAGCCCCTCGGCATAGGCCGCCATCAGCCCATACTCGATGCCATTGTGCACCATCTTGACGAAGTGCCCCGCGCCGCTCGCCCCGCAATGCAGATACCCTAGCGGCGCCGTGTCGCCCGAGCCGGCTTCGGCGCCATTGCCGTCCTTGCCCGGCGCGAGCGAGGCAAAGATCGGCTCGAGCCGCGCAAAACTATCCTTGGGTCCGCCGATCATCAGGCAATAGCCGCGCTCGAGGCCCCAGACCCCGCCGCTCGTGCCGACGTCGACAAAGCTGATATTTTGCGCCTGGAACTCGCGCGCCAGATCCACCGCATCGCGATAGTAGGAATTGCCGCCATCGATGATGGTATCGCCCGGCTGCAAATGCCCCGCCACTTCGCGGGCGATCTTTCCGGTGATTGCAGCCGGCAGCATCAGCCAGACCGCGCGCGGCGCCTGGAGCTTGCCGATCATCTCTTCCATGGAGCTGGCGCCAACCGCGCCTTCCTTGACCAGCGCCGCGACATTGTCCGGGCTGACGTCGAAGACGACGCATTCGTGCCCGGCCTTGATCAGCCGCCGCACCATATTGGCGCCCATGCGCCCCAGCCCCACCATAGCGATTTGCATTGCATGCTCCCGTGTCGCCGGCGGCACCCCCGCCGCCGTTGACCCTACAACGCATGGCAAGAGATTTGGGCACCCCCAAAGCGGAACATTGCATATTTTTAATGGGCGGCCTTCTGCACAAAAAGAAAGGGGCCAACCCGCGGCTGGCCCCTGTCAATTTTGGTCTGCAGTGGAGGTCTTAGAACTCCGACCAGTCCTGCGCGAGCGCGGCATTGCCCTGCACCTGATATTTTGCCGCCGTCGCCGCCTTGGCCGCAGGCCGGGCCGGAGCGCGCTCCGGGGCGCGCTGCTCCATGTGGCTGATGCGGAAGACGTCGACCACATGGTCAAGTTCGCTGGCCTGCGCTTCGGTCTGTTCGATCGAGGCGTTGATCTCCTCGACAAGCGCGGCATTATGCTGGGTCATTTCGTCCATCTGCCGCACGGCGGTGGAAACTTCCTCGATGGCCGAAGCCTGTT
Source organism: Devosia sp. Leaf64 (assembly GCF_001421945.1). Lineage (NCBI taxonomy): Bacteria > Pseudomonadati > Pseudomonadota > Alphaproteobacteria > Hyphomicrobiales > Devosiaceae > Devosia > Devosia sp. Leaf64. The sequence continues at coordinate 594,036 of NZ_LMLO01000012.1, read as the reverse complement.
CGCGGCTGCCGCGGGCAATGGCGTTGAGGAGCGAACTGTTTTCCTGCACGGCTTCGAGCATGGAAACCAGTCGATCGGCTGCATTGGCGACGAGTCGCGAGCCGGCCGACACTTCCACCGTGCTCTGCTCGATCAATTGCTTGACGTCCGACGATGCCTGCGCCGCGCTCTGCGCCAGACGCCGCACTTCGACGGCGACCACAGCAAAGCCCTTGCCCGCTTCGCCGGCGCGCGCAGCTTCGACCGATGCGTTGAGCGCGAGCAGATTGGTCTGGAAGGCAATGTCGTCGATCATGCCGATGATGTTGGAGATCTTGGCCGAAGACTGGGTGATCCGGTCCATTGCGCTATTCGCATCGTTCATCAGGCTGCCGCCTTCTTCGGCCGAGCGCGAGACGTCCTCGGCCTTCTTTGAAGCGGTTTCTGCCTGGCTCGCATTATCGATCACGGTGCGGGCCAATTGCTCCATGGCGGCCGAGGTTTCTTCGATCGTTGCCGCCTGCTTGGTGGTGCGGTCGCTGAGATCGTTGGCGCCCGAGAGGATTTCGGCCGTTGCCGTGCGCAGCGAGCGCGACGTGCCGCGCAATTGCCCGACGACATCGGTCAGACGATCGGCGACCGCATTGGTGTCGTTCTTCAGTTTGGCAAAGGCACCGCTGTAATTGCCCTGGATACGCTGCGTCAGGTCGGTATCGGCCAGTGCCGCCAGAACCTTGCCGGTTTCATCGAGCCCCGCATCGACCGTTTCAACCAGCGTGTTGACGCCATGCGCCAGCGCATTGAGCTCGGCATCGGGGAATTCGGAATTCACCCGGCGCGAGAAATCGCCCGCAATGGCGGCATCGACGACATTGCCGAAAGCCGATTGAAGCTCGGCCATCATCTTGGCGCGCTCGTCGCGATCGCGGATGATGCGCACAGCTTCGGCTTCGGTCATTGCCGCGACCTTGAGACCATTGTCGCGGAACACATCGACCGAGCGAGACAGGGTGCCGATCTCGTCCTTGCGCGTCATATACGGCACGGTGAGATCATAATTGCCCTTGGCCATGGTCTCGACGGTTGCGCCGAGCTTGCCGAGCGGCCGGCCGACAAGGCGCAGCATCAAGACGAAGACGATGGCGATGGCGGCAATGATGCAAAGGGCCGAGAGCCCAATGATGGCCCAGCGCGCTTCCGATACGGCCGCGCTCAGCGTCGCCTGCGGTACGAGCGAGACGACGCTCCAGCGGTCCTGCGTTCCCCCTGCGGCAAAGCTCACCGCCATATAGCGCCAGGGGGCGCCATCGGTTCCGGCTGCTTCGGTTTCGACATAGTCGGTGCTGGCGAGAGATTTTTGCACGAGTTGCGCCAGCGGATTGTCGGCGGGCAATGTCTTGCCCACGAGGCTTGCGTCGGGATGTGCCACGACGATGCCGGTTGCCGAGACCAGCGCCACATTGCCGGTATCGAAGGGCCGCATTTGCGAGAGTTCGGCATTGATCGATCCGAGCGAGAGATCGATGCCGGCGGTGCCGACATAGGCGCCACCGACCTTGATCGGCACACCAAAGGAGGTGATCAGGATTTCCTGGCCGCCCACCACATAGGGATAGGGTTCGATGGCGACGGCGCGATCGAGCGATTTTGGCAGCAAGGCATAGTCGCCGGCGCCGGGTGTGTCATACCCGGTCAGCATTTCCTGAACGATGGTGCCGCTGCCGCGCTGCCAATAGGGCACGAAACGGCCCGTCACGTCCCATGGGGCTTGCCCTGCGAACTCGGCATCGCGGCCATCGAGCGCCTGCGGCTGCCAGGCCGACCAGGTAGCGAGCAGTTCCGGATTGGCCGCGAGCATTGCCTGCAGCACACCGTCATAGGCGGCGCGGTCGGTGATGCCTGCGGTTTTCATCGCGGCTGTCGTCGTCGCAATATCGACGGCGGTCTGTTCCGCCAGAACGAGATCGCGGGAAACCTTCTCGGAGAGCGAGCGTGTCGTTTCTGCCTGCAGCGCCGTCGTCTGCTTTTCCACGGAGGTGCCGATATGCTGCACGAGGAAACTCATGCCGACACAGAAAACGAGGGCGATGACGACACCCGCGAACAGGGATACGCGGATGGGCAGGGAATTGAGACGCACGACTCCTCCTCGACGCCTCGTATGCTCACCAAGACGTGAGGCGCACGGCCCGAGAATCTCATCGTCACGGTATATTTCCCGTTAACTTGGGATATACCCCTAGCGCATTTTCCGTAGGGCACACCCGGCGCGGGAACCAGAAGTGATCGAGCCCGTTAACCTCTCATAGACGATGACTGATCAGATTGGTCATCGGCCCAAAGGCCCCGGCGACTCGTCGTCACCGGGGCGCTTTGCGTGTCGGGGGAAGAATTCATGCAATACCGCGTTGTCGATGCTCGAGGCGAAACGGTCCAGGCCGAACATGTCGTCGATGCTTCAACCCCTGAGGCTGCTGCAAAAAGCGCCTTCGGAATGGATCTGGTCCGCAGTGGCCGTATTCGCGACCTCGTCGCCCGTATCTATTGGCAGCCTCCGGGATCTGCCAAGAACATGGTCCGTCTTTATTCGAAGACAGCCTATTGAGCGCATAGCTTACCACTCAGTCTCTCAAACAATCCCCGCGAAAGCGGGGATTTCTTTTTCGTGGCGTGGTTCAGTGTGTATCGGACTGTCCGATCGCCCAGGTTACGCCGAAGGGATCGCGGAGCTGGCCGTAGATATCGCCCCAGAATTCCTTCTTGAGCGGCTGCACGACGAGGCATCCCGCGCCGACGGCCCGGTCCCACCAGGCCTGCGCGTCCTCGACATGAATGTGTAGGTTGAACGCCTGCGGCGGCACGGGCGGAAAGCCATAATCGGGAAAGAAATCCGAGAGGTAGATCGAGGTGCCGTTGATGGCGATCTCGGCATGCATCAACCGGTCGCTGCCTTCGGCCGGCATCGTCTGCTTCACCTCGCCGGCAAAGGCTTTTTCGTAAAATTCGAGCGCGCGTTTGGCGCCGTCGACATTGATATAGGGCGTGACACCCGTCGGTGGGCGAACATCGGCCATGCGAAATCCTCCTCAGCGCATATGCGACCAGATGAGGATAGACCAATGCCAAAGAAACGAGAAGCTGTCAGGCGCGCGGATGGGAGCCGAACATCTGCTCGAGCATATGCTGATTGGAAAATTCCACGGCGCCCAGTAGCCCCGCGCGGCCACCGCTTTGGCTGCGCACGATCTCGATTGGCCGCATCCAGGCTTCTTCGACGCGTGTCCTGACCCGCTCGATCAGTTCGGGCCGTGAGCCGATACTCCCACCAAGTACGATCACGTCGGGATCGATCAGCGCCAGAACGGTCAATGCTGCTCGCGCGACATGTTCGGCCGTGGTGTCGAGCGTCGAGAGGGCAGGGCCATTGCCTGCTGCCGCCATCTCGAAGATATCGCGAACGACATGGCTGGCATCGCCGCCTGCCGCTGTGTAGAAACGCCTGATACCGGCTTCGCCCACCCGTTCCTCAAGCCCCGGCACGCCGCGGTTCTCGATGGTCCAAAGCGGCATATAGCCCATTTCGCCGGCGCCGCCATGCGCACCGCGCAACAGCTTGCCGTTGATGACGAGCGCGCCGCCAATGCCGGTGCCAAGGGCGATGAAGGCGACATTGCCCCGATCCCGCGCACTGCCATGCCCGACTTCCGCCAGGAGCGCGAGATTGACGTCATTGTCGATCAACACATCCACGCCGAGGGCCTCACGCAAGGCGGCCGGAAAATCCCCGTCCTCAAGGCCCGGGAGGTTATCGGCAAGGCTCAGCACATTTGTGTCCGGCTGCACGGCCGCAGGAACGCCAATCCCTGCCGCCCGCAAGCGATAGCGTGGCACTTGCGCCTTTTCGCAGAGAGCGTCGACCATGGAAGACAACTGCCCGACAAGACCGGCGAGCCCTGTCCGGACGGTGGGTTCGGTCAGTTCTGCGAGAATGACACCCCGGAGATCGGCAATCGCCCCGGCAACCTTGGTGCCACCCACATCGAAACCGACATTGAGCGCGGCGTCAGTGCGCAGAGCGTAGAAGAGCTGCGACCGTCCGGGCGTGCCGCCAAGCGCGCCTTTGACCTCGACCAGACCCCGCGTTTCGAGTGTCGCGAGCAGTTCGGAAACGGCGAGGCGGGAGAGGCCGACCCTCTGAGCCAGGGCAGGCCGCTGCAGCGGTTCGCCCAGCATCATGGCTTCCACGAGGAGCCGTAAGTAACCAGCTTGTGAATTTTTTCGCGCTGAGAGGGGCACGCGGCGCGGTGTCATCGCATCGTCATTAAGGCGCTGATTTTGCGTCGCTTCTTCCATTCAGCCCTCCGACAGGTTCACCCTGCTGCCCCGGAAAATTCAGCTCCGAGAGTAGTCATGCAATTTTTTTCATATTGCATAGATCAATTTGCGAAGCATAGAGTGTCTTCGTAACAGCATGAAATCCGCCGTCTAGACAAGAGATTTATGCATACGGTGGACGACTAGGGAACGACCCGAGCGCATGTAATGAAAATTTTTCATTACGCTTGAGTTTGATGTTGATTCACATCCGGCGCCATGGAGAGGCCCGGCTGATGGAGGGGAGAATGATGAAGTCAAAGACATGGATCGCTCGTATTGCGCTTGTGGCTCTGTCCGCAACGGCCATGAGCAGCGCGGCCTGGGCCTTCAAGGAATCGCCGATGCTGACGGAGATGGTCGAGGCCGGCAGTCTGCCGCCCGTCGACGAACGCCTCCCGAAAACGCCGACCGTCGTCAACGCTCTTGAAGTCGGCCAGTTTGGTGGCACCTGGCACCGCGCCTATAGCGGTCCGGGCGATCGCTGGGGCCCGACCAAGCTTATGGAAGAGCGCGTTCTCAAGTGGGCCGCCGGTCCCGATGGAACGGCGCAGCTGACCAACGGCTATATCGAGAGCTATTCGGTCAACGAGGATTCCACCGAATTCACTTTCACGCTGCTTGATGGCCTCAAATGGTCCGATGGCGAGCCGGCGACCACCGAAGACGTCAAATTCTGGTACGAGGACGTCTTCCTCAATCCCAAGATCATCGGCACGATCGATCCGACCTTCTCGCCCGGCGGCAAGCCGCTGGAAGTCGAGATCAAGGACGAGCGCACCTTTACCGTCAAGTTCGCCCAGCCCTACGTCTATTTCCTCCAGATCCTGGCCAAGGATTCGACCGGCGAGCCAAGCCTTGATCGCCCGAGCTTCATGTTCCCGAAGCACTATCTCAGCCAGTTCAACGACAAATATGCGAGCGAAGAAGAACTCGCCGCCGCCGCTACCAAATTCGGCGTTGCCAGCTGGACCGACCTCTGGGGCTCCAAGGGCAGCGCCACCGCCTGGTGGGCCAATCCTGACCTGCCGGTCCTGACCGCCTGGAAGATCGAGACGCCGGCCCCGGCCGAAAACGTCACGATGGTGCGCAACCCCTATTATTGGGCCGTTGATCAGGAGGGCAACCAGCTCCCCTATATCGACCGCATCAATCACCGCCTCTACCAGGATCCGCAGAGCCTCGCGCTCATGGTGGCCCAGGGTCAGATCGACGCCCAGGACCGCGGCATGTCCGAGCCCTACGATTTCTACAAGGAAAACGAAGAGCGCGGGAATTACCACCTCGTCCCCTGGCTGGGTTCAGGCGTCTGGTCGCTGGTCCCGAACCTCAACACCACCGACGAAGTGCTCCACGAAATCTATGCCGACAAGCGCGTCCGCCAGGCGCTCTCGGTCGGCCTTGATCGCGAGCTCATCATCGAATTGACCCAGTCCGGTCTCGCCAAGCCCATCCAGGCCGCGCCGGTCAATGGCTCGCCCTATTATCAGGAAGACCTCCAGAACCACTGGACCGAATACGATCCGGACCTTGCCGATCAGTTGCTCGACGAAGCCGGGCTCGACCAGCGCGATGCCGACGGCTTCCGCCTCCGCCCCGATGGCAAGCGCTTCAGCATTGTCGTCCAGGGTGGCGACGCGGCTCTTGCCAAGCAGCTCGAACTGATCGCGGAAAGCTATGCCGAGATCGGCGTCGAGATCCTGCCGCGCGTCATTGATCGCACCCAGCTCGACAACAACCGGACGAACAACGATTTCGATATGCAATATATCGTCTTCGACCGTCTGACCTATGTCCCGGCCGACCCGCGCATCATGATGGGTTCGGAAAGCTACGCCAACCAGTCCTATGTCTGGTACAGCACCCAGGGCGAAAGCGGCATTGCGCCGCCTGAAGGCAGCGATTTCCAGAAGATCTATGATCTCTGGGACAAGGCCTCGAGCGCCCCAAGCGTCGAAGAAGCCGATACCTCGATGAACGAGCTGATCCGCACCTTCGTCGAAAACGGCTATGTCATCGGCGTCCATGGCGAAGGCACCACGGTCAATGTCGTGTCCAACAAGATGCACAATGTGCAGCCGGACCTGATCATGGACGACATCTTCCGCGAAGTCGGTCTCTCCCGCACGCAGCAATATTGGCTCGAGCAGGACTAAGACCCCCCGTGCCGGCCGCGCTTCCTCCCGACGCGGCCGGCGCTCTTTCCCCAAGCGGAAAAGACTGCCCGCATCGCCTTGATTTGGCCGGCCCCCGTTCGGCGCCGCGATGCACCAACTAAAAGTGAGAGCGCGCGATCCCGCCCCACCGGATCGGCGTTCGCTCCCGGAGACAGGTCATGGTCGCCTTTATTCTTCGGCGGTTGCTTCTGGCGATCCCGATGCTGCTCTTCATCTCGTTCATTTCCTTCGTCATCATCCAGCTGCCGCCGGGTGATTACGTCACCGCCTATGTCGCCCAGCTCCGCCAGGGCGGGGAATATATTTCGGCCGTGCAGGAAGCCGCCATGCGCGAGCGCCTCGGCCTCAACGATCCCATGCTCGTCCAATATTGGCGCTGGATCACGGCGATCATCTTCCGTGGCGATTTCGGCTATTCGCTCGATTGGAACGCCCCGGTTTCGAGCCTGATCTGGGATCGCCTCGCGATCACCCTCGCGCTTTCGACCGCCAGCCTCATCATCACCTGGCTCATCGCCATCCCCGTCGGCGTCTATTCCGCCACGCGCCAATATTCGGTGCTCGATTATGTCTTCACGGTCTTCGGCTTCCTCGGCAAGGGCACGCCGGATTTTCTCCTCGCGCTGATCCTGATGTGGATCGCCTTTGTCTATATGCAGCTCGATGTCGGCGGGCTCTTTTCATCGCAATATCAGAACGCGCCCTGGTCCTGGGGCAAGCTGATCGATCTCCTGCAGCACCTCTGGATCCCGCTCGTCGTCCTCGGCACCGGCGGCGCCGCCGGCCTCATCCGCGTCATGCGCGCCAATATGCTGGACGAATTGGGCAAGCCCTATGTCGAAACCGCCTATGCGCAGGGTCTTTCCGAGCGCCAAGTGGTCTGGGGCTATCCGGTGCGCGTTGCGCTTAACCCGTTCATTTCGACAGTCGGCTGGGCGCTACCAGCGCTCTTTTCGGGCGACGTGATCACCGCCATCGTCCTCAACCTGCCCACCACCGGGCCGCTGCTCCTTCAGGCGCTCAAGATGCAGGACATGTATCTCGCCGGCAGCTTCATTCTCATCCTCAGCGTCTTCACCGTCATCGGCACGCTGATCTCCGACATTCTCCTGGCGTGGTTTGATCCGCGCATCCGCTACGCGTGAGGAGCAGGCCATGACAGAGCAAACTCTTGCCGCCGAACCGATCAATGCCAAAAAGGAAGACCTTTATTCCGCCAAGCCCTGGCAGCTGATCTGGCGCCGCTTTTCCAAGCACATCCTCGCCGTCATCTCGCTGTGGTTCCTGCTGATCCTCGCCTTCTGCGCCATCTTTGCCGAGTTCGTCGCGCCCTATGAGCCGTTCAAGGTCGAGCGCCTCCGCACCATGGCGCCACCCACGGGCATCCACCTCTTCCACGAAGGCCAGCTCGTCGGCCCCTTCGTTTATGCCATGGAGCGCACCCGCGATCCGGAAACGACCCGCGTCAGCTATGAGCCCGATACCAGCGAGCCGCTCCCGATCCGGCTTTTCGTTGCCGGCAGCGATTATTCGTTCTTCGGCCTCTTCAAGACCGACATCCATCTCTTCGGCGTGGAAGGTGGCCGCCGCGACCAGATCAATCTCATGGGCACTGACGATCTCGGCCGCGATGTCTTTTCGCGCCTGATCCATGGTGCGCGTGTCTCGCTCTCAGCCGGTCTTGTCGGCGTGGCCTTCGCCTTCGTTCTTGGCCTGACGCTGGGCTCGATCTCAGGCTATTTTGGTGGCTGGATCGATGGCGCCATTCAGCGTCTCATGGAGCTTATCCGCTCCATCCCGACCATTCCGCTCTGGATGGGTCTTGCCGCCGCGCTTCCCGTCGTCTGGGATCCGCTCATCGTCTATGTGCTTATTACCTTCATTCTGGCGCTGATCGGCTGGACCTATCTCGCCCGCGTGGTGCGCGGCCAGTTCCTCGCGCTCCGCAATGAGGATTATGTGCTTGCTGCGCGTCTTTCTGGGGCCAGCGAATATCGCATCATCACCAAGCATATGCTGCCCTCGATGACCTCCTATATCATCGCGGCGCTCACCCTTGCCGTCCCGGAAATGATCCTCGGGGAAACGGCTCTGAGCTTCCTTGGCCTTGGCCTCCGCCCGCCGGTCGTCTCATGGGGTGTGCTGCTGCAAGACGCACAAAACCTGCGCTCGATTTCCCTTGCGCCCTGGCTGCTTGCGCCAGGCGGCGCCGTCGTCCTCACCGTCCTCGCCTTCAATTTCCTCGGCGATGGTCTGCGCGATGCGGCCGACCCCTATGGGCAATAAGACCATGACCAATCAAAACATGCCGCCCGAGCGTCTGCTCGAACTCGATGATGTCCATGTCCACTTTCCCCTCCGCGAAGGCTTGGTCAAGGCCGTCAACGGCGTCTCCTATCACGTCAACAAGGGCGAGGTTCTCGGCATTGTCGGCGAGTCTGGTTCGGGCAAGTCGATCACCGCCCGCGCCATCATGCGCCTCCTGCCCAAGCGTGCCGCAGCGCCCGAGGGCCGCATCATTTTCCGCCCGCGCAATGGCGAGACCTATGAGCTTTCGGCGCTCGGCCGCAATAGCCGCTCCATGCGCCAGGTACGCGGCCAGCATATCGGCATGATCTTTCAGGAGCCGATGACGGCGCTGTCGCCTGTGCACACGATCGGCGCCCAGATCATGCGCACCGTCCAGCTCCATATGGGGCTCAACCGCAAGGCAGCGCGGGAACGGGCCATCGAACTGCTGGCCAAGGTGCAGATGCCGCGGCCCAATCAGCTTGTCGATGCCTTCCCGCATCAGCTGTCGGGCGGCATGCGCCAGCGCGCCATGATCGCGCTCGCCATTTCCTGCAATCCGAGCCTCTTAATCGCCGACGAGCCGACGACCGCTCTCGACGTGACCACCGAAGCGCAGATCCTTGAACTCCTCAAGGAATTGCAGTCCGAAATGGGCATGGCGATCATCTTCATCACCCACAATTTCGGCGTCGTCGCCGATATCGCGGACCGGGTTTCGGTGATGTATCTGGGCAAGATCGTCGAGACGGCCACCGTCGACGATATCTTTTATGCCGCCAAGCACCCCTATACCCAGGCGCTCTTGCGCTCCATTCCGCGCCTCGGCGTCGATCAGGGCCGCCGCCTGCCGACCATTCCCGGCATGGTGCCCGATCCGTTCAGCGTGCCGCCCGGCTGCGCCTTCAATCCGCGCTGCACCCATGCGGTCGCGGGCATCTGCGATACGCAGGTGCCGCCCGAAAAAATCTTTGGCTCGCAAATGTCGCGTTGCCACTTTGCCGATCAGTTCGTTGCCGCGGAGGCCGCCCATGTCTGAGCTTCCAGTGCTCGACCATTCAAGCCTGCCCGATGACGTCCTCTTCTCCGTCCGCGGCCTCAAGAAGTATTTTCCCATCCAGGCCGGCTGGCTCAAGAAACATGTCGGCGACGTCAAGGCGATCGACGATGTCTCGCTCGATATCAGGAAGGGCGAAACCCTCGGCTTGGTGGGCGAAAGCGGTTCGGGCAAGTCGACCGTTGCCCGTCTCATGCTCCGCGCCTATGACCTGACCGACGGCCAGATTCTCTTCCGCCGCGCCAATAACGAGATCGTCGATCTCTCAAAGCTCACCGACCGCGAAATGCGGCCGCTGCGCGCCGAGATGCAGATGATCTTTCAGGATCCCTATTCCTCGCTCAATCCGCGCATGACCCTCCTTGAACTGGTCGGCGAACCCATGGTCATCCATGGCGTCGGCAATGCCGGGGAAATCAAGGACCGCGTCGCCCAGCTTTTGAAGGTCGTGGGTCTCCGCCCCGAATTCATCAATCGCTACCCTCATGCCTTTTCCGGCGGCCAGCGCCAGCGCATCGGCATCGCCCGCGCGCTTGCACTCAACCCGAGCTTCATTGCCGCCGACGAAGCCGTTTCGGCCCTCGACGTCTCGGTCGCCGCCCAAAACATCAATCTTCTGCAGGATCTGCAGGAGCAGTTCGGCCTCACCTATCTTTTCATCACACATGATCTCGGCATGGTCGAACACATCGCCGATCGCGTCGGCGTCATGTATCTTGGCCGCCTGATGGAAGTCGCCCCGACCGAGCTATTGTTCTCAAAACCACTCCATCCCTATACCGAAGCCCTCATGGCGGCGGTCCCCCAGCCCGATCCGCGCGGCAATCGCACCCGAAAGCGCGTGCCGCTCAAGGGCGAGATCGCCAACGCCGCCAATCCACCCTCTGGCTGCAGCTTCCATCCCCGCTGCCCCTATGCCCAGGCCAAGTGCAGCGTCGAAGTGCCAGCCCTCCGCACCGTCGAAGGCGGCCGCCAGGTCCGGTGCCACTTCGCCGGAGAACTGTCCCTCGTCGGGGCCGTCGCATGAGCCGGTTCAAGGCCATTTTCCTCGATTGCGGCGATACGCTCATCGACGAGCGCACTGAGGAAAAACTCGCGGATAGCGAAGTCGTCATCCGCGCCGATCTTATTCCCGGCGCCAAGGAGATGATGGATAGTTTGAAGGCCGCCGGCCACAAGCTGATCCTCGTCGCTGACGGACCGCGCCAGACCTTCGTCAACATGCTGACCCATCATGGTCTCTGGGATCATTTCGACGCGCACATCATTTCCGAGGATGTCGGCGTCCACAAACCCGACGCCCGCATGTTCGATGCCGCGCTCGCCGCTGCCGGTCTCACCCGGGAAGACACCTGGCGCACCGTCATGGTCGGCAACAATCTCTCGCGCGACATCTGCGGCGCCAATGCTCTGGGGATCACGTCCATCTTCATGGCCTGGTCGACCCTTCGAACGCACGAGCCCGCCAACCCGTCCGAAGTGCCCGATTATCGCATCGAAACACCCGCGGAACTGCCCGGCCTCCTCGAAAAGCTTGAGGCTTTAACGAAATACCGCGTTCCCTTCGCTCAACGTTAGCGGAATGCTACCGTTTGGCACCCTCAGCGTGCCCAATGGCGCCGCAAATGATCAATTGCCCCAATAGGCCGGATCGAGAAGCCGATCATTGGCCCAGGCCTCGATAAGCGCACCCGCAATGGCGCCATTGCGCGGCCGCGAAATAAATTCGTGTGTGCCATCAAGGATTTGGTGAACATCGGATTTGCTGACCCAGCGCGCATCGGCAAGTTCGAGCGGATCGATGGTAATTTCCTCGCTCGTCGCCTCCCCATAGCACCCAAACATCAGCGACATCGGGAACGGCCAAGGCTGCGAAGCGACGTAGCGGACGGGGCCAACCGTGATCCGGCTCTCCTCGTAAACCTCTCTGCGGACTGCACTTTCTATCGTTTCGCCCGGTTCGACGAAGCCCGCGAGAAGCGAATACATGCCCTCGGGCCAACTCGGCCCGCGACCGAGGAGAATTTTATCGCCCCTCGTGATGGCCATGATGACCACAGGGTCGGTCCTCGGAAAATGCTGCGTCCCGCACTGTGGACATTTTCGAACCCAGCCAGCACTTTCGACCACGGATTGAGTGGCGCAATTGGCGCAGAAGCGGTGCGATCCATGCCATCCGATCAGCGCACGGCCGGTGGCGATCATCTCTCCATCAAGCGGGGATAGATTTGGCATCAAGCCCCGAATTTCGGCAAACCGCCCATCCGGCCAGGCGGGGTGTACCTGCTGGCTTTGATCGACAAATTCACCAATCGTCGCAGCATCTTCGAGCGGTACCCAGAGCGCAAGGTCGGTCGCAAAGCGCGGCCCATCCTCGGTAAGCCCAAGAAAGATGCTGGGTTCGCGCGCGTCGCTCAGAGCCGGATGGTCGAGCATCGATAGAACCGGCCTATCATCTTGGCCCGTCAGCAGTTTTCCGCGCCACAGGACCAGCGTGCGCGCACTCGCGTCTTGCTTGATATCGTCCGAGCCGCGCAGATGAGCGGCGCGATCCAGGGCGCCCGAGATAAAGGAAAAATGTTGGGTCACGGCATGGGTCCTCTCGACGGGGATCCATACCACCACACACAGACCGCTTCGCCCAGCCGCAATAACGCGATGCGCTCAGCTATTGGCGCTGGCGTACAGCATTTCGGCCTGGCGAGCAGACCGGGACATCGGACCATCCTCGCGGACGGGCGCATTGCCGTTGCGGTTGAGACCATCGATGAGCGCGGCCACGCGAGCGCTGGCCCGATACGGCAAATAGCTCATGATTGTCAATGCGATAGCGATCAACGTCATGATGCCAAAAGTCGGGTCGTCGAAATAGGCAATGCCGCCGAGCAGCAAGGCTGCAAGGAGGAAAATCAAAGTGAAGATCAACTGGCGACTCTTGCGAGCGTGCCACATGTCCTGATCCGCCACGCGATAGCCTTCGCCCTCGATATGAGCGCCAACGACGACCATGCTGCGACCAAGGCGGCTAAGCAGGTAACGCCCGGTGCGGCCGGGCTGCAGGAATGGGGCAAGCGCCGAATCCACCATCACGTTATGGACGATCTTGCCGTCCGTGAATTTGATGGTCGGGAGGGGAGAAATGCCCTTGCGCGCTTCAGAGGGAGAGAGAGACTCGATCTCGCCGAAATGCTCTAGGTAGTCGGCACCATCCGTGATGCGCTGGTTCATTGTTACCTCCTGGTAATGGGGCAACAATAGTCCGCGTCCATGAAGAGAGGCGCCGAAGAAAGGATTGCATTTTAGGCAAGTATCGGAGGTTGTTTACTTTAATTGCCGGCACCAACGGTCCCAATCTGCCTCCCCCTGGAGGGGGAGGAGTAAGCTGGTGGCTATGTTTCAGGCGGTGACGAACCTAAAGCGCGTGCCATCTCTTCCGTCCGGGGTCGGGCCAGGACTGTCGGCGCGGACGCGGCCATCGGGATGGATGCGGAGGAAGCGGTTGGTGGCGAGGGACATGAGGATAACTTCGCCAGTCGGGGTTTCCATCCACTGCCAATGGGTGGCGGAGCCAGTGACACCGCCCACGGTGACCACACCGCCCGCCGTGACGGAGAGCGGACCGTCCTCATGATGGAGAATGACCCGGCCGAGTTCGGCCGCTTCAACGCGCAGGTCCATGGGTGGGCCGCCAACGACAGTGCCAAGTTCAGCGGTAAAGCCGCTGGTGGGCGCGTTGGCCAGGACAAGCGCGCCGCGCTGACCGGCCGGGATCGGCTCCATCAGGCCGCGCGGGTGTGGTTCGTCGATCTCGATGCGGTCAAAATCCGCATATCCGCCGGATTGGCTCAAATCGTTATAGGCGAAAAGGGCGTAGCGAATGCCCTGAAAAGTCTTGAGCTGGAAGATCATGATCATCCGCTCGCCCAGATTTTCGAACTTTTGGCCGTCTGAGGAAAAGCTGAATTGGGCTTCTTCGGTCAAGAAATCACAGGCGACGCGGAGATGGACGATGGGTCCGGTAGCCGGCGCAATCAGGGTCTTGCCGGTTTGATAGTCGAAGAGGCGGATTTCGTAGCCGGTTTCGGTGCGGGCGAGGCCAATCCAGCGCCAGGGCATGCCGAGCAAAGCGAGACCGGCGACGTCGCCGGGTTTGAGATGTGTGCCATCAAGGCTCGTGGTGGCGGTCGAAATCGGCCCGACGGCGCGTTGGGTCAAAGAATTCTTGGCCCACCAGAAGTTTTGGGCGGGGAGGGTCTTGAGGCGCAGATGTCCCGGCCGCTCGGTCAGCGACCAGTTCTCGGAGACGGGAACGTGGTTCCACTGCCAAAGCGGGTTGAGAGTTTCCGCAAGGAAATCGTCGCTGCGCTGCGGCCAGGGTACGGATGGCGGTGATGCTTTGGCGACGTTGGGCTTGGCCCAGGTGCGTGGGGTGCGGCCGAGATTGCCCGGCAGGCCGAAATAGGGCCAGCCTTCATGCCAGGTGATAGGCGAGAGAGCGGTGAGGCGGCCGAGGGAATTATAGTCCATCATCGACCAGGCCCACCATTCGCCGCCAGGGGTATCGACGATGCCGCCCTGGTGCAGGTTGAGGCGGCCATTCTGAGCCGGGTTGGGCGGCACGATTTCGAAGGGCGGCTCAAGCGTAAAGGGAATGCCAGCGCCCTTGATTTTATAGCCTTCCATGAGCCCGAAATCTTCGTCGATCGAAATGGCTGGGTTGATCTCCCAGGGCCCGTCGATGTGATCGGCGCGGGCGCAAGGCATGCGCATGGGGCCGGCGAACCAGGCGCTGGTGATGATGTATTTGCCGTCGACCATATAGAAATGTGCGCCTTCGCCCATCAAGCTATCGGGCGGTGTCAGGTCGCGCTCGGTGCCAGGGATGATGCGATGAAGCGTCTCGTCGAGTTCGGCGATTTTCAGATTGCGATAGCCCCAGACGACATAGGCGCGGCCATCGTCATCGAAGAACACCGCGAGATCGTGGTAATTGTACTCCGCCTCCGTATGGGTCCAGGGACCGCGCGGATCGGTGGCGGTAAAGATCTGTGTCTTCTGCTTGTTGACGTTGGAGAAGATATAAAAGGTGCCGTCGCGATAGCGGATGCAGGGCGCCCAGATGCCCTGGCCATAGATTTCGCCGCCGTCGAGCCGGAATTCGGGGCCGAGATCGAGCGTCTCCAGCGCGTAGCCGAGGAGCGTCCAATTGACGAGATCGGTCGAGTGGAGCACCGGCAGACCAGGCATGGTGTGCATGGTGGTGCCGGTCATGTAGAAATCCTCGCCCACCCGGATGATGTCGGGATCGGAGAATTCCTCGTAGAACAATGGATTGGTGAACGTGCCGTCGCCGTTATCGGCGGTCCAAGTCTTTTGCATTAATCTGCCCGTGTTGGCCGGGCCCAGGGCAGGGCCGGCAGCAACCGCTCCTCCGCGGCTGTTCCTATCGTAACGGGTGATATGGATCGGGCAATCGGATTCTTTTAGCTATTTGGCGGCACGACCTGCACATAGCTGAAGGGCAGGCGGGTGGATTGGGTTGAGGGACCTGTCCATTCCCACGGATCGTAAAAGACCTGATTGGCGGCGTCGTAGAGCATGAAGTGATCGTCGGCGACGTGGACGATGCCGAGGCCTTCTACGTCGTCCCAAGTGTTGACGGCGTGTGGACCGTCATGCGGCAAACCGAGATCGGCGAGTACCTTGGTCATTTCGGCCCAGGCCATGTGAAGAGAGCCTTTATCGCGCCAATCCACCATGGCGGCGAGATCTTCGAAAGGCTTACCCGTCAGC
The DNA here is from genome assembly GCF_001421945.1 of Devosia sp. Leaf64. Classification (NCBI taxonomy): domain Bacteria; kingdom Pseudomonadati; phylum Pseudomonadota; class Alphaproteobacteria; order Hyphomicrobiales; family Devosiaceae; genus Devosia; species Devosia sp. Leaf64. The sequence continues at coordinate 578,367 of NZ_LMLO01000012.1, read as the reverse complement.
ATCTGGAGAACATAGAGACCACAGCCGCCGTCACTGGGACGCTGGGTGATAAAGGGCAAGCGGATGCGGTCTGCGGCGGGAAGGGGCACGAATAACTCGGGCTGATTTTCGTGCGCCCAGAGTGCAATGGGTTTGCGGCGGGGGCAAGAGCAGCGGCGCCGTTATTGCACGCGGATGCTGCCGTTCATGAAGTAGCGATCAAAGAGGGGCGTGGTGGCAGCGCCAATGGCGCGGGCATTGAAGCCGACGGTACCGGCCTCGATGCGAGGGGTGATGAGACCACGCATATCCTGATTGAGAAGGTAGCGGCGGGTGCGCTCGACCAGTTCATGTTTGACCGGATCGGGGAAGGCGCCGTCGATCAGAATGGCCTCAAAGTCGATGACCGCGCAGACCGAAAGGCTGGCACGGGCGAGTTCCTGGGCGGTGCGGCCGATCCAGGGCTCGACGAAGCGGGAAAAGCCGCTCCAATCCTGTGGGAGGGTCCAGAGGCCGGCGGCGTCGTGGCCATTTTCGATAAGGCGGGTTTCGAGGAGATGGATCGATGCAACGTCGATCAATTGCTGGCTTTCGCCCTGCGGACCAAAGCTGCGCAGCGAACCGAGCGCGCCGGCATTGCCGTGGTGGCCTTGATAGACGGTGTTGTTGAGGACGATGCCACCACCGATGAAAGCGCCGACGAAGAAATAGGCGTAGTCGCGAAATTCCTTGCCGCGGCCATAGACGTGTTCTGCCTGGCAACCGGCAGTGGCGTCGTTGACGAGGCTAACCGGCAGGTCGGTGACTTCCGCCAATTCGGCGGCGAAATCGACATCTTTCCAGAGGGCGAATTCTTCGGCCGGAGCGCCGACGAGCTCGTTCCATTTCCAGAGCTCGAAGGGCACACCGATGCCAATGCCGCAGATGCGCTTGCGTTCGTTGGTTGAGCAGGAGGCGAGGATTTCAGCGAGGCCGGTGCGGAGAAAGGCGAAAATGCGCTCGGGGAGGGGGTAGGGATAAGTAATCTGCAGCTGCTTGCGCACGGTGCCGCGGAAGTCGGCGAGGAGCAAAACGGCGCTGCGGCGGCCGACCTTGCAGCCCAATGAGAGCACGCCGCCTTCGGCGAGCGACATGGGCACGGACGGCTTGCCGACCTTGCCCTTGACCGGCGCGCCGCGGGCCAGCAACCCCTCGGATTCCATTTCGCGCAGAATGATGGAAACCGTTTGGGGCGAAAGATTTGCAAGGCGTGCGAGATCGCTGCCGGCAAGTGCACCATGGCGTTGCAATAGGGTCAGCAACAGCCGTTCGTTATGGTCCCGAACACCGCTTTGATTGACCCCGCTGCTTACGCTTCTGATGTTTGCCGTCGTCATGGCCGGCACCATAGTTGGAGGTTTTGCCTAGCGGAAGATAGCATCACTCGAATAAATAAATAAATGAGATTTATATATTGACGTGCCGATTTGGACGCGCCACGATGGCAGGGTCAAAACGCATGAAACCAGCCTTCAGCCAGTGGAGGAGCCGCTTGGGCAGGGCTGGTGACCAGGGAGAGAGACAAGTGAAGAAGCTGCTTATTGGCACGGCGCTGAGCCTTGCCGTGATGTCTTCGGCTGCCATGGCACAGGACGCGGTGAGCGCGTGCCTGATCACCAAGACCGACACCAATCCGTTCTTCGTCAAGATGAAGGAAGGCGCCGAGGCCAAGGCCAAGGAACTGGGCGTGACCCTCAAAGCCTTTGCCGGCAAGGTCGACGGCGACCACGAAACTCAGGTTGCCGCCATCGAAACCTGCATCGCCGATGGCGCCAAGGGTATTCTGATTGCCGCCTCGGATACTTCGGCCATCGTGCAGTCAGTGCAGAAAGCCCGCGATGCGGGGCTCTTGGTGATTGCACTCGATACCCCGCTCAACCCGATCGACTCGGCTGACGCGACCTTTGCCACGGACAATTTCCTTGCCGGCGAACTGATCGGCAAATGGGCCGCTGGCAAACTTGGCGCGGAAACAGCCAATGCCAAGATCGCCATGCTCGACCTCGCCGTCAGCCAGCCCAGCGTTGACGTGCTGCGCGACCAGGGCTTCCTCACCGGTTTCGGCATCGATGTCGGTGATGCGAACAAGTGGGGCGACGAAAGCGATGCGCGCATCGTCGGCCATGACGTGACCTCGGGCAATGAGGAAGGCGGCCGCAAGGCCATGGAAAACCTTCTCGCCAAGGATCCGATGATCAATGTCGTCTATACGATCAACGAGCCTTCTGCCGCTGGCGCCTATGAAGCGCTGAAGTCGATCGGGCGCGAAAAGGACGTGACCATCGTCTCCGTCGATGGCGGCTGCCCGGGCGTCGCCAACGTCAAGGATGGTGTCATCGGCGCAACGTCGCAGCAATATCCGCTGCAGATGGCAGCGCTTGGCGTCGAGGCGATCAAGGCCTGGGCCGATAGCGGCACCAAGCCGACGCCGACCGAAGGCAAGGATTTCTTCGATACCGGCGTCAAGCTCGTGACTGACCAGCCAGTGGCCGGGGTCGATAGCATCGACACGACCGAAGGCGCCAAGCTCTGCTGGGGCTGATCGTTCAATGACCGCATAAAAGGCCGGGGCGGCGCAAGGCTGCCCCGGCCTTATTGGACAGGGAGGAGGACCCAATGACCAATCATACCGAGGCCGATGCCGGCCTCGCGCGCCGCACCGAGACGGTGGCAAGCTTTGACCAGCCGGTGACGCTACTCTCGCGGCTGCAGCATGCGCTGCACAGCAATCCGGCGCTCGTGCCGCTCATCGTGCTCGTTCTCTCGATCATCGTCTTCGGCGCGCTTTTGGGAGGCAAATTCTTCTCGTCCTTTGCGCTGACGCTGATCCTGCAGCAGGTCGCGATCGTCGGCATTGTCGGGGCGGCGCAGTCGCTGGTGATTTTGACTGCGGGCATCGATCTTTCGGTCGGCGCCATCATGGTTTTGAGCTCCGTCGTGATGGGGCAGTTCACCTTCCGGCTCGGCATGCCGCCCGTGGTGGCGATTGGCTGCGGATTGGTGCTCGGCACCTTTATCGGCTTCATCAACGGCTGGCTGATCGCGCGGGTCAAGCTGCCGCCATTTATCGTGACGCTTGGCGTCTGGCAGATCGCGCTTGCTACGAACTTTTTGTATTCCGGCAATGAGACGATCCGGGCCCAGGAGATCGAAACACAGGCGCCGATCCTTCAGTTTTTCGGGCAGTCATTCTCAGTGGCGGGGGCAGTGTTCACCTATGGCGTCATTGCTTTCATCGCCATCGTGCTGGTGCTTGCCTATGTGCTGCGGCACACGGCATGGGGCCGGCATGTCTATGCGGTGGGTGACGATGCCGAGGCGGCCAAGCTTGCCGGCGTCAATACGCGGGCCGTTTTGATTTCAGTCTACATGCTGTCGGGGCTGATCTGCGCCTTTGCCGGCTGGGTGCTGATCGGGCGTATTGGCTCGGTGTCGCCGACGTCGGGACAGACGGCCAATATCGAGTCCATTACGGCCGTGGTGATCGGCGGTATTTCGCTCTTTGGTGGGCGGGGGTCGATCCTTGGTATGCTGTTCGGCGCGCTGATCGTGGGCGTGTTCTCGCTGGGCCTGCGGCTGCTCGGGGCCGATGCGCAGTGGACCTATCTCCTCATCGGCGTTCTCATCATTGCCGCCGTGGCGGTGGATCAGTGGATCAGAAAGGTGTCTGCGTGATGGAACCGGTTCTTTATGCGCGCGGCCTCAACAAGCGCTATGGCAAGGTAACGGCGCTCGACAATTGCGATTTCGATCTGATGCCGGGAGAAATCCTGGCGGTGATCGGAGACAATGGCGCGGGCAAGTCGTCGCTGATCAAGGCGCTCTCGGGCGCTATCCAAGCCGATAGCGGCGACATTTTCCTTGAGGGCAACAAGGTCGCCTTTCCCTCGCCGATCGCGGCCCGGCATGCGGGGGTGGAGACGGTCTACCAGACGCTTGCCATGTCACCAGCGCTCTCGATTGCCGACAACATGTTCATGGGGCGCGAGTTACGGAAGCCGGGTTTCATGGGCAACGTCTTGCGCCAGCTTGATCGGCCGGAAATGGAGCGGATTGCGCGGCAGAAGCTGTCCGACCTCGGGCTCATGACCATTCAGAATATCAACCAGGCGGTGGAGACGCTCTCGGGTGGTCAGCGCCAAGGTGTGGCGGTAGCGCGGGCGGCGGCCTTTGGGTCCAAGGTTATTATCCTGGATGAGCCAACGGCGGCTTTGGGGGTGAAGGAATCTCGGCGCGTGCTGGACCTAATCCAGGACGTACGGGCGCGGGGCATTCCGATCATCCTGATCTCGCACAACATGCCGCATGTGTTCGAGGTGGCGGATCGTATCCACGTCCATCGCTTGGGGCGGCGGCTCTGCCTGATCGATCCCAAGGACTACACCATGTCCGACGCGGTGGCCTTCATGACCGGCGCAAAAGCGGCGCCGGGAGCGGAGATGGTGCGGCACTAAACGTTTGACCGTTGCGGTTGGGCTCTTTCTTTGTCCTCATTGGGGAGAGCCCGGCAAAGGGTGGTACGGTTCAGCCGTGCCACCCTTTGCTTTGCCTTGAGGCGCTTAGGCGCCGTAGATTTCGAAACCATCCTCTCGAGCAACGCCGATCAGGGTGATGCCGGCTTTCTGCGCTTCGTCTACGGCGAGGCGGGTCGGAGCCGAGATAGCGATCACTACCGGCGCGCCGAGGCGGGTTGTCTTCTGGATCAGTTCGATCGAGACGCGGCTGGTCAACAGAACGGCGCATTCCGACGTCGGCAGGTTCATCTGGGCGGCGCGGCCGGCGAGTTTGTCGAGCGCATTGTGTCGGCCAACGTCTTCGCAAATGGCGAGGAGGCCATTCTCGCGGTGCCAAAGCGCGGCGGCATGGACGGCGTGGGTCGCAGCGTTGAGGCTTTGGGCGGGTCGGAGACTGGCAGCGGCGGCGGTGATCTCTTCGCTAGAGAGATCAAGGCGCGCCGTGACCGGGGCAATGTCGCGCATGGCCGCCTCTATGCTTTCGATGCCGCAGAGGCCGCAGCCGGTGGGACCGGCTTGCTGTCGTCGGCGCTTGTTGAGGGCGTTGGCTTTGTCAGCGCCGATCCAGAGACGTACTTCGATGCCGAGATCGTGGTCGAGCACTTCGATGCGCTCGATTTCAGTGGCGGTTTCGATAATACCTTCGGTCAGTGCAAAGCCAATACCAAAAGCTTCGAGATCAGCGGGTGTCGCCATCATGACGGCGAGCGTGCTGCCATTGACGACAATGGCGACGGCAACTTCTTCAGCCAGATTGCGCTCGGTGCGGCCGCGGCCCCAACTTTGGGGGGCATAGGCGGAGTGGGTGACAAAGCTCATGGCACCAGCCTGACCGGCACGGATTTAGCGGCAGGCACCTTGCTCTCCTCGGCGTGCTGATAGACAGGGATCAGCACATTGCATTCGGGATAATAGCCGCCGACGCTGCCAGGCGGGATATTGTAGGCGGTGGCGCGGAGGCCGCCGAGGCTGCGCTCGATGCCATCATCCGCCACGGTCTTGAGGCCGACCATCTGGCCTTCGCTGATCCCAAAACGCTCCATGTCTGCTTTGTTGATCAGGAGAACTTCGCGGGTGCCGTGGATGCCGCGGAAGCGATCATCATAGCCATAGACGGTGGTGTTGAACTGGTCGTTGCTGCGAAGGGTGATGAGCCGCAGGACATCTTTGTCGGAGCCATCATCGAAGCTGGCGTGAAGGGCTTTTGGGACGACGAAGTCGGCCTTGCCGCTTTCCGTTTTCCACTCGCGGTGGCTGGCGGCGATGGGGCGGCGGAAGCCTTGGGGCTCCATAATGCGGCGATTGAAATCCTTGAATTGATCGGGATATGTCGCCTCGATGGCGTCGCGTACCTTGCTGTAATCGCCGACCCAACTGTCCCAAGGGACGTTCGGATTATAGGGCAGGGTGGCCTTGGCGATCTCGGCGACAATTTTTGCTTCGGAGAGAAGGTCGGGGCTGGCGGGCTCGGACAGCGCTTTTGAGCGGTGAATGACGGAGGTGGAGTCTTCGACAGTGACGATCTGCTCGCCTGTCGCCTGGCGGTCTTTTTCGATGCGACCAAGGCAAGGAAGCAGGAAACCTGTCTTGCCATTGAAGAGATGACCACGATTGAGCTTGGTCGCGACTTGCACGGTCAGGCGCATATTGGTCCAGGCCTTTTCCATCTGACCGTGATCGGGCACGGCGCGGAGGAAATTGCCGCCGAGCCCGATGAAAGCGTCGACGGTGCCGTCGATTATCCCCTCGCAGGTATCGATCGTGGAGAGGCCCTTTTCGCGCGGGGCGGTGAAGCCATATTGCTCTTCAAGGCGATCGATGGGAACGAGCTCGGGCTTTTCGGAAATGCCGACGGTACGCTGCCCCTGTACGTTGGAATGGCCGCGGACGGGGCAGAGACCGGCGCCCGGCTTACCGATATTGCCCCGCAGCAGCGCGAGATTGACCAGCATCTGTACCGCTTGGACGCCGAGCTTATGCTGGGTGATGCCCATGCCGTAGACGAGCATGGTGGCGGGGGCTTCGGCATAGATGCGGGCTGCGGTTTCGATCTGCCTTTGCGTCAGACCGGATTCGCGTTCGATATCGGACCATGAGAGGCTCATGACCCATTCGGAAAAGGCGCCGAAGCCCGAAGTGTGTTCGGCGATGAAAGCGTGGTCGAGGATAGCCGGCTTGCCGGCGGACGTTGCGGCCGCATCGCGTTCGATCAGCCAGCGGCTCATGCCAGCGACGACGGCGATGTCGCCTCCAGGGCGCACCTGAAAATATTCGCGGGCGATCTGGGTTTCGCTAAGCGTTGCCATTTGCACCGGATTTTGCGGATCGGTAAAGCGTTCGAGGCCGCGCTCGCGGAGGGGATTGAAGGCGACAATAGTGGCGCCGCGATCGACGGCCGATTTCAATTGATGCAGCATGCGCGGGCTGTTGGAGCCGACATTCTGGCCGAAGAAGAACAGCGCATCGGCCTTATCGAAATCTTCGATAACCACAGTGCCGACGGGTACGCCGATGCTGGCCTTGAGGCCGACAGAGGTCGACTCGTGGCACATGTTGGAGCTGTCGGGCAGGTTATTGTTGCCATAGAGCCGGGCAAGCAGAGCGTACATATAGCTCGTTTCAAGCGAGGCGCGGCCCGAGGCGTAAAAGACGGTGCGCTTGGGATCGACCTCGGCAATGGCCGATAGTTCGCGTCCGATGGTGGCAAAGGCTTCGGTCCAATCGACAGCGACGAACTTGTCCGTTTTGGCGTCGTAGCGCAGCGGTGTCGTTAGGCGGCCCACTTCTTCAAGCGCATAGTCGGACCAGGTCTTCAATTCGCTGACCGTGTGTTCGGCGAAGAATTTGGGCGTGACACGCTTCTTGGTCAGCTCCCAGGCGGTGGCCTTGGCGCCGTTTTCGCAGAATTCGGCGGGATGGGTGGGGTGGGGCTTGGCCCAGGCGCAACTGACGCAGGCAAAGCCATCAGGCTTGTTTTGCTTGAGGAGAATGCCGGGGCCATCGAGCAGCAGGCTTTCGCTCGCGAGATATTTCGCCACGGACTTGGCCGAACCCCAGCCGCCGGCCGGACCCTTATATGGCGCGATATGAGATTTGCTGGACATTGTTCGCGCTCCCCGGCACTGGCGGAGATGCCCGCCATGGAATTGAGTTGAAAGGGGAATGGGAGCGCTGGGGGATTGTTCCCGTGATCGCGAGGACCTGATGCACGCGGGAAACAGTCGCCCGTTTGTCATCGCCGGGATTTACTTGTCCGCTGGCTATTTGCGCTATGGTCAGAGTAGTCTTGAGTTATGTTCTGCAGCCAAGATGGTTGCAGAGTGAATGGGGTGATCGAGTGAGGCGTCCAGCCGCTAGCGAATTCCAAGGCCGGCTAAAAACTGGCGCGACCTGCCTTCCCCGTTCTTTCACTCTTACGGCCACCAACACCTTATGATCGAATTTCTCCATTCCACCTCGGTGTGGCTCGAGTCGCTGCTCAATTCCGTCTCGGATAATTTCTGGCTCTCGATCGCGTTCATTTTCTTCGTGGCTATCGGCGAGGCGGTGTTCATCCTCGGGCTGTTTGTGCCCTCGACGCCAGTTTTGCTGCTGGTCGGCGGTATTATTGCGACGGGCAAATTGCCGTTCTGGGAGATCTATTTTGCCGCTGTGCTGGGCGCCGTGATCGGGGACGCGATCTCCTATACGGTCGGCTTTGCGCTCAAAGACCGGATCAAGACGATCTGGCCGTTCCGGAACTATCTTGATCTGCTCGAACGCGGCGAGGCCTTCTTTGCCAAGCACGGTGGCAAGTCGGTGTTCATCGGGCGGTTCATTCCCGGGGTGAAAGCCGTGGTGCCGGGGATTGCCGGGATGATGGGCATGCCCTATCGCTGGTTTTCCATCATCAATATCACCTCGGCCTTCGCCTGGGCGGCGGCGCATATCCTGCCGGGCATGCTGCTGACGGCCTGGCTTAAATCGATCGGCCTGTCGCTCGAACTGGTAATCATCGTCGGCGCCATCGTGCTGACGGCGCTGTTCCTGTTGATCCACTACTTCAAGACCATCGTGCTGTTCTTCGCCCCTGTCATGGGCGGGTTCGGGCGCTCGCTGCAGGCACGCTGGGGGCAGCGCCCCAGCCACTAAGGCTTAAGGTTTCGGCACCGAATAGCTGAACATCGGGCCGAAGCCGCCATGCCAAGAGATGTCATTGCGGTTCATCTCCGGCAGGTAGATGCCCGTGCCGCGGCCGCCATCGAGATAGAGCACGTCCGGACAGGCGAGGTGCTCACGGAAGAGCTGGGCGAGATCGTAGAAATTGACGCGCGTGTCACTGATGGCGAGGCGCACCATGCCATTGCTGCAGACGCCGATAGCGCTGCGGCGGTTACGATCGGTTGAGCCGGGAATGAGGATGGGGTTCAGTTCGCCATCCATGACCAGCAAGGGGCCGGATTGGGTGGCGATGCGGGTTTGCGGCGCGGCGCTGGAAAATGCGTCAGTCGTGACGACGGCGGCTTGGCCTTCGGAATCGACATAAAAGACACCGTTGGGCGATTTGTAGAAATTGGGCACAGGCCCATTTGCGCCGCCCACGCTCTTGGTATTGAGCCGCGTCTTCTCTTCCCCACTCTCGGCATACAGGCCCATGGGACGATAATCGGTGTCGTACATGCCGGCATTGAGAGCGAAGAGGAGCTCGCGGCCCTTGGTGGCCTCGGCATCGGCGAGGGCGGCGAAGGTGCGGTAGGGCTGACCATCGGCGCCCGCCCAGTGTAGCCCAAGATCGGCGGGATGGTCGAAATCGCAAACCAAATAGGCGGCGTCGTTATAGTCGACCTTATTGCAGACGTCGTCCGCTTGGGCGGCGGTCGAGGTAGCGAGGACGGCCAGCGCGAAGGCGGAAAAGGTCAAAGACGCGCGGCCGGGAGAAAGAAAATCAGTCATTGCTGTAGTCTCGCCCGATCGGGTGGATGGAGCAACCCTTCCTTGCCTTCGAGCGTCGCCCTGCGTTAGGCAGGCGCATCACCTTTGGGCGAGGAACGTTTATGCGTGTGGTTCTGACCCAGCCGAGCGTCCGGGCACGGGATGCTTCCGACTTCGATTATGTAGCGACGCTGCTGCGCAAGCGCCGGTTTCGTGGGCAGTCGGAAGACGTGATCGTGTTGCCCGAGCTGATCGGCGAAAATAGCGCGACGGCGGACTATCTGGCGCGCTGCGCGGCGATGGCGCAGGAGTTCGGCTGCCATGTGATCGGGGGTAGTCACTTTACCGAAGCTGGCGGGCGGATGATCAACCAGGGTGCGGTGGTCGATGCACGGGGTGCGGTCGTGACGCTGTATCAAAAAGCCAATCCCTATGGGCTCGAGCGGGAATTCTCGACGGGCAGCGATAGGGCGGGGGCGAGCTTTAAGATTGGCGAGGTCGAATGCTTCGTCCTGGTCTGTGCCGATTTCTGGCATGTCGACGCTTATCGCGGGTTGCCGGCGCAGCCGGAAATCATTTTCGTGCCCGCCTTTTCAGTGAGCCGGAAAAGCACACCCGATCTGGCGCGGGCGCGGTGGCGCCATGCGATGATCGCGCGGGCTTTCGAGCAGGCGGCGTATATCGCGGTGAGCGATTGGGCCTATCCGGTGGGTAAAGAAATCCGACCGAGCAGCGGCGTGGCGGGTCTGGCGCATCCCGATCCGGCGCGGACTCAAGATTTGCTACGCTCGCTAGGCAAAAGCGAGGTTCGGGTGTTCGAGATCGATCCCGAAGCGGGGCGGTTGTTGCGGGAAGATCAGAAATCGCGCGGCTTTGAAATTGCCCGCATGCGGCAGGAGCAGCCATGAGCATCACCGGAAAACGGATCCTCCTCGTCGTCGCTGGCGGTATCGCGGCTTATAAAGCGCCTGACCTCGTGCGGCGATTGCGGGAGCGTGGGGCGAAGGTGCAGTGCGTGATGACGCCGACGGCGCATCAGTTCATCACCCCGACGACGCTGGCAGCGGTGAGCGGGCTGCCGGTTCATACCGACCTCTTCGATGCCGAAGTGGGTGTCGATGTCGGCCACATTCGGCTCGCGCGGGACGCTGACCTGATCGTCGTCGCCCCGGCCACGGCTGATATTCTGGCGCGTGTCGCGCATGGCCTAGCGAACGATCTCGCAACCACCGTGCTGTCGGCACGAAGTAGTCCGGTGCTGTTGGCGCCGGCAATGAACCCGAAAATGTGGGACAATCCCGCGACACAGCGCAATGTCGCCCAATTGCGGGATGACGGATTTTCGTTCGTGGGGCCCGAGCGCGGCGAAATGGCCGAGAGCGGTGAGGCGGGGCTTGGCCGGATGGCGGAGCCGCTGGCGATCGTCGCGGCCGCCGAGGCTCTGCTCGCGCCGCAAAGCCGCGTGCTTGAGGGGCTGAGTTTTCTTGTCACCTCCGGGCCGACGGAAGAGCCGATTGATCCGGTGCGGTTCATTTCCAATCGCAGTTCGGGCAAGCAAGGACATGCGATTGCCGCGGCGCTGCTGCGTGCGGGCGCTCGCGTTCGCCTTGTCAGCGGGCCGGTGAACATTCCGGCGCCCAAGGGCGCTGAGGTGGTTTCAGTGGGATCGGCGGCGGAAATGCTGGCGGCTGTTGAAGACGGATTGCCGGTCGATGGCGCGATCTTTGCGGCGGCAGTAGCGGATTGGCGGTCGGCCGAAGTCGCGTCCCAAAAGATGAAGAAGCAGGGCGGGGCGGACGAAGAGCTGGTGCTGCGGCTCGTGCGCAATCCCGATATTTTGGCGACCGTCGGGCATCATGCGCAGCGGCCGACGCTTGTGGTCGGCTTTGCGGCGGAGACCATTGATCTCATCGCCAATGCCGAGAAAAAATTGCGTTCCAAGGGGGCGGATTGGATCTTGGCCAACGATGTCTCCGCTGCTGTCTTTGGGGCGGATAGCAATCATATCCACCGGGTTGGGAAAGACGGGGTTGTCGATTGGGGAAGCGGCCGCAAGACACAACTGGCTGAGCGACTGGTGCGCGAGATTGCCGTATTATTCGGGAGGGAAACGGCGACGGAATAACCACCGCCGTTTGTATTGGCTAGGCGCGACGCGGCGCCCAAGGCGAAACCGATTGGCCGCCGAAGAAGGCCTGGCGCGGAAGCTGGAAGATGAAATAGGGGCTGGGGAGCGCTATCGCTGTCGCCGCTTCAAGCCGGTTGAGCTGGTCTTCGGATAGGGCCAATTCAAGCGAAGCTATGTTCTGGACGAGTTGGTCCGGGCGGCTAGCGCCAATCAGGACCGAGGCGACGCCAGTACGAGCAGCGACCCAGGAAAGCGCGACCTGCGCCATGGTTTTTCCTGCTTCCTCGGAAATGGCGCGGACGGTGTCGACGATATCGAAATTGCGCTTTGTAAAGAGCATGCCGCCAAAAGGATTGTCGCCGTTAAGGCGGCCTTCTGCGGCGTTTGCGTCAGCAGTGCCATCCGGCATTGCGGGCGCGCGATTGGCTTCAGCGATCTTGTCGCGTCCATATTTGCCGGTGAGAAGGCCAGCGCCGAGCGGGCTCCATGGCACCAGGCCAAGACCAAACTCGTTCGCTGCAGGCAAGATGTCGAGTTCGACGCCGCGATCGATCAGCGAATAGGAGTATTGCAGCCCAATGGGTTTTGGGAGGCCATGGGCTTCGGCGAGAGTTGCGATCTTCGCGACATACCAGGACGGCGTATTGGAAAAGCCGTAGTGCAGGATTTTCCCCGCATGGATTGCGTCTGCGATGGCGGCGAGCACTTCCTCGGCGGGCGTCGTGCGATCCCAGACATGCATCCAGTAGAGGTCGACATAATCAGTGCAGAGACGTTTGAGCGAGCCTTCGAGCGCGGTGCGGATATTCTTGCGACCATTGCCGCCAGCGAGCGGGGTACCCTGCTCGCGGGAGAAACCGAATTTGGTGGCCAGAACGACGCGATCTCGCAGGCTGCGTTCGCGGATGAAGCGGCCGAGCATGGTTTCGCTCTGGCCACCGGAATAGATATCGGCTGTATCGACGAAATTTCCGCCCACCTCGACATAGGCATCGAAGATGGTGCGCGAAGTGGCTTCGTCGGCGCCCCAGCGATCGGTGCCAAAGGTCATGGTGCCGAGGGCAAGGGGGCTGACAATCAGTCCAGATTTTCCAAGCGTGCGATAATTGGTCATGCTCATGCTGCGTTCCTTCCACTGCTGGTGAAGCAGAGATAGGCCGGAGACGCGACGCGCATTAGAGCTTGCCCATGGCACGAGCTTGTGAGCAAATTTCAATAATGGACCGCAATCAGCTCAATGATCTATCGACCTTTGCCGTTATTGCGCGGGAGGGCAGTTTTACCCGCGCGGCATCCATCCTCGGTATGTCGACCTCGGCCCTGAGCCACGCCATGCGCGGGCTCGAAACGCGGCTTGGCGTCAGGCTGTTGTCGCGTACGACGAGGAGCGTGGCGCCAACCGAGGCGGGAGCGCATTTGCTGGCGACGCTCGGGCCAGCGCTGCGGAGCATCGAGGAGGGCTTGCAGGGGCTCGATGATTGGCGCGGCAGTCCGACCGGCACCGTGCGGATCACGACCTTTGCCTGGGTGGCGGAAAAAATCCTCGAGCCGAAACTGCCGGCCTTTCTTCTCGCCAATCCCGGCATTCGCGTGGAAGTCGAGATCGAGGACGCCCTTGTCGATATCGTGGCTGCGGGCTTTGATGCGGGCATTCGCTTCGGCGAAACGCTCGACAAGGACATGGTGGCGGTGCGGGTGGGGCCGGACCTCAGAACCATCGTTGTCGCCACGCCCGATTATTTCGCGCGCATCCCGCCGCCCGTCTCGCCCTATGATCTCGATCGACACGAGTGCATCGGCTACCGGCTGACGACTTCGGGTGGACTTCTGCCTTGGGAGTTCCGGGTGGATGGCAAAGATATCAAGGTCCGCACAACCGGCCCTCTGGTGGTCAATGATGGCGCCTTGGCTGCTTCCGCGATCCGGGCAGGGGTGGGCTTGGGTTACATCATGGAAGAAGAGGTGATCGAGGACCTGGCCGCAGGGCGGCTTGTGCAGGTCCTCGACGAATATTGCCCGAGTTTTCCCGGCTGCTATCTCTATCATCCGAGCCGGCGACAATCGCCGCCGGCTCTGCGGGCGCTGATCGAGGCGCTGCGCGTACGCTGATCAGTGGGCAGTCGCCGTCGTCCCGCGATATTTAGCGAGCATGAAAAAGACCAGCACGGAGAGGCAAAAAATCAGCCCGGCGGCTGTCGAGAGCAACACCGAGTGGGTTGCGGTGAAGGCCGCCTTGCCGGCGTCGATCAGGGCGGTGGCCTGATCTTCTGGCAGGCTCTGGGCGACGAGATAGGTATCGCCAATGGAGCGGCTGGCATCGTCAGCGAGCGTTGCAGGGAGATCGGCGGGTAGGGTCATCGAGCGGGCGTAAACGCTCGATATGAAGACGCCGAAGAGGGTGATGCCGAGGCCGGTGCCGAGCTCGTAACCGGTGGCTTCGAGTGAGCCCGCCGCGCCGCCCTTGTTGGCTTCGACCGAACCCATGATCGCAATAGAGGATGCCGTCAGCCCGATGCTGAGCGTGAGGCCCAGCAGCGCCAGGAGTGCGGGCACCGTGAAGCCGGGATCGTGGAAGTCGCTTGCGCCGAGCATGGCCAGCGCCCCGGCCGAGAGCAGCAGCGACGAACTGGCGACAAGACGAAGGCCAAACTGGTTCGACAGAAAACCGGCAATCGGGCCGCCGACGGCCGAGGCTGCCATGATCGGGATCATGAACAAGCCAGCCTGGAGCGGGGTCTTGTCGAGCACATATTGCAGTTCCTGCGCGAGTGTCAACTCGACGCCGGCCAACGAACTGGTGGCGACGATAGCCATGATCATGCCGGCAACGATAGCGGGGTGGGAAAATAGCGAGAGATCGAGCATCGGCTCTTTAGAGCGCAATTGCTGACGGGCAAAGGCGCCGAGAAGGCAAAGGCCGATGGCGACGATCCCCAACGCGAGGACAAGCGGGAGTTTGGCACCGAAGCCGGCCTTGATGCCATAGACGACCGAAATCATCCCGGCGATGAGGAGGAGCGCCTGACCAATGGCCCATTTGCCCGATGTCGTCTTCTCGACGCGCGGTAGGAGGAAAAAGCAGGCCGAAATCACCACGACCATGACGGGCACGTTGATGAGAAACACCGAGCCCCACCAAAAATGTTCGAGGAGGCCTCCGCCGACGAGTGGACCGATGGCGGCACCGGCAGAACCGACCGTGCCCCAAAGTCCCAGGGCAATGGCGCGTTCTTTTGGATCTTCAAAGGTCCGGCGAATGATGCCGAGAACGCAGGGCATGATCATTGAGCCGCCAAGCGCAAGCAGCACGCGGGCGCCGATCAGCATGGCAGCGTTCTGGGCAAAGGCTGCCCCGACCGATGCGAAGCCGAACACTACCAGGCCAGTGAGAAGGATCTTCCGGTTGCCGATGCGGTCTGCCAAGGTGCCCATAGGCACCAGGAGGCCAGCCATCAGCAGCGGATAAATGTCGATGATCCACAACACCTCGGTGCTTGAGGCGCGTAGCGCCTGGGTTAGGGTTGGCACCGCGACGTGAAGGATGGTCATATCGAGCACGACCGGCAGGAAAGCCAGCATGACGGCGACGAGAACAAGCCAACGCTTCGGGTCGGGACGGGTCGTAGACATAAAGCACCTGACGCTATTGAGCGTCCGAATATAAATACATACGTATGGATTTCAATTCACGAATTTGCGGGAGGTCTCAGCATGGGCAGGAAGCCGACGATCACGCGGGTGAAGCTGCTTGAACTGGCCGAAGAAATCGTGCGCACCGATGGGGTTAAGGCGCTGACGGTGGATGCACTGGCGCAAGCCGCCAAAATCTCGAAGGGTGGGGTGCAATATTCGTTTGCGTCCAAGGACGAGCTGGTCAAAGCGCTGGTGGATCGCTGGACTAGTCAATTCGATGCCGAACTGGCCGACAATGACGATCAAACGATGAGCAAAATTATCCGGCGCTATATTGCCGTGACCCGGTCATCACAAGGCGCGATGAATGCCAAGCTTGCCGGCCTGATGATTGCCTATATCCAGGACCCGGAGAACCTCAAGGAAACGCGGGCGTGGTATCAGTCCATGTTCGATAAGTTCGCGGGCAAGGATCCAGACGCGCAGGCCGTGCGCGTCGCGTTCCTGGCGGTCGAGGGCCTGTTCCAGCTTCGCATTGCGGGGATCGACCAAGAGGGCGCCTGGCTCGGCTTTCTCGACGACGTTGAAGCCGTGCTGAGCCGGCTGCTCGACTAGGGGCTACCAAGAGCCGCGGATGCGGTCGATGATCTGAGAGAGCATCAACTGTCCGGCCGAGGTGAAATGGAAGCGGTCGCCATCCAGCTTGCCCAGATCTCTCTCCGAAAGCTCAGAAATGGCTTGGGGGTCTGCGCGATGGCCGGCCCCGTCACCAGCAATAACACTGGTTACTGCATCACCGGATTCGAGCTGATGGTAGGCGGCGAATGCAAAGACGGCGAGTGCCTTGTCGCTCAGGTCATTTGGGGTGGTCATGCCGGTCTCCGCTTCTGGGTTTGGCCAGAGCAGAAACGACATGGGGGATGACTTGTTCCTCCGACAAGAGCGGCAGCCTCAAGCCGCTCGACGCGAGGCGCGGAGATTGGTGTTGTCGATGGTAAAGACCTCGACGATCTGATCAAGGACAATGGCCTGGGATTCAGTCTGCTCGATAGCGGCGTTGGTTTCCTCGACGAGGGCCGCATTCTGCTGGGTCATTTCATCCATCTGGCGCACGGCAGTCGAGATTTCGGCAATCGCGGTGGACTGTTCCTGGCTTGAGGCTGCAATTGCTTCCACGAGCTGAGCAGCATCGCGGACGCCTGATACCATGGTGCCCAGGCGGGTTGTTGCTTCGGCAACGAGTTTGGAGCCGCCATCAACCTGGCTTGCAGACTCTTCGATGAGAGCTTTGACCTCGCTCGATGCCTGGGCTGCAGACTGGGCGAGACGGCGAACTTCTACGGCGACTACGGCAAAGCCCTTGCCCGCCTCACCAGCGCGCGCGGCTTCGACCGAAGCGTTAAGGGCCAGCAGGTTGGTCTGGAAAGCGATGTCATCGATCATGCCGATGATGTTCGATATTTTCCGCGAGCTGGCGGAAATGTCTTCCATCGCCTCGTTGGCGCGAGCCATGACAGCGCCAGTCTGGTCTGCGGCTTCTGCAAGTTGAACGGACTGGCGGCTGGCGGTTTTGGCGCGGCTCGCGTTCTCGGTGACGGTTTGGGAAAGCTGTTCCATCGCCGCCGAAGTTTCCTCGATCGCCGCGGCCTGACGGGTCGTGCGGCTTGAAAGGTCATTGGCGCCGGCCAGGATCTCGCCGGTGGCATTCTTGACGCCGAGCGAGGTGTGGCGGAGGCGACCAACGATTTCGGTCAGGCGATCGGAGACGGTGTTGACGTTGTGCTTGAGGCGTTCGAAGGCCCCGGCATAGTTGCCCGCAACGCGCTTGGTGAGATCGGTGTTCGACAGAGCCGTCAGCACATCGCCGGTTTCCCCGAGGCCGCGATCGACAGTGTCGACGAGCTGGTTGACGCTGCCGGCGAGCGTGTTGAGCTCGGTATCTGGAAAATTGGCATCGACGCGGCGGGTGAAGTCGCCATTGACGGCGGCGGAAACCACCTCGCCGAAGGCAGCCTGGAGATTGGCCATCATCTTGCGGCGGTCTGCGGCCGTGGCTGCGGCTTGAGCCACTTCGGCCTCGGTCATGTTTGCGATCTTGAGCCCGTTCTGGCGGAAGATTTCTGCGGCTGTTGCGATGCGGCCGATTTCGTCGCGGTCACCGGCTGAAGGAATCTTGGTATCGAGCTTGCCTTCGGCAACGGCGAGGAGAGCCCCCTCCATCTTGGTGAGGCGGCCCGACACGGTGCGGAAGATGACGAAGCTCGCATAGCAGACAGCCGCCAGCGCGATGGCGCCCATGCCGTAAAGAAGCACAAGCAGCTTGGAGAACCCGGCCTGACTTTGCGCGTAAACATCAAGCGCGACATGGCCCTGAAGATTGACAAGATCGGTCAACGCTGCGCTTAGCGGATCGATGGCCGGGTAGAGTTCAGTATTGATGAACTGAACGAGGCCTTCGCTATCTTGAGCTTTGAATAGTGCCAGTGCCTTTTTCGTTGCGGCTTCTGCAGTGGTCCGGGCGGCGTCGGCCTTTTGCACCAACGCTTGTTCTTCAGGCGTCAGATAAGTGCTGACATAAGCCTGCCACTGTTTTGTATCGGTCGCTATCGCCGCTTCAATGGATTGCGCACCTTCTTCCCAGGAGAAAGCGCCGGAGCGGACTTTGTGGGATGCATCGACAACGAAGACGGCATAGGCATCTGCGACTTCCTTGATCTGTTGCAGCGGGATCAGCCGATCCTCGATGACGGTCTTGAGGTCGCCATTAAGACTGAGCGCCGAAGAGAAATTCTCGAAAACCAGCGCTGTGATGACCAGACTCAGTGCGGCCAGCGTCAGAACCAGCTTGGTTTTGATCGTCATTGCTTTTTTCGCCTGCATGCAAACGGCAAGGTCCGCCCAACCTCAAGGATGCTTCGCTTGGCTGGCATCTTCCCAATTTGCCGTTAGCCACAAGCATACGCATTTATACGGATATAGAACTTAATATTGGACGAACGCTGCTACGCTGTTGGTTCCAATTTGGTGCCCAATTGCCTTGAGGCAATAAGCGGAACTGCCTCCACCACTCTCCATTCTCCGGAAAGCGTCCGCCACGGGTTGCGGCCGATACTTCCAGGAGTTTCAGATGAGCATCGAGGATCCGAATGCGAACGGCGCTGCCGGCGCATCGCCGGAACTGAAAAATCAGGTTGCTGACGATCTGAACCAGGCCGTTTCGAGGGCCGGTGATGATCTGGAGGCGGTCACTCAACGAGCGGCTCACGATGCCAAAAACCTTGGGCATATGGCTGAAGAGAAAGTTTCAGAGGTCGCAGGCAAAGCAAAATCCTTTGCCACAGACCAAAAGGATCTGGCAGCAGACCAGATCAACGGTATTGCAGCGGCGATTTCGAAAGTTGCAGGTGAACTCGAAAATTCGAACCAGCAGACGGTTGCCCGCTATGCGCGCGATCTTGCTAATGGGCTAACGCGCGTTGGGGATCGGGTACAGACGTCCGATGTCGATGAGCTGATGGGGTCGGCGCAGGATTTTGGCCGAACGCAGCCCGTGGCTTTCCTCGGTGCCGCGGCTCTGGCCGGGTTCGTGGCCAGCCGGTTTGCAATGGCTTCGGCGCAGCGACGCGAACCGGGCCGCCAAACGCAACCGAAGAGAGAGCCAGCGTCGCCGACGACTTCTTATGATGCGCAGACGACGCGCGATCAGGGAGGGTTCTGATCATGTCGCAGGCTCAAGAAGGTCGCCCGCTTGCCGAATTGCTCGGCGGGCTGGTCGGAGATCTCTCCAATCTCTTCCGCAAGGAAGTGCAGCTTGCCAAGACCGAGGCTTCTGAAAAGGCATCTCAGGTCATGGGTGCTGCTGGATCGATAGCCGTTGGTGGCGTCTTGCTGCTTGGCGCGCTCGGCGTTTTGCTGGCTGGTCTCGTCTCGCTCCTTGCAGCGTGGATGGTCAATGCGGGTATGGACCCGACGCTTTCCAACGCAGTCGCTGCCGGCATCGTGACGGTGGTGGTCGGACTAATCGGATGGATGACGCTCTCTAAAGGGCTCAGCGCCCTCAAGGCAAGCAATCTCAATATGAACCGGACGGCCGCCTCGCTCGGCCGCGACGCTGATGTGGTCAAGGAGAGACTCTAATGTCGAGTGATACGGAACATAAAAGCTCCGCCGAATTGCAGCGCGAAATCGAGATGCAACGCAATCGGGTGGAAAACACTATCGACGAAATTTCCGCCAAGCTTTCGCCGGGCCAACTCGTCGATGAACTCCTCGCCTATACCAAGGGAAGCGGCGGCGAATTCGTTTCAACCCTGCAACGCCAGGTAACTGCCAATCCGCTTCCCGTTGCCTTGCTCGGCGTCAGCCTCGCCTGGTTGATGGCAAAGCCCGCAAGCGGGGATAAGGCTCGAGCCCAAAGCGACCGTGCGTGGGACGATAGCATCAACCGCAACCGCGGTTATGCGGCGTCATCCGATATCGACGAAAACGATTATCCGGTGACGATCATTTCCGGCAGCAGCCTCCGTCGTCAGAGCCTCGCATCGGACGCGCAGGGAAGGCGTATTAGCCGGTTCTCAGATGATGCCGGCAAAACATACTCGGCAGAGTCAGACGAGCACGGTAATCGCGCCAGCCATTTCGTCGACGAAGCTGGCAATCGCTTCAAGGGCTTTACCGACGCGACGGGCGCGCGCATCGAGCATTTCCGCGATGAAGCTGGAAATGCGCTGGAGGAAGCCAGTGGCTGGGCGTCCCATACCTGGCAAAAGGCGCGTGAACGCATGCATGATCTGCGTGATGCTGCAGGATCCGGCATGCATTCTGGGCGCTCGCATGCGGGCGATATGGCAGGCTCTGCCCTGCATGGTGTCGAAGGATTGCAGCAGACCGTCTTGCATCAGTTCCGCGATCAGCCACTTGTTGGCGGTGCACTCGCCTTCGCACTTGGCGCAGCTCTCGGCTCGGCCCTTCCGCATACCCGCGAAGAAGACAAGCTGATCGGCGAAGCGGCAGATGCGCTGAAAGCCAAGGCAGGCGCGGCTGTGCAGGAGGGCTATGAGGAAGGTCGCGACAAGGCCGCCGAGGTCTATGAAACTGCCACGGAAAAGGCTGCTGAAGTCTATGGCCAGGTTAAAGACGGGCTAAGAGACAAAGGAGCCAATGATGGCGGAATACAATAGCGACGCACGGCATCAGCCGAAGGGTGATCATAATCGGCGGATTGCGCTGGGGATGGATATCGACGTCTTTGCGGCTGAAGCTGGCCTGACCCCCGACCAGGTGCATGACTATGAGGCCACCAGCATAGACCACGCCTTTGATGAAGACGTGGCGGCCCGCTATCAGACCGCACTCGAGCGGCTGGAAGCTAACCCGCCAGTGTCACAGACTGTTCGGAACCAGTGAATGCAGAGTCAGATGGCGGTGTTGGATCCGATTGGATCGGGATCAACGCGCTTCTAGCAAACCCAAAAGCGCCGCTGACTGGCTTAGTGTCCAGTCACCGGCGCTTTTTTTCTCGTTGTTTTTCAGCATTTCCGCGAGCAGCAGGCAGGCATCGTGTTGCTTGGTCCGAACGACATGGGCTTCATAAAGTGCGCGGATTTCTAAACCGCGGGCGATCTCGAAACTACACCCAGCAAAGAGCGTATCAAGGTCGCGGGCGCTGAAGTGGATACTTTGCGCGATGGCCAGCATTTCAATGGATTCCGCAGCGGAGATTGAGCCATTGCGCTTCAAGCACTCTATCGTCGCGCGGACGTCCACAAGCGGTTCGGTAAAGGGTATAAAGTCGAACTCGGCTGGGCCGTGCAGCAAAGCGACGTCGGCATCATCGGTCAGATCGCCAGCGATGTAGGCGTGCGCAATGCTGCCGACTGGGATCATCCCGAACTGCCAGCATTCGGCAGCGCGTAGCGCGCCCATCGAGGCGGCGCCAAAAACCTGGCAGCCGTTGGACAGTGCGTAAAGGATTTCTTTGTGCCAGACGGAGGCGCAAGAGCCGAAATAGCCATCGACGAGCCCGATATGTGTGGCGCCGGCTTCGACCGCGGAAATGAGGTCGCGCTGTGCTGCGGGCGGGGCAATGGTCAAGCCATTTGGGTGCGCGATGCCGTACAGGCTCGGTCCAGCGAAAACAATGCGGGTCATAGCGCCGTCATCGCTTTTATGGCGCGCGCGCCGGGCCGCCAGTGAACATTGGTCGGGCGATCTTCGAGCTTGGCCGAGAGAACTTTGACCACCGAGATTTCGGCGTTCGGTGCGGAAAGCGGGACGACGATGGGGCTGTCGCCGAGAATGTTCGGAAGTCGTGCAAGCTCGTCTTCTGACATTGCCGGAGGGAGACCCCGTTTGGGATGTACTTTTGCGATGAGCTTCGGCAGCCAGTCTGGAAGCGGCTTGGAATAATCACCTGGCTCAATATCGTCCCGGGCGCCGGCAATGTTGGAAATGCGGGTTTGGGCCGCCTCCTCGAGGGCGCCAAGAAGCGCTCTAACGGGCGAGGGATGAGCGCACACGCCGGAAGCAATATCGAAGAAAAGGGCAGGGGTTCCAGACCAAAGAAGTGCCATCATCGTTGGCACGCCGAGATCCGTGGTGAGATCGAAAACCAACACCTCGATCTTGGCGGCTCGAAGTTTCGTTAAGATGGCCGAGATGCGCGCATTGTCTACGCGTGAAAGATCGAGGGCGGATTTCGCGCAATGATTGAGCGAGCGCAAGGCCCAGAGGGTAGAGGCGTCGCGCTCTAGTACTTCGAAAAGGCCGTGGGCTATAGCTTCGGCCTCGCCAAAGCCCGCGGCAAGGCCGTTGGACGATTGCGCGAAAGGGATTTTCTCCTGAGCATTGGGCGCGATGGCGACACTGTCGAGAGGGACGAGGATTGGGTCTCTCGAACCGATGCGGTGACCCTGAAGCCAATGAATTTGCGTGTCTACCGCACATACAAAACCACGCGGAAGCCGGCCGCCAGGCCAATGGAATGTCCGATTGTCGCGCGTTAGGTCCTCGCGCGAAGCTCTGACCCATGGCGCCTGAGGTCTCTCGCCGACTGCAAATTCGACCGCTTCCATGATAGCTGACAGTTTGGCGGCGGCTTCGGTCGTTCCCTTGCCCTGATGAACGGAGAGCGTTCGCGAATTGGGACGGATGGCGGCATAGCAGGGGATGCCGATGATATCGAGATTGGTTTGTTGTGCGAGGCGCGTAATGCCAAACTCAGAAAGTCTCGGCATGATTAGAGAGAGGGCTTCGTCTGGCTGATGCCGACGACGAAGCCCTTCCAGCCAGTGGGTCAGCGTACGGCCCCGCCATCGAAGAAGAAGCGGCCAACAGCATCGTCGCGGCTTTCTACGGCAACGGCGAGATCGACGCCCTTGATCACCGCTGCGCCGCTCTGGCGCACCTTTGCAACGGCTTCATCCACGGAATCGGCCGACACTTTTTCAATCGCGCCGCTATCGAGATTGATCAGCGACAATCCAGCTTCGCCGGCAATACCCAGAAGTACAAACTTAGCCATCAGTCCCCCAATTATTTAAAACCTGCCTTGCGCAGGGCGTCGCGATAATGACGGCGGTGGGACGCGTCCCTTACCGGCAACACACTGATCCAGTCATCAAGCTTAAAACCCGGATCCGTCTCTAGAAATCTTGTTCGGGCGAGATTCGCAAGGCTGTCTTGACCTGCCATTGCTGCACAGGCTGCAGTCAAACGTAGTACAGGTTCGCGATTTTTTACCTTTTCAAGGTGCTGCAAGGCTTCGTTATAGTCACCGACGAAAAACTTGATGCCGGCAGACGCCCACCAATAGGCGTCTGGCGCCAGCGGATTGAGCTCGATGGCCAGTTCGATCGTGCTGTTTGCGCGTTTATCGAGGGAAGAGTGCATGAGGGTGTCGGCGAAGTCGCAGAGCATATCGGCATGATGCGGATTGAGCGCTTCGGCTTCGCTGAAGTGTTCGAGGCTCGTGGAAAAATCACCAGCAAAAAGGCTGGCGCGCCCGAGCATCTGGTGGGCGCCACCAAAGAGTGGGTCGACATCGCGAGCACGTTCGGCAGCGGCACGGGCGCGGCTGAGCACATCGATGTCGCCGCGGCCGCGCATAACCCATTCATAAATCAGCGATTGGGAAAACCCGGCATGTGCAGGAGCGAAATTGGGCGATAGCGCAAGGGCTTCCTTAAAGCTGTTCCGAGCGCGGCGGACGCTGGGAAGGTCGAGGATTTGCAGGTCACGCTGGCCATTGAGATAGTGGATATAGGCGTCGGGCTTGGCAGATGCCTGGAACGATCGAAGTTTTGAGCGCTCGATGGCATCGACCAGGCTGAGCGCGATGCCATTGGCAATTGCAGCAAACTGGATCGGGCCGGTATCGTGATTAAGGACGATAGATTCGGCCCAGATCATGTCACCGGTCGATGCCTTTTCGAGCATCAGCGAGAACTTGGCGCGATTGGCCGCATATTTTGCGCCAATGCCGACCAATTTGGTGGTGACGACATAGTCAGCACGCAGCATGGCTGACTGCCCCGCGACGTCGCCGATAATGATCTGCCGCGCGGTATGCGGGGCCAATATCGAAACCGAGCGAAGCCGGGTGAGGGCGATCGTCACGTCATCGACCAGGGCCTCGGCCATGAACTGTTCGGCGATCGCCTCGGTCATCGGCTTTGGAGGCAGAATGATAAGGTGGGGGACGCCGGCGTGATCGCGCCCGGCTTGGGGCAGGGGCGTCGTATCGATCGGTGTTGGTGTGTTCGGGACGGCAGAGATCGGCGCGAGTTCACGCGGCGTCGGGAAATTCTTGTGGCCATCCACGAGTTGAATATCGCGCAAAATCCGCCGAGCCTCAGGCAGTTTTCCTTGCTTGATGAGGTCGGTCATCAATTCGCGTCGAAGGCTTACACTTGTTGGCGCAACCTCGATACCGCGCGACAGAGACGATTGCCGCAGCTCGGACGAGGCTTCGCTGACGGCTGCCAGAAGGGTTTCGACAAACTCGTCCTCAATGGCGCGCCGATGTTGCAAAACCCATTGCCCAACGGGATCGCCGAGCGTGGGAAAGCCTTGCAAAAATGGGCCCTGATATAGGGACAGCAGATTCTTGGCTTTTGCCGCAGATGCCCACTTGCCTTCTTTGAGCAAGAGCAGGTCCGTGCTGACCATTTCGTCTAGTTTGATGGTGTCGCCTTCTGCGTTCAGAACCTGAACGCCAGCGCTCAGTTCAAATTGGCGTACTCTGAAAAGCAATTGCCGGAGATTTCGCGGGCCCTGGCCAGCGGCGGAGAGTGGCCAAAGGAAATCAGCCAGTTCACGTTTACTCGCCCGCGCCTGAGGCGATCGGACGAGAAACGCGGCAAGCGCAAATGCCTTTTTCGGAAAATTGGAAAGATGAATGCCGTCTTCGGAAAACAGCGTCGGTTCGCCAAGTAAATTCAAGCGGGCCGTTGGCATGCGTTATGGGGTTCCGCATTTTTCGTGCATCGGAAAGGCGTTCCAAGGGCACTGGAAGCCTATCGAGGCGTCTGGGGTCAACATGGTTCAGCGTTATATCACCGTTACAGGATCGGCCCTTAGTGAAAAGTGACAGTTTTTAGTTTTCTAACAACACGATAGAACGAAATGGCACAGCAGACGATGCTTAGGGCGTGGATGACCTTCCCCTGCCTAGAGCTACGTAACGCTGTGACCCTAGGGCCGTATGAATTCTCAGTGGCCGAGCTAGTGGCATGGATGCCGTACGGTAACGCCTACGGTCGGTGGTGGAAAAGGGGTTGACCTCCACCGAAAGGGCCCGTCTGCGGAACCGGCATCCATGCCACATCAGCTCCTTCGTCTTTTCTAGTGATCTGAGAAATCGACCCCGTCGCCTTGGAGAAATAGCCGTCAGCTCGGTCAGCTTTGGCTCAATCTCCATCACTGCCGGTCGGCGTACAGCTTCAGCTTGGCGAAAAAGTCGCCAAATGTCAGGCGGTTGTCGATCTGGGTATAGACCCGGATCTGTTTGTCGTTGGTTTTGGCGCCATAGCTGCCGTCGTCGCGGATCGCCAGGCGGTCATGCCAGACGTAGAAACTTGACGATGGGTCAGGCTGAAAGGCCGATTGCAGGGTAGTGAGGGTCACGAGGGGACTGTCGCCCATGGCGTAGGTTTCCCCGAGGTGGAAATTGGCCTTTGCCGTCCAAGCCATGACAGTTTCGATCGCGTCTTGCAGATGGCGACCCAAAGCGCCGTGCTGACCGATTGAAACCTGGAGTTCGGCATAACTCATGAGAACCTGCCGATAGACATCGCGGGGAACTTGCCAGATCGGCATGTCCGAATTGAAAACAACCTGCGCTGCGGGGATATCGATGCGCAGATTGTATTCGATGTCGTCTGCTCCCGGCGGCGGTTGGGCCAAGTCAGGATATTCGGCGCCGCCGATCCAGACGAGAGTCATGCGTTTCGCAATAGTCGGCTCGATGAGAAGCGCACTAGCGAGATCCGTAAGGCCGGCACCGGCGCAGTAATAGAGCGGAAGATCGGTGTCGGTTCGATTGGCTTCGGCAATGATCGCGCGAGCAGCCGCGGTGTCATGCGGCGTGTCGATATTCGGTATCGCGGTCTCCGCACCGCGAATGACTGTGAAATCATTCTCGACGCCCATGACGCTCAGAAGTTTGCGGACAACCTTCTCTGCGTTGGCCGCCTGTTGTGTGCTCGGATCCCACGGATCCCCAGCAGACAGGTGCGACGGGACGATCAGAGGAATTTCGACTGATGGCGACAGGAGATGGTGGGCCGTTTGGATAAGATCGTCGGGGTCACCGGAATAGTCATTGTCGATGATAACTCGTGCGCGGGGCGTAACAAGCGGCCAATCTAGTCGGTTGGGCATTGCTCAACCCGCCTTTGGACGGACGCGAAGCGCCAGATATGGGCGACCCGGAAGTTGGACGGCAAAGGCGGCATCAGGCTTGCGAGGGCGCGTGACGCTGCCGTGGCGGGTAGGGTGGTTGGCGGGAGCTGGAACGATGGTGGCCTTCTCCACGGTCATGTTCCAGGTGTCGATGATATCAGCTTCGTACTGTCGGTCGTCCTGAGGGAGGCCCGTTGCCCAGATGATGGGCTGGTGTTCGCCGAAATAGATGATGGTCGTGTCGCCATCGCGGGCGCCGGAAATCCGGTTCCAAGGAAAGCCCATCTTGGGATCGATCGGATCGAACCCGGATTTGACGCTTTCTTCCATCACTTGGCGCAAGAAGCCAATGCGCTGCCAGGCCGTGCCATGCAACTCGCCACCCTTAGCCCACCAGATTAGGTCGTCGGGGTGGCTATAGGTTTCGCCATGGCCTGCATAGCCGCCGCGCATGGCGGTGATCCAGAACCGATGGACCAGCTCTTCGGCCGATATATTGCCCCAGCACTGAATGATGTTGCCTTCATATTCCGGCTCGTCATTGACCACCGGCTTGCCATAGGCTTCCCGCCATTCGCCGGTGCGCTTCACATCCCAATTCTGGATGCAAGTGTGGGTCACCCAAGGCTTGGTGTGGTCGTAATTGGCTTCAGGATCGCCATTGTGGATGGAACGGAGATGATCATAGGGATCGTTTTCCTGGATGACGGCAAAGAACCGATCCCACTGTTCCATGGGTTTGGTATCGAGGAGGAAGTCGTATTCGTTGGCGAGCGACCACCAGACATTGTGATAGGCGCCAAGGCGCGCGACGAGATAGGCGAAATAGCGATAATCCTGCGCTTCGCTCATGCCGGAATAGCCCCAGCGATCATAGGGATGCAGCATGATGATATCGGCCTGAATGCCCATATCGCCGAGCGCCTTGACCTGATTTTCGAAGTGCCGGAAACTTTCGGGATTGGGCCGATCGAAGTCGAAGCTGCCATCGGCCTTACGCTGATAGATATCATGCAGCGGCTCGTTGACATTATAGGGATAGTCCTTGGGGAACACACCCATGCGCAGCTTGTTGAACCGCGCCTTTGCAAGGGTCGAAAGCGTCTTCTCCTGCTCGCTCAGCGGTTGATGTGTCCAGGCGTAGCAGGTGGTGCCGAAAGAAAGGAACGGCGTGCCGTCGGCATGGGCAAAGTGGAACTGATTGGCCACGCGCACCGGCCCATGGACCCCGGCCCGCGGTGCCGTTGCGGAGAAGCTCCCCGTCTTGCCAGAAAGCGCCGGCGCCGACGAACTCGTTTCATAGCGCCATTCCCCCACCGCATCAGGCATGAAGCGGACAAGATAGCGGCCCTCGCCATCGTAAAATCCCGGCACGCGACCCGAGCGTCCGCCCTGCGAAAACACCGCCGCAAGCTCGACCTCAAGGAAAGGATTACCCTCGCTCGGGCCGTCCACCGCCAGTTCGAATATATCCCAGACGGCTGTCATATTGGTCATGGTAATTCCCTCAGGCCTCGATACGGTTGAGGCGCAGTGCCTGATAAGGCTTGGCCTTGAAGCGCAACACATCGCCGCGCTGCACGCTTTCGGCGATAACCGTCTCGGTCATTTCCCAAGTGTCGATCAGCGTTGCCCTATAGTGCTCTTCGGGCGGCACCGCGATGGCGAATTCGCCCGGCTGGTTCTGCCCGAAATAGGTCAGGTAATAACGATGCGGCTGGCCTGCCGTCGCAAAGGGCGCACCCACGCGCACCCATCCTTCTTCGCCCGGATTGGGACTGATCAATTCGCGCAGGTCCGCATGGTCGAGCCCACCGGCCATCATGATTTTGTATGCGCCGGTCGTCGGCACTGGATCGAGCCCCTCTTCGGGCGCGGCTTCCAGAATATTCTTCAGGAAGGCAATGCGCGAAACGCTTTCCCCGACCAGCTTGCCACCCTTGGCCCACCACAGGTTTTCGACGTCGTTATAAAACGTCTCGCCATGGGTCACGGAGCCACCGGCCACCGTGCCATCCCAGAACCGGTGCACCAGTTCGCGGCCCGATATATTGCCCCAATGCTCAGCGATATCGCCCTCGTAGCAGCATTCATCATCCGAGACCGGCTTGCCGAATTGCTTGCGCCACAGCGCAATGCGATCGGTATAGGGCCGCTGAATGCTGACATGGGTGATGCGCTTGTCTGAATAGTCATAGGGCGCAAAACCATTATGCACCGAGAGCAGATGGCCAAATGGATCAGCCTCGGCGACGACGCCGATCATGCGATCCCAATCGGCCAGGGTCTTGTTGAACATGAAGTCATATTCATTGGCCATCGACCACCAGACATTGGGAAAGGCCGTCAACCGCGCCACGACATAGCGCAGATAGCGATCATCCTGCTCCGCCGACATATGGGCAAAGCCCCAGCGATCATAGGGATGGAGCAGGATCAGGTCCGCCTCGACCCCCAGCGCATTGAGATCGGCAATGCGCTTTTCGAGGTGCCGGAAATAGGCCGGTTCGATGCGGTCGCAATCGAACTCCCAGCCGCCATTCTTCATCGCGCCGCCCCACTCGCTGGTGCCGCGCTTCAGTAGCGCGAACGGGTAGAGCGGCGGCTCGTTCTGGTTGTAGCGATAATGCTTGGGAAAGACGCACATGCGGATTTTGGTGAAGGGCGCATCGGCAAGCGTTGCCAGCGTCTCTTCTTCCATCGCATCGCCCTGGAGGTTCCAGACATAGGCCGTCGTGCCGATATTGATGTAGCGGCTGCCATCAGCATAGCGGAAATGCTCGCCCACCGCGCGCACCGGCCCATGATCACCGGGCTTGGCTGGCCCCACATTGACCGAACCTTCGACCCCATCGAGCGCCGCGACATTGCTCGACGTCTGATACTGCCAGACCCCCTCGACCTGCGGCATGAAGCGTAGGCGGTAGACGCCGTCGCCGTCATAAAAGCCGGGCACCTTCAGCACTGTACCGCCCTGGCTGAACGTCGCCTCGAAGGTCACATCGAGAAAGGGGTTACCCGTCGAAGGACCATCGAGCGCAATCTCGAACAGGCCCCAAAGCGTTGCGGAAAGAGGATCACTCATGAATCAAATCCAATAGTCTTGGGTCTACAAAATGGGCTCAGCCAGCGCGGCTGACCCGCGGCCGCCAGCGGCTCTTGGTGGTGGGAATGGAGTCGAGCAGAAGCCGCGTATAGGCGTGGCTCGGATTGCTCATCACCGCGCGGGCCGGCCCGAACTCGACCACCTTCCCTTTGTTCATCACCGCCACATAGTCGGAGATGTAATAGGCCGTCGCCAGATCATGGGTGATGTAGAGAAAGCTCCGCCCCGCCTCGTCGCGCAGCCGCCTGAAGAGGTTGATGATGATCATCCGCCGCGAAGCGTCGATCATGCTGACCGGTTCGTCGGCAATGATCAGCTTGGGCTGCGGGATCAGCGCCCGCGCCACCGAAATGCGCTGCAATTCGCCGCCAGAAAACTGGCCGGTATATTTGCCGCGAATCTCGTCATAGTTGAGCCCGACGTTTTTGAGCGCCTCGTCCACCGCCCGATCGGCCTGTGCCTCATCGAGCCCAGCCACGCGCCGCGCCGTTTCATGGAGATAGGCATCGACCGGCCGGTAGCGGCTAAAAGCCTCGAACGGGTTCTGGAAGATCGGCTGCACGAGCCCCAGAAAATCGCGTTTCGACGGCGTCGCGCCGGACCCGGCCACCACCGTGTCATAGACAATCGCCCGGCCCGACGTCGGTGTTTCAAGCCGCAACAAGGTCTTGGCCAGGGTCGTCTTGCCGCTGCCCGATTCGCCGACGACGGCGATCACCACCGGCTTGTCGCTCTCGACGGTTATGTTGACCTCGTTGAGCGCACTGATGGATTTGCCGCCCATCAGGCCACCACGACGGTAGACCTTGTTGAGGTTTTCGGTCTTGAGAATGAGGGTCATGCCGGCACTCCCGCCGTCTCGTTCGCGAGCGAAACAAAGTGGTTGGGTTTGACCTCGACAAGCCCAGTCCCGACCCCAAAGGCACGATCGCCCCCTGCCCCTGCCGCACTGGCGATGACGCCGCGCATGCTGTCGTCACCGATGGTGGGCAGGCTATCGATCAGCATCTTGGTATAGGCGTGCTGGGGGTCGGCGAAGACGCTTTCGGTGTCGCCATATTCGACCACCTTGCCGGCATACATGATCAGCATCTTGTGGGTGACCTGATAGTGCACGCCCATGTCGTGCGAGACGACGAGGATGGTGTTGTTCATCTCCTCCTGCAGCTCCATCAGCAGCATCAGGATTTCCTTTTGCACCACCACATCGAGCGCCGTCGTCGGCTCGTCGGCGATGATGAGGCCGGGCTGGAAGAACGTCGCCAAACCAATCATCACGCGCTGCCGCATGCCGCCCGAAAGCTGGTGCGGATAGGAGGTCATGACCTCCGGCGGCAGGCCGAGCTTGCCGAGAAATGCCGTTGCCCGATCGAGCACGCGCTTCTTGTCCCGATCGGTGCCGGGAAAATCGGTGAACTGCTTGCCGATGCGAACCACCGGATTGAGCGAATTCATCGAACTCTGCGGCACATAGGATATGGTCTTGAACCATTCGTCTCGAATATTGGCCGTGGTCACCGGCTTGCCGTCCGAACCGTTGAAGCCGTAATCGATCGAGCCGCGCGAGATATACATCGGCGCCTGGATGTCGCCGTAGATCGCCTTCATCAGCGTCGACTTGCCCGAACCCGATTCCCCGGCAATACCGACGATGCAGCCCTCCGGGATGGTGAGGCTGACGCCGTCCACAGCATCGATGACGCGGCTGCCGATCCGGTAGCTGATCTTGAGATCGTTGAGGCGGATCATGAAACACCCCGCTTGCTGGCAAAGGCCTGGTTGAAGCCTGTCGAGGTGAGGAAAAGCCCAAGGAACAGCGTCACCGTGGCGACGATCGGCGCGACGAGCCAGACATATTGGCCCGTGAAGAGCGCATTGTAATTGAGCGCCCAGAAGATGATCGACCCCAGCGTCGGCACTTCGACCTTGGAGAGCCCGATCACCGCCAGCGTCGCCTCGGTGTTGATGGCAAAGAGCACGACGTTGATGAAGCCGACGACCATATAGGCGGAGACATAGGGGAAAATCTCCCGCGCGATGATTTGCAGCGTATTGGCGCCGGAAAACCGCGCCATGTTGATGAATTCACGCTCGCGCAGAGATAGCGCCATCGAGCGGACCGTGCGCGCGTCCCACGCCCAGCCGAAGATGATGATGATCAACCCGACCGTGAAGAACGAGGTATTGCCGCGGATCAGTGCGCCGAGAATGATCAAGATCGGCAAGAGCGGAATGGTGATGAACGTATCGACGATCAGCATCACAACACGCTCAAAGCGCCCGCCGATATAGCCGGCGCTCAGCCCGACGATCGTCGCGATCAGCGTCACGCCCACCGCCACTAACACGCCAAGCGCCAGCGAATTGCGGATGGCGAAGACGAGGAACCAGAAGATGTCCTGGCCCAGGGAGTTGGTGCCGAGCCAGTGCACTCCGGACATCGGCAGGTTGCGCATATAGCTCGCCTGGATCGAAGGATCGACCGGCGCAAACCAGGGCAGGATCATGCTGCCAAGGCCCATGATGACGAGAATGACGAGACCAATGGCCAGCCGCGGATTGAAGAGCCAGACGAGGCTCCCCCGCCGCCGCGACTTGGCGATTGGCGCCGCCGGAACGGCCATGACGATGGGATCGACGTCCTTGCTCATGCTCATTTGTGACGGATCCGCGGGTCGAGAAGAGGATAGATGAGATCGATGACGAGCCCGGCCGTAGCCACCGCGATGATCGAGAGCGTTATCGCGCCATAGAGCACGTTATAGTCCCCGCCCGTCGCGGCCGTGCGCATGATGAGGCCGATGCCGGGATAGGAGAAAATCATCTCCGTCAGCAGCGCGCCGTTGAACACCATGCCGAGCGACAGCGCCAAAGCGGTCACCTGCGGCAGCAGCGCATTGCGGAAGACATAGCGCGTCATCCGCGTCCAGTTCGACGCGCCCTTGAGCCGTGCATAGGTGACATAGGGCTCTTCGGTCGTCGCGACGGCCAGCGCCTTCATCGAAAGGATGTTCCACCCAAAGCCGGCAAGCACCAGCGTGATCCCGGGCAAGAGCGAATTGTAAAAGATCATGCCGATCTTTTCGGGCGTCATCTGCCCCACCGGGAAAGTCGGCGAGAGCGGAAAGATTGGGAATATATAGGCGAGCAGCAGCAACACCGTGACGGCGAGAATATAATAGGGGATCGGGTAGAGGAGGATTCCCAGGAATTCGAGGACCGATGCGGCGCGCTTCTTGTGGAAATAGCCGGCCACGAGCCCGACCATATTCCCGAGCACCCAGGCGATAAATGTCGCCGTCAGCAGTAGCCCCAGCGTCCATGGCAGCGCATTGAGAATCATCGCCGAAACCGGCTGAGGGTAATAGGTGAAGGACGGCCCGAAATCGAAATGCAGCACGACGCGCTTCAGATAGGCCACATACTGTGTGAAGATATCGCCGTTGAGCCCATAGAGCTGCTCGAGATTGGTGCGCATCTCTGCAATGGCTTCCGAGGTCAGCGTGCCATTGGCGCGGCTCTGGAGCTGGCCGATATAGCCATCCACGGGATTGGTCGGCATCAGCCGCGGCAAGATGAAGGTTATCGTCAAGCCAATGAACAGAACGGCCAGATAAAGGCCGAGGCGCTTGGCGACATAGCGCAGCACACCCATGGGCGGATCCTTTGACGGAGAAGAAAAGGCAGGGCGGCGGAGGACATGCCGCCCTGCCCGAACCGGTCAGATTATTGCTGGCCGGTCGGTTCGATCGAGACCACGGTCTTCTTGAACGAGCTCCACCAAGTGTAGGGCGCTGCGTAGAAGTTGTCCTGCTTGGGGAAATTGGTCCAATAGGTCGAGTTGGTCGGGATCGTCGTCGGGATGTTCATCAGGTTGATGATCTGCATCTCGCTCGCGATCCGCATCGCGATGTCCTGCCCGTTCTGCACGAACTTCGGATCATCGAGCGGCAGCTTGGCTCCTTCGGCGACAAGATCGAGCACTTCCTGATCGGTGATGCGGGCATAATTGCCGCTCAACGGATCGTTGGAGTCAGCCGGTTTGATGTTTTCCGTACGGAACTGGTTCCAGTTGCCGAGCCAATTGGAGTTGTAGACGCAGGTATTGGACCAGTTGATCTGCAGCTCGTTGCGGGCATTGGTGTTCTGGACGGTGGTATATTCACCATTGTCCACCTGGCGCGCATTGACGTTGAACCCGGCCTGGCGCCAGCTATCGGCTATCGAGAAGCCGAGACGCTGGAGCACCTTGTTCCAATCGCCGGGGATGACGAATTCGATCACCCAGGGCGAGCCGTCGGGCATGGCATAGAAGCCATCGGCGCCCTTCTTGATGCCCACCGAACCGAGCAGCTTTTCCGCTTCCGCCGGATCATGCTTCCACCAGCCCGCGCCGAACCCGGCATTGACGGCATCGCCGGTCGGCAAGAGCGAAGGATCGATGCCCTGTGCTTTTAGCGTTTCGACGAGCGTCGTGCTGAACCCGGGATCGAAGGGCTTGTAGCCATCGCCGATCGTCAGGTCTTGCAGCTTCTGGAGATTAGCCTCGTAGAAAATCGGGCCGGTGATCGGCGTATCGGGCAGGGGCAGGGCGGCCGCCTTGAACTGGCCGCTCATCGCCGAAATGCCGACCTGCGACAGGTCAAGCGACAGCGCCAGGGCCCAGCGCACTTCCGGCATATCGTAAGGCGCGCGCTGCTGGTTGATATAGACGCCATAAGAACAGGCGTCGTTCATGTCGTGATAGGGGAAGGTCGCTGAGAACGTTTGCACCTTAGGATTGCGGGCCTTGGCAGCGTCGATGCTGTCCGGGCTCATGAAGGTGTCGACGTCGTACTGGTTCTGGACGAAGGCCAGCGCACGGGTCTCTTCGGCGCCAAAGTCTTTGTAGAGGATGAATTTTGGCTTCGGCGTGCCGAGATTACCCCAGCTCGACTTCTGCCAATCCTCGCGCAATTCCCACAGCTGCCAGAAACCGTTGGGGTCGAATTCCTTGACCTTATAGGGCCCCAGCGTCACCGGCGGCGCGTTCTGGAAAGTCACGACCTCGTCGCCAAGCGGCTCGAACACGTGCTTGGGCACCCAGTTGAACGGCGTACCCCAAGTATAGACGCCGAGGCGCGTCGTCAGGTCATAGGACGGGTTCACCGTCTCAACCTCGAACGTGTAGTCGTCGATCTTCTTGTAGCTCTTGAGATAGACGGTGACGCTGGCGACGTTGGTCAGCTGCTCGCGATATTTGAAAGCCGTATCGAGCGAATAGATGATGTCGTCGGTGGTGAATTCGACGCCGTCGCTCCAGGTGATCCCTTTTCGGATCTTGATGCGGAACTGGGTGTGCTCGGGGTTGAGCACTTCCGGCATGCCATCGGCCATTTCGGGGTAGGATTCACCGGTAGCGGTGTCCATTTCCCACAGATAGCCCCAGCCGAGCTCACGGAAGCCGCGCCAGATGGCATAGGAATTGAGTGGGTTTTGTGCCGTCGGATTGGCGGAACGGCCATCGAACGTTTGTACGATCAGCGTTTCGCTGCGCGGAGTACCGACATCGGTCATCGCCCCTTGCGCAAATGCTGTGGTGGTCATCAGGCTTCCCAAGAGCAGGGACGCCATCCAAGAACGGCCAAGCCGTGCCATAGTCTCCTCCTTTGCTGGCCGCCACTTTGGGCTGGCCAAAGAACTCCGGGGCTGATCGGAGTTGGCAGGCAGGCACTTCCGTTCGCGCTCCGGGACAAACCGTGCGCGTCAAAACCGTGAAGTGTCGTCTGTATCCTCCCGCGCGTTCCCGACGCGGCCGCAAGCTTCGCGTTTTTGTTTTCGATTACTTGCGATTTCTAACGAATAGGATCGAGCCTTTCGCTTGTCAATGGCTCTCAAGCAACCAAGTCGAAACGTTCGCAACCCGTCAAGGCGCGACGATCACCTCGACGCCGCGCCGCTCAAACTCGGCGCGATCGGTATCCGAAATGCCATCGTCGGTGATCAGCGTATGCACCATCTCCACGCCACCGAGTGCCGAGAACGACACCCGGCCGATCTTGGTCGAATCGGCAAGCAGGTAAACGTGCGAGGCCGCCTTCACCATGGCACGCTTGACGTAAATGTCCCCGATGGCCGGATAGGTCAGCCCAACATCGAAGGAAACGCCGGCCGTCGCCAGAAACAGCTTTTGCGCATAGATGCCGACGAAGAACTCGACCGACTTCTCGCCACTAAGCGATAGCGTCGGCGCCTTGAACTGCCCCGCCGGCATGTGGACTGTGTTGGTGGGAATAGCACCCAAGATCAGCGCGATATTGAGCGCATTGGTGATGATGTTAAGATCCTGACGAACCTTCAGATTTTCCGCAAATTGGGTAGTTGTCGTACCGGAATCGATGATCAGCGTATCGTTGTCCGACACCAGCGCTGCCGCCGCCTGACCGATCGCCCGCTTGCGGTCCATGTTTTGCACATGCTGCAGCGACATCGACTGCACCTGCTGCGGAATGGATTTTAGATAAGCGCCACCATGCTCGCGGGTTATATAGCCCTCATTGTCGAGCCGCTCGAGGTCCTGCCGGATCGTCGCTTCCGAAACGCCAAAGGCCGCCGAAAGGTCGCGGACCCGCGCACTTCCCTCTTCCTGCAGCCATTCGAGGATGCGCATGCGTCGCGGTTCTGCTAGCAATTGCGGCTGCCCGGCAGCACTGGCAGACGCAGCACTCTTCCTGACCGGTCTTGGTTTCTGCGCCATCGTCATCATCCCCCGAATGCCAGTTATTTTATCGCGTTTGGGCCGCCGGCAGTGCGTTCACGCCGCTTTTCCACGATTTAGATTTTTTCGCCGCAATCAGAAATCAAAAGCGAAACGAAAAAAATCGCGAATTTTCCTTATTGCACGAAAGCGGGTGCGGCTGTAGCTATTCAAAAAACAAAGAACGGCGCAAGCTGGTCGGAGGAGTTCTGCAAGCGACTATTCGGTTCGGCCATTGCGCCGCAGACCGCGGGTTGCCGGCTGCGCCTTGGCGGATCACCCTGCGCCTTCCGGCTAGTCAGGAGGCCGCCTTGCCCGTGCCCGCCACACCTTTGAAAAACGATCTCGTCGCCGAGATTGCCGCACAGGCGCTCTGGATTCGCCGCCGCAGCTTCCAGATGGTCTATGAAGCGCAGCAGGGCCATCCCGGCGGCGATTTCAGCGCCACCGACGTGCTCGCAACCCTCTATTTCGGCATCATGCGCTACGATCCGAAAAACCCCCGCGATCCCAAGCGCGACCGTTTCGTCATGAGCAAGGGCCACTGTACCGGCGCCTTCTATTCTGTCCTCGCCCGCGCCGGCTATTTCCCGGAAGCCGACCTTTCGACCTATATGGAGCCGCTCTCCAAACTGAACGGCCACCCCAACCGCAATTACCTCCCCGGCGTCGAAACCAATACCGGACCTCTCGGCCACGGCCTCCCCGTCGCCCTCGGCATCGCCATTGCCGGCCAGATCGACAATGCCGACTATCGCACCTTCGTCCTCACCGGCGATGGTGAACTCCAGGAAGGCAGCAATTGGGAAGCGGCCCTCACCGCCGGCCACCGCAAGCTCGAAAACCTCACGCTGATCATCGATCGCAACCGCCTGCAGCAGGGCGCCCGCACCGAGGACACGGCCTCGCTCGATCCGCTGGATGACAAGTGGCGCGCCTTCGGCTGGCATGTCGAAGTCGTCGATGGCCACGACCACGCAAAGCTGCTCGAAGTCCTCTCGGCTTCGCCCAAGGGCCGCGGCAAGCCGCTCTGCGTCATTGCCAATACGTTCAAGGGCAAGGGCGTCAGTTTCATGCATGACAACGTCGCCTGGCATCATGGCGTGCCGACCAAGGATCAGTTTGAACAAGCCATGCGGGAACTCGTCTGATGAGCGCTGCTGTCCCCTCCAAAGCCGGCCTTTTCGATTGCCGCGACAGCTTTGCCAAAACCATCGAAGCTCTGGCCGAAGCCGATCCGCGCATCGTCACCGTCGTCAGCGATAGCGTCGGCTCCTCCAAACTCGGCGGCTTCCGCACGAAATTCCCAGATCGCATGGTCAATGTCGGCATTGCCGAACAGACCCTCGTCGCCGTCGGCGCTGGCCTTGCCAACGGCGGCAAGGTGCCCTTCGTCTCGGCCGCGTCGTGCTTCATCACCGGCCGCGCGCTGGAACAGGTAAAGGCCGACATCGCCTATTCCAACGTCAACGTAAAACTGATCGGCCAGTCCTCCGGCGTCGCCTATGGCGAGCTCGGCCCGACCCATCACTCCATCGAAGACCTTGCCTGGCTTCGCCTCTTCAACAACCTCAAGCTGATCGTCCCCGCTGACCCCTGGCAGACCGCCGAAGCCATCAAGGCCGCCGCCGCATATGATGGCCCGGTCTTCGTCCGCGTCAGCCGCATGGCCGTCCCCGCCCTCGACCGCCCAGAAGGCGCCGTTTTCGAAATCGGCAAAGCCGAAACCCTCGTCGAAGGCTCTGACGCCACCATCATCGCCAACGGCACCATGGTCCACCGCGCTGTCGCCGCTGCCAAAGCCCTCGCCGCCGAAGGCATCTCCTCCCGCGTCGTCAACATGGCCACCGTCAATCCGCTCGACGAAGCCGTCATCGCAGCCGCCACCGAAACCGGCGCTATCGTCACCGTGGAAGAACATTCCGTCCGCGGCGGCCTCGGCGGCGCCGTGGCCGAGGTGGTCATCTCGACCAGTCCCGTGCCCATGCGCATCCTCGGCTTCCCCGGCTTCGTGCCCACCGGCTCTGCCGAATGGCTCTTCGACAATTTTGGCCTCAACGAAACCGGCATCGCCGACGCCGTGCGCCAGACCATCGCGCGCAAAAAATGACCAGCGAGCTGATCCTTGCCATCGATCAGGGCACTACCAACACCAAGGCCCTGTTGGTGGACGCTTCCGGCCGCGTGCTGCACCAAGCCTCGGTGCCCAACGTGGTCACCTATCCCCAACCCGGCTGGGCGGAGCAATCGGCCACCGCGCTGGTCGATGGTGTAAAGACGGTGATCGCCGAAGTCGTCGCCAAAGCTGGCAGTGCTAACATCGCCGGCATCGCCATCTCCAACCAGCGCGAGTCCATCCTCGTCTGGGATGCCGAGTCGGGAAAACCCATCGGCCCCGTCGTCATCTGGCAGTGCCGCCGCTCCGCCCCCAAATGCGACGCCCTCCGCGCCGCCGGCCACGCCGAAACCATCGAGGCCAAAACCGGCCTCGCGCTCGATCCCCTGTTCCCCGCCGCCAAGATCGCCTGGCTGCTCGACAACACGCCCGGCGCCCGTGACCGTGCCGAAAAGGGCGAACTCCGCGTCGGCACCGTCGACTCTTGGCTTCTCTGGAATCTCACCGGCGGCGCAACACACGCCACCGACCATTCCAACGCCTCCCGCACCCAGCTGTTCAACACCGAAACGCTGACCTGGGACGCCGACCTTTGCGCCCTCTTTGGCGTGCCGCTCTCCATGCTGCCAGAAGTGCGCTCTTCAGATTCAGAGTTTGGCCGTGTCGCGGCCGGGGTCAGCGCCCTCAGCTCCGGCGTGCCTGTGCGCGCCATGATCGGGGATTCCCACGCTGCCCTCTTCGGCCACGGCGTTCGCACGCCGGGCACGGTCAAAGCCACCTACGGCACCGGCACTTCGCTGATGGCCCTGACGCCAACCCGCGTCCGCTCCACCCACGGCATCTCCAGCACCATCGCCTGGAGCCAAGGTGGAAACGTCCAACACGCCCTAGAAGGCAATATCTCCGTCTCCGGCCAAACCGCCGCCTTCGCTGCCGAACTTTTGGGACTTTCCGACCCCGCCGCCCTCTCGGCCCTTGCCGAAACCGTCGGGGATAGCAATGGCGTCGCCTTCGTCCCCGCCCTTGTCGGCCTGGGCGCTCCCTATTGGCGCGCCGACGCGCGCGGTACCATCACCGGCCTATCCCTCGGCACCAAGCCAGCTCACCTCGCTCGCGCCGCCTTGGAAGCCATCGCCTTCCAGGTCGCCGACGTCTATTCCGCCATGGAAGCCGACATGGGCTCGCCCCTGGGCGAACTCCGCGCCGACGGCGGCGCCTCGCGCAACCAGACCGTGATGCAGTTCCAGTCCGACATTCTCGGCCGCCCCGTCGCTGCCGCCGCCGCGCCCGAACTCAGCGCCCTCGGCGCCGCTGCCCTTGCTTTCTCATCCCTAGGCATTTCCATGCCGGGCGTCCCCGCCGCCGGCCGTTTCACGCCCGCCATGGGCGCCGACATCGCCCAAAAACATCGCCAGCGCTGGCAGTCCGCCGTGACCCAGACCTTGGCCACATAAACAGGAGGAACCCCATGACCACCCCACGTTTCGGCGCCGGCATCTGGCACTTTGCGACCTACCTCGATCGCTACGCCACCGACGGCTACGGCATCCCGCGCAATATCATCGAAGCCATCGACATCGCCGGTCAGGTGAAAGACCTCTCCGTTGTCGACCTTAACTGGCCCTACTTTGGTGGCGAATTCTCCGACACCGAGATCAAGACCGCACTCGACCGCAACAATCTCTCGGTCATCGGCATCACGCCCGAGATCTACACCCGCGAATTCGTCAAGGGCGCCTTTACCAATCCCGACGCCGGCGTCCGTCGCCGCGCCCATGAACTGATCACCGCCGCCTGCGACGTCGTCCGCTTCCACAAAGCCGATTATGTAAAGCTCTGGCCAGGTCAGGACGGATGGGACTATCCCTTCCAGGTCGATTACGGCACCCAGTGGCAGCGCTCGCTCGACGGCGTCGGCCAGCTCGCTAGCGAAAACCCGGACCTCAAATTCGTCATCGAATACAAGCCCCGCGAACCCCGCGTTCGCATGAGCTTCGGTTCGGTTGCCCGCACCATTCTCGGCATCGAAAAGATCGGCCTCCCCAACGTCGGCATCCTCCTCGATTTCGGCCACGCCATCATGGGCGGCGAATCCGCTGCCGATAGCGCTCAGCTCGCCATCGACCACGGCCGCCTCTTCGGCATGGACGTCAACGACAACTACCGCTCCTGGGACGACGATCTGGTCGCCGGCTCGCTTCACCCGCTCGAACTGTTCGAGTTCTTCTACGTCCTCAAGAAGAACAACTGGAACGGCGTCTGGCAGCTCGACCAATTCCCCTTCCGCGAAGATTCCGTCGCCACGGCCACCCACGCCATCGATTTCCTCAAGGCCGCAGCCAAGGGCCTCGACCGCCTCGACATCGATGCGCTCCAGGAAGCCCAGAGCCGCCACGACGCCATCGGCGCCATGAAGATCGCCCAAAAGGCTCTCTTCAGCGCTCTTGCGGAGTAGGGGGATAGTGCCGGGCATCGAGCCCGGCACCTTTCGCTGCCCCAAATGACTAGCGCATGTAGTGAATGTGCGGTTTGCCATGGTGAGGAGACCGCTCGACAATTGCCTCGACGCGGAAGACGGTGCGGAGCAGGTCTGCCGTCAAGATATCTGCCGGGACGCCGTGAGCCACGACTTTTCCTCCGTCGAGTACGACGAGGTCGTCACAGAACATCGCTGCATGGTTGAGATCGTGGATAGCGATGATCGATGTCAGCGATATATCTGAAATCAGACGCAAGAGCTCGATCTGGTGCTGAATATCGAGGTGATTGGTCGGCTCATCGAGTAGCAATTCGCTGGGCGACTGGGCAAGAGCGCGGGCAATATGCACCCGCTGCCGCTCGCCCCCGGAGAGGCTTTGCCAATATTGGCCTTGCCGTTCCAACATGCCGACGCGGGCCAAGGCGCTGTCGACAATGTCGTCATCGGCCTTGGTCCATCCGCCGAGAGGCGGATGATGCGGAATGCGGCCAAGCTTGACCACTTCGCGCACCTTCACATTGGATTCGGTATTGGCATGCTGTTCCACAAGGGCAACTCGCCGCGCGACGGCATTGCGCTTGATGTGGCTGATGTCTTTGCCATCAAGTGTGATCGTTCCCGAGTGAGCTTTTCGGAGGCCCGCTAGGAGACGCAGAAGCGATGATTTTCCGGAGCCGTTCGGTCCAAGCAGGCCCAGTATCTTGCCCGGCTGCGCCCTGAGCGAGACGTCGTCGACGATGACCTTCGCTCCAATTTTCCATGTGAGATTTTTGGTTTCGATCGTCATTGGCTGCGCTGTGATCGATAGAGAATGACGGAGAAGAATGGGACGCCGACGAGCGCCGTGACGACGCCGATTGGCAGGACCTGTTGTGGTAGGATGACCCGCGAGACGATGTCGGCCAGCACCAGGAAGATGGCGCCGGTGACCAGACAGGTTGGCAGCAGCCGCATATGCGATGGCCCCACGATGAACCGCGCTGCGTGCGGGACAACGAGGCCAACGAAGCCTATCGAGCCGACCATCGAAACGATGGTGGCCGTGAGGAGTGCTGTCACGGCGAACAGCACGACACGGACCGTATCAACCGGTATGCCCAGCGACGCCGCAGCATCATCGCCAAAGGCGAAGGCATCGAGTGCCTTGGCGAAATAGATGCAGACGAGAAAGCCGACGATGACGACGGTCAGCGCAAGATAGAACTCAGGCCAGCGGACGCCGCCAAAACTGCCCAGCAGCCAAAACATGACGTCGCGGGCCTGTTGGGCATTGCCCGACGTGCTGACGACGTAAGAGGTGAGGGCGTTGAACAACTGGCTTGCCGCAACACCTGCGAGGATCGTTTTACCTGCGCCGGCCCGCGCGCCATCGGACAGAAGAGCGACGAAAATGAAGGCCGCAAAGGCGCCGACGAAGGCGCCCGCGGATAGGGTGAGAGCGCCAGATCCAAAACCGAGGATCATGATGGCGACGGCGCCGGTCGATGCGCCTGCGGAAACACCCAGCACATAAGGTTCGGCCAAGGCATTGCGCAGCAGCGATTGGAGGATCGCGCCGCAAAGAGCCAATCCTGCACCACAGCAGGCGGCGACAAGCGCCCGGCTCAGCCGGTAATCCCAAATGACGCTTTGGTGGATCGGATCAAGATCTGCCGCGGTCCAGCCGAACTTGTTCGTCACGGCGA
The DNA here is from genome assembly GCF_001421945.1 of Devosia sp. Leaf64. Classification (NCBI taxonomy): domain Bacteria; kingdom Pseudomonadati; phylum Pseudomonadota; class Alphaproteobacteria; order Hyphomicrobiales; family Devosiaceae; genus Devosia; species Devosia sp. Leaf64. The sequence continues at coordinate 536,139 of NZ_LMLO01000012.1, read as the reverse complement.
GAAAGGTCGTGTCGAGCGGGATCGGCATTTCGCCAATACCTGTCCCTGCCGCAATCGCAAGGAGCAGCAAGGCGGTTGAAAGCAGAAGGAACAGGCCGAGACCGGCCTGTTCCCCAAAATTGAGCTTCGGTGTCGTCACTTGAAAAGGCCAAGCGCTTCCAGTTGTGCCGCGACCTGCTCGGCGCCGTAGATGGTACGGATGGTCGGGTTCATCGCCTGCGCATCCATCTTGACCAGACGGTTTTGCTTGACCGCTTCGAGCTGGCTGATGGCGGGATCGGCTTTGAGGAAAGCGATCTTGTTGTCTGCCTTGTCGAGTTCCCAGCCGCGGGTCAGAGCGACTTCGCCGACGACGATGACATCGGGATTGGCCGCCATAATGCCTTCCCAACTTACGGTGGGCCATTCGACTTCGGTCTGGATGACATTGTGGCCGCCGAGGAGATCGGCGATGAAGCCGGACGAGCCGTTCTTGCCGCCGAGATAGGCATCTGCTTCGGGGGAGGGGCTCGAGAACCAGAAGGCGTAGGATAAGTCGGTCGCTTCGTCCGAGACGCGGGCGCGGAGGGCGGCTTCGCGGGCCTTGAAATCGGCGATCAGTTCCTGGCCGCGGTCGGCGACGTTAAAGATCTGCGAGAGCTCGTCAATTTCCTGGTAGAGCAGGTCCATGCTCCAGAGCTCGGCACGGGCGCCATGGACGTCGCCGCTGTCGTGGTTCGCGACGCAAAGGCCCGGGGATAGGTAGCTGTTGATGCCGAGATTGGCGAAGTCTTCGCGCTTGGCGACCTTGCTTTCTGGGCCGAGGAGATGGGCGAGCTGGGCGGCGACGAAGTCGGGGCGCTCGGCGAGGATCGATTCAAGGGTCGGGATTTCCTGCGACAGGCGCTTGACCTTGGCATTGGCCTCGGCGAGCTCGGGCAAGACTTCGGACGGCCAGAAGGCGGTACCGACCATGGAGTCGGCGACCCCGAGGAGAAGCAAAATTTCAGCGCTGTTTTGGCCCAGGGTCACGGCGCGTTCCGGCGCCTTTTCAAACGTCAGTTCGACACCGCAATTGTCGATCGTCAGCGGATAGACGGTCGAGGCCGCATGGGCGGGGGTGAGCGACATGACAACAGGGAGGATCACGCCGCAGACGGCGCCGATCGACTTCACTGAAAACATTGAGAAAAACTCGAGGCAGGAATGGAAGGAAGCGATTGGATCGCCGAGGTGACCTATCCGCGAATGCTGTCAAAAACAAGAGTGCAATAGTCAACAAATCAAAAGCCCCCCAATTTTTGGGGAGCTTCACTCGTGCCCTAGGTCCCGAATGCAGACCCGGGGATAACTATGCGGACCCGAGAAGCGAAAGGCCGTTTTTGTCGAAGAGAATGGCCTTTGCCGGGTCCGCGGCGAGGGAGAGATTTTGGCCGATTTCAAGCGGTTGGTCGCCGTCAAGAACGGCGAGCCAGGGGGCTCCGGAGGCAAGTTCGAGGTTGACGATGGTCTCGTTGCCGAGGCGCTCGACGAGGCTCACCCGACCGAGAATGGCACCTCCATCATGCGGCTGAAGGTCGTACGGACGGATGCCTAACGTTAACAACGCGTTAACGTTGACGCCTGTTACACGCGCAGGAACGCGCAAACGCGCGACATCCTTGCTCGAGACGACGAGCGTGTCGGATTCGACGGCGTCGACCGTGACTTCGACGAAGTTCATTTTCGGCGAACCGATGAATCCGGCGACGAAAAGATTGGCGGGTCGCTGATAGAGTTCGATGGGCGAACCAACCTGCTGGACGACGCCGGCATCGAGCACGACGATCTTGTCGGCAAGGGTCATGGCCTCGACTTGATCGTGGGTGACATAGATCATGGTCGAGCCGAGCGTCGCGTGCAGCTTGGCGATCTCCATGCGGGTATCGACGCGAAGCGCGGCGTCGAGGTTGGAGAGCGGCTCGTCGAAGAGGAAGACTTCGGGCTGGCGCACGATGGCGCGGCCGATGGCGACGCGCTGGCGCTGGCCGCCGGAGAGTTGGCCCGGCTTGCGATCGAGCAGGTGCTCCATTTTGAGGATGCGCGCGGCTTCGCGGATTTTCTGGTCGCGGATGTCTTTTGGCGTATTCGAGAGTTTGAGACCGAAGCCAACATTGTCGTAGACGGTCATATGCGGATAGAGCGCGTAGGACTGGAAGACCATGGCGATCGAGCGATCGCGCGGCTCAACATCGTTGCAGAGCTGGTCGCCGATATAGAGTTCGCCCGAGGTGATGTCCTCAAGACCCGCAATCATGCGCAGCAGGGTGGATTTGCCGCAGCCCGAGGGGCCGACGAAGACGACGAATTCGCCATTTTCGATGGTGAGATCGACGCCTTTGATGACATCGACCTTGCCATAGGATTTGTGCAGCGCGCTTAGGGTCAGTCCGGCCATGATAAAACTCCGATCAGCCCTTTACCGCGCCCTGCATGAGGGCGGCGACGAACTGGCGCTGGAAAATGAGGAAGAGAACGACGGTGGGGGTGAGGATCAGCAATGATCCGGCACAGAGCAGCGGAATGTCGGTGCCCCACTGGCCCTGGAAAGCGCCGAGGGCGCCAGCCATGGTGCGCTGCATGGGATCCTGAACGAGGACGACGGGCAGGAGGAACTGGTTCCAGGTCCAGAGGAAGAGGAGAATGGTGAGCGACATGATGGCGGGGCGCGCCAGCGGCACCTGTACGTGCCAGAACTCGGTCCAGCGTGTGGCGCCGTCGATCTGCGCGGCTTCGCTGAGATCCTGCGGCACGTTGAGGAAGTGGGCGCGCATCCAATAGACGCCGAAGGGCATGTAGAGCCCGATGAGTGGGAGGATGATGGCAAAGCGCGTGTTGAGGAGCCCCATGGCCCGCACTTCATAATAGAGCGGGGTGATGACCGCCTCGAAGGGCAGGGTCAGGCCGAAGACGAAGACCAGGTAAAGCCACTTGTATTTGTCGGAAGTGAGCTTGGCGAGGCCATAGCCGCCCATGGTGGCGACCAGCACCGAAATCGGGACAACGCCAAGGACGATCAGCATGCTGGAAAACAGGAGCTGATCCATTTTGGCGACCTCGAAGGCGCGCGCAAAATTGCTCCATTGCGGATCGGACGGCCATTGGAGGCCGTTGGGGTAGGAGCCTTGCGGGGCAAGCGCTGCCGAGAGCATGCTGAGAAAGGGCAGCAGCGTGATCACCATCAGGAGGACGATGAGGCCGCGGGCGATAAGCGTATTGGCGGAAGAGGAGTTCATTTCTTGTCCCGCGTGAACCATTGGACGGGAGCAATCGAGAGCAGCACCAGAACCATCAGGACGATAGCGAGCGCCGAGGCGAGGCCGACCTGACGATGGGCGAAAGCCAACCGATAGATTTCGAGGCCAGGAACGGTTGTGGTGATGCCGGGGCCGCCCTGGGTCGAGATATAGACGATGTCGAAACTGGCGAGCGCTGCGATGACGGTGACCGTGATGCAGACGCCGATTTCCTGGCGGAGGCCGGGCAGGGTGATGTAGCGGAATTCATGCCAGGGGCGCGCGCCATCGAGACGGGCGGCTTCGTAAAGGCTGGCATCGATCTTGGTGATGCCAGTGACGAGCAGCATGGTGCAAAGGCCGAGCAGAACCCAAGCGCCGATGACGCCGACGGCGGGCAGCGCCCAGACAAAGTCGCCCAGCCAGCCCTTGACCCAGCTCGAAAGTCCAACGGATTTGAGCGCCTGATTGATGAGGCCGGTCGAGGCGAACATCCAGCTCCAGGCGATGCCGGCGGCGACGAGCGGAATAACCTGGGGCAGGAAAAGGATGGTGCGGGTCGCCATGCCGAAGCGGCCATTCATCTGGCCGCGAATGGCCGAGGCGACGGCGAGTCCCAAGCCGACGGGAATGACGGTGAAATAGAGCACCAATTGGAAAGCATTGCCGATGATCTGGAGGAGATCGGGATCGGTCAGGACGGTGATGTAATTGGTGAGACCGTGGAAACGGGCCTGGCCGATGCCGTCCCAGCGGAGGAAGGAATAATAAAGGCTCATGCAGAGGGGCACGAGCACGAAGGCTGCATAGGCAAGGAAGGCAGGAGCGATGAACAGCACCGCGGTGAGCCACGTCTTGCGGCTGCGCCGCGAGGCGGGGCGACGTTTTTGTTCTGGTCTTGCGTCCGGAACGGACGATGTTGTTTCAGGCATGGGTCATTCCGGTCGCTTGTGCAGCGGAGAGGTGGGGCCGTCTGTCTCGACTGTTACCCCGGCGAAGGCAGGGCCCATCTCAAATTCAAAGGGTGGGCCCGGCCTGCGCCAGGGTGACAGTGCGGCGGGAGAGCGGCCTGTGGCGGGCCGCCCTCCCTGGGGTTGAGAGGGATTAGCGGGACAGTTGGGTTTCGTATTCGTCCTGCACGGCTTCGAGGAGGCCCTGAGGGGTCTGCTGGCCGCCGACCATCTTTTGCAGTTCCGGCGTCCAGCCAGCGGCAAAGATGGCACCGGTGGCGTTGGCGATGAAGTCCATCGCGCCATTGTCCTGAGCCAAGGTCGCGCCAGCCGAGAGAGACTGCTCGGTCACCGAGCCGGGCTCGACAGCGGGAATGGCCATATCGGCGGGGCCGCCGGGATTGGAACCACCAACGGCGACGTTGATCTTGCGGGCTTCTTCATTGGTTGCGACCCAATCGAGGAAGAAGGCCGCGCAATCGGCATGGGCCGCCTTGGCGCCTATGCCATAGCTCAGCGGAGCGGACATGGAGGCATGGCGACCGCCTTCTTCGGCGCTCGGCATGATGAAGAAGCCGAACTTGTCCTTGGCATTGGTATCGAGATTGCCCGATTCCCAATCGCCATTGAACATGAAGAGGCCTTCGCCGCCGATGAAGCGGCTCATCATCTGGAAATATTCGATGGCATTGGCATCGGTTGGGAAATAGCCCGCCTTGATCCAGCCATCGAGATGTTCGGCTGCTTTGAGCGCATCAGGGGTATTGATGGTGGCGCCATCCTTCTGGAAGATCCAGTCGTTAATCGGCTCCGGCGGACCATAGGCGCCCATCAGGTTTTGCAGCGGGAAGGCGAGGCCGGCTGTGCCCTTGTTCCACTGCATGATCGGCTGAATGCCGGCTTCCTTGGCCTTGGCCAGAAGCGCATCGAGCTCGGCAACGGTCTTTGGCGGCTCGGTCATGCCGATCTGTTCGGCGAGGGCCTTGTTGTAGAAGACGCCGGTCATAGAATAATTGAGACCCATGCCAAAGAGCGAACCGGTGCCGCGCGGGCGGCCGCCTTCTTCGACACGCAACTGCACCAACTGGCCTTCGGGGAACTTGTCCCAGCCAAACTCGGTGAAATAGGTATCGAGATTGAGGAGGAGATTGTTTGCGACGAGATCGGTCAGCGAGGGCAGACGGATCAGATCCGGCGCATTGTCTTCGGACAGAATGCGCGGCGAATTCTCCATCATATTGGCGAACTGATCTTCCTTGATGTCGAAGGTGACATTGGGGAATTGCTTGGTGAATTCTTCGCTGAGACGCGTCGGCAGGGGGAAGCCGGTCTCAAAATAGGCATTGAGCACAACCGGGTCTGGCCCGCAGCTTGGGGCGGCCATTGCGGTGCCGGCCATGGCGGCGACCGAGAGCGTTACGAGTGTGCGAATGGCGTGGCGATTTTGGTTTTTCACGACTTGCCTCCTCCAGGTATAGTCTACAGAATTCGATGTCTGCTAAATGGATTTAGCGCATGAGCCATCGGCGCTGTCAATATGGCGCCAGTGTCCCTTGCGCGGTGACTAGACCGAGGCGCGGAGGGCCGAGATAATCTCGGTTGCGCGCTGGTCTTCCGGCCCCATCATCCAATTGGTGACGAAGCCGAAACCGATCCGGCGCCGGGGATCGGCAAAGCCGACCTGTCCGCCTGCGCCATCATGCCCGAAACACTGGTCGTCGAGATAGCGCCGAGCTGGGGAATCGAGCTGGAAGCCATAGCCCCAGCGCGAATAGGGCGGCTCGCCACCAAAGACCGACGCGCCTTCGCTCTGGACCTTGGTCGCTTCGGCAATGACGGGAGGCTCAAGAAGCTTGATGCCGCGCGTGGGCACGACCGTTGCCGACCAGATGGTGGCAAGGGCTTCGGCGGAGGCAATGCCCCCCGCGCCGGGAATTTCGGCGGCGCGAATGCGCTGCGTGTTAAAGCCGCCATTGTCCGAGACGAGATCGGCCGGCAAGGCATTGCCTAGGGTCATGGCCTTATAGGGCCAATTGGGGGCGGGTTTGCTGGCTTCATCGGCCCAGAGCGCCGAAAGCGGCGGGCTGACCTGAAGATGCGCGACGCGATCGGCTTGCGCCGCTGGGAGGCCGATCCAGGCATCGACGCCAAGCGGGTTGGCAATGAGGTTCGAAAAATATTGGCCGACCGACATTCCGGTGACGCGGCGGATAATTTCGCCTGCGATCCAGCCATGGGTCAGCGCGTGATAGGCATAGCCGGTGCCAAGGGGCCAGAGCGGCTCCTGCGCGGCAAGGGCCGCCGTGACCCGCTCCCAATCGACGATATCATCTTCGCTGAGATCGGCGCGTGGCGCGGAGAGACCAGCCTGGTGGGCCAAAGCCTGGCCCACTGTAACCGCGGCTTTGCCGGCTGCGGCGAATTCGGGCCAGTATTGGCTGACGGGGACAGTGTAATCGAGCCGGCCTTCCTGAACGAGGCGCGCCGCCAGGATCGAGACGAGGCCCTTGGTGCAGGAGAACACCACCGAGGGGGTATATTGGCCCCAGAGCCTGCCGGTGCGCGCATCGGCGACGCCACCCCAGAGATCGACGACGGTATGCCCATCGCGCACGATGTGGAGGGCCGCGCCCATTGCCGGACGACCATCGAAGGCTTTGGCGAAGGCTTCGGCGACGGCTTCATAGCCGCGCTCGGCTGAACCCAAGATTGTCGCGCTCATTGGGCGGGCTCCACGGTGAGATAGCCATCGGGGCCGGTGCTGACCGGGATGGGATCGGAAATGCCGCCGATGAAGACGCCGTCGGTCGTTACATTGTTGAAAGCGAGAAGGACGGGAGCGCCAGTTCTGTCAAAGGCGATGCGGCCGGCATAGAGCGTTTCATCGACGAGGCGACGGGCCTTGCTGAAATCGACGGGGCCGAGAAAGGCGTCGAGCGGCTGGGACCAGACGCCGCCGACTTGCCCGGCGCGAGGGCCGACGAGCTTGGCGCTATCGCAGCAGAAGATCACATGCTGGCGTTCATCGACCGCGACGATCTGGAACACTTCGAGATGGGCAAAGCCGGAGCCGGGTTCGCTGAGGGCGGACTGCACGGTCCAATCGCGGAGATTGGTCGATGTGGCGTGGGCCATGACGCCGCGATCGGGCTCGGTGCCGTGCTTGCTGCGGGCGGTGACCAGCATGTGCCAGGTATCCTGGGTGGTATCTTTGAACACCCAAGGGTCGCGCCAGGCTTCTTCGGGCCATGACGAGGTGCCGAGGGTTTCGTAAAGCGCGGGATCGGCGACGCAGATCGGGCCGGGCTGTTTGGTCCAAGTGAAGAGATCTTCGGATGTCGCGAGGAGTATGGTTTCGATATTGGCGGCGCTGTTGGGCGAGAGGAAGCGGGAGCCGGTGTAGAACATGTGCCATAGACCGCTGTCGCTGACGACGCTGCCAGTCCAGGTGGCGCTGCCGTCAAAGCTGCCAGGAGTGCCGGCATCGAAGGCGAGGCCGTGATCGGTCCAGGTGCGAAGATCGTTCGAGGTCGCGTGTCCGATGCGGGCATTGCGATGGCGCAAGTCGGGGTTGCCGAGCGATTTTGGCGCGTGGAGATAGAAGAGGTGGTAGAGCTCGCCGTCATCGGCCAGCCAGAAATCCCAAACCCAGTGATCTGCTCGGTTGAAACTCATCCACAACCCCTGCTAAAACCATTTAGCAAATGCAATGCCTCGTGCTGGTTGTCAAGCGGCGGCGGCATGGCTATCCAAACATGAACAAGGCGGGTGTATGCCGCCGGGCGAGGGGCTGGGTTGGAAAAGAAACGCGTTACACTGGCCGATGTCGCTCGCCTTGCGGGCATGTCGACGACCGCCGCCTCGATGATCCTGACCGGCAGGCCGGATACGCGCCTCTCTGCCGAGGCGCATGCCAAGGTGCATGCGGCAGCGGCGAGCCTAGGCTATCGGCCCAACGTAGCGGCGCGGGCGCTGCGGACGGACAAATCGCACTCCATCGCCTTTATCTCGGACTATGTGGCGACAACGCGTTTTGCGAGCGGCTTGATCCGCGGGGCGCTGGCGGCGGCGGAAGAGGCCAAGCACGTCATGCTGGTGCTCGAAACCGGGGGCGAGCCGGCGCGGGAAATCCAGGCGGTGGAGACGGCGCTCGACCGGCAGGTCGACGGGCTGATCTTTGCGGCGATGCGGGCGCGGGAAGTATTCGTGCCCGACCTGACGATCAATGTCCCGACGGTCATGCTCAATGGCACGAGCGCGCGGTTTCCAACCTCGGTGCTGCCCGATGAATATCGCGGCGGGCAGACAGCGGTGCGCTTGTTGCGCGAGGCGGGGATCACGGATGGCATCGTGCTTTTGGGGCACAATGCCGAAGTGGAGACGGGTCTTTTCCGGTCCGAAACCATTGCGCGGCGGTTTGCCGGCATACGCGAGGCGATGCGCGACGCGGGCATGGCGTTTTCGAGCGAACTCAGTTGCTGGAACTGGGAGCCAGGCAATGGCTACGAACTGACGCGGAAGCTTTTAAAGACGAAGAAGCCGCGGGCGCTGCTTTGCCTCAATGATCGGCTGGCCTTTGGTGCCTATCAGGCCATGGCGGAGGCGGGGCTGCGGGTGCCCGAGGATATCGCCGTCGTTTCCTTCGACAATGACGAATTGGCGTCTTATCTGCGGCCGGGGCTGACGACGGTTGGCCTGCCGCATGAGGAAATGGGGCGTGCCGCCATTCAATTGCTGCTCGGCGACAAGCCCGAACCGGCGCTGGTGCCCATGCCGGTGATCGAGCGGGGCTCGCTGCCCCGCCCTTAGGAGGTCGCGCTCAGGAGGCCAGGAAAGCTTGGATCGTGGGCAGGATGGCTTTGACGATGATGCTGACGCCTTGGGCGTTGGGGTGCATGCCGTCGGCCTGGTTGAGGGCGGCATTGGTGGCGACGCCTTCGAGGAAGAAGGGATAATAAGCCGTGTCAAATTCTGCGGCGAGGTCGGGAAAGACCGCTTCATAGGCTTTGACATAATCGGCGCCGAGACTTGGGCTCGCGCGCATGCCGGCGAGGAGGACGGGAATGTTTTCGTCCTTGAAGCGCTGGATGATCGCGGTCAGATTTTGGCGCATGGCGTCCACGGGCAGGCCCTGGAGCATGTCGTTGGCGCCGAGTTCAAGGACGACGGCATCGGGCCGGTCGCCAAGCGACCAATCGAGCCGCGCGAGGCCATCGGCCGAGGTATCGCCGGAAACGCTGGCATTGACGATGGTGACATCAGGCCCGAGCGCTTGCTGCAATTGACCGGCGAAACTGTCCTCAGCCGATAGGCCGAGGCCGGCCATCAGGCTATCGCCATAAAGCATCAAGGTGCGTTCGGCAGCACGCGCGGGCACCAGCGTCAGGCCGATCAAAGCGAAGGCCAATGCGGCATGCCGGATGGTGTCACGAACAATTTTTCTCATCGCTGATGTTCTTTCCGTCGGGACTACATACTTCTAATCGAACGATTTCCTGAGAAAGTGCCGCTGATGAGCAGCCCCGTCGTCGCGACTGCCGCCATGAACCTGCAGCTCCAATCGGGCAAGACGCCACTCCACATTCTTAAGGATATCGAATTCTCCATCGCGCCGGGGGAGGTGGTGGCGGTGGTCGGGCCGTCGGGCAGCGGCAAGACTTCGCTGCTCATGGTACTGGGCGGGCTGGAACAGGCAACAAACGGTCGCGTGAGTGTCGCCGGCACCGAGATCACCGGCCTCAGCGAAGATGACCTCGCGATCTTTCGCCGCCAGCATCTCGGCATCCTCTTTCAGAATTTTCATCTCATTCCCTCGATGACGGCGCTCGAAAACGTCGCGCTGTCGCTCGAAATCGGGGAGACGTGCCAAAAATATTCTCAGATCATGGCTGCGGCCAAGGAGGCGCTGATTGCGGTGGGGCTGGGCGATCGGCTCGATCATCGTCCGAGCGCCTTGTCGGGCGGCGAGCAGCAGCGCGTCGGTCTCGCCCGCGCCATCGTCAACAAACCCAAACTCCTCTTGGCCGACGAACCGACGGGAAATCTCGATCAAGACACCGGGGCCAAGGTGATCGAGTTGATGTTTGCGCTGGCGCGAGACAATGGCACGGCCGTGTTCCTGATCACGCATGATCCGGCGCTGGCGCGGCGGGCTGACCGCGTGCTCTCGATGAACCACGGGCGGTTGACGGCCCTGACCGAGGACGTGCCTGCATGAGCCGATATCTGGGCTGGATGCGGATCGGTGTTCTCGATCTGCGCGGGGACATCAGGCGGTTCATCATTCTTCTCGCGTGCCTCGCGCTCGGCGTCGGGGCCATTGCGGCCGTGTCTTCGGTCGGTGCTGCCTTGCAGGCGGCGGTGCAGCGCGATGCGCGCGTCATCCTTGGAGGTGATATCGAAGTTCGCGAGCGCGGCAACGATATCACGCCGGAGCAGCGAAAAGCTGTCGAGGCGCTGGGCCAGACCGCACGCGTCGTCGATATCAATGCACGCGCCAGCGCCAATGAGGCCAGCACGCTTCTGAGCCTCCGGGCTGTCAGCGACAATTACCCACTTTTGGGAACGGTGACGGTAGCGCCCGAAAATGCGCAACCGCTCGGCGCCTTGCTCGCCGTTCGGGATGGCGTGCCGGGGGCGGTTGTCGACCAAGGCGTGCTCGACCGGCTGGGTGTGGCAGTCGGCGACACGATCCGGATTGGCGACGCGGATTTTGCCGTGCGCGGGACGCTAGTCGCCTTGCCCGATCAGGCGGCGCAGGGGTTTCAACTGGGTTTGCCGGCCGTCATTCTCGACAGCGCGTTGGCTGAGGCGGGATTGCAGCAACAGGGTGTTCTCAGCCGCTTCAGCTATAAGATTCTGCTGGCAGACGACGATGCGGCTGCGGCCATAAAGGGTCTTGAGACGGCTTTTCCCGAGGCGGGTTGGAATTTGCGGCAACCGGAGGACGCGGCCGCAAACTTAAAGCGCTTCTTCGATCTTTTTGCGCGTTTCCTTACTCTCGTCGGTCTTTCTTCCCTGCTCGTGGGCGGCGTTGGCGTCTCCAATGCGATTTCCGCCTATATCACCGAGAGGCGCAGTTCGATCGCGACGCTGCGCAGCCTTGGCGCGACCAGCGCGCGGGTGATGGTGCATTTCCTGACCCAGGTCATGGTCTTGTCTTTTGCCGGTGTGGTTCTGGGGTTGATGCTGGGCGCGGCGACGAGCCTTCTGGCCCTACCGGTTCTGTCCGGCATGCTGGGCCTTGATCTTGCGCCCAGTCTCGATGCCCGATCGCTGCTGACTGCCGCTGGTTTTGGCCTGCTGATCGGCTTTGCCTTTGCCCTGCTGCCGCTTCGCGGCGCGCAAAAGCTCAAGCCGGCAAGTCTCTTTCGCGCCTCCGATGGCGGCGAGACCCGGCTTGGATGGCGCGACCTCGCCGATTGGCGCACGGCGCTGCCGCTGCTTGGCGCGCTGATTGCCATTGTGGGGCTAGCGGTCTTTACCACCGGCTCGCCATGGCTGGTGCTGTGGTATGCGTTTGGGGCGATCATCGCCTTTGCCCTGTTGCGCGCGGCCGCTTGGCTCTTGCAGGTCGTGTTGCGTCTGCTGCCACCCTTGCCCAACACCACACTGCGCCAAGCCTTCAAGGCTATTCACCGATCCGGCTCGGTCGCGCCGGTAGTGGTGCTGTCGCTGGGGCTTGGGCTGGCGCTCTTGTTGATGATCACGCTGCTCGACCAGAACCTCCGCAGCCAGATCGACGGCGCGGTAGCCGAGGATGCGCCGGCTTTCGTGCTGCTCGATATGCCCAAAGACCAAGTGCCGCTGGTCGAAACCTTTGCCAAGGCTGATCCCGGGATCAAGACGCTGGCGACCATCCCCATGCTGCGCGGAACCATCGAGACCATCAAGGACACCGCGGCAAAGGATATCGGTCCCGTGCCCGACGACATTGCCGATATGTTCGAAGGCGATACGGCCCTGAGCTGGGCCCGCAGCCTGCCGCAGGGATCGACGGTGGTCGATGGGACGTGGTGGCCGGACGATTATTCTGGGCCGCCGCTCGTTTCGCTCAGTACCGAATTGCGCGCGCCCCTTGGTCTTGCGGTGGGCGACAGCATAGGTATCGTCGTCGCGGGGCGGCCGATCGCGGTGACCGTGGCCAATTTCCGCGAGATCGATTGGCGCGAGGGCGGGCTCAATTTCCGTCTGCTGTTTTCGCCCGGTGTGATCGAAAATGCGCCCCAGACAGTCATGGGCAGTATCGATGTGTTGGACGGCGCGGCGCCAGAGGTCGAGAGCCGGCTGAGCAAGGCGTTTCCAACGCTGAATTTCTTGCCGGTGGGGGATGCTCTCGAGCGGATCGAAGCGATCCTTTCAAGCCTTGCCAATGCCGTGGCGCTGGTCGGTAGTCTTGCCGTCGTGTCCGGGGTTCTTGTCCTTGCCGGCGCCATGGCCGTCGGTCGCAAGCAGCGGGAGGCGGATGCCGTGGTCATGAAGGTGCTGGGGGCGACGCGCCGCAAGGTTATTGTGGCCTTTGTCGTCGAATATGGCGTGTTAGGCGCTCTGGCAGCGGCGATGGGTGCCGGCCTTGGGGTCGCTGCGACTTGGGCCATCCTGACCTTTGTCATGGAAATTCCGTTCGCGCCCAATCTGACGACCATCGCCATTGTGGTTGCAGGGGCTGTCGTGACGACGATTGCCACAGGTGTGCTGACCACGTGGTCGGCAATGTCCGTCAGGCCGGCGCGCCAGCTGCGGGCTGATATCGGATGAGCCCAACGTGCCGATCCAGAGTTCGGGAGCAGACGTAGAGACACTGATCCTTGAGGTGAGCCAATGAACATTCCCGATCCAATCGAGCCACAAGTAGGGCAGGAAAGTGTTTGGGACTATCCGCGTCCGCCGCGCCTCGAACGTGTCGAGAAGCGGATCGAGATCGATTTTGCCGGGATGCGTATTGTTGACGCCCCGCGCTGTTTCCGGGTCCTCGAAACCAGCCATCCGCCGGTCTACTATATCGCGCCTGAATTCATCAGGCCGGATGCGCTCAGGCAGGCTCACGGCACGAGCGTTTGCGAATGGAAGGGCCGCGCGGACTATTTCGATGTCGTGGCCAATGGCAGAACCGCTCAGCGCGCCGCATGGCGCTATCCCTCTCCGACGGCCTCATTCAGCGCCATTGCCGGGTTCTTCGCTTTTTATGCGGGGCCAATGGATCGTTGCACGGTGGGCGGCGTGATAGCTTCGCCGCAGCCGGGCGGATTTTATGGCGGCTGGGTGACGCCCGATGTGGTTGGCCCATTCAAGGGCGAGCCTGGATCGATGGGCTGGTGAACCGACAGCGCGGGACGCTATTGGCGCACGGCGCTTGGTTATCGAAACCTTTAAAAAAGGACTTTGTAAACTATTCGCCCGCATAGGTGGGTGATAGCCTTGCGCCATGAGCGTAGGGCTCCGCAGATGTATTGGCAGCATGGCCAGATTACGTAGACATCGCGAGGACTACCCCACACGCCGCGTTTTCGGATGGTCGGCGGCGCTCCTCTGTGGCACGGCGCCCCTTCTCGCGCAGCCGGCTTTTGCCCAGAGCGCGGCGCCCTTTCAGATGCTGTCGAGCGATTTGCAGAAATATGCCAATGGCGCCCCTGTGCCGGGCCCGTTTCAGGTCAATGCCACCGATGTGCAGGCCGCGACCAATTTTTCTTCCGGAACGACGGCGAGCGGCACGCTGACGCAGAACACTGGCGAGACGGTGATTTTTACCGGCACGGGTTCTGCGGGCAACGCCGATATCGTCAACAATGATGGCGGCGCGACGCGGTTCTACGACAACAGCACCGCGGCCAGCGCCAACATCACCAATAATGGCACGCTGCAGTTTTCCGATAATGCGAGCGGCGGCCAAGCGCAGATCGTCACCAATGGTGGGGCGGTCACGGTCTTCACCGACAGTGCGGTGGCGGGGGCGGCGGGCGCGACACTCACCAATAATGGCACGACCATTTTCCTCGATCAGTCCGGGACAGGCGGGAGCGCGGTCGTCAACAATCAAACCGGCGAGCTGCATCTGGCTGGGAACAGCACCATTGGTGGGGCATTCGACAATAGCGGGCTCGTGGTTGCCGGCAGCACGGCCAATCTCGGTACGGGCCTGGTCGTCAACAATGCCACCGGCAATATGCTGCTGCGCGAAACGGCGAGCGCGGGGAGCGCGACGCTCGCCAATAGCGGCACGCTGGTCTTTACCGGCAACAGCACCGCCAACGCGGCAACCATCAACAACAACCAGACCGGCATGGCTGCTTTCCTTGGCGCCTCCAATGCGGGAATTGGCAGCCAGTTGACCAATGATGGCCAGCTCTATTTCGGCGAGAACGCGAGCGCGGGCCAGTCGATCATCAGGACCCAGGCGGGTGGCCAGACGATCTTCTACGGATCGGCATCGGGCGGGACAGCAGCGCTGCGCGTTGCCAATGGCGGGTTGCTCGATATCTCGCTGCTCGATACCGCTGGCCTATCGATCGGGGCGCTGACGAGCGATGTGGGCAGTGTCGTGGCCTTGGGCAGCAAGACGCTCACCGTGGGCAGCACGAACCAGCAGCCCATGGTGGTTTCGGGCCTGCAAGATGGCGGCCTTGGCGGCGGCACCGGGGGATCGCTGACCAAGGTCGGCACGAGCGAATTGGAGCTCACCGGGACGAACAGCTATACCGGGTTGACCCGTGTCGAAGCCGGACGTTTGAAGGCGGCTTCGGCGGACGCCTTTGCACCGCTGTCAGGGGTCGTGCTGGCGGCTGGTTCAGAGCTCGATATCGGCGCCTGGGATCAGACCATCGGCTCGCTCGCCGGGGCAGGGTCGGTGATCCTTGGCAATGTGCCGAACCGGCTGACGATCGGGACAAACAATCAATCGTCCGAGTTCTCCGGCGATTTTCAGGCCGATGGCGGGATTATCAAGGTCGGCACGGGCACGCTGACGCTGAGTGGCACCAGCACCAATACCGGCGACAGCCGAGTGGAGGCGGGTACGCTGCGGGTGAATGGCAGTTTTGCGCAATCGCCGCTGACGGTTGCCGGAGGAACGCTCGCCGGGTCGGGCGCGGTGGGCGATACCCATGTTTTGGCGGGCGGCACGATCAATCCGGGGAGCGGCAGCAATCTCACCATTGCCTCGGATCTGTTGCTCGATGCGGGCGCGGTCTATCGGGTCGATATTACCGGCACGGGGAGCGACAGTCTCACCGTTGGCAATACTGCCACGATTGGCGGGGCGACACTGGCGCTCGGTGACTTCACCACTCCCGATCCGACCGGCAGCTATGTCATCCTGAGCGCGGCCACTATCACCGGGTCGTTTGTTTTTGATCCCTATGACTATGCTTTCCTGCTGCCCGAACTCGATCAGGGGTCGACAGCGATCACCTTGACCATTGCGCGCAATGGGCTGCGGTTTTCCGATATCGCCTTGACCCCGAACCAGCGGGCAGCCGCGACGGCGCTCGAAGGGTTTGCCCCGGCCGATCCCGTATTTGCCGCGCTGCTGACGGCCAATGCTACGGACGCGCGGCGCTTTTATGAGTTGGGGGGCGGAGAGGCGCATGCGGCTGCCTCGACGGTGTCGCAGCGGTCTTTTGGGCTCTTTGCCGATAGCCTCAAGCCCAGCCGGCGCGCTTCCCTAAACGGTATCGTCGAGCAGCGGTCAGCGGGAACGGCTGTTGGGACGGCGCTCGATGTTGGTTTCGATACGCCGACAGTGACGCAAACCGGCTGGGTCGCGCCGCTTGGGGGCCTTGGCACACTTGCCAGCGATGGCAATGGCGGGGCGGTGAACTGGACGAGCGGCGGATTGGCGGCGGGCTATGAGATCGCCAGCGAAACGGGCACTGGCCATACGGTCGTCGGGTTTGGTCTTGGCACGATTGCGAGCAGCGCAACGATCGACCAGCGCCTCTCGTCAATCGCCGGGCAGGGCTATTATGCAGGACTCTATGGCCAGTGGCGAGAAGGGCCGGCTTGGCTCGACGGGCAGCTTGCCTATGGCGCCAACCATATCGAGACATCTCGCGGCCTTGAAATCGGCGGCCTATCGCGTACGGCGACTGCCGATTATTGGACCCAGACGCTCGGGGCAGGGCTCGAAGCGCGCTATGAGTTCGAGCTGGCGCATAATCTTTTCGTCGGGCCTGTGGCTTCCCTCGATGTGGGTTGGACCGGGCATGGCGGAGCCACGGAAACCGGGGCGGGAACGCTCAACCAGACCATTGCGCCATCCGATCAATGGAAGGTGGATGCTGGGATAGGCGTTGCTGCGCGATACGACATGCCGCTCGACGATGGCGCCAATCTCTCCGTGGTCGGGAAGGCGCTGTGGCAACATTCCTTTGTCGATGGTGCGAATGCGCAAACGGTCTCCCTTGCGGGCGGCGGCGGGCCGTTCGTCGTGTCGGGTGCCAGTCCCGGCCAGGATCGCCTGCGGCTCGTCGCGGGCGTCGAATATCAACCGAGCCCTGATGTGATCCTCTCGCTCGACTATGCCGCGACACTGGGCGGCTCCGAAATGAGCCACGCCGCCCGCCTCGCGCTGCGGGTCAAGTTTTAGGCCGGGTAATCCCAGTTTGATTAAAGCGGCAGGGCAGATGCTTTTGCTCGGTCGGTGCCCTGCCGCCAGACGTTATCGTGCCACCGGCAGTGCGTTTCCATTTGCGTCGAACAGAACGACCTTATTGGCCTCGGGGGTGAGGTGCAGGGTGGCGCCGTGGGTTACGGGGAAGTCGCCGTCCAGGGCTGCGACGATGGCTTTGCCGGATGGCAGGCGCAGGCTGACGATGGTTTCGTTGCCGAGGTGCTCGACGAGGGCCACCGTTGCCGTGATGGGGCCCTGATCGGCGGCCAGCATTTGGTGGGGGCGGGTGCCGAGCGTCAGAGCGGCGCCGACTTTGAGACCATCGGTGGCGACTGGGATGGATACCGGCTTCATATCCGGACCGGACACTGTCACCATGCTTGAGCCGATTTCGTCGACCTTTACGTCGAGGAAGTTCATCTTGGGCGAGCCGATGAAGCCGGCGACGAAGAGGTTGGCGGGGCGGTGATAGAGTTCGAGCGGCGAGCCGACCTGTTGGACGACGCCGGCATTGAGGACGACGATCTTGTCAGCGAGGGTCATGGCCTCGACTTGATCATGCGTCACATAGATCATGGTGGCGCCCAGATCCTGGTGGAGCTTTGAGATCTCCATGCGCATGTCCATGCGCAGCGACGCGTCGAGATTGGAGAGTGGTTCGTCGAAGAGGAACACTTCAGGCTGACGCACGATGGCGCGGCCGATGGCGACGCGCTGGCGCTGGCCGCCCGAGAGCTGGGCTGGCTTGCGATCGAGCAAGTGCTCCATCTGGAGAATACGCGCGGCTTCGCGGATTTTTGCGTCGCGCTCGTCCTTGGGGGTCTTCTTGATACGAAGCCCGAAGCCGACATTGTCGTAGACCGTCATATGCGGATAGAGCGCATAGGACTGGAACACCATGGCGACGCCGCGGTCGCGCGGCTGCATGGCATTGACCACCTGGCCGCCGATGCTGAGTTCGCCGCCGGTGATATCTTCGAGCCCCGCAATCATGCGGAGCAGGGTGGATTTGCCACAGCCGGACGGGCCGACGAACACGACGAATTCGCCATGTTCGATCTCAAGGTTGACGCCCTTGATGACCTCGACCTTGCCATAGGTCTTCTGGAGGTTTTGCAGGCTCAGTCCAGCCATGATGTTCTCTCCGTTTTCGCTTAGACCTTGGTGCCCGCGGGCAGCTTGTCGAGTTCGGTGTGGAGGAGCCCGTCGGCGTCGACGCGCACCGGGATCGGGTCGGACACCTGGCCGATGAACGAGCCATCGGCGGCGTCGTGAAGGAAGCCCATGAAGACAAGGCCATTGTCGGTTTCGACGATCTTGCCAGCATAGCGGCTGCCCTGGGCCCCATCGAAGAACGGGCCAGGTGCAACTTCCCACGGGCCCCGCGGATCATCGGCCATCAGATAATGCGAGCCGCGGACGGGCGTTTCGGGGTTGAGTTTCTTATAGGCTTCGGACCAGTGCGAGCCATCGGTGCAGAACAGCATGTACCACTTGCCGTTGACCTCGAAGACCTGCGGCACTTCCATCTGGCCGAACATGCCGCCCTTATAAACGGGCGGCTGGAGCGTCCAGGTATTGAGATCGGGCGAGGTGGCAAAGCC
Organism: Devosia sp. Leaf64; assembly: GCF_001421945.1. Taxonomy (NCBI): domain Bacteria; kingdom Pseudomonadati; phylum Pseudomonadota; class Alphaproteobacteria; order Hyphomicrobiales; family Devosiaceae; genus Devosia; species Devosia sp. Leaf64. The sequence goes on along the minus strand of NZ_LMLO01000012.1, from coordinate 517,724 downwards.
AACCGTGCCACCGGCATTGGGCTCGGCCGTGCCGGGCTGACGCGCGACCATATACATGATCCAGCCATCGCCCTTGGGGTTCTTCATCACCCATGGATCGCGGAAGGCGCGGTCGTGCCAGTGGCCGGGGGTGTATTCCTCATAGTCCGGGCCGGAAATGTCGAGCGCGAGGCCATTGCCGACGCGCGTCCAGTTGTGGCCATCGGTCGAGGTGGCGTGGCCGATGCGCTGCTTCATGCCCTCTTCGGCATGTTCGGTGCCGGTGTAAAAGAGGTGCCAGAGGCCGGTATCGTCACGGAGGGTCGAGCCGGTCCAGGTGGTCCAATCGTCCCAGGCGGTCGGAGCGGCAGGCGCAAAGGTCGTGCCGAGATGGGTCCAGTTGATCAGGTCTTTGGAGACCGCGTGGCCCTGGGTGACATTGCGGTGGCGCATGTCTGGATGGGCGAGGGTGTTGTCGGCCTGGAGGAAATAGATGTGGTAGTCGTCCCCATCGCGATAGGTCCAGAAATCCCAAATCCATTTGTCTTTAAGTGCGAGAACCAATGTCGTGTCTTTCTAGGTCTAGGAGCGTCAGCCCTTGATGCCGGTTGAGGCGATCGAGGTGATGAAGGCGCGCTGGAGGAAAAGGTAGAAGGCGAGGACGGGCAGGGTGATCATGGAGAGGTAGGCCATGACCTCGCCCCAGGCGGTGTTGAGCTGGAAGAAGTATTGGAGACCAACCATGACCGGTCGGAACTGCTCGGATTGGGTGACCATGAGCGGCCAGAGATACTGGTTGTACATGGCGAGGAATTTGAGGATGGCGGCAGTCGCAAAGACCGGGCCGGCGATCGGCACGATGACCATGGAATAGACCTGGAACCAGCTTGCCCCATCGAGACGCGCCGCTTCGACCAATTCCTTGGGCAGATCGCGGAAGAACTGGACGAAGAGGAAGATTGTCAGCGCATCGGCGAGAAAGGGGACGATCTGGACGTGATAGGTATTGAGCCAGCCCCAGGTGACGCCATTGCCGCCGATCCAGGGGAGGGAATTGACCACCATCAGCATCGGCACGGCGATGGTTTCGAAGGGCACGATGAGCGTCGCAATGATGATCGAAAGGACGATCTCCTTGCCGCGGAATTCGAGGAAGACGAAGGCGAACGCTGCCATCGAGCAGAGGAAGAGCGAGCCGACGACGGTCAGCGACGTCACGAGGATGGAGTTGAAGACAAAGAGCCCCACCGGCGCACGGCGGAACGCGGCGAAGTAATTGTCGAGCGAGATATCCCCGGTCGGCAGGAAAGCGTTGAACGAGGATGTGTCGCGCAGCAATTGCAGGTCGGGCTTGAACGAGCTCACCACCATGAAGACGATGGGGAAGACGAAGACCAGGGCGACAAGGATCAGCAGCAGATATTTGAGGCTGATCTTGAGGCGTTGATTGGGCGAGGTGACAGCAGCCATGTTCTAGCGCTCCCGGGTGAGGTAGCGCTGGACCAGCGAGATCGTGAGCACCATGAGGAACAGCAGCACCGAGATGGCAGAGCCACCGGCAATATTCTGTTGCTCATAACCGCGCTGCACGGCCTGGAAGACCAGCGTCTGGGTGGAATCGAGCGGCCCGCCATTGGTCATGACGTCGATCTGCGAAAAGAGCGCGAAGGCCTGCATGGTGATGACCACAAGGATCAGGACCGCGGTATTGCGCAGGCCTGGCCAGGTGACGAAGCGGAATTTTTGCCAGCTTGAAGCGCCTTCGATATCGGCGGCTTCATAAAGCGTCAGCGGGATGTTCTGGAGGCCCGCCAGCCAGATCACCATATGGAAGCCAACCGCCTGCCAGATCGACATGACGATGATGGCCCACATGGCCGTATCGGGATTGCCCAGCCAATCGACCGGCTGGAAATGGCCGAAGGAGAGGAACTGGAGGAGATTGTTGAGGAGCCCGCTGCGCCCGTCATAGATGAAGCGCCAGAGGAGCGAGACGACGACGATCGAGACGACGACCGGCATAAAATAGACGGTGCGGAAGACGTTTATGCCGCGCAGCTTCTGATTGATCATCAGCGCCAAAAGGAGCGCGATAATGGATTGGAGGGGCGCGACGATGGCGACGAAAAAGAGCGTATTGGTCAGCGCCTTCATGAAGACGAGGTCGCGGGCGAGGACCAATATTTTGGTATTGCCCCACTCCCAGCCGAACCATTCGCGCATGCCGTTGAGATGCTGAAAATCAGGGTTGTTGCGGGTGAAATCGCGAACGCGCGGATAGCTCAATTCGCCCGTGGCGCTGACGACGAGGCTGCCGTCCTCGGCCTTTTCCGGCTGCAGCACCAGAGTGCCGACGCCGAGCAATTGCTCGAAATTGGATGTGCCGACGAATTGGGTCGGATTGGGCGAAATCAGCCGCTGATTGGTGAAGGAAAACCAGAAGGCCAGAAGAAACGGCACGATAAGGAAAAGCGTGATCAGCAGCAGCGCAGGGCCGCTCATCAGCCATCCGGCGAGCGTATTGGACTGCAGCGATTTGGTCTGTTTGGGGCGCATGTGCGACTGCCTTGAAGACGTGCCGGGAGGCCGGCCCAGAAAAAATCCGGGCCGACCGTGCTCGGGAGGGAGAGGTTACTGCGCGGCAGCGTAATTGTTGTTGCGCGCGATATCGGCGTTGATGGCGTCGGTTGCCGCGTCGAGCGCGTCGACGACGTCAGCGCCATTGGCGATGTCCGAGAGCGCCTTGCGGAATTCGAGCGCTTCGAACACATAGCCCGGGGTCACCGGACGCAGCATGGCCTGCTTTTCGGAGAGCGCGTAGAAGCTCTCGAGCGCGCCACCGGGAGCGTAGTTCTTGGTGAGCGCCGCGGCTTCAGCGGTTGCCGGGATCAGGCCGATGCCATCGGAGAAGGCGGCGAGGTACTTTGGCTGCAGGGCGAACTCGATGAAGGCGCTGGCGCCATCGGGGTGCGCAGAGGTCGCCGACACACCGAACTGCCAGGAAGCGCCGCCGATCTTGGGGCCATTGCCAAAGTCTGGCGCAGGAAGGAAGAGCACGTCGTCGCCGAGGGCTTCGAGCGTCTTGACCGCCACCCAATTGCCGTTCCACTGCAGCGCGTAGTCGCCATCGATGAAGCCGGTTTCGTGGCTGGCCATGTCCTGGCTCGTGCCGGGCACATAATTGTTGGTGAAAAGGCTCTGCCACCATTCGCCGAACGCGACCGCGGCATCGCCATTGAGCGCGCCTTCCGCGGTTTCATAGGAGGTGCGGTCGACGAGGTCGCCGCCGAAGCTCCAAAGGAACGGGGCGAAGGCATAGGGATACCATTCGCCCTGATCGGCCATGCCGAGGTTGAGCGGATAGTCGAATTCGCCCGAAGCCTTGAGCGTTTCAAGGATGCCGTTGAACTCCTCGCCGGTCCATGGCTGTTCGAGGGTCGGAATGCGGATGTTGAACTTTTCGAGCGTTGACTTGCGAGCATACATGGCGACCGCAGCATCCCAGAGGCCGACCGAATAGACCTGGTCGTTATACTTGCCGATCGCGCCGGGCAGGAAACCATCGAGCGCGCCTTCAGAAAGCTGGAGCGGCTGCATATAGCCGGCCCAGGCCCAGTTCGGCATCACCGGACCATCGACGTCGATGATGTCGGGCAGATTACCGGCAACGGCGGCGGCGACGACGGAGTCATTGTAAGCGGCCTGCGGAAATTCCTGCAGCGAGACTTTCCAATCGGTCTGCGAACCGTTGAAATCGGTGATGATGCCGTTGATCAGGTCACGTTCCACCGTGCTGCCGGCGCCGTGGTACCACATGGTCAGGTTGGTTTGGGCGAACGCGGCGCCGCCGAGGGCGGTGCTAAAGGCCAGCGTTGCAGCGAGAAGCTTCAGGGATTTCATATGTCTTTCCTCCTGGTCGATAATTGGGTGATGGTTGTGTCGCGCGGCTGGACGCTGTCGCGCCAGGCGACAGGGCCAGAGACCAACTCATGGGCCGGTTCGCCCGGGCGTTGCGTGCCGGCGATGAGACGCAAAAGCTTGTCGGCAGCGCGGGCGCCCATGGCGGCATAAGGCAATTGAGCGCTGGTCAGGCCGGGATGCAGGTGCTCCGCGATCATGCGATAGTCGTCGTAACCGGCGACTGAGATATCGCGCGGGATGGCCATGCCGCGTTCGCGCAACAGGCCATAGACCCGCATCGCCATCTTGTCGTTGGCGCAGCAGATGACCGTCGGCTCGGCGCGGAGGACACGGTCGAGCGCATCCCAGAGCAGATCGAATTCGTGCGCGGCATTGGCGAGGGCGCCGACCTGAACCAGTTGCTCGTTGAAGGCAATGCCATTGCTCTCCAGCGCGCGCCGATAGCCATCCATGCGCAGTCCGGAGGCAATCTGCTGTTCGGGCAGGGTGAGGAAACCGATGCGGCGATGGCCCCGCTTGATCAACCCATCGACGAGGGTGAATTGGCCGCCCGCGTCATCGGGCAGAACGGCCGGGGTCTCGTCGGCATCAAAGCAATTGACGAGCACCATGGGCCGATCGCGCAGATTGGCCGGCAGGCTGACTTCGCGGTGATATTCGGCGACGTAAAGCACGCCCTCGACGCGGTGCTCGCGGAAGGTCTGCAAAAGGGCGGGGATGCGATCGACCTGACCGCCGCTATCGGCGATGAGCAGGGTGCGATTGCTCTGGGCAATGACGCGCTGCGCGCCTTGCACGAGATAGATTTCGGGAAGGCCAGTATCTTCGAAATGGTGTGTGGTGCTGATGGCGCCGGTGATCATGCCGATCAGCCCGGAGCGCTGGGAGCGCATGGTGCGGGCGGCGCTCGAAGGCACATAGTTGAGCGAAAGCATGGCCGCTTCTACGGCTTCGCGCGTCTTTTCGTTGACGGGCGCATCCCCGTTCATGACGCGACTGACCGTCTTGGGCGAAACACCCGCAGCTTTCGCAACGTCATAGATGGTGGCCAAGCGATCCTCCCTTGGTTGGACTGATCCGGCACACAGCGCTTCGCGCCGCTAAACCCGTCAATCCACCCTCGATGTCTCCCCGGTGATTATGACACCGATGTCATGACATCGGTGTCATATATGCATCTTGTGTTTATCCGGTCAATCCCGCTCGGCGCGAGATTTGTCAGCTAGCGATTAGACAGGCGGGGTTTTGCCTCGGATCGATGTAGTCGTCCGTCGAGATGTCCGTGACGCAGCCATAAATAGCCGTCAGGCTTCGGATGTGGTCTCGCGCGCATACTCGCCGCAGCCAAAAAAGTTTCTCGATAAATCGCGCATCTTTGTCGCATTTTTCAGAAACCGGGGCTGGCGGGCTTGCCGTTGCTTCTTCGGAATTCACCCGGAGATTGAATCATGCAAAGCAAGACCAGCCTTTCAAGGCGCCATCTGCTCAAGTGGGCAGGGGCGGGCACAACGGTGGCGATCGCGAGTGCCGTGTTGCCCAATTTCGGTATCAGTGCTGCACTGGCCGCCGAATTGGGCGATGGCGACATCGGCGTTCTCAACTATGCCTATGCGCTCGAACAGCTCGAGGCCGCCTTCTACACTCAGGCGCTCGAAAACCCGTTCGGCAATATGCAGGTCAACGACCAGCGCATCCTTCAGCAAATTCGCGACCACGAAATCGCGCATCGCGATTTCCTCAAGCGCGCACTCGGCTCCAACGCCATTCCAGCGCTTGAAGTCGATTTCTCGGCCGTCGATTTCTCAAGCCGTGCCAGCGTGCTTGGAACGGCAGATGTTTTCGAGAACCTGGGTGTCGCGGCCTATAACGGCGCGGGCCAGCTCATCTCCACGCCGGATTATCTTGTAGCCGCCGGTTCCATCGTATCGGTCGAAGCGCGCCACGCAGCCGCTATTGCCGACCTCCTGAGACCGTTCAGCGCCGAGGCCGCTGGTCGAGGCAATGTCGACCACAAGGGGCTCGATAAGGCCTTGCTGCCATCGATGGTTCTGCCCAACGCTGCCCCCTTCATTGTGACCGAAGTCACCGCTGCAACTCTGCCATAAGGAATTCGATCATGAGCAATGATAACACCATTCTCGGCGCCATCGAGCCTGAGCTGGCAGATACGATCGTCAGCAGCCGTCGTGACGTTTTCGCCCGCTACGCCAAAGCGGCCGGGATCATGACGAGTGCTCCACTCGTGCTGGCGCTCGCGTCCAACCAGGCATTTGGCCAGAGCCTGCCGCAACAGATCACCGATACGCTCAATTTCGCGCTGACGCTCGAATATCTGGAAGCAGCCTTCTACGAGCAAGGGAACAAGTCGGGCATTATTCCATCGCAATACCGCGCGGTCTTCCGCACCATCGGTCAGCACGAAAATGCCCACGTGAAGCTCTTGAAGGGCGTGTTGGGCTCGGCTGCGGTCAAAGCCCCGGGCGTCGATTTTACCGCCGGCGGCAAATATGCCGACGTTTGGGAAAACTTCGACACGTTCCTTACCCTTAGCCAGACCTTCGAAGATCTCGGCGTGGCCGCTTATAAAGGGCAGGCGGGCAATCTGATCGGCTCGAAGGAAGTGCTTACGGTTGCCTTGCAGATTCATTCGGTCGAAGCCCGTCACGCTTCCGAAGTTCGGCGCATTGGCCTCGAATTCGGTTGGGATGGCGCATTCGACAAGCCGCTCAGCAAGAAAGCCGTGCTGGCGGCGGCGACGCCATTCCTGGCCTAGAGTATTTGGACGAATTGTAATGACGCCCTGGCCCTTGAGCTCATCGAGCCCAGGGGCCAATTTTTGCGTCACGTCAATTAGTGGGGCGTTGTCGTCTCAGAGCGTTCCGAGTTGTCCTACTGGATCATACGGCGGAGGGCGCTGATGAGATTGTCGGGATCGTAGGGTTTTGGGACAAACTCGGCTTCTGCGGGGATCTGGTCGCGCCGGACATGCTTATAGCCCGATGTGACGACGATCTTGATGGGGGGCCATCTGTCGCGAACGGCGGCCGCAAGCTTCAAGCCATCCATGCTGCCGGGCATGTCGACATCAGTAAAGACCAGCCTGATATCGAGGTTTTTTGCAAGGATCGCGAGTGCCTCGTCAGCATTGGCGGCTTCGAGCACCAGGAAACCTTCATTCTCAAGGCGGTCGACGATGGCCATTCTGACCAGCGATTCATCCTCAACCACGAGGACTGTGAGCTTTGAGTGCGCCATATGACTCAGCCTTTTTTGCTGGGTGTTTTAGACGCGGTGACGCTAGCCGCATCGGTTTCCAAGACACATCGAACGCCTTGCGGGGCGTAATCGATGCCAACTTGACCGCCGAAATCGGACGCCAACACCTTTGTGATTAATCTTGAGCCAAATCCTGTTCGGCTCGGTTCGCTGACCTGCGGCCCGCCGCTCTCGGCCCAGGTGAAAACGAACTTGCGCTCGTCGGCCAAACCGGAAAAGTCCCAGGAAATAGAAACACTGCCATAGGGGGCAGAGAGCGCCCCGTATTTTGCCGCATTCGTGGCAAGCTCGTGGATCGCGAGAGCCATCGACAGGGCCTGCTTGGGATTAAGGTCGATATCCCGGCCTTGGACGCTGACGCGGTTCTCGCTGGGCAAATGGGGGAGGAGGGCGCCGTCTACGACTTCACGCAACGAAGCCGTCGTCCATGTGCTGTTGGTGAGAATGTCATGGGCAGTCGCCAAGGCGCTCAGACGTGAATTAAAGAGCAGCCGTCGATCAGCAATGTCTTCTCCACGCAGGGTCTGCGCGGCGATCGCGGCGACCATGGCGAGGCTGTTCTTGATGCGATGCTGCAATTCGCCGGCGAGGACTTCCTGAGTCGCGATCGACTCCATCAGCGCCAGTTCCGCCTTCTTGAGATCCGTGACGTCTCCACCTTCAACGAAGATGCCGCTGATCTCTCCGGCCTCATCATACATCGGCTGATATATGAAATTGAGATAGCCATTCTCGACGGGCCCGCCTGGCGTGTGCTGAAGTTCGATCTTCATGCCGCGCCCGACGAAGATTTCGCCTGTCGTAAACACCTTGTCCAGCAGCTCATAAAAGCCCTGGCCCTCAATATCGGGCAGAGCTTCGCGCACGGTTTTTCCGATGATGTCGCGATGTCCAATGAGCTGTCTATAGGCAGCATTGGTGATTTCGAAGCGGTGCTCCGGCCCGGTGAGCACGGCCATGAAGCTCGGCGCTTGTTCCAACAGCGTCCGGAGGCGGTCGAGCTCCTGCCGCCGATGGCGGCCCGCAATCACTTCAGAGGTGATTTCAAGAGCGGTGCAGAACATGCCCGCGACCTGATCGGTCTCATCATGAACAGGCGTATAGCCGAACGAGAAGTGCGTCTCGGTCGGTCGACCGTTTCGCGTCATCTGGAATTCGATATCGTCCATATAGGTTGGGGTGCCGGCATAGGCCGCATCCATGATCGGGCCAACATCCTGGATGATGTCCGACCAAACCTCTGCAAACGGCTTGCCCAAGGCCCATGGATGACGGTTGGTGCACATCGGCGCATAACCGTCATTATAGAGCATGGTTCGTTCGGGTCCCCAGGCGATGAACATGGGTTGCTGCGACGTGAGCATTACCTGGACGAGGGTCCGGAGGCTTCCCGGCCAGGTCGACGGAACGCCCAAAGGCGTCGACGCCCAATCGTAACTGCGGATGAGTTCGCCAAGCGCACCACCTCCGGCCAGGAAAGCGGTATTGGAGACGACCCTATGCGCAGCATCTGTGGTCATGACTGTGGTCCAGATTGAAGCAGTGGTCGCTTGTTTGGGAATGCATGGCTTCCGTCAAGGAATATCCTTGGCGCTGCGCTCGAAAGTCGAAACCGTTATCGCAAGAAGCCGAGCTTGTGCTGAGAGTTGGGATCGGTTGAGTGAGCACATTTTCAAGGCGCTCACAACGTTCGACGGTTCGCGCCAGGGATTACGCTTTGGCTGTTTTTCGGACCGGAGTGACAGCTTTGGTGCAGGTCACCAAGCGCGGCCAAGGGCAAGGTGCAGTGCACTCCAGCACCTCGGCCTAGGCAATCGCAGCGCTTGATCAAGTGAAGCTTGTGCCTATGGCCTAACTGACCGTCTCTGCTTCCAGCGTGGCTGAATTGGAGTGGGAGGTCATTTTCGCGTACAGCCGCCGTCCGGAAATGCGATCAAAAAGATGCAAGTCCTGGTTTGGCAACGTTAGCCACACGTGCTTTCCTTCGAGCGGATCATCGCTGGCGGGCAAGACGACCGACATTTCGTGGCCGGCGACATTGCAATAGGCAACGCGAGATCCGCCGAGTTCTTCGACAAGGTCCACGGTGGCTGGGAGGCCGGCGCCTGGCGACTTTATCAGCCCGACATTTTCAGGGCGAATGCCGAGGGTCACGGGCGATCCCTCGGGCAAGGTGCTGCGGGCGAGGACATGCGTAGTTGCTGGTGCGTCCATCAGGATTTGCCCACCGGCGCCGACCGTCGCGGGCAAGAGGTTCATCGCCGGCGAGCCCATAAACCCGGCGACGAAGGCCGATGCCGGCTGGCGATAGATTTCGGTTGGCGAGCCGATCTGCTCGACCCGCCCGCCGTTCATGACGATCAGCGTATCGGCAAGGGTCATGGCCTCCACCTGATCATGGGTCACAAAGATCGAGGTCGCATTGAGCCGTTTGTGCAGTTTCTTGATCTCGATGCGCATCTGCACACGGAGGAGCGCGTCGAGGTTGGATAGCGGTTCGTCGAACAGGAAAACGTCCGGCTCACGCACGATGGCGCGGCCCATGGCGACGCGCTGGCGCTGGCCACCAGAGAGCTGGGCCGGCCGGCGGTCGAGATAGTCCGTGAGGTTGAGGATCTTGGCGGCCTGTTCGACGCGAATGTTGCGCTCCGCGACCGGCAAACCGGCGAGACGCAGTGGGTAAGCAATGTTCTGCCGCACCGACATGTGCGGATAAAGCGCGTAGTTCTGGAACACCATGGCGCAGCCGCGATCGGACGGCTCGATATCGTTCATGACCACGCCGCCAATGGTGATTTCGCCCGACGTGATATCTTCAAGCCCCGCAATCATGCGCAAAAGGGTGGATTTGCCACAGCCCGAAGGGCCGACGATGACGGCGAAATGTCCATCAGGAATGGAGATGTCGACGCCATGCAACACGGGCTTGCCATCATAGGCCTTCTTCACATTGGTAATTTTGAGATCAGCCATCAGTTGTCTCCCAGAAGGCGTTGGCGAAGGCGCTCTATCGTCGTTGCCTCAAGGCCGATCAGTTCGAGATAGCGTTCCACCGAGCCATATTCGGCATCGATAAAGGCAAGAGTTGCCGCCATAGTTTCGGGCTCGGAGGCCAAGAGGCGCCTGAAGCTGTCAGGGTCGGCGCCACGGGCAACTGCGCCTGCGGTAATTTCGGCGATGATGGGCGCGATCAGGTCCGCAGTCTGCGCATAATCCGCGACGATGTCATCGGGTTCTACGCCCACCAGCCCCAGCAGCAGGGCTGCGATGATGCCGGTGCGATCCTTGCCGGCGGTGCAATGAAACAAGACGACGCCTTCGGGCGCTGCGGCGATGAGGGTGAGGATTTCGGCGATGGCAGCTTGCCGCGATTGCAGCGTCAACCGGTAGAGTTCGAGCAGCAGATCGCCTTCGCTCATCAGATCGGGCGCGAGCCCATCGAGCAGCGAGACGTTGTGATAGGCGACGGTGTCGTGGGTCGCAAAAGGGTTCGGTTGGTGCGCCAGTTCATCGGTGTGACGAAGGTCTATGACTGTCTTCACGCCCGTATCGACCAGATTGCCGATGCCGGTTTCATCGAGCTTGTGCAGGGCATCGGCGCGGAGGATGCGGCGGAAACGGGTCGAACCGGCGGCAGTGGCATAGCCGCCGAGATCGCGAACATTGTGCGTGCCGGGAATGGGCAGGTGTCGGGTCTGGTGCATCAGCGAATACCGGATTTCATGAAGGATTGGACGACCTGACGCTGCAGGACGATGTAGATCAGAAGGACGGGGAGGCTCGCGAGGGTGGAGGCGGCCATGAGCGGTCCCCACTGATTGCCTTCGGCGGTCATGAACATCTGGATGCCGATCTGGATGACCGAATTTTCTGCCGTTCGGCTGAGGAGCAGGGGCCAGAAGTACTCGTTCCAACTCGAGATGAAGATGAGGATGGCGAGCGAGGCGATGGTGCCACGGAGATTCGGGACCAGCACTTCCCAGAGGATCCGCCAATTGCGGGCTCCATCCATGCGGGCGGCCTCGATCACTTCCCTCGGAAAGCCGCGCATCGCCTGGGCGAGCAGCAGGATGGCTAGAGCGGCCGCGAGATTGGGCAGGATCAGGGCTGCAACACTATCGAGCAGTCCCATCTGCGCGATGAGGAGATAGTTGGGGATCATCACCACCTGGAAGGGCACGAGCCAGGTGAGGGCGATGGCGGTGTAGACCAGCTTGTCGAAGCGGAATTTCCAGCGCGCAAAGGCAAAGGCGGCAAGAATCCCGGTCAGAAGCTGGAAGACGGTCGAGAGAACCGAAAAGATCAGCGTGTTGATCAACATACGGGCGATTGGGATGGCGTCGATGGCCTGGGTGTAATTGTCGAGCGACATGCTGGTCGGGACAAGGCTTGTCTCGAACATGGCATTGGCGGGCCGGAGCGAGCTGGCCAGCATCCAATAGACCGGGAAGAGGCAAAAGATCGACAGCAGGACCATCAGCACGTGACCGGCCGCCGTATCGAGCCCAGATTTTTCCGAAATGCGACGGAGCGGCCGGCTCGCAATCCGCGGCGCGCGCAAAGCTTCAGTTGTCATGGAAGGAATACCTGTCGATCAAACGGAAGAGCACAAAGGCCACCGCGCCAAAGCCGAGGAAGAGGATGACGGCAGAGGCCGAGCCCCAACCAACCGACATGGTGGAGAAGCCGAAATCCCAAAGAAGGTAGTAGATGTTGGAGGTGGAGCCGAGCGGGCCGCCGCCAGTCAACACGTTGATATAGGTGAAACTCCACTGTGCCCCGAGCAGGATGGTCATGACGACGAGAAACAACACGGTCGAGCTCAACAGCGGCAGGCGAATGTCGCGGACGACTTCCCACTTGCTTGCGCCATCCATGCGCGCCGCCTCGATCAGCGATGGATTGATATTGGCATTGGCGGCCGAAAGGATGAGCGTTGAAAAACCCATCAACTTCCAGCCGGTGATCATGATCACGGTCCAGATGGCGATGTTCGGATCGGACAGGAATTTCACCGGGTTAAGGCCGAGACCCTTGAGCGCCTGATTGACGAGGCCGTAGCCGGGATCAAGCAACCAGCGCCAGACGGCGGCGCCGACGACAGGCGCGATGATCATCGGCACGAAGATGATGGCGCGATAGATGTTGCGCGAACGCTCCGGCAGGTCGTGGGTGTAGATGGCGATCGCGAGCGGAATGAGCACGGCCAGCGGCAAGAGGCCGAGGATATAGACCCCGGTATTGCGCAGGGCCTGCCAAAACTTGGGCAGGGCGAAGATGCGGACGTAATTGTCCCAGCCGACAAAGGTCTGCGCCGATGTCGGCAGCATGTTCCACTGGAAAAAGCTGAGGCGGACGGCGTCCACCAGTGGCCAATAGATCCACACGACAAGCGTGATGATGGCAGGCGACAGATAAAGCCAGGGCGCCCAGCGCGATTGGGTCATGCGCCGGCGGCGGGGAAGGGCGGGTGCAGCCACGGCCATCGATCGCTCCTTTTTCAGAACAGGGGGTGACCCACCGCCTTTCGGCGATGGGTCGCGGGTTTTAGGGCATCAGAGCCTGGGCATTGGCCTGCGCATCGGCGAGGGTCGCCTCGACATCTGCACCGCCAAAGATCGACATTTCGACCGCGTCCATCATCGTCTTGACGATCTGGCGGTAGTTCGGGCCCGGCATCGGGTCCCATGGCTCGAGACGGTCGAGCTGTTCGAGATTGGGGGCGACGAGCGGGTGCTCGGCAACCCAGCCAGCGAGGTAGTTCGGATCGGTGACGATGGCTGGGCGCAGCGGCAGGTAACCGATTTCCGAGGTGATGACAGTGTAGCCATGATCGGAGGTGAGGAACTTCATCAGTTCCCAGGCGGCGCGCTGCTTGAGCGGGTCGGTGGTGTGGATCGTCAGCGCCGAGCCGGAATTGTTCGGGCGCGTCGGCTTGTCGCCAAAGCGGGGCATGGCCGCCGAGCGCAATTCGAAATTGCCTTCGGCGCCCTTGACGAGGCCAGACTGCAGGGCGCTGGTCTGGAGGTACATGCCGAGCGAGCCCGACGACATGGCGTCGACAGCGCCAAGGCCTTCATAGACCTCGTAGACGCCCGCGTCGTTGAGGTCGCGCAGCATCTTGACCGCTTCGACAGCCTCAGGCTCGGCAAATTTCAAGGTCTTGCGATCGCGCGAGATTACTTCGCCGTTGTTCGAGCGGACAATGCCCTGGAACAGCCAGTCGACAGCGCTGGGGCCCGTGATGCCGGCGGAGAAGCCTTCGGCGTCGGTCTTTTCTTCGATGGCGAGCGCGGCAGCCTTCAGCTCTTCCCAGGTGGCCGGCGGCGCATCTGGGTCGAGACCGGCTTCACGAAACAGGTCGGCATTGTAGAAGAGCACTGGCGTCGAGAACGTATAGGCGAGCCCATAGGTCTTGCCATCGAGTACGCCGAGCTTGGTGCCATTGGGGTGCATGCCGGCCAGATGGGCGCTGATCTCTTCGGCGGGCGCGATATCTTCGAGCGCCTGCGCGCCAAAATTGTGCACCGAGAAATCGAGATCGGAAAAGACCGTCTGGACGAGATCGATCGGCTGACCCGCGGCCAGGTCGGCCTGGATGCGGCTCGAATCTGCGCTGGAATAGCCAATCCCGGTCACGGTGACATTGGGATTGGCCGCCATGAATTCGTTGATCAGCTTTTGCGTCGCTTCGGCGCCGAGACCAGCGGTGGCAAGATTGTAGTTGTAGAAGGTGATGGTGACCGGCCGGTCGATGCTCGGCGCCATGGTCTGGGCGAGCACGGACGTCGCCGCGGAAAGGGCCAGGAGGCCGGCAAGAAGAGACGTGCGGAACATGGGAGAGTCTTTCTCGTTCGCGGGTTTATTCGGCAGCAGCCGCGGTGTCGGCTTCGTATTTCCTGAGCATTTCGGCCATGTCGGCGAAGCGGAACCCGCCGATCTCGCGGCGCGTCGCCGGCTGTGGCGCGAAGGTGATGGCAAGGCCCGAGGGGCGAACCGTGCCGATGGCAAAGGCTGCGCCTTCGAGCATGCGGAGGCCCTCATGCAGCCAGAGCACGTCCGTTGCCGCATGCTGGCCGATGCCCACAACTGTCGGAATCCCATACCAATGGGCGACGCGATCGTAATGGATGTGGCCCGAGAGGATGCCGAGGACATTCTTGCCGGCCACGGCATCGCGCAGCGCTTCGGTGTCGGCGTAGGAGAGCGATTCCCACTCCATCGAAGGGTCGTGCATGTCGAGCGCAGGGGCATGGTGCATGACGAGCAACTTGGGCAGGTCCGCGTGCTGGGCCAGTTCGCTCTTCAGCCAATCAAGCTGGCCCGGTTCGAAGGCGCCGCCGATCTTATTGGGAACACTGGTGTCGAGAACGATGATGTGAATGCCGGCGATCACCGCAGCATGATCGTATGGGGCATCGAGATTATCGCTACGGCCGAGCATGATGGGATAGAACCCGTCGCGGCGGTCGTGATTGCCGAGCGCGAAGAGGATCGGCATATCGAGACCGGCCTCGGCGATCAGGCCCTTGAGATTTTCGTAGGATCCGGCATCGCCGCGATTGGTCAGGTCGCCGCTGACGACCATGAATTTGGGCTGCGGCACCAGCGACTTCACGTCAGCCAGGATGCGACGCAGCGTCGTCGTCGTGTCGGAATGGAGATGATCGTCCTGGACGGCTGGATTGCCGACATGAAGATCGGTGAGGTGAACGAAGGTTGTGGTGTCGGACACGGAAGTCTCCTGTTCTGGCACGGGCCATGATGGCCGCAAGCGTGCCGTAACTATCTGGTTCGCCGATCTTTTTTCGCACAGGGCTTGCGCGGCGACGGTCATAGAGCTACCGTCCGACCATGACATGTGAATGAAGGTTCATTCAGAAGATGGATGTGGTTCCGGATAAGCGCGAGCGGATCCTTGCGGCGGCGGCACGGCTGATCGTGCGCAATGGCCTGCAATGTTCCATGTCGGCCATTGCCGAAGAGGCGAGTGTCGCGACGGGCTCGCTCTACAATTATTTCAAGAACAAGGAAGAGCTTGTCCTTGGTGTCTATGTCCGCGTCAGTATGGAAATGGCCGAAAGCCTGATGCTGTCCGACAAGGCCACCACGTCTCCCGAGGCCGACCTCGCGAGCTATATCGAACGCTATATCGACTTCATCTGGGACGATGCCGAGCGCGCGCGTCTCTTCGATTATCTCGACAACAACCCGTTGATCAGTTTCGACGATGCCAAGGCGGTCTTCGGTCCCTTCGTCCAGCATGGCATCGGGCTGATCGAAGCCGCCCAGGCCTCCGGCGCGGTGCGTGAAGGTCTTCCCACCCTGATCATGAGCTTTATGCGCGGCGCCATCCGCAATGCCTTGAAGCGACTGCGGCAGAATGGCAGCAAGCTCGCACCCAAAGACCGGCGCATGATTGCCGACATGTGCTGGGCCGCCATTCGGCGCTGACGCGATCATTAGCAGAGCCGATCTCTGACCGCGTCGACCTCCGAAGCCGATAGGCCGATGGCGCTGAGATAGGCTTTGATGCCGCCATGCTTGGTATTGAGCGCTGCAAGAAACCGCTCCATCGTCGCGGCGTCGCTCGCGAGCATCCGCTCGACCTGCATCGGGTCGGAGCCGGTCGACAGGGCGCGCGTACGCAGTTGGTCAATCAAGCCGGTTGCCGACGCGGTCAACGCATAATCGGCGACGATATCTTCCTCGGCCACACCGGCATTGGCGAGCAGCAGCGCGGCGACGACGCCGGTGCGGTCCTTGCCGGCGGTGCAATGAAAAAGCACCATGCCGGGCACTGCATCGGCTATGGCGCGAAACACCTCGGCGAATTGCGGACCGCATTGGTCGAGCGCGTCGCAATAGCGCTGCGCCATGTCAAAAGAGGGTCCGGCCAAGGCGATCGGGCTCAAGGCGTCGAACAGCACGATGTTGCGATAGCCAACACGTTCATGGTCGGCAAAGGGATGGATGTGAAGGCCGGTTTCATGCGGCCCGCGCAGGTCTATGACGAGCGCCAGTTCACTCTCAATGAGGCCCGAAAGCCCTTCTGCGGTCAGGGTGTGCAGTGCTTCCCCCCGCAGCATTCGGCGCCATTGTGTGGTTCCGCCTGATGCCAGCGGATAGCCGCCAAGGTCGCGAATATTGTGTGTGTCGGGCAAACGCCAATGACGCATCGCGACCTCCTCTTGTCTTGGATGTTTTTGTCGATGAAAGGGGAGCCGGTCTTGCCGGCTCCCACGGCGCATTAGGGCATCAGTGCCTGGGCATTGGCCTGCGCATCGGTCAGGGTCTGCGCGACGTCATTGGTGCCAAGGACGGCTTCAGTGACGGCTTCCTTCATCATCGATTCTGCCTGGCGGTAATTGGGGCCAGGGAAGGCGACGTTTGGTGTCAGGCGCGAAAGCTGTTCGAGATTGGGGCGGATCAGCGGATGCTCAGCCGTCCACAGACCAAGGAACTTCGGGTCATCAACGATGTCGAGGCGGAGCGGCAGGTAGCCGATCTTGGAGGTAATGATGGTGTAGCCATAGTCCGAAGTCAGGAACTTCATCAGCTCGTAGGCAGCGCGCTGCTTGATCGGGTCCTGCGAGAAAGCGTAGAGGGCCGAACCGGAATTGGTCGGCGCCGTCGGCTTGTCACCAAAGGCGGGCATGGCGGCTACGCGCAATTCCCAATTGCCTTCGGAGGCCTTGGACAGCGAGCTCTGCAGCGCACTCGTATAGAGATACATGCCGAGCTGGCCGGCCGCGAAGGCTTCCTGCGGATTGGATGGATCGAGACGGGCGTGGGCACCGCTATCGACCATGTCGCGCAGCATCTGCACGGCCTCGATACCGGCAGGATCGGCGAAGGTCAGCGTATTGCCATCGCGCACCTTGCCGCCATTGGACATCAGAATGGCCTGGTAGACGAAGGTGCCGTCGGCAGGGCCATAGGCGCCGGGGAAGAAGCCGTCGGCATCGGTCTTTTCGACGATGGCTTCGGCCGCGGTCTTCACCTCGGCCCAGGTCTTGGGCGGATTGTCCGGGTCGAGACCAGCCTGACGGAAGAGATCGGCATTGTAGTAAAGGATCGGAGTCGAGAAGGTGTAGGCGAGACCATAGGTCTTGCCATCGATCTTGCCGAGATCGACGCCGCGCGGGATCAGGCCATCGACGAGTTCGGTATAGCCTTCGGCGCCGGCCATGTCTTCGAGCGGCTGGGCGCCAAGGTCCGAAGCGAGGTAGATCAAGTCGCGGAACACCAGCTGGGCAACGTCCGGCTGGATCCCTGCAGCCATGTCGGCCTGGATGCGGGTGATGATTTCGTTCGATGGCACGCCGACGGTTTCCACCTTGATCAGCGGGTTTTCTTCTTCGAACTTGGCGATCATCTCGCGGGTGGCATCGGCCCCGGCGCTCGCGGTGGCGAGGTTGTAATTGTAAAAGCTGATGGTCACCGGCTCGGTGATTTCACCGGCCATTTCGGCGCGGGCTGCTCCGGTCATGGCCGTTGCGCCGAGCGCGAAAGCCGCCAGCTTGAGGAAGGTGCGTTTTTGCATCGAGGGTTGTCCTTTTCGAGGAAAAGCTATTCTGCCGCGTTGGTCAGCGCCGCTTCCTGCTTCTGGCGGAGGAGGGAAAGGTCGTAGCGGTTGAGTTCACGCCGCGTTTGGGGGAGGGGGACGAGCGCCATCGTCAGCCCCGAAGACCGGATCGTGCCGATGCCGAAGGAGGCGCCTTCGACCATGCGAAGCACGTTCGTCGTCAAAATATCGGTGGCTGCATGCTGGCCCATGCCGACGATCACCGGAATGCCATGCCAGACCGAGAAGCGATCGTGATGGATATGGCCGGACAGAATGCCGAGCACGTTGCGCCCCTTGAGAAGGGCGGCCAGCTGCTGGCTCTGACCGAATTCGATGGTGCGCCAATGATCCCATGGCGGGGCATCGCCGAGCGCAGGCGCGTGATGCGCAACGATCAGCCTCGGCAGGTCGGCATGGCTGTCCAAACGTCCTTCGAGCCAGGCGAACTGCTCAGGCGTCAGGCTGCCGCCGATCTGTCCGGGCGTCGTCGTGTCGAGGGTGATGATATGGGTGCCAGCGATGATCTGATCGTGGTCATAGGGCGCGTGGAGGTCGCTGGTGCGATCTAGCATGCCCTCGTAAAATCCGGGCCGGGTGTCGTGATTGCCGATCGCATAGACCACTGGCAGATCGGTCGCCGCCATGATGGATTTGAGCTGACGATAGCTGTCGACATCGCCGCGATTGGTCAGGTCGCCGCTCGCCACGATAAAGCTCGGCGTCTGATCCATGGTGCCGATCATCTCGAGCACGCGGGCGAGCGTTGCCGAGGTGTCGCTGAACAGATGATCGTCGATGACGGCGGGATTGCCGACATGCAGATCGGTGAGGTGGATAAAGGTGGTCTCGGCCATCGCAAGCTCCTCGGTTGGAGCCTGACTAATGCCCTCCAGTCTCAGTGACGTGACGGGATTGGAACGCTGTTTGAAATGGGCGCCACGAACATCGGCGCGGTCGCGGCAACGATCTGCGCGATAACGGTATCGGCGTTTTCAAGATCGATCGCGTGCTGGGTCAATTCCACCGTGCGGTGGCGGTTGCGGGTCATCTGCGTCCGCACGCCCAGGAGGCAGGAGATCCGGAAGCCGATATCCACCTCGCTCAGCCAGGGAGCGATCTTGCGGAAATGCGGAATGAACTGCAGGTGATGTTCGATGTCCTCGATCATCGGCCGAAATATTTCCGGATGGTCGCTCGCCTGCGCCAGGGTCGTCATGTGTCGCATGACATTATAGTTGGAATTGGGATCAAGGCTCCAGCGGATCGATGGCCCCACCAGCGCGGCGATCAGGTCTTCCACCCATGCCGGGGCGGGATGGGCGCGTTGCACCGCAGCTTGCAAAAGCCTCAAACGCTCCGCATTGAGGCGCAGATAGACCCGCTCCGCAGTCGAAAAGACCAGGCGCTGGAGGCTTCCGAAATGATAATTGACGGCACTGACATTGGTGCCGGCGCGCTGGGTGATCGAGCGGACCGTCACCTCGTCGGGGTGTTGGGCGGTCGAGAGCAGGTGCTCGCACGCATCGATCAGCTTTTCTTGGGTGAGATGCTCGGCCATGGCACAATCATGGTGAGCGGATGTGACGCCGTGAAGACCGACCGCAATTGTGTTTGTCTACGCCCGCTTCGTGGGCTGCGCCACAAGTCGCATGTGTAAGGAATTACAGGCGCCCTCAGCAGCTTGGCTTAATCTCGGTCTTGCCCATCGCCTTATGAACAGCCGATGCCAACCAACTCCAGTTGACGCCTTGGTAGCGGAGGAGTATCTCGGTTCTCAGGACATCTCGCCCTAACGCGAGACCATAGGCCTGGGAGGGCCGCTAGAGAATGGCTGATACGCCCCTGACCGCACCGGCGGTAAAACCGGCTAATCCAAATTTTTCGTCGGGTCCATGTGCCAAGCGTCCAGGCTGGACGGTTGAGGCGCTTGCTGGCGCGCTGACCGGTCGTTCGCACCGCGCCAAGCCCGCCAAGGCGCGCATTCAGCAGGCCATCGACCTGACGCGCGAACTGCTTGAAGTTCCGGCCGATTATCGCATCGGCATTGTCCCTGCTTCCGATACCGGCGCGGTTGAGATGTTCCTCTGGAGCGCGCTTGGTGCTCGGGGCGTCGATATGCTGGCTTGGGAATCGTTTGGTGCCGGTTGGGTGACCGACGTGCAGAAGCAGCTCAAACTTGCTGATTGCCGCGTGCTCGAAGCGCCTTATGGCGAACTGCCGGATTTGGCGCAGGTCGATTTCAAACGCGACGTGGTCTTTACCTGGAACGGCACGACTTCGGGTGTGCGCGTGCCGAATGCGGACTGGATCCCGGCGGATCGCGAAGGGCTTACCATCTGCGACGCGACCTCGGCGGCCTTTGCGCAGAAGCTTGATTTCGCCAAGCTCGATGTCGTCACCTTCTCCTGGCAGAAGGCGCTGGGTGGCGAAGCCGCGCACGGTATTCTTATTCTCTCGCCACGCGCCGTCGAACGTCTCGAAACGTTCAAGCCCGATCGTCCGCTGCCGAAAATTTTCCGCATGACCAAGGGCGGCAAGCTGATCGAGGGCATTTTCAAAGCCGAAACGATCAACACCGTTTCGATGCTCTGCATCGAAGACGCGATCGATGCCATGCAGTGGGGTTTGCAAATTGGTGGTTTGCAGGCCATGCAGGCCCGTGCCGATGCCAATTATGGCGTGTTGGCCGACTGGGTGGAAAAGACCGATTGGGTCGATTTCCTCGCCAAGAATGCCGATCAGCGGTCGAACACTTCTGTGTGCCTCTCGATCGTTGATCCTGAGATCACGGCGCTTGATGATGAAGGTCAGGCTGCGTTTGCCAAGGCGATCGTGGCGCGGCTGGACAAGCTCGGCGTGGGTTATGATTTCGGCTCCTATAAGGACGCGCCCGCTGGCCTGCGTATCTGGGCTGGCTCGACGGTGGAAGCATCCGATCTCGCGGCACTGACGCCGTGGCTCGACTGGGCTTTTGCCGAGGAAAAGGCCGCGCTCAAGGCTGCTGCCTGATTTTTGGCCCCGCCAGCTGGCGGGGGTACACCCCTACATTCACGCGATTCACGCGGCGCTGATCGATCTGCTGCCGCATCCAAATTGGAAAAGCCCAAGCAAATGCCAAAAGTTCTCGTTTCCGACAAACTGAGCCCGACCGCCGTCCAGATCTTCAAGGACAATGGCGTCGAGGTGGACTACTTGCCCGATCTCGGCAAGGACAAAGAAAAATTCCTTGAGGCCATCGGCCAGTATGATGGCCTCGCCATCCGTTCGGCTTCGAAGGTCACCGAGAAGATCATCGCTGCCGCGACCAATCTGAAGGTCATTGGCCGCGCCGGGATCGGTGTCGACAATGTCGATATTCCGGCGGCGACTAAGAAGGGCATCATCGTGATGAACACGCCCTTCGGCAATTCGATCACGACGGCCGAGCATGCCATCGCCATGATGTTCGCACTGGCCCGCCAACTGCCCGAGGCTGACGCCTCGACCCGCGCCTCGAAGTGGGAAAAGAACCGCTTCATGGGCGTCGAAGTCACCAACAAGACCCTTGGCCTGATCGGCGCCGGCAATATCGGTTCGATCGTCGCCGACCGCGCCATTGGCCTACGCATGAAGGTCATCGCCTTCGATCCGTTTCTCACCCCAGAACGCGCCCAGACGCTGGGTGTCGAAAAGGTCGAATTGGATGATCTTCTGGCCCGCGCAGATTTCATCACATTGCACACTCCGCTGATCGACGCGACGCGCAACATTCTCAATGCCGAAAATCTTGCCAAGACCAAGAAAGGCGTGCGGATTATCAATTGCGCTCGTGGCGGTCTGATCGATGAAGACGCGCTCTATGCGGCTTTGAAGTCGGGCCATGTCGCTGGCGCAGCGCTGGACGTGTTCCTCGTTGAGCCCGCCGAAAACAACCCGCTGTTCGAACTGCCCAACGTGATCTGCACGCCGCACCTTGGCGCGTCGACAACGGAAGCGCAGGAGAATGTGGCGCTGCAGGTTGCCGAGCAGATTTCGGCCTATCTGATGACCGGCGAAATCACCAACGCACTCAACTTCCCGTCGATCTCGGCGGAAGAAGCCCCGATCATCACGCCATGGGTGAAGCTGGCTGAAGCGCTCGGCTCTTTTGCGGGCCAGCTCACGGAAACGGCGATCACCGGCATCAAGATCGAGTTTGAAGGTACGCCGGCTGGGCTGAATACTCGCCCCATGGTGGCGGCCGCCATCAATGGCGTGCTGAAACCGTCGCTTGGGGACATCAACATGGTTTCGGCGCCGCAGATCGCCAAGGATCGCGGTATCACGGTTGAAACCACGACCCGCGACCAGCAGGGCGCTTATGAGGGTTACGTGCGCCTGACGGTGACCACAGAACAGCAGACCCGCGCCGTTGCCGGCACGATTTTCGCCAATGGCAAGTCGCGCGTCATCCAGGTCAAGGACATCAACATGGAAGCGGAACTTACCCCGTCCATGCTCTATGTCACCAATGAGGACAAGCCGGGTCATATCGGTCGCCTTGGCACGCTGCTCGGCACGCTTGGCATCAATATCGCCAATTTCAACCTCGGCCGTGCCGACGTTGGCGGCGATGCCATCGCGCTTGTCTCCATCGACGGGACGCTGACTGAAGAGCAATTGGCCAAGATCGCGGCGCTCGAAGGCGTCAAGCAGGCCAAGGCCGTTCGCTTCTAAGACAAGCTCAATTATTGACAATTGGCCCCGCTAGCATGCTGGCGGGGCTTTCTTTTTGGGCGTTTGGCGCGTTAGTCTCCGTCGTCCCCTGCGCCGGCTTCTGGCGCCAATCCCAAAAATTTCGAGGTTCTGATGAAGACCTTCAAGGTGCCCCACACCGATCTGACCGTGTCGAGCGTCGTGCTTGGCCTGATGCGCATCGCCAAGATGAGCGACAGCGAAATCCAGGCGCTGTTCGGCGCGGCGATGGATGCCGGCGTCACGGTTTATGATCATGCCGATATCTATGGCGGCGAGCGTCATCGCTGCGAGGAGCGGTTTGGCGAAGCCATCACGATGTCCGCCGCCGATCGCGAAAAGATCCTGATCCAGTCTAAGGTCGGCATCTGCAAAGGCTATTTCGATTTTTCGTCCGAGCATATTTTGCAGACGGTCGATGAATCACTGGCGGCGCTGCGCACCGATTATCTCGATGTGCTGCTGCTGCATCGCCCCGACACCCTGGTCGAGCCCGAAGATGTCGCTGCCGCCTTCGACAAGCTCGCGGCCTCGGGCAAGGTGCGCCATTTCGGTGTTTCCAACCATACGCCTGGCCAGATCGAGGTGCTGAAGACGGCAGTAAAACAGCCGCTGCTGTTCAATCAGGTCCAGCTCAGCGTCACCCATGCCAATCTCTTCGCGCAGGGTGTCGCGGCCAATATGAATGGGCTCGAACAATCGATCAGCCGCGACAATGGCCTGCTCGATTATTCGCGTCTCAAAGGCATGATGTTGCAGGCCTGGTCGCCGTTCCAGAAGGGGTTCTTCGACGGCGTTTTTGTTGGCGATCGGGAAGGGTTTCCCGAACTCAACGAGGCGCTCGATGAGCTGGCGGAAAAGTATGGCGTAACGCCGACAGGCATTGCGGTGGCCTGGATCACGCGCCACCCGGCCAATGTCCAGGTGGTTCTTGGTACGACCAAACCCTCGCGCGTTGCGGAATGCGCGGCGGGGTCATCCGTGCCACTGACGCGAGAGGAATGGTATCGCCTGTTCCGCACGGCGGGGCATACGCTGCCGTAAGCATGCTTTTAGGCGGCGCTTTTCCGCGCCGCCCACTCCGCCAAGACGATGCCGGTGATGATGATGGCGGCGGCGAGGAAGTGATAGGTCTCAAGGTGCTCGCCTAAAATGATCACCGAGCCTAGCGTGCCGAAAACCGGAATGAGATTGTGGCTCGGCGCCGCGCGATTGGCGCCGACGAGTTCAACGCCACGGGCATAGGCGATCTGGCTGAACATGGATGGGAAGGTCGCGACATAGGCGATGACCAGCCAGACAGTCGGGGACATTTGCGGCAACGTCGCCACCGTTCCGAGCCCGCCACCAAAGAGCGCGAGCATGACTACCGCTGCGGTTGCCGCGCCGAAAAACGATACGGCCATGAAACTGAAAACATGGACCTTTGGGCGAAAGCGCAAAGCAAGCGTATAGGCGGTGTAGGCGAGGCAAGCGAGGATGACAAAACCGTCGCCGAGATTGATGTCCATGCGTAGAAGTCGCGATGGATCGCCATGGGTTGCCGTCAGAATGACGCCGAAAATTGCGAGCAGGACGCCGAAAATCTGCAGCCATCTGGCGCGCACGCGAAAAATCAGAAAGTTGGCGCCGAGAATCAGCATGGGCAGTGATGCCTGCTCGATCGCCGAATTGACCGCCGTGGTCATGGTCAGGCCAACATAGAGCAGTGCATTAAAGAGCGCGTAGCCGATAATGCCGTTGCTCATCATCACCGGCCACGAGCGTTTCACTTCAACCCAATCGGCGCGCAAATGACGCCAGGAGAAGGGGAGAATGAACAGCGTCGCCAGGACACACCGGCAGGCGAGCAGCAGGAATGGGCTGATTTCGCCGACCACAAGCTTGGCGGCGATGACATTGCCGCCCCAGAAAAGCGGCGCCAGAACCAGCAAAAGATAGGGCTGATCGAGAATTCTGGCGGTTATGCCGCGATTTTCGATGGTCTGCGGCTTTGTCATCGGCGCTTGGGTGATGTAAGGACAGTCGGACTTATCAGTTATTCGGCTGCATTCAAACCCGACACCGGGCGCAGCCGAAAGGACGAATGTCCGCCACTTGGGTAAGGGTGCAGCCTTTCTGGCCGGCCCGATTTCTGTCGTGCCGGGCCTTGGCACGCCTTAAGTTAAGGAAGACTGGACTATGGCGAATGTGGTTGTCGTCGGCTCTCAATGGGGTGACGAGGGCAAGGGCAAGATCGTGGATTGGCTCTCGGAACGCGCTGATGTCGTCGTGCGCTTCCATGGTGGTCACAATGCCGGCCATACCCTTGTGATCGATGGCGTGAGCTACAAGCTCGCGCTGCTGCCCTCGGGCCTTGTCCAGGGCAAGCTCTCGGTCATCGGCAATGGCGTCGTCGTCGATCCCCACCATTTCGTCCAGGAAATGGCCAAGCTGCGCGGGCAGGGGGTCGAAATTACCCCGCAGATCCTGCGTATTGCCGATAATGCGCCGCTCATCCTGTCGCTCCATCGCGAGCTCGACGGTATTCGCGAAGACGCCAATTCCGGCCTCAAGATCGGCACCACACGCCGTGGCATCGGCCCAGCGTACGAAGATAAGGTCGGCCGTCGCGCCATCCGCCTTATCGACCTCAGCGAACCCGATACGCTCATGCCCAAGATCGAGCGTCTCTTGTCGCACCATAATGCGCTCCGCCGCGGCATGGGTCTTGCCGAGATCGACGCACAGACGATCTATGACGAGCTGACGTCCATCGCCGGCGAAATCCTGCCCTTTATGGATCAGGTCTGGCGCGTGCTCGACGACAAGCGCCGCGAAGGCGCGCGGATCCTTTTCGAAGGTGCGCAGGGTGCGCTCCTCGATAATGATCACGGCACCTATCCGTTCGTGACCTCGTCCAACACCGTTGCCGGTCAGGCCGCCGCCGGTTCGGGCCTCGGGCCAACGGCGATCGGCTATGTCCTGGGGATCACCAAGGCCTATACGACGCGCGTCGGCGAAGGCCCGTTCCCCTGCGAACTCGATGATGAAATCGGCCGCCATCTCGCTACGGTTGGCAAGGAAGTCGGCGTCAATACCGGTCGTCCGCGCCGCTGCGGCTGGTTCGATGCGGTCCTCGTGCGCCAGACGGTTAAAACCTCGGGTATTACCGGGATCGCTTTGACCAAGCTCGACGTTCTCGATGGTCTGAAAGAGATCAAGGTCTGCGTCGGCTATGAGCTTGATGGATCACGCATTGATTATTTGCCCGCCTCAATGGGGGCACAAGCCCGCGTTAAGCCTATTTATGAGACGCTTGAGGGCTGGTCCGAAACGACTGCCGGCGCGCGTTCCTGGGCCGAGTTGCCGGCCCAGGCCGTGAAATATGTTCGCTATATCGAAGAGCTGATCGGGGCCCCGGTCGCATTGTTGTCCACTAGTCCGGAACGCGCAGATACCATCTTGGTAGTTGACCCGTTCCAAGACTGATAAAACTTGCTAAAAGACGTCGCTGCAATTGTGAGTACCCAGTAGCCAATGGCGGACTATAAGGAGCTGTTGCGCCGAGCAATCTCGGCGCTGCCGGAGAACAATGGAGCTGCGCGCCGCGCAGTTTACGAAAAGGCACGCGCCGCCCTTGTCGGGCAGTTGCGGTCTATCCAGCCTCCTTTGCCGGCTCGCGAAATCACCCAGCACCGCCTGCAGCTTGAAGACTGCATCCGTCAGGTCGAGCAGGAAGCGAGCGAAGCCGTCATCAGCCTTGGGCGCGACGCCATGATTGCGCCCAAACCGGCAGCGGCGGCCCCTCAGCCCGCGCCACAACCTGCCGAGCCCGAGTCAGTCGCGGTCATCAGCCCGCGCCCAACTGCACCCGAAGCGCGCCCCGCACAAAGCTTCGTGCCGCCGCAAGCCGTCGAGCGCCCAGCGCCGCAGCCGGTTTTCGTTCAAGCAGAGCCCGAACCTGAACCAGAGCCGGAATATGTTCCGGAGCCTCAGCCGGAACCGATTGTTGAGGCGGTCGACGAACCTGCCGATGACGATACGCTCACGCAGAGCCCGATGGATGAGACCCTCTCGATAGAGGAAATCATCAGCCAGGCTGCCGATGCAGGTGGCGCCAAGGTCCAGTCCTCGACGCTGCCGTTTGAGTTGCGCCCTGTCGAACGTCCGGGCGTCGCAAAATTAGATGAGCCCGATTTTGTGCCGCCGCCCGCGGTTGCGCCGGTTCCGCTCAAGCGCCCCGATTTCACGCCGCGCCGCGACGCTGCGGCCATTGGTGCCGCTGCTGCTGTCGGATTTGGTGGCACCGCATCTGCCGTTGCCCGCGTCGAGCCCTCGCTCGGCGGCAGCGCCGCTTTAGCGCGCCAGCCGGTCATCGAACCCGAGATCACCGTTGTCGAGCCGCCGGTCGAAACTGCGCTGTCGAGCGTGCGCGAAGTCGAGATCGATGACGGCGCCAAGGAAGCCGAAGGCGCCATCGAACGTGCCATCGAGACGCTCGATCGCGAGGCGCGCGGCGAAGTATCGGAAACGACGGCGAGTGAAGAGACTCCAGCTCTCGCCGATGCGGGCCTTACCGAAGACAATGCGGATCCGAGTGCCTTTGACACGGCTGGCAGCCAGCGCCGTCAGGGTGCAGGTCTGACCATTTTCCTCATCGTCTTTGCCTTGCTGCTCGCGGGTGCCGGTGGCGCCGGTTTCTGGGCATGGCGCGAGGGTTATGTCGACCTCGACCAGATGTTCGGCCGCGCCGCAGCGCCTGTCACTCAGACGGCGGATACGCCCATCGCAACGACGCCGACGCTCGATGCGCCGAGCGTCAACGAGACGACGACCGGCCCCGGCAATACGGCAACGACCCCAACGATCGAACCGACGACGTCGATCGACGGCACCGAAGATCGCCTGGAGCCGACACCCGAAGCGGTTACGCCCAATGGCACTGAAACCGCCTTGCCCTCGCTCAATGGCGGTGAGGTCAAGACCGAAGAGCGCCTCTCGGGCGCTGATACCAGCATCGCCGCAACCAACGATCCCGCGAATAGCGTCGATCCGGCCGTGCTTGCTGGCAGCCAGTCGCTGCTGCTCGAAGCTTCTTCCGATGGCCGTACCGGCGCCGTGCCCTTCTCGGGTACGGTCGATTGGGCCAAGGGCGAAGATGAACTCGGCCAGCCGACCCTCGTTGGCAAGGCGAGTATCCCGGCACGTGCGCTCAATGTCTCGGTTACGATCCGCCGGAATACCGATCCCAGCCTGCCGGCCAGCCACTTGATGGAAGTCAATTTCGATGTCAGCGACACCTTTGTCGGCGGCTCGATTTCGAGCCTTCCGGGCGTGCTCCTCAAGAACGAAGAACTTGTGCCCGGTACGCCGCTGGTCGGCGCCTCGGCGCGCATTGTCGGCAATAGCTTCCTCTTTGCCCTAAGTTCATCGCCAGATGACGAGACGGCCAATGTCAACCTTCTCGAAAACCGCCGCTGGCTCGATCTGGCGATCGTCTACGGGACGGGCCGCAACGCCATCCTGACGCTGGAAAAAGATAGCGAGGCGGACTCGCTCTTCAAGGAAGTGTTCGCCGCCTGGGCGCAGTAATGAAAAGGCCGCTGGATGAAACCAGCGACCTTTTTCTTTAGGCCTCGCGAAGAGTGCCATTCTCCAGCCGATAACGCCGCTGCGCCAGCGCAGTGACGTCATCCTCGTGGTGGCTGACGAGAATGGTATGCCAGTCCTCACTTTCTGTCAGTTCTCCGACCAATGCCCGAATGCCGTGCCGCGTGTCGTCGTCGAGCGCGGAAAACGGCTCGTCGAGGAGAAGAACCGGCCGGTCGCGTAGCAGCGTTCGCGCCAGCGCGATACGTTGCTTCTGGCCGCCGGAGAGGGTGGCTGCCGTCTGCTTGCCAATGCTCTCAAGCCCCATCCGCTTCAGCACGGCATCCACGCGGTCGCGCGTTTCCGTCTTGCCGACATGGCGCGGCAAGCCGAGGGCGACATTCTCACGCGCCGAAAGATGTTCGAAGAGATTGTCGGATTGCAGCAGCAGCGAGATGGGGCGCGTCTCCGGCGAGAGCGGCAGAAGATTTTGCCCGTCGAGATGGAGGCTTCCGCTCTTCGGTTTCAAGAAACCAGCCAGAAGATCGAACAGCGTCGACTTGCCCGAGCCGCTGGCGCCCGAGATTGCGGTCACCGCGCCCGCTTTAGCCGCAAAGCTGAAATCATAGGTCTGCGTCTCCGCGCCATAGGCGAAGGCGAGGTAGTCAGCGCGAAGCATGGGCTAGTCTTTCGAAAAGGCGGGGTAGAGCCATGAAGGCGACAATGGTGCCGACGAGGAGGATTGCCGCGATAGCTGCCGCATCATTGTTGCGATAGGCGCCGAGCGCGCGGAACATCATCAGCGGCAGGGTCTGGAAATCCTGCGTACCGAACAGCGCGATGACGCCGAGATCGCCGAGCGAGAAGCAGAATGCCAGGGCCAGCATCAGGCCGATATCCTTGCCCAGCAGCGGATATTCCACCAGCCGGAACTGCTGCCAGCCGGACAGGCCCAGCGACCGGATGAACTTTCCGCGTGACCGCGCGACCGCATCGAGCGGCGGGCCGAGCGTCGCAACGGCGAAGGGCAGGGCAAGAAGGCTGTTGGCGATGATGACGACGACGGGCGCGGCTTGTGCTGGCGCCACGCCGAGATTGCGCACGATCAGGAAAAAGCCGAGCGAGAGCACGACGGCCGGCACCGCGAGGTAAGCAAAACTCGGCGTGCCCAACAGCGTTCGCGCAGCGCGCGATCCGCTGGCAGCGCGGCCCAATGTCAGCGCCAGAGCCAGAACCAGCGTCAGGGCCGCGGAGGCGCTGCCGATGACGAGACTCGTGCCCAGCGCCCACCAGAATGTCGCCTGGGCGAACACGCGGAGGAGGCCTGAGCCGAGCCCGTCGATCAGCACGGAGACAAGCGGCAGGGCGAAGCCGACGGTGGCGAGAACCAATACCAGTCCCTGCAGGACGCGTGCGCCAAAACCATCGCCCCATGTGGGCGGCAGCGAGCGGCCATGGACGCTGACGACGGGCGTCGTGCTCGATGCAAGGAGGATGACGAGCGCGCAAACGCCGATCTGGGTCAGGGCCAGCCGCACAGCGCCGATAAGGTCGAAATCGAGCCGTACGGCCGAATAGATGGCCACCTCAAGGGTCTGGTTTGCCGGACCGCCTCCGAGCAGCAGCACGATCGGGAAGCTGGTAAAGGCGAGGAGAAAGATGATGGCGCCGAGGCCTGGCAGGCTGGTGCGCATGGCGGGCCAATCTATCAGCCGAAACCGCTGCGTCGCTGATAGGGCAAGTGATTGCCCGACCTTGAGCTTGCTTTGCGGAATGGCATCGAGCCGCGCAAGGAGAATGCGCGCGGCAAAGGCGCCGTCGAGGATGACATGGGCGAGGAGAATGCCGGAAAGCCCAAAGGCCGGATTGCCGATCGAAAAACCGAATAGCGTTTCGCTCGCCTGGTTGATCCAGCCATTGCGGCCCCAGATGGAGAGGAGCCCAAAAGCGACGACCATGCCGGGCGTGACAATGGCGGCGGCAAAGAGCCCGACCACCAGATCGCGCCCCGGAAAGCGCAGGCGATTGAGCGCCCAGGCGAGGGCCATGCCGAATGAGAGCGACAGGATGGTGGTGAGGCCCGCCTGGATGGCGGTCATCCGCAGAAGGTGGGAAATATCGACGCGCGAGGAGCCGCTGGCGTCGGTGGCGGCGGAGAAGATGGCCCAGAGCACGGCGGCGATGAGGCCGGCAATGGCGAGGGCGAGGGCTGAAGAGATGGCGATGCGGGTGGGGCGGTGTGGGAGGGTCAGCATGAGTGGCCACACGCACTGAAAGGCACCCTCTCCCTTGCGGGGAGGGTTGAGGACGGGGAAGTGAGCCACGATAGCGTCGTGGCTGCCGGCACCCCCTCCCAACCTCCCCCGTCAAGGGGGAGGTGCCATATCAAGTTTGTGCAGAGCATTGATTATTGCACCGCTGCCAGCATCTCGTCGATCCACTCGGACGAATGCGCCAGGATATCCTCGTCGCTCAACCGCAAGGTCTTTTCAGGCTGAGGCAAGCTGGCAAAGGCCGGGTTCAGATCAGCCCCAAGATCGACCACCGGGAACATCCAATTGGTCGTCGGGATGATCTTCTGGCCCTGGGGCGAAGCGAACCATTCGAGGAACTGCTTGGCAAGATCCTGGTGCTTGGAAGATTTCAAAATCCCGGCCACTTCGATCTGCGGATAATGCCCTTCTTCGAACAGCGCCGCTTTGATCGTGTCGTCGTTCTCTTCGATGATGTGGTAGGCGGGCGAGGTCGTATAGGAGAGCGCCATGTCGGCCTCGCCATCGAGGAAGAGTGAATAGCTCTCGCTCCATTCGCGCGTGACGGTCAGAATATGGGGCTTGAGACCGGCCCAAATTTCCGGCGCGCGGTCGCCATAGGCGGCCTTGATCCAGAGGACCAGCCCAAGGCCCGGCGTTGCCGAACGCGGGTCCTGGATGGCGATCTTGAAATCGTCTGGCATGGCGATGAGCTCTTCAAAGCTCTTGGGCGGCGTCGCGGTCCGGTCGGTGTCATACATGAAGGCGAAGTGCGAATAATCGAATGGCACGAATTGCGCATCCGCCCAGGCTTCCGGCAGATCGAGCTTGTCGAGCGTCAGGCCATGATCGGCAAAGAGCCCGGTGGCGCGGGCTTCGCCGGCAATGGCGGTATCGAGCCCGACGATGAGATCAGCTTCGGTCGTGGCGCCTTCGAGCTGCACGCGGCGGAGCGTACCAATGGACGAATCCGCGGCGACCCAATTGAGCTTGCAGCCGCAGACGGGTTCGAAGGCTGCGGAAAGCTGCGGGCCGGGACCCCATTCGGCCGCAAAGCCGTCATAGGTATAAATGGTGAGCGTGGGTACATCCTGCGCATGGGCAGAAACGGCAGACAATCCAAAAAGGACCGCAAGCGCGAGGCAAGTGGATTTGACCATTTGGTCATCCCTTCAACGGTTGCGGCCATGGGAGAAGGGATAAGTCAATGGAGAGGACGCGAAGAGACGCCCTTGCCATCTCGAACTTCCTCCGCCAGCATGACCTGGTTCAGGTTCTATGGGTAACTCTCAGCTCCGGACATGATCCGGAACACCCCAGCGAGACGGCTCGGACCATATTGAGAGAAATGTGACAGTGCAAGTGACTTCAGGAAGCGGCGCAGGCGCAGTGCCGCTGGTCTTTCAACGGCCCATGGCCATTGTCGGCGGCGGTGCCGTCGATAGCGCGCTTTTACAGGATCTGGCCGCGCGCGGCATTGCGCTGGTTGGTGCCGATGGCGGCGGCGACGCGATTGGCGCGGCTGGCCTGACGCCCGATGCGATCATCGGCGATCTCGATTCCCTTTCGGATCGGGCCGGGTGGGAGCAGCGCACGCGCGTCATCCATATCCCCGAGCAGATCACCACCGATTTCCAAAAGGCGCTCTATTCGACCAGTGCCCCGGTGACCCTTGCCCTTGGGATGACCGGCAAGCGCCTCGACCATACGCTCGCCGCGCTTAGTGCCGTTCTGCAATATGCACCCACGCGAAAGCTGTTGCTGGTCGATGAAACCGATGTCGCGCTCGCCGTGACTGGCTGCATTGCCTTCGACGCGGCGCCGAAAGAGCGGGTGTCGATCCACCCGCTGGTGCCGATCCAGTTCCGGCGCTCGACTGGGCTCTATTATCCCATGGATGGCCTCACGCTTGAGCCCGGCGGGCTGATCGGCACATCGAATGAAGGCACGGGCGGAGACGTGGTGGTCGAGCCCGAGGACGACACGCCCTGGCTCCTTATTCTCGGCAAAGAACGCCTTTGGGACCTGATCGAAGAGGCGCGCAAAAGTGCATAGACGCAGCGTGCTTGCGGGTCTCGCGGCCACTCCGCTTCTGACAGGCAGGGGATTTGCCATGAGCAGTTTTACGCAAGCGATCGCGGCCTCGCTGCCGCCCGGCATGGAACTACCAGAAGCCTTCGTCACCACGATCGACTGGCTCGACGCCAACAATTTCGTGCGCG
Organism: Devosia sp. Leaf64; assembly: GCF_001421945.1. Lineage (NCBI taxonomy): Bacteria > Pseudomonadati > Pseudomonadota > Alphaproteobacteria > Hyphomicrobiales > Devosiaceae > Devosia > Devosia sp. Leaf64. The sequence continues at coordinate 485,220 of NZ_LMLO01000012.1, read as the reverse complement.
ATGGCGGCATGGCCTTTGTCAAATCGGCCGATGCCCAACTCACCAGCGAAACCGGCTTCAAGCCGGTCGATCCCGGCCATGTCGAGGCTTGGCTTGGTACGGATGACAAAGCCTATGCCGAGCGCCTAGCGCCCATCATCCCGACCGGCGGCGAGGGCTCCTACGCCGCGCTGTGGCGCCGTGACGATGGCGGTCTCTCTATCGTCCATATGGGCTCGGGCTCCGGCTCGGTGTTGATGGCAACGCTGACCGAGAATCCCGTCGATATGCTGCGGCTTATGGCGATCGGCTATGGCGAACTGTGTTGGCTGGAATATTTTGGGATTACGCCGGAAGAAGAGCATGCCAATCTCGTGGCGACCGTCGGCGCTGAAAACGTGCCACCCTATAGCCCGCCCGCTCAGTTTCGGCAGTTCGTCAGCAAGACGTTCGACGTGACCATCCCGCGAACGGCCTCGGAAATTCTTGGGCCTCTCGAAAATGCCCCACCAGAGGATCCGTTCACGCTCTGGCTGGCGTCCGTTCCTCAAAACTAAAAAGGCGGGCACTTGGCCCGCCTTCATCATCTCATGATGTCGTCGATCAGTGCGGACGAGCCGCTTCCTTGACCGCTTCCTGCACCTTTTCAAAGGCACGGACTTCAATCTGGCGGATGCGTTCGCGGCTGACGTCATATTGCTGCGCCAGCTCTTCGAGCGTCGAAGGATTGTCCTGCAGGCGACGGGCCTGGAAGATGGCGCGTTCGCGTTCGTTGAGCACGTCCATAGCCTGGGTAAGAAGGCCCATGCGCTCACTGAATTCCTGCGTTTCGCCGAGGCTCGTTTCTTGGTCGGGCGTATCGTCGACCAGCCAATCCTGCCATTCCGACGAGCCTTCGTCCGCACGCATGGGCGAGTTGAGCGAGGCATCACCCGAAAGGCGAGCGTTCATCGACACGACATCGGCTTCGGTCACCTTGAGCGTCGTCGCGATCTGCTTGATCTGGTCGGGGTGGAGGCTACCCTCTTCCAGAGCCGCGATCTGGCCCTTCACCTTTCGCAGGTTGAAGAACAACCGTTTCTGCGCGGCCGTCGTGCCGATTTTGACGAGGCTCCACGAGCGCAGGACATATTCCTGGATCGCGGCGCGGATCCACCACATGGCATAGGTCGCGAGGCGGAAACCCTTTTCAGGTTCGAAGCGCTTGACCGCATGCATAAGGCCCACATTGCCTTCCGAAATGACTTCGGAGATCGGCAGGCCATAACCGCGATAGCCCATAGCAATCTTGGCGACCAGACGCAGATGGCTGGTGATCAGCTTCTGCGCCGCGCCGGGATCGGCATGTTCCTTGTAGCGCTTGGCAAGCATGTATTCTTCATCGGGTTCCAGCATCGGAAACCGGCGTATTTCCTGAAGGTAACGGCTAAGTCCGCCCTCGGACGAGAGGACAGGCAAATTCGTTTGGGCCATTGTGCACCCCCTTTCTTGATTCCCCCGCATGGCGCGGGCGGAAAATCTCCTCTTGTCCTTGCGGCACAAGACGAGACGCATCGCCATATATAGGCGGCAGTTTGGCGAATTTAAGAGGCAAAAGACGTCCGAACGTTACAATTCGGATAAGGTTCCTGCCAGCATTCGAACTGCCTGGTAGGTATACGCCTCAGGTCCCCAGGCAGTTCGATCACCCTTGGGTGAGTGACCAGTGCTGTGCCTATCGGGCGAATGCCTTGTCGAATGGCGCCAGTGCGTCTTCTAGTGCCTGCAGATCATCGGGCAAATCGGCCTCAAAGGTCATTTCTTCGCCGGTGACGGGATGCTCGAAACCGAGTTCCGCGGCGTGGAGTGCCTGCCGGCCCAAAGCCCGGACGGCGTCGGCCAATTCTTCGGGCAGGCGATTGAGCTTTGTCGCGAAGCCGGACGCGTAAACCTGATCGGCGACCAGTGGATGGCCGATATGGGCCATGTGGACGCGGATCTGATGCGTGCGGCCGGTCTCAAGCTGGCACTGGATGCGCGTGATATCCCAGCGCTCGTCGCCGTAACGCGCTTCGACAGCATAATGGGTGATTGCCTCGCGGCCGTCCTTGCGTACGGCCTGTTTCAAGCGATTGCCGGGGTCGCGGCCAAGGGGCGCATCGACCGTACCGAGCGCGCTTTGCGTCGTGCCCCAGGCAAAGGCGATATAGGCCCGATGAAGAGGCCCGGTGCGACCGTGATCAGCAAACTGGGCTGAAAGGTGCTTATGCGCCCGATCGGTCTTGGCCGCGACCATGACGCCTGACGTGTCGCGGTCGAGCCGATGAACGATCCCTGGCCGTTTGACGCCACCGATGCCTTTGAGGCTTTCGCCGCAATGGTAGATCAGCGCATTGACCAAGGTGCCATTGGGCGAGCCGGGGGCGGGGTGAACCACCATGCCGACTGGCTTGTTGATCACGATCAGCTCGTCATCCTCGTAAAGGATATCGAGCGGGATGTTTTCCGCCACCGGTTCAGGATCTTCCGGGGGTGGGGCAAGAAGGACGATTGTCTCGCCCGCCTTCAGCCGGTATTTGGGTTCGCTGACGGTCTTGCCGTCGATCGTGACAGCGCCTTCAAGGATCAGGTCCTTGATCCGGCTACGGCTCAGGACATCGTGTTCCTTGGCGAGAACGGCATCGAGCCGTCCGCCGGCCACTGTTTCATCGACGACAAGCTCGATCGGCTCGCCCTCGAATTCGGAAATGGTTTCGTCTGCCATGAGTGATCCTGACAAGTCCGGCAATACGCCCTTTCCTGACGAGAGGGAGCTCACGCCGGAGGCTAATGCCGCTATTGGAAAAGCACGCCGCTCGGCGGGTTTCGCCATGGGCATCATGTTGCTCGGCTTTATGGCGGTTGGCTTTGCGATTGTCTATCGCGTCATGCGCGATGCGCCGCCGCCAACGATCGCCGAAACCGTCAGCGTCCCGGCTGGCGCCGAAGTGCTCTCGGCACTCAGCGTTGATGGTACGATCCAAGTGACCTATCAGGCCGGCGGCGCGGTGATGCTCTCAGTCTTTGACGCGAGCACCGGTGAACTGCGGCAGACGACGGCGATTTCGGCGGAGTAGGAATTAGGGGCTTTGCCCTTAGCGCCCCTGAATTTCCCGCAGAGCCTGCAGGCGGTCCGACACCGACCCGCGACGTGGACCCTCGCTTGGCGGGGGCGCGAGCGTGCCCATGGATTCACCATCGTCGGCAAAGCGCTGGACGCGGTCAAAGAGGCTTTCTTCGACCTCGTCCTGCAGCGGCGCGTCGTTGTCGACCGCATAGACGAGCTTGCTGACGCTGGCGGCGATATCGTTGAGCCGCTCGCGCAGATGCGCTTCTTCGAGCCGCTCGGTGTCCCAATCGGCCAGAATGGAAGATTCCACATTGGCGACCTTCTTGCGCAGCTTTTCGACTTCGTCTTCGAGGTTGAGCTTGTCGGCCAGAAGTTGTTCGGCGCGGCCATTGCTTTGTGCAACCGCCTCGCTGCTTTCGGCGAGCAGGGCATTGAGGCGGTTTTCGGCGCTGGCAATCCGCGCCTCTGCTGCCGTCAAAGCCTCGGCGCTTTCTTCCTGATCGGCGTCGCGGCGGGCGAGGGCATTGCGCATGGCGGCAATCGCGGCGGTCGATTCCGTCGAGCGGCGATCGGAATTCTCGAGGCGCTCGATGAGGCTGCGCGCCTGATCTTCAAGGAACGCCGCACGCTTGCGCTCGACGGCTAGCGCCGTCATCAGACGCTCCATGTCCTCTTCATAATCGCCGAGAAGACCGATTTCCTGCGCCATGGTCGAGGCTGGGAGGCCACCACGCAGATTGCTGCGCAGACTTTCGATTTCGCCCTGCCGTGATTCAGCATCGCGTTCGCGCATGCGCAGCCGCTGGGCGAGATCGGTGCCTTCTTTTTCCAGCTCGAGGATGCGCGCCCGCAGTTCTTCCTGCCGCGTTTCGAGTTCGGTGACGACGGAGAGGTGCTTGTCGCGTTCGGCTTTGAGTGCGCCGAGATCGGTGCGCTTCTGATTGACGTCGCTCAACTGCTCGGCAAGGCGCTTGCGCAGAGCCTCGACATTCATTTCGAGCCGTCGGGTCGAGAGCGCAAATTCGGCGCGCAACTGGTCCTTGTCGGCGCGGAATTCGGACAGGGTGATTGGGGTCGCCGCTTCAATGCGGCGCTTGGTGAGGCGCACGGCGCGTTTCCACACCGCGGGCATGATGATGAGCGCGATCAGCCCCGCAGCTAAGAGGCCCAGCGCAAAGTACATTATATTTTCGATAAGCATCGCGCATACTCCGGCTGCACCGGCAGACCCAACGGATTAATAAGCCGGACCGGTCTGGCCTGACCATCTTTGCCGAAGATTAACCCTAACGGCTTTGGGGCTCACCGTCACGAAAAAGCCGGGGAAAGTGCCCCGGCTTGCCTACACGTTTTATCGCTCGAACCGATCAGAAGGGGTTCCAGGTGGGCTCGTTGGTGAAGTTGAGATAGCCGACATTGATCCCGAGACGCGCGCCGACGCCGGAGCGGATCGGCACCACGACGACATTGCCGCGCTTGGTCACTGTCATGCCGAAGCCACCGAGCACATAGGCCGAGCCATCGACACCGGGATAGCGGCCGAGGATTTCCTGAATAGCGTTGAGATTATAGACCAGCATCATGACCTTGGAGCCATCGCCGCCAACGTCGAAGCCGATGCTCGGGCCCTGCCAATAGATTGAATATTCTCCCGCATTGCGGGTGAAGAGTTTACCCTCGCCATACTTGGCGCCGATGAACAGGGCGCCGCCGGCTTCCTCGCCAAGAATATAGCCATTGGGCAAGCCGAACTGGCTCACGGCCTTTTCAACGACAGAGGCAAGGCCCTGGGAGGCGGAACCGAAAAACTGGTGTCCGCTCTCGACCAGTTCCTGGCCGGAATAGGTATCGCTCAATGAGCCCTGCGCGACAGCGGGGGCGGCCGCAGGCATGGCGAGCGCCAGAATGAGGGCGCCAATCTTGGCGAGGCGTTTGAACATGGTCTGCTCCCTTGGCGGCTCAGCGTGGTTACGAAGACATTAAGGTCTTTGCGGCAAATTTGCCGTCGACGTCGTGCCGTTCCTGAGCCAGATCATGAAGCAAACCTCTAAACAAATCTTAACCATGTTTGCCGTGCTTCTGCCGCTTTTCGGGCCGGTTTCGGCCCAGTTCAGCCCGGCAGTCGCCCAATCGGTCGTGAGCTACATCACCACCGACCCCCTGACCGGCATCGCCATAGGCGGCATGGACCCGGTGTCCTATTTCACCGATCCGGCACCGCTGCCCGGCAAGCCCGAGTTCGAATTCTCCTGGAAAGGCGCGCCCTGGCACTTTGCCAACGAGGCCAATATGGAGGTTTTCAAAAAACATCCGGAAATTTATGCGCCTCAATATGGCGGCCATGGGGCCATGAGCATGGCGCGCGGCTTTGTGTCGGATTCCGATCCGCGGATGTACACCGTTTTCAAGGAACGGCTTTTTCTCTTTTATTCCGCCTCCAACCGCGAGGCATTTCTCCTCGCACCCGATGCTGCGGCGCGCAACGGCGCCAAGAACTGGCCCACTTTATCCAAAACACTGTCGACGCAGTAGTGCTCGGCAACGCTCCCCACTATCCTTCCGCAACACTGATTCCCCTCTGCCTTGGGCGAGGGCGTATGGAGACCGACGATGACCGATATCATTGAGCTCAAGGCAACAGACCTCGCTGCCATGCTCTGCTCGCGGGTTTGCCATGACCTCATCAATCCCATCGGCGCCATCGGCAATGGCCTCGAAGTCCTGGCCGATCCCAACCAGGCCGATATGTCGGAGGGCGCCCGCGACCTGATCGCCAGCGCGGCCAAGCAGAGCCGCGCCAAGCTCGAATTTGCCCGTCTCGCCTATGGAGCGTCCTCGACCGCCGGCACCGATATCGACACACGCGAATGCGAGCGCGTTGCGCGTATCCTCTTTGACATCGAAAAGGCCGATCTCGAATGGGATGTGCCACTGATCCTTCTGCCCAAGCACAAGGCCAAGCTCTTCATGAACATGCTGCTGATCGCAGCGGGTTCGGTGCCGCGCGGCGGCCAGGTCAGCGCGCGTATTTCGGGTCCTGCGGGCGAAGAAAAGTTTGAATTCAGCTCCAAGAGCGATCCGGAAAAGCGCCAGAAGACGCTGGTCCCCTCAGGCTCTGCCGGCCTTTTGTCGGGCATGCCCGATGAAGGCTCGGTCGATGCGCGCGGTATCCAGCCGTTCTACACCGGTCTTCTCGCCCGCATGACCGATATGGAGCTCGATATCGGTATCGAGCAGGACGTTTTCTTCTTTACCGCTCTGCCCAAGTCCAAGGACGCCGTGGAGGCATCGGCCGCTGAAGAAACGAAGGCGGAAGACGTGAAGGTCGAAGAGACCAAGTCCGAAGACCTCAAGGCCGACTAACCGGCGCATCTGTCTGGCGCATGTCGCTTTTTGGGGATCAGTCCCCATTTTCGAGCGGTATGCGCTAACCTTTCTCGAACCAGTTGCGCTGCATACTCCGGGTTGCCCTTGCTGCCCGGAGTTTTTAGATGCCAACCTGCCTGATCATTGACGACTCCAGCGTCGTCCGGAAGGTCGCGCGGCGCATTCTCGAAGATTTGCACTATGAGGTCGAAGAGGCCGAAGACGGGCAGGAAGCCTTCGAAAAGTGCAAGGTCAACATGCCTGACACGATACTCCTCGATTGGCAGATGCCGATCATGAGCGGGCTCGAATTTCTAAAGCATTTGCGAGCCTATATCGGTGGCGAGAAGCCCCATATCGTCTATTGCACAGTCGAGAACGACATCGGCGCCATCGCCATGGCCCGCAAGGCCGGGGCCAACGACTATATGATGAAGCCTTTCGACCGCGCGATCCTGGCCGCCAAATTCGATCCCGCCATCGTCGCGGCCTGATCGTCAGGCCGTCAGCGCTGACATCGCCTCATCGGCGCGTCCGAGGAGATAGGCTTTTTCGCGCTCGTTCCGCGTGAGCTCCGCTGCGCGGCGGAAATCGAGATTGGCTTCTGTGTGCCGCCCGAGCTTGCTCAGGAGATCACCACGGACGCCATAGAGCAGGTGGTAATTGTCGAGCAAACCACCTGACCGGATGGCGTCGACGAGCGTGAGTGCCGGGGCAGGGCCCTCGGCCATCGAAACCGCCACGGCCCGATTGAGCTCGACCACGGGCGAGGGCATGACCTCTACCAAAAGCGCATAGAGCGAGGCGATCCGACGCCAGTCGGTGTCCTCGGCCCGCCGCGCCCGCGCATGGCAAGCGGCAATCGCTGCCTGGAGGGCATAGGGGCCAGTGTCACCGCCGAGTGCCGTCACGCGTTGCAGCCCGTTGAGGCCGCGGCGGATCATCAATTGATCCCAAAGTGCCCGGTTCTGGTCGGGCAGGAGGATCGGCTCGCCTTTGGCATTTGTGCGGGCATTGACCCGGCTATGCTGGATTTCCATTAGCGCCAGAAGCCCATGGACCTCTGCCTCTTCGGGCATGAGTTGGGTGAGAATGCGCCCCATGCGCATGGCCTCTTCGCAAAGCTGCGGCCGCATCCAGTCTTCCCCGGCGGTGGCGGAATAGCCCTCGTTGAAGATTAGGTACAAAACACCCAGAACCGAGGCGAGCCGTTCCACCCGCTCGGCGCCGCGCGGCACTTCATAGGGCAGGCCCGCATCGGCAATGGTGCGTTTGGCGCGCACGATGCGCTGGCCGATGGTCGTGTCATTGGCAAGGAATGCCCGGGCGATTTCCTCGGTCGTCAGGCCACCGATCAGCCGCAGAGTCAGCGCAACACGGCTTTCTGCCGGCAGGATGGGGTGGCAGGAGGTGAAAATCAGGCGCAGGAGATCGTCGCCGACATCGTCGTCCATGCTGTCGTGGATGGCGGTTTCGGCGTCAGGCACGTCTTCCTCCATGGTGCGCCCGACTTCCTCGAGCTTTCCCGCCGCCATTTTGCGGTGGCGAAAATAGTCGATTGCCTTGCGCTTGCCCGCCTGCATCAGCCAGGCGCCGGGATTGCGCGGCACGCCAGTTTCCGGCCAATGCTTGAGCGCAGCCATGAGCGCGTCCTGCGCCAGTTCCTCGGCCAGCGAGATGTCGCGGACGACACGGGTGAGGCTCGCGATGAGCCGCGCCTGTTCCTGCCGCCAGACAGTCGTGATGGCTTTGTCCGTTTCGGTGCGATTGCTCATCGGCTCCTCCAGATCGCTGGGCAAATTGCCAGCGAAAAGACGCGAGGAAAAGGCCGGACTGCATCTCTCCGGCCCCAACCACTATTGATCGAACATGCCCTTGGGCGTTTCGCCATTGAGGAAAGGCTCCATGAAGCCCATCAGTAGGTCTACCTGATCGATGACGGCCGTGTGCGAGGTCGCCGGGAGAATAGCAAGGCGCGAGGCGGAGAGGGGCTTGCCCATATCGCCGGGCTCGCCGCCGCCAAGCAGGCGGTACATGCTGACGAGGTGCTCGAGGGTCATCATGTCGGAATCCCCCCCGATGATCAGCACCGGCATTTTCAGCTTCTTGACGTCCTCGCCCCAGGCCATCGGCTCATGCTCGAGCGCGATCATGCGCTCGACAAACGGCCGGAAACCATCAGGATTAGGCGCGAGGGCTTTCCAGGCGTCCTCCATGGGCGTGCCGACGAACATTTCGGGCACCATTGTCGGGATCATGGCGAGGAATGCCGGCTGCGAGCCCGACATGTCATAGCTCACCGAAGCGGTAATCAGGTGATCGACTCTTTCGGGATGGTCGATGGCAAGCCGCAAGGCGGCCGCCGCGCCCATGGAATAGCCAAAGATATCCGCCTTTTCGAGCCCGACGTCGTCCATGAAAGCGGCGACGTCGCTCGCCAGATTGGGATAGGTCACCGGCCGGTCGATGTCTTCGGTGCGTCCATGGCCCTGAAATTCGAGCGCATAGACGGTGTGGGTCTTGGCGAGTGCGGGGATAATCCCGCCCATGGCCGGGATATTCATATAGGCGCCATGCAGAACGACGATCGGCGCGCCTTCGCCCGAAACCTCGTAATACACGCGCATGCCGTTGACGTCGGCATAGTCGCCCTTGGCCTCGGCTTGGGCCTGCGCGCCAATCGTTGTCAGCAGAATGGCTGCGGCAATGGTCAGGGAACTCAACATCGATAGTCTCCATCGGCTTGGCACTTGAAGTGCGCTTTCGATGAGACGACGAGTGGGCCTATCTTTGCTCGACATGCCAGATGCGATTTTTTGGGCAATAAAAAACCCCGCCGTTGAGCGGGGCTTTTTACGAATGACGCTGAAGCGATGCGGTCGCTTAGGCGACGTTTTCGCTATAGGCATCGGCCTCGTCAGGCTCGCGCAGCACGTAGCCACGGCCCCAGACGGTTTCGATGTAATTCTTGCCTGCAGTTGCGACGCTGAGCTTCTTACGCAGCTTGCAGATGAAGACGTCGATGATCTTGAGTTCGGGCTCGTCCATGCCACCATAGAGGTGGTTGAGGAACATTTCCTTGGTCAGGGTCGTACCCTTGCGGAGCGAAAGCAGCTCCAGCATCTGGTATTCCTTGCCCGTCAGGTGAACGCGAGCGCCCTGGACTTCGACCGTCTTGGTGTCGAGGTTGACCATGAGATCGCCGGTCGAGATGACCGACTGGGCATGGCCCTTGGAGCGACGGACGATGGCGTGGATGCGGGCCACGAGTTCGTCTTTGTGGAATGGCTTGGTCATGTAGTCATCGGCGCCGAAGCCGAGACCGCGTACCTTGTCCTCGATGCCGGCAAGACCGGAGAGGATCAGGATCGGCGTCTGAACCTTGGCGACGCGCAGGGTCCGCAAGACCTCATAGCCGCTCATGTCAGGCAGGTTCAGATCGAGCAGGATAATATCGTAGTCATAGAGTTTGCCGAGATCGACGCCCTCTTCACCGAGATCAGTGGTGTAGACGTTGAAACTTTCAGACTTGAGCATCAATTCGATGCTCTGCGCCGTGGCGCTATCGTCCTCGATGAGGAGTACCCGCATTATATTCCCCTTGTCATTCGTTCCTGCTGGAACCTGCGCGGTGGATGACAAGTCGTCCCACGCGCTCCAACCCTACTGGATATGACTGAAGCCTAAGCTCAAATAGTTAACAAAGTTTAATTCGGTTCGGCAATACGCAAACGACGTTAGGACGATTTAAGTTTAAGTGTCTGAAATTGCAACATAAAACGGATGAAAATTTCTTAAAGTATTACGTTAAAAGTTGCCTACAAGCGATTCAGTCGACTCATCCATTCGTCGTCGTGCCGGGATTTTGGGCATAGTTCGGCCTTTGCCTGCCTTTGACCCTACTGCTCAGCCAGTAGCGAAATTTGGTTAATGTTCGGTTATCTTGCGATTCGTGACGGGCTCGATTCGAGCCGTCGCGTAAACCATGTCTCTTTCGAACCGGGGTTGCAGGACCACTCATGAAGGCGCTGATTTCAGCCATCGATGCGATCGACGACGTCGAGGTTTTCGGGCGCGTCAAATCGGTCCAGGGCCTTCTTATCGAAGTCGTCGGTCCCGTGCGCGAACTGCGCGTAGGTGGGCGGGTGATGATCGAAGGCAGCGACGGCGATACCCTGGCTGCCGAGATCATCGGCTTCCGCGATGGCCATGCGCTTTGCCTGCCTTTTGGTGAATTGAGCGGCGTGCGTCTTGGCTGTAAGGCCGTCTTTAAGCGCCATGACGGCGCGGTCAATCCGTCGATGTCCTGGCTCGGCCGCGTCATCAATGCCAATGGCGAGCCGATCGACGGGCTGGGCCCTCTTCAGCGTGGCGCCAAATCCTATCCTCTTCGCCAATCCCCATTAGCGGCGCATGATCGCGTGCGCGTCGGCGCGCCGCTCGATCTCGGCGTCCGCACGCTCAATACGTTCACGACACTCTGCGAAGGCCAGCGCATGGGCATCTTTGCCGGCTCCGGCGTCGGCAAGTCCGTGCTGATGTCGATGCTGGCGCGCAATACCAATGTGGACGTCTCGGTCATTGGGCTCATCGGTGAGCGTGGCCGCGAGGTGCACGAGTTCATTCAGGAATATCTCGGCGAAGAAGGCCTTCGCCGCGCCGTCGTCGTCGTTGCGACCTCTGACGAAGCGGCGCTCATGCGTCGGCAGGCTGCCTATATCTCCCTCTCGCTCTCGGAATATTTCCGCGACGAGGGCAAGCGCGTCCTTTGCATGATGGACTCGCTCACCCGCTTTGCCATGGCGCAGCGCGAGATCGGTCTTTCCATCGGCGAACCCCCCACCGCCAAGGGTTATCCACCGACAGTTTTCACAGAATTGCCACGTTTGCTCGAAAGAGCCGGCCCAGGGACGCCTACGACCGGTTCTATTACCGGACTTTTTACCGTTTTGGTGGAAGGTGATGATCACAATGAGCCAATTGCGGATGCCGTGCGCGGCATTCTTGATGGGCACATCGTGATGGAGCGCGGAATTGCCGAGCGGGGACGTTATCCTGCCGTCAACGTGCTCCGGTCCATCTCGCGCACCATGCCAGGGTGCGTACCGCCCGATTTTCGGCCGGTACTGGCAAGGGCGAGGGAGCTCATGTCCATATTCTCGGACATGGAGGAGCTGATCCGGTTGGGGGCATACCGCAAAGGGTCGGATCCGAATGTGGACCTTGCTATCGGTATCAACCCGAAGCTGGAGGCGTTTTTGAGCCAGCAGCGGGAAGAGACCACGACGGTTGCCGAAGGCTATCGACGCCTGGCGGAAATCATCGCGGAAGCCGATGCTTAGGGTCTATCGGGAGGGCTTAACGCCTTTTCGGAACTGGCTTGATGTGTAAGGAGTACAGGTCTTGAAATCGCGCAGCGAGAGCCTCATTCGGCTCAAGAAGTTCAATGTCGACGAAAAGCGCCGGCAGGTTATGCAGATCGAAATGATGGTCGCGGACTTCGAGCGCATGGCCTCTGAGCTCGATCAGCAGATCGAGATCGAGCAGACCAAGACCGGCATTTCCGATGTCGCTCATTTTGCTTATTCCACCTTTGCCAAGGCCGCACTTCAGCGCCGCGACAATCTTCTGGCCTCGGCCAATGATATGCGCGGCAAGCTCGAGAATGCACAAGATCAGCTCGCCGAAGCGCTCGAAGACCTGAAAAAGGTCGAGCTGCTCGATCAGCGCGAACATGAGCGCGAACGCCAGGAACAGAACAAGCTTGAACAGGCAGATTTCGACGAGGTAGCCCGTCAGCGCTTTCTCAAGCGCTAGTGCCCGGCGCTTCCCTTGAAGCGCCTCTCTTCGTTAGACGAAAAAAGGCCCGCAGAAGCGGGCCTTTTCTTTTTCTCGGGTCCTCAGTGAACAAGGACCTATGAGAAACTTAGTTGGTGGTGGCGGGAGCTGCCGGTGCCATCGTGTCAGCCGGAGCGGCTGGGGTCATGCCGTCAGCAGCAGGGGCCATCGCGTCGTTCGCGCCATCGACGGGCTCATCGTCAGCCCAGACGAAGTCGGGAGCTGCGGTCAGAGCATCAGCCGTGGTCGGAACAACCCAACGTTCGGTGTTGTCGGCAGCAACGGTGAATTCAAGCGCCTTGAAATCAACGGCAACGCTCTTTTCGCCGATGCCGAGGAAACCACCAACGCCGATCACCACAGCAGTGATCTGGCCATCAGCGTCGAAAACCAGGTCGCTGATATTGCCGATTTCTTCAGCGTCATCACCGGCGCTCGAATAAACGGGCTGGCCGATCAGGCGCGAACCGAGGTTATCGGTATCAGCGGCAGTGTAGCCGGCCGACATATCCCAAGGCTCATTGACGTCGGTTTCTTCCATAGCACCAGATTCAACAGGCGCAGCTTCAACACTCGTTGCCGGAGCGGCTGGGGTTTCAGTGCCCATAGCTGGCGTTTCAGTGGTGGTTGCCGGAGCTTCGGTGCCCATGGCCGGAGTTTCCGTCGTGGCAGGAGCAGGCGTGGTCTGGGCAATAGCAGCGGTACCCATGAGCACGGCAACGGCCGTAGTAGTCAAAAGCGTGCGGATCATTGTAGGCTCCAAAGGTTCATCGTTGTCATGAACAGGCCCATGTGGTGATTACTTGCCGGTAGCACCGCATGGGCCGTTATGATGAGACAACGTCACGTCCCCACGACCCGTTCCCGAGCAATTTTTTCCGATTTTTCGGGAACCATGAAATATTTGCTGCAGAAAAATTGAAAAGGCCGGCTTCCGCCTAGGCGGTGCCGGCCCTTTCCGCCTCCCTGGCGGATTAGTCGCGTCCTGCGAAAAGACAAGAATTCGCGTTCTTGCCGTAGCACCACACATTGGTTGCCGCCCGGCAGGACGCGCTCTATGAGCGACAGATCCACAATAGCGCAGGAATTAGGGCAGGAGTCCGCTGGCCGGGTTAATGCGTTAAATTTGACTTAATTGGATAAGGTTGCGGTATCTTTATCGTAGTCGCGCATCGCCCGATGCGGCATGCCGCCGTCGAGAAATTCGGGCCCGAATTCGACGAAACCTAACTTATGATATAGGCCGAGTTTGTCCGATTGGGCAGTGAGATAGAACCTGTCTCGGCCATCTTGGCGCGCATCTGCCATTGCGGCTTCGATCAACTGGCGCGCGACGCCCCGGCCACGATAATGGAGGCGCACGGCGACACGGCCGATCTTGATGTGCTCGGGATAATCGATGAGCCTTAGGGTGCCGACCACTTCGCCATCGGCAATCGCCACGTAGTGCGTCGCCGTCAGATCGAGTTCGTCGTTCTCCTCTTCCTCCGGCACTTTTTGCTCCCAAACAAACACCTCGCGCCGGAGCGCAAAGGCGGCGTTGCAGAGGGTCGAGAAGGCGGGGACGGTGAGAATGGTAAGGCTGGACATGAACCGGATGTAGCAGGCGGCCGCTGCGCGGTGAAGCGCCAACGACCGCCTGCCTCTCTCATTCCACCGCTTCGAGAGCCGCTAGTTGTTCAAGCGCTGGCGCCTGATGCACCAGATCGTTGACGAAGGCGAGCCTGTCGATCACGGGCGGTGACAGCACGAAGGGATAGGCATCGGTCTGGCCCATAGCCCGGTTGAGATTGTTGAGCAGCGACGCCAGCGGAATCCAGTTGTCGACGATCTCGCTCATATCGGGCGCCATATAGGGATCGAAGCGAACAGGCGGCAGCGCGAGACTCTCGTCCCCCGTTCTGGGTTTTGCGCGAATGCCAAAAGCGGCAGCCATCTCCACAGTGTCGGTGATGTGGAGATAATGGGCGAAGGTTTCGGCAAAATCTTCCCAAGGGTGGGCGGTCGCATAGGCACTGATATGGGTCGCGGGCCAACCGGCCGGCGCGCCATTGGCGTAATAGGTCTTGAGTGCCTGCCCATAATCGGCGCGCTCGTCCCCGAAAAGTTCGCGATACCGTGCCTCCTGTGGCTTTTCGCGCACGAGCAAATCCCAATAGTGATGCCCGATCTCGTGGCGGAAGTGGCCGAGGAGCGTGCGATAGGGTTCGCCCATGCCGGTGCGCCGCCGCTCGCGTTCGGCATCGTCCGCTTCGGCGAGCGAAATGGTGATGATGCCATTTTCATGCCCGGTCATCACCGGCGCATTGCCATCGCCATCGGCGAGAAACCGGAAAGCGAGACCATGTTCCGGATTTTCCGCGCGCGTTTCGAGCGGCAAACCCAAGCGGAGCAGAGAGTAAAACAACCGCTTTTTGGCGCGTTCGATCGTCTGCCAGCGCGATAGATTATGCGGGTCCTCGAGCGAGGGAATGGTCTCATTATGCTGGCATGCGAGGCAGAAAATCGACCCGCCCTCTTCCTTTGTCACCAGCCAATTGCAGGCGGCGTGGCGCGCGTTGTCGCAATAGATATAGGTCTTGCCGGGTACCGCAGGCGCCGTCCACGCGTTGTCGCCTGCGGGGTCGAGCGAGACCAGCGCATTTTCCTCCGGCAGATAGCCGAGAGCGTGGCCGCAGTGCTCGCAAAGATTATTCTCGAAATAGATCGTATTGCCGCAGTGATCGCAGGAAAAAAGCTGCATGGGGCCCTCGCTGTCGCGTCCGGAACAATGTCGGGCGTGCTGGCCCGTTCCGGTCCGTCTAAAATTCTCGTTGCCGGCCGCGCTGTCACGCGGTTGCCGCGTGACTTGTCTAGACCAAAGCCATTTCAGGAGGATTTGACATGGACATCAACGAAAACAGCATCCGCGAACGGGCCCGCTGGCTCTGGAAGCAAGCCGGAGAGCCCGAAGGCCGCGATGTCGAGTTCTGGCTCGATGCGGAAAACAGCCTCCGCGCCGAGGGCAGCGACGGCAATTTCCGCGCCAGTGAAGGCGAGGAGCACAATTCCAATTCCAACGCCTATTCGCCCACTCCATTTGGCACGCAGAGCTGAACCAGATCCCAAGGCCTCGGTGGATAAATCTGCCGGGGTCTTGCCCCCGGGCGGCGCAGGCGAGATGGTCGCAGCGCCCGAGGAGGCCGATGTATGACCGTTGAATTCCTGATCACCACCTTGATCGTCGTCGTTTCGCCCGGCGCCGGCGCGCTTTACACCATCGCGGCAGGCCTTGGCCGCGGGGCACGCGCCAGTCTCTGGGCCGCGTTGTTCTGCACGCTCGGCATCGTCCCGCACATGATTGCCGCCATCACCGGTCTTGCCGCGATCCTTCACGCCAGCGCCATGGCCTTCGAGATCATCAAATATCTCGGCGTCGCCTATCTCCTCTACATGGCCTGGGCGACCTTGCGCGAAACCGGCTCGCTTGCCGTCAAGGCCGATGAGGCGAGAAAGCCACTCAAGGATATGGCGACCGAGATCATCCTCATGAACCTGCTCAATCCAAAGCTCTCGATCTTCTTTTTTGCCTTTCTGCCGCAATTCGTTCCCGCCGATGCACCCGACGCCGTGCCACAGATGCTGCAATTGAGCGGAGTTTTCATGATGATGACCTTCGTGGTCTTCGCGCTCTATGGGCTCTTTGCCGCTGCCATCCGCAATCAGGTGGTCTCGCGGCCCGCCATCATGGTCTGGATGCGCCGATCCTTTGCTGCAGCCTTCGTCGCCTTGGGCGCAAAGCTTGCGCTGACCCAACGCTGAGCGGTCGGCAACTCTCGCCTCTGCCGGGCGTTAACCAACGTCGTCAAGACGAGGAGGAATGCATGGCACATCACAAGGAAGACAAAATTCGCGACCGGGCCTACCAGCTTTGGGATCTGGCCGGCCAGCCCGAGGGCCAGGAGCAGGAATTCTGGTATCAGGCAGAGCGTGAGCTCGCCGAAGAAATCGAGGTCGATACCTCCAAGGAAGCTTCGGTTCTCGACCTACCTCCGATCATTCCGGGCGGCATGACCAAATGAATTAGGGCGACCCTGGGGTCGCCCTTTTCGTTTTCATCGTTGCCGGGTGCGCTTAAACGCTGCCTACCGTCTTCAGGCGCACGCGGGGGTGAACCTCGTTCTGGCTCATCACCACCGTCTGCGGTCGGAAGCGCTCGATGATGGCGCGGACATGTGGCCGGATCGAAGGCGAGGTGATCATTACCGGCAATTCGCCCTGCTGAGCGGCGCGCTCAAAGCCCTGGCCAACAGCGGCGATAAACTGCTGCAGGCGGCTCGGTGCCATAGCGAGGTGACGGTATTCGCCTTCGCCAACCATGGCTTCGGCAAAGTCGCGTTCCCATTGCGGCGAGAGTGTCAGGAGCGGCAGGTTGCCGTCCTGGCCGAGATTGGCGGCGCAGATCTGGCGGGCAAGGCGCGAACGCACATGTTCGGTGATCGACTGGATCGAACGGCCGGGGCCGGCGACTTCGGCAATGCCTTCGAGAATGGTCGAAAGATCGCGGATCGAGATACGTTCGGTGAGGAGCGCTTGCAGCACGCGCTGCACACCGGAAACCGAGATCTGGCTCGGGATGATGTCTTCGACAAGCTTCTGCTGGTCCTTCGGCAGACCCGAAAGGAGGCTCTGCACATTGGCGTAGCTGAGGAGTTCAGCAACGTTTGCCTTCAAGACTTCAGTCAGGTGCGTCGAGATAACGGTCGATGGGTCGATGATCGAGAGGCCACGGAGCTCAGCTTCGTCGCGCAGTGCCGGATCGATCCAGGTTGCGGGCAGGCCGAAGGTCGGCTCGGTCGTCTGGTGGCCCGGCAGGTCGATCGGATTGCCATAAGGGTCCATGACCATGAGGAGGTTGGCGTGGATCTGGCCGTGCGCCGATTCCACTTCCTTGATCCGGACCTTATAGTCATTGGGCTCGAGCTGCATGTTGTCGAGAATTCGGACCGGCGGCATTACGAAGCCGAGTTCGAGCGCGAGCTGGCGGCGGAGCGCCTTGATCTGCTCGGTCAGGCGATCGGTGCCGCTGTCGTCTTCCTTGACGAGGCCGAGGAGGCCATAGCCGAGTTCGAGCTTGAGATCGTCGATCTTGAGGCTTTCGCTGATCGGCGGTTCGCCTGCCGGCGCACCACCAGCGGCAGGCTGGCCCGGCGTACCACCCGCAGCCTTGGTCGCGGCATCGGCCACGGCCTTGGCGCGTTCGGCCACATCGCGAACCGTCTTGCTCTTCGAGGCGCGGTAGGCGGCATAACCAACACCGCCCGAAAGCGCCATGAATGGGATGAGCGGCATGCCCGGCAGGAGGGCGAGAGCGGCCATGACGGCCGACGCCATGCCGAGCGCCTTGGGATAGCCGCCGAATTGGCTGGTCAGCGCCTTGTCGGCCGAACCGGTCACACCCGACTTCGACACGAGAATACCGGCAGCGGTCGAAACGATCAGCGCCGGGATCTGCGAGACGAGGCCGTCGCCGATGGTCAGGAGCGTATAGACCTGGCCGGCTTCACCGGCCGAAAGCCCTTCCTGGAAGATGCCGATGGCCATGCCGGCCGAGACGTTGATGAAGGTGATGATGAGGCCGGCAATGGCGTCGCCGCGCACGAATTTGGACGCACCGTCCATGTTACCGAAGAAGGCACTTTCGCCTTCGAGTTCGGCGCGGCGCTTTTTGGCGGTGTCTTCATCGATCAGGCCCGCCGAAAGGTCGGCGTCGATGGCCATCTGCTTGCCGGGCATGGCGTCCAGGGAGAAACGCGCCGCGACTTCGGCGATACGGCCAGAACCCTTGGTGATGACGATGAAGTTCACGATCACGAGGATAATGAAGATCACGATCCCGATGACGAAATTGCCGCGCGTCACGAAGTTGCCGAAGGCCTCGATGACGTGACCGGCCGCCGCCGACCCATTGTGACCTTCCGAGAGGATGAGGCGCGTGGTCGCCAGGTTCATGCCGAGACGCAGCATGGTCGCGATCAGCAGCACCGTCGGGAAGGAGGAGAATTCAAGCGGCTTCTGGATGAAGAGTGCCGTCATCAGGATCATCACTGAGAATACGATCGAGATGGCGAGCAGCGCGTCGACCATCAGCGCGGGCAGCGGCACGATCAGGATGACGATCAGACCCATGACGCCGGAGGCGAGGGCGATATCGCCCGAACGCAGCGTATCGAGCACTGTCTTGACGGACGGTGGCTTGAAGCTGAAGCGGGAATTCGAGGCTGAAAGATCGGTCATGGGATCGGGCTACCGGGGAGAAACGGGAAAGGAGGGCGGCGACTTCGCCGTCCTCCCGCCAAATTTGAATTTAAGCGACGTTGCGCCGCTCTCCGGGGTCGGGAATGTTCATTCCCTCGTCCGAATATTGGTTGAGTTTGTTCCGCAGCGTGCGGATCGAGATGCCGAGGATATTGGCCGCATGAGTGCGGTTGCCCCAGGTGTGGTCGAGGGTGTCGAGGATCAGCTCGCGCTCCACATCGGCCACAGTTCGGCCGACAAGGGCGCGGGACATGGCTTCGGCGGTTTCGGCGAGCTGCTGGGCCGGCGAATTGGCGCGGGCGGCTTCATTGAGGCCCATGCCATCAGGCAGGACGATGGCTTCCGAGCCGATCATCGTGCCGGTGGCGAGTAGTACGGCGCGGTGCAGCGTGTTTTCGAGTTCGCGGACGTTGCCAGGCCATGGCGCATGGAGGAGGGCGGTGCGCGCATCGTCCGAAAGCTCGCGCTTTGGCAGGCCATTGGCCTTGGCATATTTGGTGACGAAGTGGTCGGCCAGTGCCACGATATCGCCCGGACGCTCGCGAAGCGCCGGGAGCTTCAAGTTCACGACGTTGAGGCGGAAGAGAAGATCTTCGCGGAACGAGCCTTCGCGGACAGCCTCGACGAGGTTGCGGTTCGAGGTGGCGAGGATGCGGATATCGACCGGCACGGGCTTGTTGCCGCCGACGCGGTCGATCACCCGCTCCTGAATGGCGCGGAGGAGCTTGGCCTGCAGGCGAACGTCCATTTCCGAGATTTCGTCGAGCAGCAGCGTGCCGCCCGAAGCTTCCTCGAACTTGCCGACGCGGCGCGCGATAGCGCCAGTAAAGGCACCCTTTTCGTGGCCGAATAGTTCGGATTCAAGCAGCGCTTCTGGGATCGCAGCGCAGTTGACCGAGATGAACGGCTTGGCGGCGCGCTTCGAACGCGAGTGGACGTAGCGCGCGATGACTTCCTTGCCGGTGCCGCTCTCGCCGGTGATGAGGATCGAGGCTTCAGAGCCTGCGACCTGCTCTGCCATCTTGACGACGCGCTGCATGGCGGGATCGCGGAAGAGGAAATCTTCGCTGTCGCGCGACACGGCCTGGATCACGGCTGCGATCAGCGCGGCATCGGGGGGCAGGGGGATATATTCCTTGGCGCCGGCGCGGATGGCGTTTACCGCCGCGGCGGCATTGGTTTCGACGCCGCAGGCGACGACTGGAATGGCAATGCGTTCAGCTTCGAGCGCGGCGATGAGGCCGGCAATATCCATCATCACGTCGACGAGCAGCAGGTCGGCACCACGCCCGGTGCGGAGCGCTGCCATGGCGATTTCGATGCCTGGCGCGTGAGCGACCTTGGCGCCGCCATCCATGGCCATTTTGGTGGCCTGGCTCAGTTGACCTTCAAGGGTTCCGACGATGAGGAGACGCATACCATTCACTCCCGTTTCTTATTATTGCGGCTTGATGATCTCGGTCATGGTGACGCCGAGCCGGTTTTCGACCAGCACGATTTCGCCACGCGCCACGAGGCGGTCGTTAACGTAGATTTCGACGGCTTCGCCGACCTGGCGGTCGAGTTCCACCACAGTGCCGGTGTCGAGCTTGAGAAGGTGCGAGACCGGCATCTTGGTGCGGCCAAGCACGACCGACACGCGCACTGGCACGTCGAAGACAGCTTCGAGGTCGTCGGCGGTGCGCTCGACATAGGCTTCCATGCGATCGCCACGCTCGGGCGTCGGCATTTCGTCGAGGCCGAGTTCGCCCATGTCATTAATATCGAGTTCGGGATCGGTCGGATTCATTCACCGCTCTCCTTGTTGTGGTGGTTGCCGGTCTTGTTCGCCTTGGCGGCGAGATAGTTGGCAATGGTTTCGTCGATGTCGGTTCCAAGGGCGCCGGTATCGCGGATGAGGCCGCCATCGACCCATTCGAGGCGCCCGTCGCCGAGGCGAATGTCAGGCTCGCCCATCACGACGAGACGCCCGGCATAGCCGGAAGTCGCGATCTGGGCGGTGGCGATGTCGCGGATCTGGTCGGCGAGATCGGGGTGGCAGCGGATGACGAGATGCGGCACGCCTGAAAGGCTCGGCATGCATTCGGCGATCAGCGCTTCGAGTTCGCCGGCCGGTTCGCGGTTGATGAGGTGGAAGGCAAGCTTGCGGCCGACGCTGACGGCGAGGTCTACGGCGGCGACATGGTTTTCCATGCGCGCATCGTCGAGTGCGGCTGTCATGCTTGCAGCATGGGCGGCAAGCATGCCGGCGGCGGCTGCAACGGTCTGGCTGGCCATGGAGGTGGAATTGCCTTCGCCGGCCATGAGACCTTCGGCATAGCCTTCTTCCCGCGCCTCGCGCACGAGACGGGCAACGACGTCCTCGGGAATGCCGACCGGCTCGGGCGGCAAGTCCGGCATGGCAGTCGCCGCATGGGCCGGGCGGTCCGCGAGGTCGAGGTCGAAAGTGAAGCGGGCGAGGGCGGCCATGGTTTAGCCGACCATCTGGTCGTCGCCCTTGGACTTGACGATGAGGATTTCCCCCTTCGCGGCCATGTCCTTGGCGGTTGAAACCATACGGCTCTGAGCCTCGTCGACGTCCTTGAGACGCACCGGACCCATGGCCATCATGTCGTCCTGCATCAGCTTGGCGGCGCGGGTCGACATGTTCTTGAGGAAGAAGTCCTTGACCTCGTCATTGGCGCCCTTGAGGCAAAGCGCCAGTTCGCGCTTGTCGACACGGCTCAGCAGCGTCTGCACCGCGGTCATGTCGAGCTTGGCGAGGTCTTCAAAGGTGAACATCAGCGACTTGATGCGCTCGGCATCTTCGCGATTGCGTTCTTCAAGGCTCGTGATGAAACGCGCTTCGGTCTGGCGATCGAAGGAATTGAAGATTTCGGCCATCAGTTCATGGCTGTCGCGGCGCTTCGAGGTATTGAGCGTCGAGATGAATTCGGTGCGGAGGGTCTGCTCGATCTTTTCGAGAATGTCCTTCTGCACCACATCGAGGCCGAGCATGCGCTGCACGACTTCCATGGCGAGTTCCGCCGGAAGCGAGGCCAGCACGTCCGAAGCGTGTTCCGGCGCGATCTTGGAGAGGATCACGGCGACCGTCTGAGGATATTCGTTCTTGAGGTAAGCGGCGAGAACGTCAGCCTGAACGTTCGAGAGCTTTTCCCACATGTTGCGACCGGCCGGGCCGCGGATTTCTTCCATGATGGAATCGACCCGTTCCTGCGGCAGGAACGACAGGAGGAGACGCTCCGTCGAATCGGAATTGCCGGCCACATTGCCGTTGGAAGCAATGTTGGTGACGAATTCGGCCATCAGCTCATCGAGCATGGCTGGAGTAATCGGGCCGAGCTTGACCATGGCGCGCGAGAGCGTCTTGATCTCGTGTTCGTCGAGTTCTTCAAAGATCGGCTTGCCGTGATCGGGACCAAGCGCGAGGAGGAGCGCTGCGGCCTTCTCGTCGCCCTTGAGGGCGCGGTAGCTCGAAGCGCCGCCGATCCTGAGCTGGGGACCGCCGGAGCGGCTATCACTCTCGACAGACTGGGAAACAAGGGCCATGTCAGATCACGCTGCGTTGGAGAGCCAGCCGCGCACGATGAGCGCTGCCTGCTTGGGATTTTCTTCGACCAGCGAGCCGACCGACTTGAGCTGCTGGAGCTGGGCTTCGCCCAGGGCCTTGGCGTCTTCGATCCAGTCGTGATTGGCGAGTGCGGCGCGGGCCTGGTCGGTCATCGGATCTTCGGCCAGCGTCGGGATGACATTGCCTTCGGCATCGAGCGTCGTGCCCTGGCCCAGTTCGACTGCAGCCGGCAGAGCCAGTGTCGTCGGCTCGGGGCTCATGACCTTCTTGAGCAGCGGACGGAGCACGAAGAACATCAGGGCGAGCGCGATGAGGAGGGTCACCGCCATTTCGGCGCCGTTCATGATGTCGTCGCGGGTAAAGTCGAGAAGGCCACCCTGCTGATCGGTGCCTGCCGGAGCGAGGTCCGGACGTTCGGCGAACTGCATGTTGACGACATCGACGGTGTCGCCGCGATCGATCGAGTACCCAACTGCCGAGCGAACCAAGGTCTGGATCTGAGTGATTTCGTCGGCCGAGCGCGGGGCATAGGTCATGTTGCCCTGGCCGTCGTCGGTGTAGGTGCCATCGACCACCACTGCCACCGAGAGACGCTTGAGCGCACCGGCTTCGGTCACGGCTGTCGCGGTCTTCTTGGAGATCTCGTAGTTGACGACTTCTTCGGTCGAATTGCCCTGTTCGGTGCTGCCGTCGCCGCCATTATTGGCGCTGGCGCCCGGCAGTTCATTGGCAACGGTGGCCTGACCGGCAGCGGCACCGGACTGGTTCTGGGCTTCACGGGTCTGGGTCGAGCGAACGACCTGGCCATCGGGGTTGAATGTTTCTTCGGTTGTCGTCGAGCGGTTGAAGTCGAGTTCCGCCGACACTTCGACGCGGGCCCGGCCCGGTCCGACGACATTGGCGAGCATGTCTTCGATGCGGGTACGCATGCGGTTTTCAAAGCCGAGCACGCGTTCTTCGGCCTGGCCGGCCATGGCGCCGAGGCCATCGTCTTCGGTACCCGAAGCAAGCAGATTGCCGGCATCGTCGACGATCGACACGCGCTGCGGGGTCAGGCCTTCGATGGCGGAGGCAACGAGGTGCTGGATGGCCTGGATTTCGCCATTCGACAGCGCACCGCGCACGGAAAGAACGATCGATGCCGAGGGGTCCTTGCGTTCGCGGCGGAACAGTTCGCGCTCGGGCAGGACGAGGTGGACGCGAGCGCCCTTGATGCGCGTCAGCGACGAGATGGTGCGGGCCAATTCGCCTTCGAGGGCGCGGACATTGTTGATGTTTTGAACAAAGCTCGTCGCACCCAGCGTCGATTGCTGGTCGAAGATTTCGTAGCCGACCTGACCCTTGCTCGGCAAACCTTCACCGGCAAGGTTCATGCGGACGGTGGTGATCTGGTCGCGCGGCACGAGAATGGTGTCGCCGTCGCCGCGCAGTTCGTAGGGAACACTCGAGGCTTCAAGCTGGGTGATGATGGCGGAGGAGTCCTCAAGGCTCAGCCCGCTATAGAGCGGCGCGAGATTTGGGGTTTGGGAGCGCATCATCAGGAACACGAAGAAACCCAGGATGAGCACGGCCACAGTCGCCATCGCTGCAAGACGCGCAATGCCGATGCGGTTGATGAGAGTAGTGAGACTATCCACGCTGCCACTCGAGTTTGTTCTAGTGCCGTCGTGGGAGCCCCCGTCGACCGCTGGGCAAAAATTACCCACCAGATGGTAAACAATGTCTTAACCACTCGATGCGAAACGCAAAATCAGGCAAGATTTGCCGGGTAGACAACGAGGATTTCCATGGTTCGAGTTTTAGGGCGCGTCACCTCGATCAATGTGCGCAAAGTGTTGTGGGCGCTGGACGAATTGGGTGAAAGCTATGATCGGGCGGATTGGGGGTTGCCCATCCGCGACCCCAAAGTCCCGGAATTCCTCGCTCTTAACCCCAATGCCCAGATCCCGGTCTTCATTGACGATGATGGACTGACGCTTTGGGAGAGCAATGCGATCCTGCTTTACCTCGCCAAGACGCGCTCAGCCCTACTCCCTGTGGACATTCACGCCCATGGCCGCGCGCTTCAGTGGCTGATCTGGCAGGCAACCGAGCTCAATCCGGCCTGGGGATATGCCCATCATGCGCTCGCCCGGAAGACCCCCGGCTATGACGACCCGGCAAAAATTGCCGAATCAGTCAGCCGCTGGAACGGGCAGATGGACATTCTCGATGCCGAATTGGCGAAGGGCGCGCCCTTCATTGCCGGCGAGGACTTTTCGATCGCCGATATAGCGTTGGGCCTTTCGACGCATCGCTGGCTGCGCACACCTTTCGAGCGCAAGGCGCTGCCCCATGTCGAGGCGCACTATGAGCGTCTGCGCCAGCGCCCTGCCGGCGCGAAATGGATGCCGGATAATATTCCCTGACGCTTTAGCCAACGCGCAAAACCCCCGAGGCCCATGGGCCTGGGGGTTGTCGCGATCCCAAACGAAGGCGATTAGCCTTCGCGGTAATGCTGGATCCAGGTCGTCCGCAACCCGGCAAGGCCATGCTTATCGATGGCAGCCTGCCAGTTTAGAAACTCATCGACGCTGAGCGTATAGCGGTCACAAGCCTCTTCGAGACTCAGGAGACCACCACGAACAGCCGCGACGACTTCCGCTTTGCGGCGGATAACCCAACGGCGGGTATTGGCTGGAGGCAGATCCGCAATAGTGAGCGGGCTGCCGTCCGGACCGATAACGTACTTTACGCGAGGACGCATCTGTACGGTCATTTTACTCTCTACTCAAACCTGACCATATGAGGATGAGAGTAGGCCGATGAGCTTAAGATACCGCTAAAGGGAAACTTACAACCCGTTAAGATTGCGAAGAAATATCAATCAATTGTCGGGGCTTGCGATACTTGCCACGACCCGCTTTAGACTCTCTTTCCCGGCGCCAGGGCACCCGTCAAAAGGAGCGCGACGGCCAGGACCGGGACGATCACCCAGTAGGATGTCCTGATGCCGAAATGCTCGGCCAGGAACCCCAGAAGCGGCGGGCCGGCAAAGAAGACGACGAAGGTCATCTGGCTCAGCGCCGCGACATTAACGGCCGATGGGCGGTCCGTCCGCCGCGCTGCTGCCGAGATGGCGAGCGGGTAAACTGAAGAGCAGCCGATCCCCGCCAGCATGAAGCCCAGTAGCGCCACGAGCGGATGGGGCGCCGAGGCGACCATCACCACGCCAAGCGTTGCCACCAGCAGCAGCGTCCGCCCCACGGCCTGCGGCCCAAACCGATCGATGACCCGGTCCATGCTCAACCGCCCGATGGCGATAGCGAGCGAAAAGAGGGTGACGCTGAGCCCGCCGATAAACGGCTCGACGCTGAACACGTCGCGCATATAGATCGCCGACCAGTCGACCCCGGCGCCCTCCACAAAGAGCGGCGCGGCCCCAAGAAGGCACAATGGCAGGAGCCCAATGGTCGGGAAGGCAAAAGCGTGCGTCTGCCCGCCATGGTCTTCCACTCGCGCTGGTGCGTTTTCCACCTTGGAAAGAATGAAGACGCCAGAGACGACGACCACTACCAGCGCAATCGCGAGATGGATCGCCACCGATACCTCGGCCTGCCGCAGACCCGCTGCGACGAGTGCCGTCACGAAGAACCCAAAGCTCCACATGCCATGCACACGGCTCATGATCCGGCGGCCGAGCAGAGCCTCATGCCGGTCGGCCTCGACATTGATCAGAATTTCGAGAGCCCCGGCGAGAAGGCCTGCGCAGAACAGCACCGGTGCTACCCAGAGCGCGCTGGGCATCCAGGGCACGAGCGCGTATAGCGCCGAGGCCCCAAAAATGGCGATGAACGACCCCGTCCGCGCCCCAAGCCGCTCGACCGTGCGGCCAAGGAAGGTGATGCCGCACAAGACGCCGAGCGACATGGTAATAAGCATCAGCCCGAGCTGGCCTTCGGTCAGCCCGAATTTCACCTGTAGGTCCGGCAGACGCGTCAGCATGCCGCCCATGGTGATGGCAAAGGCAAACTGCATGAAGTAGAGACGCTGGTGCGGCTGCATGGATATGGGCTCGGTTCGGCGGGCAGGGTGGGCAGCCTCTCATGGCAAGCCCGGGCTTAAGGCTCAAGCGCTTTGTGGCGGCCGAAACCAAAACACCGCCGCCCATCGGACAGCGGTGCCAATCAAGAAAAGCCTTGGGCTCTTTACGAAGCCGGCGTTGTCGTCGCGTCCGGTAGGCGGACTTCGCTGACATCGCTGAGCGGCACCTTGGCCGCGCCGACCGTTACCATCGGGGAGCCCGACGAGAAATCGACCGCGCTCACCTTGCCGATGGCCGAAGTGGTGATCTTGACGTTCTTGCCCGACACATTGGTGCCTTCGAGCGTCAGTGTGTAGAGCCCGTCGGGCATAGGCTGGCCATTGCTGCCGATGCCGTCCCAGGCAAAGGTGCCCGAGCCCATATTGAGCGAGCCGGCCTGGGTATAGACCGTGTCGCCCTTGTCGTTCTTGATGGTGATATTGGCATTGGCGACGTTCGCTTCGGCATTGTAGCTCCACATCGCGTGGGTGCCGGAAAGCTGGGTCGTCTTGCCCGAAATCGTCACCTGCTTGCCGATATAATTGACGGCGTCCATGCGGCCCGCATTCTGGGTCGAGGACAGGAGGCTGCCGAGATATTCATTGGTCTTGAGCTGCTGCTCGACGCCGGTGAACTGCACGAGCTGCTGGGTGAACTGGTTGGTGTCGAGCGGATCGAGCGGGTTCTGGTTCTTGAGCTGCGTCGTCAGGATCGAGAGGAAGGTGTCAAAGTTCTGCGCAATGGTCTGGCGCGAAGCTGCAAGACCACTGTTATTGCTTACGTTGGAAGAGCCGGAAACGCCGTCAACCATGGTGGTGGGTCCTTAAGCGATGATGTTGACGCCGCTCGCCTGAAGCGCGCCGCGATAAAGGGTAATGGGGGGAGCGGCGACTTCTGTCTCTTCCTGGCCATCCTGGCCACCGCCGAACCCGCCTTGCTCGCTGCCCGAATGCTGGTTCTGGTCACCAGCGAAGGGGTTTTGCTTCAGCGAGAATTCGAGATTGGTCTTGCTCTGATCAAGGCCCGCCTGCTGCAGCGCCTTTTCGAGGGCGCGCTGGTCGCGCTGCATCAGGTCCAGCGTTTCCGCCTTTTCCACGGTCAGCTTGGCATGCACCTGGCCCTTGTGGTCGATATCGAGCCGGACATCGATACGGCCCAGTTCGGCCGGATCGAGCCGCATCTGGAAGCGGGTATTGCCGCCTTCCACTTGCCGCGATAGCTCGAAGGCGATCTGCGGCAGGTTGAGTTGCTGCTGGCTCGTCTGATAGCCGGTTTGGACGATGCGCGGCGTCGTCGCGGCATTGACGGGTTGAGCCGTGGGATCATTCTGGGGCTGCGCCGCTTGTGCCGGGCCTGCTGCGCTCACAGCCGAATTATTGTCCTGAGGCGCATTCTGGCGCGTGGACTGGGTAGCGTTGGGCGCCTTGTCCTGTGCCACCGGCGCGGCATCGGCCGGCTTGGCTTCGGTCTTGCGCTCGGGCTTTGCTTCAAGGTCCGCCGCGGCAACTGCCGGCTTTTCTTCGGCCGCCGTCGCAGTCGCTTTGCCGGTCAGGACGGGTTCGGTCAGCTTGAGTTCGGGCGTTGCCAGTTCCGGTTCTGTGGGGATGGCCTTGGCGAGCTTTTCGAGCCCGTCCAAAAGCTTGGCAAAGCTCTCTTCGATGCCCGGATCGAGAGCGACACCGGCGGCGCCGAGCTTATCGCTCACAAAGGCTTTCAGCTTTGCCGCCAGATCGTCCTTGCCACCGCCTGCCGCCGCCACGCCCTTGGCGAGCTCGGCCAATTGCTGCATCAGCGTCTTGAGGTCCATCCCAAGTTGCTTGGCGAGATCGTTGAGCGCGCCTTCGACTTCGCCGAGGGCTGCCGGGTCATTGGTCGCGGCCGCCTGGCCGACCTGTTCGGTGCTCAGCCCCAGCGCCGCGAGCGCCGCCAGGAGGCTCTCCGCCAGGCTATTCTCGCCGGTTCCGGTATCCTTGTCGTCGTCGGATTTGGTCTCGGTGGTTTCACCGGCCTTGGCCGTTTCTGTGGTTTCGGTGGGTTTTTCGTCCGCTGCGGGCGCAGCATCACTCGACGCTGGCGCGCTATCGCTCGGCGCTGTCTGTTGCGTCGCAGGCTGTTCTGGCCGTGCCGGTGTGTTCGCGGCAGCGTCAAGCATGCGTGCAAAGCCGTCGTCGCCCCCACCGATCGGAATGATCGGTTGAGGCTTGACCACATTGCCAACCATCGAGGTCAGCAGATTTGCCACTGTTGAAGCCATGACTGCGCTCCGTCGAACGAATGAATTCCCTTCACTCAATGCAAGCGCCTTGCCAGTTTGCGCGTTTCGAAATTTTGCTATCAGTTTCAGATGATTAGCTTTGGTCGGACCACGCTGTCTGTTCTCCTCAGCTTTGCATTCGGTCAGTACTTCGGAACAGTTTGACCCCCACCCGGCAAATCCTGCCGGGCCGCCGATTGCCTAGAAACATCATTCGGCGTATGGAAGCCGCTCACGCTTATCCGCTGGCCCTTGACCCCATCCGGATTGGAAAGACATGTTGAATTCGCTTGATATCGCCAAGCGTCCCGAGGACACGCGCGTTGTTGTCGCCATGTCCGGGGGCGTCGACTCCTCCGTCGTTGCCGGTGTGCTCGCCCGAGAGGGCTATGAAGTCATCGGCATTACCCTGCAGCTTTACGATCATGGCGAGGCCACCCATCGCAAGGGCGCCTGCTGCGCCGGCCAGGACATCCACGATGCCCGCCGCGTTGCCGCCAAGCTCGGGATCCCGCACTACGTCCTCGACTATGAAGAGCGCTTCAAGGCCTCGGTGATCGAGCCCTTCGCCAATGCCTATCAGCAGGGCGAAACCCCGGTGCCCTGCATCGCCTGCAATCAGTCGGTGAAATTCGTCGACCTGATGACCGTCGCCCGCGATCTCGGCGCTGACGTTCTGGCGACTGGCCACTATGTCCAGGCCCGTCTCGGCGAAGATGGCCGCCGCCAGCTCTTCCGCCCCGTCGACAGCGATCGAGACCAGACCTATTTCCTCTTTGCCACGACGCAAGATCAGCTCGATTTCCTGCGCTTCCCGCTTGGGGGCATGAGCAAGCCAGCCGTGCGCGAACTCGCGCGCGAATTTGGTCTCGAAATCGCCGAGAAGCACGATAGCCAGGACATCTGCTTCGTGCCGCAGGGCAAATACGCCGATATCATCGCCAAGATGCACCCCGAAGCGCTGGCCCAGGGCGAGATCGTCCATCTCGACGGCCGCGTCCTCGGCACGCATGACGGCATCGTTCACTACACGATCGGCCAGCGCAAAGGCCTCGGCGTCGCCGCCGCCGAACCGCTCTATGTGGTCAAACTCGAGCATCGCACCGGCCGCGTCATCGTCGGGCCGCGCGAAGCGCTGAAAACGCACACCGTCCGCCTTCGCGACGTTAATTGGCTCGGAGCCATCCCGCTCGCCGAAGCCAGCGCCGGCAATGGCGCCCCGGTGGAAGTCAAAGTTCGCTCCACCCGCGGCCCCCAGCCCGCCGTCATCCAGATGCAGGACGGCGAAGTCTACGTCACCCTCGTCACCGGCGAATACGGCATCTCCCCCGGCCAAGCCTGCGTCTTCTACGCCGACGACAGTCAAACCTCGGAAGTGCTCGGGGGAGGCTTCATCGCAGAGGCGGTGCCGCAGGCTTTGGTGGCTTGAACGTTCG
The DNA here is from genome assembly GCF_001421945.1 of Devosia sp. Leaf64. Taxonomy (NCBI): domain Bacteria; kingdom Pseudomonadati; phylum Pseudomonadota; class Alphaproteobacteria; order Hyphomicrobiales; family Devosiaceae; genus Devosia; species Devosia sp. Leaf64. The sequence goes on along the minus strand of NZ_LMLO01000012.1, from coordinate 455,328 downwards.
GCGGCCTTAGCGAGCAAATGTGAACCCGGCCTTGAGCCGGGGTCTTTAGCCGCATCGGTTCACTGTCGCGCTAAAAGCTCAGTGCATATCTCCAGGAAACGCGTGCGGGCAGGGTGGCTCGCTGACGTGTTTGGCCAGAACACGCCAAGCTGCCCTGGCTGCAGACCCTCAAACCGAATGATTTCAACCTGCGCGCCGCCAATTGAGCGGGCACTAAAGATATCGCCCACGGTCAGGCCGACACCCTCCATCACCATGCGCAGCGCCGAGGTGGAGTCGGGGACCGTCATCGCGATATTGGGCCTTATGCCTTCGGCCTCAAACAGACGATCGAGTTGCCGCCGCAATGGCGCCGCTTGACGCAGCGCGACAAAGGGATGCTGGTCGATATCTCGAACGGTCAGCACCGCGCGACCCGAAAGCGCATGCCCTCGTGGCAAAATGACCGCCGCGCCAAAAGTCCCGACGCTTTGCTGAATGACTTCGGGCAAATCGAAAGGCAAGACGGCAAGGCCCACATTGAACCCCGAGGGCATCATCCATTTGCCATTATCCTGCCGATGGAGACCCGACACAGTCAGAGGCACATCGGGCATTTCCGCGCGCAATTGGGCCACCACGGGCGGCAGTAGTCCATGAAAAGCATAGGGTGGCGCAACAATGTGGAGGTCTGGCTGCTGCTGGGCTCGCAATTGCCGCGCGGTGATGTCGAGTGCCGCTACCCGGTCGAGAATGTCCCGGCTCTCTTCGAGATAGACTAGGCAATTAGGCGTAGGCGACAGCCTTCGTCCGATCCGAAAGAACAGTTCGAAGCCGAGTTTTGCCTCGAGATCGCGCACGATGCGGCTGATCTGAGGTTGCGTGCGGCGCACGATTTCCGCGGCTCCGCTGATGGTTCCGGCCGTTACGACCGCGTCGAGGACGCGCAATGCCCACAAATCCATATATGCGCCTCACGCATGGTTTTGGTCGAACTATGCATTATTCTACGCCTGGTCAGTGTGGAAGTGTTTCGTCATTGCGGACCGAAATGCCGGCCGCAGAATCACACACGGTGCCTCGATCTTCCGAAGAGAAGGCCTGGCACCTCGGAGGATAAAGCATGATTGCCCCAATTCGCCCCGGCAAAGCCGGGTTCTGCGCTGCCTTGACCATTGCAATGCTCACCAGCACGTCCCTGCAGGCGCAGGACGCTCCACAAGATTCATTCTATTGGCTCTCGGAGATGAACAAGGCATCGACTGTCATGGTGGTCGAAACCGGCATCGTCCCGGCCGATCTCGGCGTCACCATTGCCGATGCCGTGGCGCAGGTTATCGAAGATCAATCCGTCGAAGGCGCCGCGCGCTCGGGCGATTATCTGCAGGTCGAACCGCTCCTGATCGAAATCGGCGGCCCTGACGTCACTCGCATGCATTCGGGCCGTAGCCGCCAGGATATCGGCTCGACCAGCGAGCGGTTGTTCCAGCGCGAAGCCGTACTGCAATTGCTCCAGGCGCTGATCGACACGCGCACCGCGCTGCTGACTTTGGCCGAAACCAATCCAGACGCCATCGTTCCTGCCTATACGGTCGGTGTTCAGGCGCAGCCGATCACGCTCGGCCACTACATCACCGGCTATGTGCAGGCGCTTGACCGTGCCGCCGAGCGCGTCAAAGTCCTCTATGACGAAGTCAACATGTCGCCCCTGGGCTCGGCCGCACTTGGTACGTCGAGCTTCCCGGTCGATCGCGAACGACTGGCCGAACTTCTCGGCTTCGGCGGCGCCCTCGAAAATTCGTTCGATGCCAACCAGCTGTCGCGCATCGATACCGGTGGCGTTGCGGTGGGGGTTGCCAATTCAATGGCGCTCACCGTCGGCACGCTCCTCTCCGATATCGAAGCGCAATATCGGTTCACGTCGCCCTGGCTGATCCTCAAGGATGGCACCACCGGCAGCAGCAGCATCATGCCGCAAAAGCGCAATCCGAACTCGGTCAATACCGTGCGTGGCAATGCCAGCGCGGTCCTCGCCAAGTCCACCGGGTTCTATTTCGGCGCCCACAATCTGCCTCATGGCCTCCGTGATCAGGGCAATTCAGCCACCGAAACCCTGGAAGCGGCAACCAAAATGCTCGCTTCGCTTGAAAGCCTCCTCGGGGATCTCGAGTTCCGCGAAGCCGTGGCGCTGGCCGAGGTCAATGCCGACTATTCAACCTCGACCGAATTGGCCGACGTCCTGCAGCGTGAGGCCGACGTTCCCTTCCGCGTCGGGCACCACTTCGCCTCGATGCTCGTGACCTATGGCCGTGCCAATGCGCTCAAGCCCGCCGACCTGCCATTTGCCGAGGCCGAGAAGATCTTTGCTGAAGCAGCCGCGGAATATGATCTCGCCGATATTGCCTTCCCGCTCACCGAAGAACGGTTCCGCGAGGCGCTAAGCCCACAAGGCATGGTCAATGCCAGCCTGGGCCTCGGCGGTCCGCAGCCGGCAGAAGTGGCGCGCATGATTGCCGGACAGCATGCGACTATCGAGGGCGACACGGCCTGGCTCGCCGGCGAGCGCAAGGAACTGGCCGACGCCGCCACGGCTCTGAACGAGGCCTTCGAAGGCATCCGCACCGGCACCGCCGCAAAGTAAGTCACCACCACTCTTCCCGCGGCGCCAAGGTGCCGCGGGTTTCGAAAAGGCAGAACTCTTAGTTTGCAGTCTGCTCCGCTGTCGGCTGCACGCCCGCGCTGGCCGCATCGCGCAGTGCCTGATACGAGCCAAGCCCACCCATCATCATCGATATCGTAATGAGCAGGATCAGCGCGCCCATGGCGAGGAGGAAGACCCGCGTGCGGTTGAGCTTGAAGGGGCTGTCGGTCATGGCAAAAGTTTTCCCGCAAAAAATCTGAAAAGCGACCAAAGGATCGTCGGCCGCCGAACGTCTTACGCTAAACTAGCGCCAAAGAGGCTTCATGTGCAGGCAAGCTTGGTGGGACTGACTGCCGCATCCATCCCCGATCCGACCCATGCCTATTCCGAGGCCTTGGTGCGGCGCGCCCAGAATGGCGATGCCGAGGCGTTTGCCGAATTGATCGAGGACCAATACGACCGCATTTTCCGTACGGCCTGGCGCTGGTGCGGCAATGCGCCCGACGCCGAGGACATCGCGCAGGATGTCTGCGTGCGGCTCGGTGCAGCGCTCAAAAGTTTTGACGGCCGCAGCGCCTTCTCGAGTTGGGTCTATCGGATCACCATCAATATGGTGCGCGATTTTCAGCGCGCCGGCCGCCGCCGCGGCGCCCATGTCGATGCCTATGCCGAGATCGCCCCAACCGAAGAAGCGCCCTCGCAGGAAGATGCGGCGACCAGCAGCCAGCTTTGGGATGCGGTGCGCCGCCTGCCGGAAAAGCAGCGCGATGCCGTGCTCCTCGTTTATGCCGAAGGCCTTTCTCATGCCCGCGCCGCCGAGATCATGGGCATCAAGGAAGCCACAGTCTCTTTTCACGTCCACGAAGCCCGCAAGACCTTGAGGGGGCTCCTATGACCGATCATCGCCCCGATCCCTTCGACCAGCTCCGCAATGCGCCGGCTCCGCGGCCGCGCGATGCGGCTAAAGCCGCTGCGCTCGCCGCCGCCCGCGCCGCATTCGAAGCCGAAACCGAAAAATCCAAAATCCCGGCCAAAGGAAATCCCGCGGCCCGCCGTCTCATGTCCATCTTCGCTTCCTTCAAAAGGATTTCGATCATGGATATGCGCGTTCCCATCGGCACTGCCGCCATTGCCCTCCTCGTCCTGCCGCTCGGCTGGCAGCTCTATTCCTCGACCGCTCTTTCGCCGACGGAGTCGGTCAGCCGTCCGGCTCCAGCCCCGCAGCCCGTCGAAGAGGCTGAGCCCGCGCCGGTCGATACGCGGAGCGAAGCGCCGGCCGTGGCGCCGCCCGTGACAACCATGCCGGTTGCGCCAGAGCCGATGCTCGAAAGCGAAGCCGCGCCGTCGATGATGCGCATGCCGTCCGCCGTCCCCCGGCCACCGGCCGCGCCGATAACGCTGGCGCAGGACAGCGCCATGAGCCCTGCCTATGTCGGCACATCAGCCACCGAACCGAGCGGCGACGAATTTACCAGCTTTGACGAGCAGCGCCTCAAGATTGCCGCCGAGGAGCCCGTTTCAACTTTCTCGCTCGATGTCGATACGGCGAGCTATTCCTATGTCCGCCGCCAGCTCGAGGACGGTTTTGTCCCAGAGCCCGATACCGTGCGTATCGAAGAATTGATCAATTATTTCCCCTACGACTACCCGGCCGCGCCCAGCGCTGACATGCCGTTCAAACCGACAATCAAAATCTTCCCGACGCCCTGGAACGACAAGACCGAGATCATGGCGATCGGCATTCGCGGTTATGCCCCGCCGGCCGAAGCCATTCCGCCGAGCAATCTCGTCTTCCTCATCGACACATCAGGCTCGATGGACGAGCCTGACAAGCTGCCGCTCCTCAAACGCTCCTTTGCGCTGCTGCTCGATCAGTTGAGCGACAAGGATACGGTTTCAATCGTCACCTATGCTGGTTCAGCCGGTGTCGCGCTCGAACCCACTTCGGCCAGCGACAAGGCAAAAATCCTCTCCGCGCTCGACGAGCTTGGGGCAGGCGGCTCCACTGCCGGCGCCGAAGGGATCGAGCTTGCCTATCGCCTTGCCGAACAGGGCAAGGTCGATGGCACCAATCGGGTGATCCTCGCGACCGATGGCGATTTCAATGTCGGGATCGATGACCCTAAGGCGCTGGAACAGTTCATCACTAAAAAGCGCCAGTCCGGCATCAGCCTTTCTGTGCTCGGCTTTGGCCGCGGCAATCTTGATGATGCGACCATGCAGGCGCTGGCGCAGAACGGCAATGGCAATGCCAGCTACATTTCCAACTTCGCCGAGGCCAAGAAGGTGCTCGTCGAAGAAGTCGGCGGCACGCTCCACACTATTGCTCAGGACGTCAAAGTCCAGGTCGAGTTCAATCCGGCGCTCGTCTCGGAATACCGCCTCATCGGCTACGAAACCCGTCATCTCAACCGCGAGGATTTCAACAATGACGCGGTGGATGCCGGCGATATCGGCGCTGGCCACACGGTCACCGCGCTTTACGAAATCACCCCGGCCGGCGAAGGCCAGGTCGATCCCCTGCGCTATGGCAGCGACACGGCGCAACCCGCCGCCAGCGACGAACTCGCCTTCCTCAAAATCCGCTACAAGCTGCCCGGCGAGAGCGTCAGTCAGTTGATCGAACAGCCGGTGACCCCATCGGTCGCCTATGACGACATCGCCGTCGCCGGGATCGATGCCCAATTCGCCACCGCCGTCGCCGCCTTCGGCCAAAAACTCCGCGGCAGCGCCTATGGCAGTGACACGACCTGGGCCGAAATCGAAGCCTTGGCCCAATCCGCCCGCGGCATGGACGAAGGCGGTTACCGCGCCGAGTTCGTCAGGTTGGTCAGGGATGCCGCGATGCTGGAGCCGGACGCGCAGTAACCCCTCACCCGTCTCGGGCGCTGCCCGATCTACCCTCTCCCCAAGTGGGAGAGGAATAACACGAGAGCGACTGGCCTTTTCTTCTCCCCCTCGGGGAGAAGGTGGCGCGCAGCGCCGGATGAGGGGGAACCCTCTGCCGGCGCTGCATCGTCAGTTCAAACCAACGGCTTCAACCCTGCCTCGATCTGCGCCCGGCGCCCTTCCAGGAACGGCGGCAGCGACAGTTTTTCGCCCAGCGTCTCCATCGGCTCATCCGCCGCAAATCCGGGCACATCTGTCGCAATCTCGAACAGAATCCCATTGGGCTCGCGGAAATAGAGCGAGGTAAAATAGAACCGCTCGACTTCGCCCGAAGATCGAATGCCAAAGCTGTTCACGCGTTCGATCCATTCATGGAGCGAATTCTGATCCGGCGTGCGGAAGGCGACATGGTGCACGCCGCCAGCACCGGGCCGTGCCTGGGGCAGGCTCGGGTCAACCGAAACATGCAGTTCCGCTGCCGGGCCGCCCGGACCCATTTCATAGACGAACACTTCGCCGCCGCGTTCGCGGGCCGCATAGTGCCGCACCTGGCGCATGTTCATCACACGCGTCAGCATGGCATCGGTCGGCTCGAGTTTTGGCACCGAAAGCGTGATCGGTCCGAGCCCGATGATCTGCTTGTCTTCCGGCACGGGCGATTTGGCCCAAGGGATCACCTTGTTCCGCCCATCGACGACCAGACGGAAGCGCTGGCCCTCAAAATCCTCGAAATCCATGGAGACGTGGCCCAGACGTTCCCTGATCCCGCTCGTCGAAACCTGGTTGGCCTCGAGATGCTCCTTCCACCATTTCAGCGTTTCTTCGCTGTCGACGCGCAGACCCGTGCGGCCCACCGTATGGTTGCCGCGCTGTTCGCGCAGCGTGGGAAAATCGAAGAAGGTCAGGTCGGCGCCGGGCGAGGCGACACCATCGCCATAAAAGAGGTGATAGGCCGAGGTGTCGTCCTGGTTCACCGTCTTCTTGATGAGGCGCATGCCGAGCGTCTGGGTATAAAATTTAAGGTTGCGCGGTGCGTCGGCGGTCACGGCCGTCAGGTGGTGGATGCCGCCAAGTTCGAGGGTCATTTGATGTCTCCCAATTCACGCGGCGCCAGGCGCCGTCTTCGCTCATGAATGTATGGCAGACGGCGCGTTAGACAAAGAAAGACAATAGCAACGCACTGGTGTCGATTTTCGAACGATTAATCGGCGACACCCGCAGGCAGCGTCCCCGCCTTAAAGAGCACCTTTGGCTCGTCATAAGTGTCGGCTTCGACATCGACATCGGCCGAATAGGCCCAGATGCCGGCGCGCGATGGCGCGATGCGTTCAGCCGAAGCAATGGCTGCCTCGGCGGATTTATGCGCTGTCGGCATATCCGGCTCGAGCTTGCGGCCCTTCTGTCTAAAACCCTGAACGAAATAAAGCGTCGGCATGGTCAGCCCCTCTGGTTGCCCCGGGCATAGCACAGACCCTTCCAAGCGCCACCTGGAGATCAGACCGCGCTCAGAAACGTCAACACCGAATTGGGCTCCTCGATCAGCGTCCGCAATTTGGCATTGAACACGGCGCCATACTCCGCCGAAATATGCGCCTCGAATGCCGCACGGTCTTTGTAGATTTCGTAGACCACGAATTTTTGCCGAGCATCGAAGCGACGATAGGTGTCAAACACCACATTGCCCGGCTCGGCGCGCACATCGGTGGCCAGCCCAGCGAGCAATTCGGCCACCTCCTCCGCCTTGCCCACCCGCGCGGTAAATTCGGCAATCAGCGACACCGGCTCGTTGGCAGGCAGTTTGTTCAATATATCCATTATGCGGTCTCCAGGGCCAATCGCCTGCGACACGTTTTACCACCGCGTCATTCCCGCGGAAGCGGGAATCTCCCGAGCCGTCCCCTCATCACAATTTCCTCAGACATGTCTTTTTCACATGCACCCGCGCCGGTCTCTCGCTATTTTTAGAACAAAGGAAGAACAATGGTTGCTCTGACGCTCTCGCGAAAACTCGCCATTCTTGCCGATGCTGCCAAATACGATGCGTCCTGCGCCTCGAGCGGCACGGAAAAGCGCAATAGTGCCAAGACCGGCGGCATTGGCTCGACCGAAGGCAGCGGCATCTGCCATTCCTATGCGCCCGATGGCCGCTGCATTTCACTCCTCAAACTGCTGCTGACCAATTTCTGCGTTTACGACTGCGCCTACTGCATCAATCGCTCGTCCTCCAACGTCGCCCGCGCCCGTTTTTCGGTCGATGAGGTCGTTCGCCTGACGCTCGATTTTTACAAGCGCAATTACATCGAGGGACTTTTCCTCTCCTCCGGCATCATCCGCTCGCCCGATTATACGATGGAGGAGATGGTCCGCGTCGCACGCACTCTGCGCGAGGTCCATCTCTTTGCCGGGTACATCCACCTCAAAGTCATTCCTAATGCGGCCCCCGAGCTTCTCGCGGAAGCTGGCCGCTGGGCCGATCGCCTGTCGACCAATATCGAATTGCCCACCGATTCCGCGCTCGAACATTTCGCGCCGGAAAAGCGTCCTTCAGAAATCCGCACCGCAATGGCCCGTCTGCGCGGTAAGCTCGACGAAGCGACACCCGACAAGAAGCCGTCAAAAGCCAAACCCGAAAAGTTTGCCCCTGCCGGCCAATCGACCCAGATGATCGTCGGCGCCGATAAGGCCGATGACAGCGCCATCCTCACGCGCGCCGCTGGCCTTTATTCCGGCTATCGGCTTAAGCGCGTTTATTACTCCGCCTTCTCGCCCATCCCCGACGCCTCATCGCGCCTGCCGCTCGCGCCGCCCCCGCTGATGCGCGAGCATCGCCTTTACCAGGCCGATTGGCTCATTCGCTTTTATGGCTTCAATGTCCCAGAAATCGTTGCGGGCGGGGAGGGTGGTCATCTCGATCTCAATATCGATCCAAAACTCGCCTGGGCTCTCAAAACCCGGCAGAGTTTCCCCGTCGACGTCAACCGCGCCGACCGGGAAATGCTGCTGCGCGTTCCCGGCCTCGGCGTCCGCGCTGTCGACCGCGTCATCACCTCGCGGCGCCATCATCGCCTGACGCTTGCCGATGTCTCGCGCCTCACCGCCTCGATCGACAAGGTGCGCCCCTTCATCTCGGCTGCCGATTGGACCCCCGGCGGTCTCACCGACGATATCAAGCTCAAGCAAAAGCTCACGCCCCAGCCCAAACAGCTCGAGCTTTTCTGATGCTGTCCGTCCGGCTCGACCATCTCAATGATCTCGACGAGTGGCGCGGCAAGGCCCGCCGTCTGCTCGCGGCCGGCTTAAAACCCTCGCAAGTCGTCTGGCGGGTCGGGGCGGAAGAGAACGGGCTCTTCGAAGCGGGCGACGACATGCTGCCACAGACCGATGGTCCGATCGGCTCGGTCCCCCGCCAGTTCATGGAGCTCGCCGGGTCGGTCATCCAGCATTCCGAGCCGGAACGCTTCGCGCTACTCTACCGGATGCTCTGGCGCCTGCAGCAGGATTCACGAATTCTCGCTAATGCTGCTGACGCCGATACCGGAATGTTAACGAAACTGGCCTCTGCAGTGCGTCGAGATGCCCATAAGATGAAGGCATTCGTCCGCTTCCGTGCCATCCCCGACGCTGATGAAGAGCAGTACATCGCCTGGTTCGAGCCCGAACATCACACCCTCGAAGCCACGGCACCGTTTTTTTGTCGCCGCTTTGCTGGCATGGTCTGGGGCATTGTCACACCCTACTCAAGTGCCTTCTGGGACAAGGAAAATCTGCGCTTTGGCCCCGGGGGCTCCAAGAAAGATATCCCCGCCGAGGATGCGGTGGAGGATGATTGGCAGACCTACTACGATTCCATCTTCAACCCCGCCCGCCTCAAGGTCGCGATGATGAAGTCGGAAATGCCGATGAAATATTGGCGCAACCTGCCCGAAGCGGCCCGCATTGCTCCCTTGATCCGCAATGCCAGGCAAATGGAGCAGGACATGATCGCCCGCGCCGCGACCCAGCCGCCCGCACGCCACACGCGCCAAAAAGCGCATGAGGTCGAGGAAGAAGCTAAGGATATTCAATCGCTTAGCGATGCTGCAGAGGCGATTGGCGGCTGCCGCCGGTGTCCGCTTTACGAGCACGCCACGCAACCGGTCTTTGGCGAAGGCCCTGCCCAGGCCGAGGTCATGTTCGTTGGCGAGCAGCCCGGCGACCAAGAGGATCTCGCTGGTCGCCCGTTCATCGGTCCTGCCGGTCAAGTCTTTGACGAAGCTATGGAAAAGGCCGGCATAGACCGCAGCCGCCTTTATGTCACCAATGCGGTAAAGCACTTCAAGTTCGAGCCACGCGGCAAGCGCCGCATCCACCAAAAGCCCAATGCCGGTGAAATCCAGGCCTGCCGCTTCTGGCTTAATCTCGAGCGCGATTTTCTGAAACCCAAGATCGTCGTCGCCCTCGGCGCCAGCGCGGCCCAAAGCCTTCTGGGCAAAGCGGTTACGATCTCAAAGATGCGCGGTCAGCCGATCCCGCTCGAAGATGGCGCCGTGCTCTTCATCACCAACCACCCCTCCTATCTCCTCCGCATTCCCGACCCGCAAAAAAAGCGAGAAGAAAGCGCCAACTTCGATGCCGACCTCGCGCTGATCCGCGACCACATGGAAAAGCTGCACGCCGCCTGAATGCGGCTAGACATTTGAAATGTAAGGGAAAAGAGTGGTGCCCGAGACCGGAATCGAACCAGTGACACGCGGATTTTCAATCCGCTGCTCTACCAACTGAGCTACTCGGGCATTCTAGTCGCAGCGCTGAGCTGCAAGCCATCGGCCTTATAGGGTAAGTGATTTTTCGGTGCAAGCGATAAGAGCGACTGTGGAAATCTTTAAGTGCAGGCCGAGAAGTGTCGACCGGCCAAGGGCTTAATGCCCCATGGTGACAACGCCACGCAGCAGGCTTCCCTCCCGCAATTTGTCAAAGCCGGCATTGATCTCGCTGAGCGGCATGACCTCGGACAGCAAGCGATTCACCGGCAGGATGCCGCGCTTATAAAGCCGCACGAAGCGCGGAATGTCGCGCGCTGGCACGCATGAGCCCAAATAGCTGCCCCGTATGGTTTTTTCTTCGGCGACAAGATTGACGGGGGAGAAGGCAAAGCTCGCCGTTGGTGCCGGCAGGCCACCAGTCGTCAATTGCCCGCCGCGCCGCACGATTTGATAGCCAGTTTGCAGCGCCGCCACTGAGCCTGCGAGCTCAATGGCATGATCGACCCCGCCATGCGTCGCTTCCTTGATGACGTCGACAACGCCCTCGGCAGTGGCCTGGAACACGTCCGTTGCGCCCATGCTGAGCGCCAGATCGAGCTTTTCGCGGGATAGGTCCACGGCGACGATCTGCTCGGCTCCCGCCGCCTTGGCGCCCATCAGCGCCGCCATGCCGACGCCGCCAAGCCCAATGACCGCGACCTTATCGCCCGGCGCGACCTTGGCCCCATTGAAGACGGCGCCGACGCCTGTCAGCACGGCGCAGCCGAAAAGCGCCGCTTCTTCAAAGGGAAGCGACTTGTCGATCTTGACCAGCGAACGCCGCGACACCGTCGCATATTCGGCAAAGGCCGAAACGCCGAGATGATGATTGAGCGCGTGGTCATGCTCATGCAGTCGCCGCTCGCCAGACAGCAACACCCCGGCACCATTGGCCGCCGCGCCCGGAATACAAAGGGCAGGGTGCCCATCCGAGCAACATTCACACGACCCGCAGCTCGGCACGAAAACGAAGACCACGTGATCGCCGACTGCAAGATCATCTATCCCCGGTCCCAGCGACTCAATTATCCCCGCCGCTTCGTGTCCCAAGACCATGGGCAGAGGTCGCGGTCGATTGCCGTCAATCACCGAGAGATCGGAGTGGCAAAGCCCCGCCGCCATCACTTTCACCAGCACCTCGCCCTGACCCGGCCCACTGAGCTCAATCTCGCCGACCCGCAGGGGTTTCGAGATCGCGTATGGCGCGGAAAGACCGGATTGCTCGAGAATGGCAGCGCGAATTTTCATGAGGGATTTCTCTACTCTGCGGTCCAGCCAACGGCCAGGCCCAGACGCCGACCAGCCCCGGTCACGAGGGCGCATTTGCCGTAGAGGCGGAAGTTGGGAAATCGAGGCAGGGTCATGCTGGTTTACTCGGCGGCGCTTGCATAGGGGACGTTGCGACCGCCGAAGCGGCGTACGCGGACATTGGCTTGTTCGGCATGTCCGGCAAAGCCTTCGAGCATAGACAGCCGGGAGCCGTAGGCGCCGATCTTGGCGCTCGCGGCGTCCGTCGTGATTCGCTGATAGGTGCAGGTTTTCAAGAACTTGCCGACCCAGAGCCCGCCGGTGAAGCGGCCTGCGCGCTTGGTGGGCAGGGTGTGATTGGTGCCGATGACCTTGTCGCCAAAGGCGACATTGGTGCGGGCGCCGAGGAACAGCGCACCATAATTGGTCATGTTGTCGAGGAAATAATCGGGGTCATGGGTCATGACCTGGACGTGCTCGAAGGCAAGTTCATTGGCAACGGCGAGCATTTCTGCATCATCGGCGCAGAGGATGACTTCGCCATGGTCGCGCCAGGATACGCGGGCGATTTCGGCCGTTGGAAGAATGGTCAGCAGGCGCTCCACCTCGGCCATGGTTTCGCGGGCGAGCTTTTCCGAGGTGGTGAGCAGAATGGCCGGTGAGGTCGGGCCGTGCTCGGCCTGGCCCAGAAGATCGGTGGCGCATATTTCGGCGTCGACCGTGCCATCGGCGATGACGAGGGTTTCGGTTGGGCCGGCAAAAAGGTCGATACCGACGCGGCCATAAAGCTGGCGTTTGGCTTCGGCGACGAAAGCATTGCCGGGACCGACGAGCATGTCGACTGGCGCAATGGTTTCGGTGCCAAGTGCCATGGCGCCGATGGCCTGCACGCCGCCGAGAACGAGGATTTCATCGGCGCCGGCGAGGTGCATGGCGGCGACGATGGCCGGATGCGCCCCACCCTTGAATGGGGGCGCGGCAGCGACGACGCGCTTGACGCCGGCCACCTTGGCCGTCAGGACGCTCATATGCGCCGAGGCAACCATGGGGTATTTGCCGCCGGGGACGTAGCAGCCCACGGCATCGACCGGGATGTTCTTGTGACCAAGGATCACGCCGGGCTCTGTTTCGATCTCGACGTCCTGCAGCGCAGCCTTTTGGTGTTCGGCAAAGCGACGGACATTGGCCTGGGCAAAGCGGATATCTTCGAGGTCGCGCGCCGAAACCTTCGACATTGCGGCTTCGATATCCTGCTCTGAGAGTCTGAAATTTTCGGGCGACCAATTATCGAATTTGGCCGAGAGTGCGCGCACAGCGGTGTCGCCACGTGCCTCGATGTCGGCCAGAATGCCTTCAACCGTAGAGCGAACTTTGCTATCCGCCTCGGCGCGCCCGGCGGCGGCCTCAGCAGTTTTGAGATGGGTGGCCAAGATGGTCCTCCTGCGCTTGTCGCGCCTTGAATTTAGCCGAGGTCTGAGGCTTCGCGACCGCGGGTGATTTGGGAGATGGTGACTGCCAGGATCAGCGCGCCGCCATTGAAGACATTGGTGACCCAGAGCGGAATGCCGAGCATGGAAAGGCCGGTAATGCCGGTCGCGAGGAAATAGACGGCGACCAGCGTGCCCCAGGGATTGAAGCGTCCCGGCTGGATGGTGGTGGCGCCGAGGAATGCGGCGGCAAAGGCGGGGAGCAGGAAATTCAGGCCCGAATAGGGATCGGCCGAACCCAGCACGCCTGCATAGAGAATGCCGGCAGCCGAGGCCAGAACGCCCGACATGACCAGGGCGCCGACGCGCACGCGATTGACGGCGATGCCGTTGAGCCGGGCAACTTCACGCCCGCGCCCGACGAAGAGCAGCTTTCGCCCGAGGGGGGTGTAATCGAAAATGTACCACATGATCAGCGCGGCGGCCAAAGCGTAGTAGAAAGCGTAGGGAATGCCGAAGAGGCGATATCCGACTGCGGCCATGATCAGGTTGTTGTCGATGCCGCCAATGGTCGAGGAGTTGGTCATCCATTGCACGGCGCCACTCATCAGCGAGGTAGAGCCAAGGGTGACGACCAGCGAGGGCACGCGGAAATAGATGATGAAGAGCGCGTGGAAGAGCCCAACCAGCACACCCATTGCCAGAACGATGCAAAGCACGAGGCCGATCGGCATCTGGTGCCAGACATTGAGGACGCCGATAGTCGAGGCGGAGAGCGTCAGCGTCGCGCCGACAGAGAGGTCATAGTCGCCTGCCGTCAGCGGAATGATGATCGCCAATGCCAGCAAGGCTGCCGGGGCATAGGAGGCGAACATGATCGAAAAATTGCCCCAGTTAAAGAAGGCCGAGGGCATCGCGGCGCTGAAGAGGCCGATGATAACAACCCAGACCAGCAGCAAGGCGATGCGCTCGAACTGGCGCGTGAGATTGACTGCGGGGTTGGCGGCGGACGGGGTGGAGAGGGCGTCGGTCATGATGCAACCCGCGAAGATTGGGATGGGGTGGAAAGGGGCGCGGCTGTGGCGTAGCAGGCTTCGGAAATGCCATCCTTGGTGACGGCATCGCCCGAGATTTCGGTGCAGATGCTGCCCTTGGAAAAGACCAGAACACGATCGCAGATCTCGGCCAGCTGTTCGGCCTCCGAGCTGGCGCAGATAACCGACATGCCCTTGGCTGCAGCGGCGCGGAGCGCGGCAAAGATCTGCTGGCGGGTGCCGACATCGACGCCCTGGGTCGGTTCGTCGAGAAGCAGGAGGCTGGGCGAGCGGTTCATCCAGCGCGCAATCAGCACTTTTTGGGCATTGCCGCCTGAGAGCGCTGAAAGTTTGAGGCCGGGGTCATTGGGGCGCACTTCAAAGGTTGTGCCCAGCGATTTGGCCTCGCGCACCATGGCGCCATTGCGCAGGAACCCGCCGCGGAAAAAGCGGGAAACATCGGGCAGAAACATGTTGTCGACGATAGGGAGGCTATCGACGCCGCTCGCGCCCTGGCGGTCACCAGGCAAAAGGGCAAAACCCATGTCGATGGCGGCCTTTGGCGACAGCGTCTTCTGGTCGAACGCCTTGCCGCCCTCGACGGCGATCGTGCCGGAACGCGCAGGATGTGCGCCAAAGACGAGATAGGGCACTTCGGCATAGCCCGAACCGATGAGGCCGGTAAGCCCGAGGATTTCGCCCTTGCCCACATCGATGTCGGAAGGCTGCAGCATCTTGCCGGCGAGACCAGAAATGCGCGCATAGACCGGGCGGCTGATGGCGGGACCGGCGGGGCGCTCGGTCTTGGTAAGGCTGCGGCCGACGATCATCTTGACGATGGTCTCGTGCGTCGCGTCGGCGCGCTTCAATTCGCCGGCCATGACGCCGTCGCGGAGGACCGTGATGGAATCGGTGATTTCCATGACCTCGTCGATGTCATGGGAAATGAAGATAACACTCGAGCCCGAGTGGGTGATCGAGCGCACCATATCAAAGAGCTGGGCCACGCCGGCCGCCGGGAGAAAGGGCGTCGGTTCGTCGAGGAGCACAAGGCCGGGGCGGCCGGTGACGGCGCGCGAAGCTTCGATTTCTTCGAAGGCGCGGACGATGGCGAGCAAAGCGCGCTGCACCGGAGTCAGGCGATCGACGCGCTCACTGGGGTCGATATCGAGGCCAAAGCGGGCCAGCGCCTGTCGAGTCGCGCGCTCCTCGGCGGACCAGTTGATATAGGCGGACTTGGCCGTGGTCAGCGGCACGAGGCGCAGATTTTCCATCACCGTCAGCGACGGGATGAGGCCCAAATTCTGATGGACGAAAGCCATGCCGAGCCGACGATAATCGCCGGGCTTCAAGGGGAGGCTGACGCGTTCGCCGTTGAATTCCAGCGTGCCGCCCTCGTCGGGCGCGTGGAAGCCGGCGAGGATTTTGACGAGCGTCGATTTGCCGGAGCCGTTCTTGCCCAGAAGTCCATGGACCTCGCCGGGCATGACCTTGAACGAGACGTTCTGCAGCGCCTTGGCGCCGCCAAAGGTCTTGGAGATATTGGACACCGACAGCACCGGGAGCGCCTGAGGCGCCCCCGGATGGTTGGTCGGATCGAGGAGTGCGTGATCCGACAGTGCGGTCATTATTCAAGGCCCCAGAGCTTGCGGAAGCCGGACTTGTAGGCATCGCCATAGCCGGTATCGAACTGGGCCGGAGTGCCGGCTTCGGCAATGTTGTTCTTGTCGAAGATATAGAAGGGCACGTTGAGCGCGGTCGGCGTCGGCAGGTCGCAAGCATCGCGCAAGTGACCGTCGATCGTTGCGTAGGCGATCCAGTCGAGGCTTTCCCCGATGTCCATATCGGCCAGGCCTTGGGCGATATAGTCAAGCACGAAGGGCGTGCCATTGAAGGTCGCGAGCTTGACTTCACCGGTCTTGCCGGCAAGGCGCAGCGCGGGAACGACGAACTGGCTCATCGAGTCATAGATCGGGATCACGACATTAATGTCGGGATTGGCCTGCACCGCGGTCTGCACGGCTGGCTGGATCTTGGTGCCCCATTCGGTCACGCCGACATTGATCTCAGTGACGATCTTGCAGTTCGGGCAATTCTCGGCGAGCTGCTTCTTGAAGTTTTCAACGAGCGGAATGGTCGGCGGCACGTCGGTCGAGATGACCAGCGCGACATTGGCCTTGCCTTCTGTCGCGACAGTCGACCAATCGGCGAGGATCGTGCCGATTTCACCGAAACCGATGGTCAGCGAGCTCGATACCACGGGGTGCTGTTCGAAGCTCGGGTCGTAGAAGTGCGAGGTCATGACCTTGACGCCGGCATCGCTGGCAGCTTGGAGCTGCGGGGCGACGGTGGCCGGATCGATACCCGAGATCAGGTCAATGATGTCGTATTTTTCGCGCGTTGCGAGTTCGATGCCCTGGACCCACTGGCTCGGCTGGCCCTGGTTTTCCCATTCACGCACTTCAAGGCCGACTTCGGCGCCGGCCGCCTTCATGCGGTCGATGATGCCCTTGAGGAAGGGATTGCCGCTATTGTTGGGGATCGACATCATCTTCTTGCCGGCCGCGCAAGTCTTGGCATCGAAGGCGTCGCCAGGAGCAACGAATTCAGGCTTTGAGGTATATTTGGCGATATTTTCCTTGGCCCGAGCCAAGCCGTCGCTCGCCTCGTCTGCAGAGGCGGCCCCTGCAAAGCCAACAAGCATGGTCAAGGCGCCAACCGACGCGAGCAGCGCGCGTTTGTTCATGAGAGTCTCCCTGTATCCGGCCATCGAACCCCCCTCGGGCTATGATGGTGAATGCGTATTCATAGGAGCGCAACTCATTACCCAAGTCAATTCCCGTTCTAAAAATCTTTGGCGAGAATTCTTGTATCGGCGAGCCGTTTTTGCAGGCGAGATGCACAGCAAGCGTGCAGGTTTGCATTGAAACCCAGCGCGGCTGGGATTATCGATAGGTGAAGGGCGAGGAATGCATGCGCATTCTGACGGCAGGCCCCCGGAAAGAAAATTGATGGCGCGGAAAAGCTCCAGGTCAACTTCGTTCGATGTCGCCGCTTTAGCCGGCGTTTCTCAATCGGTAGTCTCGCGGGCCTTCACGCCCGGCTCGCGCATAGCGGACGAAACCCGCACAAAAGTGCTCGAAGCTGCGCTCAAGCTTAACTACGTCCCGAACTCCATTGCCAGCAGCCTGACGACGAAACGCACCAATATCGTCGCGCTGATCATCGGTAATCTCGACAATCCCTTTTACGTCCACGTTCTCCACACTTTTAGCCGGCGCTTCCAGGCACAGGGGCGGCAGGTGCTGATCTTCACCGTCGAGCCGAATTCGGAAAGCGACGAGGCGATCATGCATCTCCTCAAATATCAGGTGGACGGCGTGGTCTTGACCGCGGCGCAACTTTCGACCCGCATGATCAGCCTCTGCCATGATCGCGGCATCCCGATCGTACTGTTCAATCGCTATATTCCGGGCTCCGATGCGTCCGGCGTGCGCTGCGACAATGTCGCGGGCGGCGCGCTGATTGCCGAGGCTTTCCTTGCCGCCGGCGCGCAGAATTTTGCGCTGATCACCGGCGATTTGAAGGGCACAACCAGCGGTGATCGTGTGCGTGGTTTCGTTGAGCGCCTGCTCGATGGTGGCGTAAAGCGCTCCCAGATCGTCGAGGTGCATGGGCATTCCTCCTATGAGGGGGCCTTCAACGCGACGATCAAGCTGATCCGCGACAAAAGCCGCGTGCGCCCCGACGCTTTGTTCGGGGTTAACGACATCATGGCCATGGGCGCCATCGATGCCCTGCGCCATCGCCTCGGACTGCGCGTGCCGGAGGATCTGATGGTCGGCGGCTTCGACGATATCCCCGAAGGCCGCCGCGCGCCCTATCAGCTGACGACCGTGCGACAGCCGATCGAGCAGATGGTGGATGAAACCCTGTCCATCCTCCATCTCGACGATCCGACCGAGCCTATCCCGCGCGGCATTGACCGGCCGATCAAGGGGCGTCTGATCTGGCGCAGTTCTATCCCGGTGCCACCAGCCTATCGGGGCGAAGCGGAAGCTGCGAAAAACGAAGACGAGAAATGAAACGGGGCCTTTCGGCCCCGTTTGCTTATTCTGCTGCCTGGGGTTCCGGTGGCGTGTAGCCGAAGTCGAAAGCCGGCGGCTCGCCGCGTTCTTTCTTGGTGGCGTCGCGTAGTTTTGCAGTGGCCGCCACATCTGCCTCGTTGTCCTCGGTCAGGATGACGCCATAGGATTTCTCCGCCTGTTCGCGAGAGACGAGGCCATAGCGCACGTCGCGGGCGACGATCTCGGCGGCGCGTTCGAGCGGATCGCCCCAGCCACCGGAACCGGCGGTCTTGAACACGACGCGGTCGCCGGGGTTGACCTTGAGATTGTCGATCTTGGACGGGATGCGGGTCGGTTCGGTTTCGCCGTTCTTGATCACCCATTTGCTCGATGTGCCGCCGTGAAGGCCGCCATTGATGCCCCAGGGTGGCACGACTTCGCGGTCGTCATGGATCGAGACCTGGCCCTTTTCGAGCAGGCGATAGACCTTTTCGATGCCGGCGCCACCTCGATGAAGGCCGGGACCACCGGAATCCTGGATCGGCTGATAGCGCTCGATGAGAACGGGATAGTAGTTCTCGATATATTCGATGGGGGTCGCCGAAAAGAGCGGCCACCAGGCGTGACCGTCGAAGCCATCACCCTTTGGTCGTCCCGGCACCCCGCCGAACAGCAATTCCATGAGCTGGAAGTACTTGTTTTCCTTGTCGGTGCCCGAGAAGATGAAGTGCGGGCTCGTGCCGTAGCCGGCAGCCATCGACAGCTGCGGCACGAACTTGCCGAGCGCGCCGGCCTGACAATCGAAGAAGCGCGTGTGGGTGTTGAGGCGGTTCGAAAGCGCTGCCGGGAAGCGCGGATTGAGCAGACTTCCTTCCGGCAATACGATCTCGAACAGGTCATAAAAGCCTTCGTTGAACAGCACCGAAGGGTCGAACGACATGATCATATAGACGCCGAAGAAGAGCTTGCAGAGCCCTTCATGGATATGAAAGTTGATCGGGCCTTCCGCCTGCGCATCGGTGCCTGTCCAGTCAAACACGGCCACATCGCCGCGGCGGCAGATGGTCAGCGTCATCTTGAACGGGCCATTGCCGAGGCCGTCGTCGTCGACATAGTCGGTGAAGCTCACCGGCTCTTCCGGAATGTATTTCCGGATGACGACGCGCATGGCTTCGCGGGTGCGTGCGAGAAGCATGTCGCAGGCGGTCATATAGGTCTCGCGGCCAAAACGGTCGCAGAGTTCCCTGACGCGCGTGCCCGCGGTGCGGCAGCCGGCGATCAGCGCCATGAGGTCGGCCCTGTTCATGTCCGGGGTGCGCGAATTGTTGAGCATGATGTCGAGGACACCCTGGTTCAATTCGCCCTTGGAGTAGATCTTGACTGGCGGAACGCGAAGGCCTTCTTCCCAGATGGTGCGGGCATTGGCCGGCATCGAGCCCGGTACGGTGCCGCCGACATCGACCATGTGGCCGAAGATCGAGGAGAAACCCACGAGAACCTTCTCGTGGAAGATGGGAAGCATCACACACCAGTCATTGTTGTGCGAGATCGAGCCCTTTGAGGCATAGGGGTCGTTCCAGACGAAGATATCGCCTTCGTTCACATCGCCGCCGAACTTTTCGACGACGGACGGAATGTAGGAGCCGAACTGGCCGACGATCATCTGCCCGCGTTCATTGCAGATCATCGGGAATTCGTCGTGCTGCTCGCGGATTACCGGCGAGAGCGAAATGCGCACCACGACGCCATCCATTTCATAGCGGGCGTTCTTGAGTGCGTTCTCGATGATATCGAGGGTGATCGGGTCGACGGTGGTTGTCTCGGTTGCGTTGGTCATGGCGCTCAATTCCCCTTCGAAACGGGCCAGATCAGGATATTGCCGTGCGTATCGATCTCGGCGTAGTGCGCCGGGAGAAGCACGGTCGTAGTGTCGTATTGCCGGATGATTGCCGGGCCTTCGACGCGCGAGCCGACGCCGAGCTTGTTGCGGTCATAATGGACCGTGTCCTGCCAGGCGCCGTTGAAATAGCCCGGGCGCGTCTCGATGATCGCGGCCTTGACGTCGGTCGAGGCGGCTTCGGCGTAGGACTCTTCCACGGGCTCCGTGGCGCCGCGGGCAACGACGCGCATGGCGACGAGTTCGACCGGAACGGTGAAGCGCACGCCATAGAGGCGTTCGTGGATATCGTGGAAATCAGCGAGGGTCTGCGTCAGCGCGCCCTTGTTATGGACGTCTGCAGCGCTGACCGGCACCGCCACTTCAAAGCCCTGCTGCTCATAGCGAAGATCGAGTGAATAGGTGATCGAGGCATCGGCATCCGTCACTTCCTGTTCGGTCAGCCAAGTCTGCGCCTTCGCCTCGAGTTCGGCGAAACGGCTCCAGACTTCCGATGGGTCGAGACCCACGGTCGAGCGAATATAGGTCTGCACGAATTCGTTGCGGAAGTCGGCCTCGAGGAAGCCGAGCGCACAGAGCACGCCCGGATTGGGCGGCACGAGCACCGGATAGCAACCCAAGAGTTCGGCCATGGCATTGCCATGGAGCGGGCCGGCGCCGCCAAAAGCGACGATGCCGAATTCACGCGGATCAAGACCGCGCTGCACCGTGATGACGCGGAGTGCGCCAAGCATGACTTCATTGGCGATGTCGATAATGCCCTTGGCTGCGTCTTCTGGGGAAAGGCCGATCTGCTGGCCAACATTGGCGACGGCTTTGCGGGCGCCTTCGACGTCGAGCTTCATTTCGCCGCCGAGCAGCACGGGCGGCAGATAACCGAGCACCACATTGGCGTCGCTCACGGCCGGTTCAGTGCCGCCACGCCCGTAGGAGACCGGACCCGGACGGGCGCCGGCACTGCGCGGTCCGACGCGGAGCGAGCCGGTCAGTTCGGAAACGTCGGCGATCGAACCGCCGCCGGCGCCAACGCTGCGCACGTCGAGCGTCGGCACCTTGGCCGGGAACATGCCGACTTCGGTCGAGCGCGAAATGGTAGCGTCACCGTCGATGATTACGGCGACGTCGGTCGACGTGCCGCCCATGTCGAAGGCGAGCAGTTTCGGGAAACCCGAGCGGCGAGAGAGCATCATTGTCGAAGTGACGCCACCGGCTGGGCCGGAGAGCACGGTATGAACCGGACGTTCTGACGCCGCCGCAGCGCTCATCAGTCCTCCATCCGAGCGGACGATATGAAGACGCGCGGTGACGCCATTGTCGGCTAGGCGATCTTCGATGCGCGAAAGGTAGCGCTTCATGATCGGGCGGACATAGTCGTTCATCACAGTGGTGATGGCACGGTCATATTCGCGGAATTCGGGGAGGATTTCTGACGAGAGCGAGACCGGGATATCGGGAAAACGCTGGGCCACGATATCGCGCAATTGGCGCTCATGGGCGGCATTGGCATAGGAGTGCATAAGCGAAATGGTCAGCGCTTCGATGCCCGAGGAGCAGAGATCGTCGATCAGTGCGGTGGCCGCCGCCATGTCGAGTTCGCGAACGACTTCGCCGCGCGCATTCATGCGCTCGGGAATTCCGCGGGTATCGGCGAGCGAGGCCAATGGATCGGGTTTTTCCATATTGATCCAGCCAAAGAGCGGACCCGGGGTCCAGGCCTTGGCGAGATGGAGCGTATACTCGAAGCCCTCAGTGACGAGGAGCCCGACGCGCGAGCCCTTGCCTTCGAGCACCGCATTGGTGGCGACGGTCGTGCCGTGCAGGATCAGGTCGATATCGGCTGGCGAAATCCCGGCCTTTTCGCAGATCAGCTTCACGCCTTCGACGACGCCGATCGACTGATCCTCGGGCGTTGAAGGGGTCTTGGCCTGAAAGGTTCGCCGGCCTTTCTCATCGTGAAGGAGCAGGTCGGTGAAAGTACCGCCAACGTCTACGCCCAATCTCATAATTCATCCCTTGTCTTAGTCTTCCCCGTCACGCATGCACCCTCATCCAATTGGATATTGCATGCGCATTCACACCAGCATAGATTGGGGTTTGACATCTTCGCAAGTGCAAAGATTGTGGGCCTCTCCAGATTCTTGGACTGGCCTGCGGAGGCTGCACCACTACACTTCATGAATAGGGTTTCCTGGTCTCGGCGGGGCTATGAGCGCACTCACTCTCTATGACAAGGTTTGGCAGCAGCACGTCGTCAAGGACTATGACGACGGCACCAGTCTGCTTTACATCGATCGACATCTCGTGCAGGAGGTTTCGAGCCCGCAGGCCTTTGCTGGCCTTGTGGCGGAAGGCCGGAATCTCGTGCGTCCTGCGGCTCATATCGCCGTTGCGGACCATGCGGTTCCGACCCGGTTGCGCCATCTGCCGCTGCCCGATGGTCTCGCCTCGCGCCAGGTTTCGCGGCTTGAGGCGAACTGTGAGCGCTTCGGTGTCCACTATATTGGCATGAACGATAACCGGCATGGCATCGTCCATGTCATCGGGCCGGAGCTGGGCTTTACGCTACCTGGCATGACGCTGGTTTGTGGCGATAGTCACACCTCGACCCACGGAGCTTTCGGCGCCATTGCCTTCGGCATAGGCGCCAGCGAGTGTGAATGCGTATTCGCAACGCAGACCCTGCGGCAGAAGAAGCAGAAGACCATGCGGGTGACGCTCAATGGCGCGCTGCAGCCGGGTGTCGCAGTCAAGGATATCATCTTGGCGCTGATCGCCAAGATCGGCACCAATGGCGGCGTCGGCCACGCCATCGAATATGCCGGACCGGCCATCGCGACCCTCTCGATGGAAGCGCGCATGACGCTGTGCAACATGTCGATCGAGGCGGGCAGTCGCGTTGGCATGGTGGCGCCGGATGAGACGACCCTCAACTATGTGCGCGGCCGCAAGCTTGCGCCGACGCGGGACATGCAGACCGCAGCCGGAGCCCACTGGCTGAGTCTCAGCAGCGATGCCGATGCCAGCTTCGATCGCGAAGTTGAGCTCGATGTTTCCGCACTCGTGCCGCACGTCTCCTGGGGCACCAATCCCGGCGAAACGGCGCCGGTTTCCGATCGCATTCCCGATCCCGCGCTCGAAGCCGATCCGGTCCGTCGCGCCAAGATGGAGCGGAGCCTTAAATATATGGCGCTTGAACCGGGCATGAAGCTCGACGAAATCGCTATCGATCGCGTCTTCATCGGCTCCTGCACCAATGGCCGCATCGAGGATCTGCGTCTTGCCGCCCAAGTGGTCGAGGGCCGGCATGTTGCGTCCACGGTCGCCGGCATCGTCGTCCCGGGCTCAGCCACCGTGCGAATTCAAGCCGAAGCGGAAGGGCTCGACCGCATCTTCAAGGATGCCGGTTTCGAATGGCGCGACTCGGGTTGCTCGATGTGCGTCGCCATGAACGATGACCGCCTCGCCCCCGGCGAGCGGTGTGCGTCCACCTCCAACCGGAATTTCGAGGGTCGGCAAGGGCAAGGCGGTCGAACCCACCTGATGAGCCCCGCCATGGCCGCGGCCGCCGCGATCTCGGGCCATCTCGTCGATGTGCGCACGCTGGGGAAATCTGCCTGATGGAAAAATTCGTTACCCTCACCAGCGTCGCGGCACCTTTGCCCGAAGCCGATGTCGATACCGATATCATCTTTCCCGCCCGCTTCCTGCTGCTGCTCGATAAGACCGGCCTCGGCAAGCACCTCTTCCATGAGCGTCGGCACCGTCCGGACGGCACGAGCACGGATTTTATGCTCAACGTTCCTCCGTTCAACGAGGCCAAGATTCTCGTGGCCGACGCCAATTTCGGCTCCGGATCGAGCCGCGAACAGGCTGTGTGGGCGCTGGCCGATTTCGGCATCCGCTGCGTCATCGCCCCGAGCTTTGGCGAAATCTTTTATTCCAATTGCTTCAAGAACGGCGTTCTTCCCATCGTCATCACTGGCGAGGCCCATGCCAATGCATTGGCAGCGGCTGCCAGTTGCGAGCCGTTCTCGATAGATCTCGAGAGGCAGACGGTCACCCTTCCCAATGGCCCCTCACTGTCTTTCGAGATCGATCCATACCGGAAGGCGGCGCTGATGCTCGGTCTCGACGAGATCGGCGAAATCCTGGCGCAGGATGCCGCCGACATCGCCGCCTTCGAAAAGCGCCATCGCGCCTCCCAGCCCTGGCTGTTCTTAGATGATGGCCGGCTCGACACTCTCTTCAGCCAGACGGACAAAGCATGACCGAGCAAGACCTGTCGCAAAACTACAAGGGCGCCTTCGGCAAGCGTATCGGTTTCGGCAAGAAGCCGGCGCTGATCATGATCGATTTCGTCGAAGCCTATTTCGATCCCAGCTGCTCGCTCTATGCCGGCACCGAAAGTGCCCTCGAAAGCGGCTTGCGGCTCCAGGACGTGGCGCGCGAAGTCGGCGTGCCGGTGATCTATACCAACGTCGTCTACAACAAGACGGCGCTCAATGGCGGCCGCTTCTATCAGAAGTCGATGACGCTCCATCACTTCCTTGAAGGCAGCCCCATGGGCGCCTGGCCCAAGGGTCTCGTGCCGGCTGAGGATGAACTCGTCATCTCCAAGCAATATGCCAGCGCCTTCTTTGGCACCTCGCTCGCCTCGACGCTGACCTCGCTCGGCATCGACACCCTGATCCATACCGGCGTGTCGACCAGCGGCTGCATTCGCGCCACCTGCGTCGACTGCAATTCGCACGGCTTCATCCCGATCATCGTGCGCGAGGCTGTGGGTGATCGTCATCCCGCGCCGCACGAAGCCAACCTCTTCGACATGGACGCCAAATATGGCGACGTCGTCTCCGAAGCCGAAACCATTTCATATCTCAGAAATCTAGGACGAAATTGATGAGCAAGCCCTCCCTTAAGGCCGCTCTGGCCTCCGGCCAGTTCGTGGTCGCTCCCGGTATCCATGACATGATCACCGCCGTGGTCAGCAACAAGGTCGGCTTCGATTTCGTCTATGCCTCGGGCTATTGGATGACCGCCTCGGCCTATGGCCTGCCCGATGCCGGTATCGCCAGCTACACCCAGATGCTCGATCGCGTTGCCACGCTCTGCCGCACTGCCAATGCCGCTGTGATCGCCGATGCCGATACCGGATATGGCGGGCTTCTCAATGTGCACCACACCGTGCGTGGCTTTGAAGAAGCCGGCGTCACCGCCATCCAGATCGAGGACCAGGAATTCCCCAAAAAGTGCGGCCATACGCCGTTCAAGCGCGTCGTGCCGATGATCGACATGGTGGAAAAGGTCAAGGTCGCCGTCGAAGCGCGCCGCAATCCGGAAACCCTGATCATTGCCCGCACCGATTCTCGCCAGACCGATGGCTTTGAAGGCGCGCTCAAGCGCGGTATCGCCTATGGCGAAGCCGGCGCGGATATCGTCTTCCTCGAAGCACTCGAGAGCGAACAGGAAATGCGCGATGCCTGCGCGCGCGTCAGCAAGCCGATGATGGCCAATATGGCCGATGGCGGCAAAACGCCGATCCGCTCCAAGGCCGAACTCGCCGATATCGGCTATAAGCTCGCGATCTTCCCCTCAGCCACCGGTCTTGCCGCCGCCGCCGCCGCCGAAAACGCGCTGCAGGTTTTAAAGAACGAAGGCACGTCCAATTCGCCGAACTCGAAGCTTTTCAACTTCGGCGAATTCAACACGCTGATTGGGTTTGAAGAAGTTTGGGACTTCGAGCGTCGCTGGGCCCGTCCGACCACGACGGCTGCCGAATGAGCGCCGTCGCCTGTATCGGTGCCGGTACGGTCGGCCGCGCCTGGGCCGTCGTCTTTGCCCGCGCCGGCTATGATGTCAGGCTCTACGACGCCATAGACGGCGAAGTCGCGCGCACCGCCATTCCCGGTGCGCGCCGCACGCTTGAGCTTCTATGGGAGAACGGCCTGCTTACCGAAGACATCGATACCGTCGTCAGCCGCATCAGCGCCGCCGGCTCGATTGCCGAAGCGGTGGCCGATGTCATCTTCGTGCAGGAAAGCGTGCGCGAAGACGTCGCCGTCAAACGCGACGTTTTTGCGGAAATTGCTGCCCATGCGCCGGCCGACGCCGTCCTCGCGTCGTCAACTTCGGCAATTCCCGGCTCGGATTTTCTGGGTCACTTTGCCCATCCCGAACGCGCCCTCGTCGTCCATCCGGTCAATCCACCATCCCTCATCCCGCTGGTCGAACTTTGCGTTACGCAATGGACGGCGCCCGAAACCGTCGCCAAGGCCCGGGCCCTCATGACCGAAGCCGGCATGCGGCCGATCGTGCTCAAGAAAGAAATCGACGGCTTCATCCTCAATCGCCTGCAGTTCACCCTCGTTGCCGAGGCGCTGCATCTGGTGGGCGAGGGCTACTGCACCCCCGAGGATATCGACGCTGTCCTCACTGATGGCCTCGCGCTTCGCTGGGCCTCTATCGGCCCCTTCGAGGTCGCGCACCTCAATGCCCCCGACGGTTTTCAGGGCTTTATTGACCGCCTCGGCCCGATGATGCGCCGCATGGGCGAAGCGGCGCGCACCGATTACGATTGGACGCCGGAGCAGATCGCGTCAGCACATGCGGAACTTGCCGAGCGCGTACCGATTGACTCCATTGCCGAGCGCCAGGCCTGGCGCGATCGGCAAATCCTGGCCCTCCGCCAGCTCAAGCAGAAGCAGTAATTTTAGGATTTGATCATGACCACCCGTTCGCTTGCCCTCAAGGACCCGTCGCTTCTCGTCGACAAAGCCCTCGTCGGCGGCAAATGGGTGGCCGCGCCCGATGG
This sequence comes from Devosia sp. Leaf64, assembly GCF_001421945.1. NCBI lineage: Bacteria > Pseudomonadati > Pseudomonadota > Alphaproteobacteria > Hyphomicrobiales > Devosiaceae > Devosia > Devosia sp. Leaf64. The sequence continues at coordinate 428,554 of NZ_LMLO01000012.1, read as the reverse complement.
CGCCAAAATCGACGTCACCGACCCGTTTGACGGTGTCGTCATCGGCAGCGTCCCGAGCTTGGGTGTCGATGTCCTCCGTCAGGCGATCGACGCGGCGCATGAGGCCCAGCCCGCTTGGGCCGCCAAGACCGCCAAGGAGCGCTCGCAGATCCTGCGGCGCTGGTTCGATCTCATCATCGCCAATGCCGATGATCTCGCCCTGATTCTCACCAGCGAACAGGGCAAGCCACTGGCCGAAGCCAAGGGCGAGATCACAAGCAATGCCGGCTATATCGAGTGGTTCGCCGAAGAGGCCAAGCGCATTGACGGCGACATCATTCCCGGCGCCAGTCCCAGCCAGCGCATCCTGGTGCTCAAGCAACCGGTCGGCGTCTGCGCCGCCATCACCCCCTGGAATTTCCCGAACGGCATGATCACCCGCAAGGCCGGCCCGGCGCTCGCCGCCGGCTGTACCATGATCCTCAAGCCCGCCTCGCAGACCCCGCTCTCGGCCCTGGCTCTCGCCGTGCTGGCCGAACGCGCCGGCGTGCCTGCGGGAGTCTTCTCCGTGGTCACCGGCTCGGCCAAACCCTTCGGCCAAGAATTCTGCACCAATCCAAAAATTGCAAAAATCACCTTTACCGGCTCGACCGAGGTCGGCCGCTGGCTGATGCGCGAGGCTGCCAGTGGCATCAAGCGCCTGTCGCTTGAGCTGGGCGGCAATGCCCCATTCATCGTCTTCGACGACGCCGATCTCGATGCAGCCGTCGAGGGAGCCATGCTGTCAAAATTCCGCAATTCCGGCCAGACCTGCGTCTGCGCCAACCGCATCTATGTGCAGGAAAGCGTTGCCGAAGCCTTTGCCGAAAAGCTCGTCGCCAAAGCCCGCGCGCTGCAACTGGGCCACGGCACCGAGCCTGGCGTCACCCAGGGTCCGCTGATCGATGGCAAGGCCGTCGAAAAGGTCGAACAGCACGTCGCCGACGCGCTCGAAAAGGGCGGGCGTCTGCTTCTCGGCGGCAAGCGCAGCGCGCTCGGCAGCACCTTCTTCGAGCCCACCGTCATCGCCGACGTCACCCAGTCCATGCTCGTCGCCAAGGAAGAAACCTTTGCGCCCCTCGCGCCGATCATCACCTTCAAGGACGAAGCCGACGTCATCGCCAAGGCCAATGACAGCGAATTCGGCCTCGCCTCCTATTTCTACGCCCGCGACATGGGCCGCATCATGCGCGTGGCCGAAGCTCTTGAAGCCGGCATGGTCGGGGTCAATACCGGCGCCCTCGCCAACGAAATGGCGCCCTTCGGCGGCGTCAAGCAATCCGGCCTAGGCCGTGAGGGGTCAAAATACGGCATCGAGGGCTATCTCGAAATGAAGTACGTTTGCCTTGCAGGAATTTGAGGGAAGGTCGCGGCTCTGGTGGCACTGAAGTCGCCGCCAGAGCCGTCTCCAGATCGGCGATTTGCGTTGTCTTTAGGCGTCCAAATCTACAACCGAACCAAACCTCTGCGGAGCACTTGACACTGTTCCCTTCCCCGTCTAGTACGACCCCGCAAGCGTGACTTCGGTCGCAGCGTTGTGGCGGAGTAGCTCAGTTGGTTAGAGCAGCGGAATCATAATCCGCGTGTCGGGGGTTCAAATCCCTCCTCCGCTACCAAATTGAAATCGTTGGGTTTTTTCCTCTTTGAGAGTGAGAAAACCCAACGGTGGATCCTCCAAAAATGATCGATTAGGGCGCGATTAGGGCGCAGTTGCCGATATCCACGCGGGGTTGGTTCGTTTCAAGGATCAACTGTGGAAATCTATGTCACGATATAAGTCGGCCGGATGTTGGTCCATCGTATAAGCCGGTGGCGGATTCGCGTTAAGGCATAAGACGGCCGGTTCTTATGGAAGGAATCGAAAAGCCCGGCGCGATGGCCGGGCTCTTGGATATTTTACCACACTATGTCAGCGGGACACGTTGAGCGCCAGTGCGATAGCTCCAACGATCTGTTTAGCTGGTGCTTCCGAAGCCAAGGCAGCCTCAACGAGCGACTTAATTTCGTTTGCGGCGGCGGTAGTTTCGAGCGTGATGAAGTGCTCCTTGCCGTCGAACAAGGCAGCGCCGCCGGTAGCGAGGGGTTCAACTCTCAGTTTCATTTCGGATCTCCTGACTGCGGGCGCAGAATCTTCTGGTTTTTGTCGTCGTAGAAGAAGTCGACTGCCGACAGCACTGCTGCCTTGGCTTTCTTCGGGTCATCATACAGATCGGCATACTCGCACATGACGAGCAGCATCTGCGCGAAGGCGCGACGATCGGGACGCGAGTGGACATAGGTAAGCAGCTGCACCACGGGACCGGGGATCAGCCAGGTGGAGATGCGGTCGCGTTGCACGGAACGTCGATTGAACCCGAAGAGACGGGTCAAGGCGGCAACGTGGTCTTCGGGCCAGATATCGCTGATGAGGTCTTCGAAGACCGAATGGAATTCGGCCCCGGCATCGGGTGCTTCGATGTCGGCTGCTTCACCATTGATAATGGCAGCCAGCTTGCGCACACGGCCACACTGGACGATCGCCAGAGGGTAGTAGAGATCCTCGTCGGTGTCGTCGATGTTGACCAGCCCGACGATGGTGACGCCTTCCTGGCCGTCCAGGGAGAGATCGAAACCGGACTTAATCGTGCTGGGGTGGCGAAGATCGATTTCCATCTGCGGGTGCCTTCTTCAGGTGGTTCTTGATAGCTGCGACGCGTTCGACATTGACGCCGATCTGCCTCGCGATTTCTTCATCGGGTCGGGAGAGATCGGTTATGACGACCTTCATCAGACGGGCTCCTTGACGAGGCGCTGAGTGCCGTTGGGACGGGGGTTCCCGACCTTCTTGAAACCACGGGCTTCGTAGAATTTCGGGTTGTAGGCTATGACTTCCAAGCGGTCGGCGCCCCTGTCGCGGGCGAAGGCCATCAAAGCCTCGACCATGGCGGTGCCATTACCGGCACCGCGATGTTCGGGCTTGACCCAGACTGCCTTGAGACGGCCGCCGTTGCCGGTGATCGGCAAGAGGGAGCAGATACCGAGAACCTCTTCGCCATCGATATACTGGAACCAGATGGCATCCTTGGCATCCGCCACGGAAATGCGGTCACGGCCAGCACGGGTCTGGTAGACGAGGTTGTCTTTGAACTGGACGGTCTTGAGGGTCTTCATCGGGCTTCTCCGAACTGTCACGCGGTCTATACCTGCGTTGCATGTCTCAAATATAGCGACACGAAGTGAGAGTATCAAGTGCCAACGTAGAATTTTTCGTCATGGCTATCGACCGCCCAGGCGCGTGAGAAATCCTTGTCCGCGAACAGGCTAGCCAAGCCGCTGATCTGCTTGAGGCGCAGGAGTTCGTCGGCATCCATTCCGATGTTTTTCGCGATCCATTCGTCCGACATTCCGGACTGAACCAGCTCGCCGACGATATTGACCATCAGGTCGATCGAGTGGCTGCCCCGGGCGCGGTTGTGCCGGATCGTCGATGCCATGAGGTTCGAGATGTCTTTCTCGATGACCACGACGGGCATGCAGCCGCCTTCGCGCTCGCGGATGTCGCGGCAGGTCATCATGACGGTGTAGCGGTGAAAGCCGTCGACGATCTCGTAAATATCCTCGTCGGGCAGGTGGTAGCAAACGATGGGCATGGTGTAGCCGTCCTCGCGGATCGACTTCTCGAGCAACCTCATCTCGGGTGGCGCCACGGCATTGGGATTGTAGGCATTGGCCCGGATCTTTTCGAGTGGCACGGCACGGACGCCGTATACGGGCGATACGAAGGTCTTGGTCATGTCAGAGTTCCTTGTACTTTTCCAGCGCAGCGGCACGGCGCGCCATCTCGTTTTTGGTGAGGGTGAAGCCCATGTACTTGCCGACATGGTCGCTCTTCAGGATGGTGATGCAGAGACGCTTCCAGGTCGGGATCCGGCGGAAGTCCGTGACGGTCGTGTCGTCTTGGTAATCCATCGTCACCGGTTTCTTAGTCGCCGATCTTGCGCTGGTCTCTCCCACCTCGAATTGGACGCCTTCGGCGCGCAGCTCGGCGATGGTCTGCTCGTCCATGACGCCGCCACCTTTCTTCCAACTCTTGATCGAGGTGGCCAACTTGGTTCGGTAGTTCTCGGCGACGGCAGGCGGAAGGGTGGCCAGCAGGAACTCGGCATACTGCTGCCAAGTAAAGTGCGCCGGCTTCTCGATCTTCTTCCAGCCCATAGCCTTCGTGTCGCCGTAGAGGGCCGTGAAATTGACGCCGTTGACGCGGCTGATCATCTTTCCCCAAACGTGCGGATCAAGGGTCCTGTAGAGCTGCAGGGTGCCTTTCGCGTACGCATGGAAAGGCGAGGAAACGCGCATCGCATGCAACGGCACGCCGGCGTAGTGCATAAGGTCGTAGAGCCGGTTGTACCGCCATCCAAACTTAGCGTTGGCCGCCCAGATGTCTTCTGTCTGCCAATCGTAGATCGGATAGCAGTTGTAGACGCCTTCGTGGACCTCGGTCGTCCATCGCACGCCCTTGAACTTGCCTACCTTGTTCCGATCGGAAACAATGGTGCGCCAGCGGTCGAGGCTTTCCTGAGCTCGAATACCTACCATGACGGCAGTGCGCTTGGCCTTCTTGGCGGCGTGGTAGTGCCGGCCGAACTCTTCCTGAAATTCGTAGTCCGTCATCTCCGGCGTGATCCACGGCAGATCGTCGATGCCGAGGTGGGCGTTCGGAAGGTCACGCACCCAAATGTCTCGCTTTGCCTGCTCCCACGGCCGCCAATGCGTCTCGAACATCGAGGTGGACGTCGGGCAGCGGACGGGCACGCAGCAGCGCAGGTTGTCGACGCTGTCGCCAAGCTCGGCATAGACAGCGTCGACGTATTCGGTCGTGGCCGTGTATTGGGCCTCGTAGTCGAGATGGTACACGCCGATGCGGCGTTCCGGGGCGTGGAGGCGGATATAGTCCAGCGCGAGGTTGAGCAGCACCCCGGAATCCTTGCCGCCCGAGAAGGCGACGTAGACGTTGTCGAAGTTGGCAAAGACGTAGGCCATACGCTTCATCGCGGCCGCGTGGACGTCGATGGAAAGGTGCTTGGTCATTCGATGTCACCGGCCGCCAATGCGGCGTCGATTTCCCGGTTCTTCACCCGCAACCAGATAACGCCTGCGGCGGACATGATCTCTGCCTGCCGCTTCTTAAGGACCTCTATCGCCTTCTCCAGAGCGTCATGCTCGGCGTACAGTTCATCCAAGGTTTTGTCGTCGTTCATTTGATGGTCTCCTACCAATGCACGCGGCCTATGCCTGCGCCCATGTCTCAAATATAGAGACATGAAATTCTTTCTTCAAGGGGTATCAGAGCGAAGCGATCGCTTTTTTTATGGCGTCCTGATCGCCTTGGCGGACGAGGCTGTCGACCATCCGTCGGAAGTCGGACACCACGCTGTCCGTCAACTGCAGCTTGTGCTCGATGCGATTATCGATCGTGTCTTCGCAACGTAGCGTGGTGTAGACCACAGGCCGCTCCTGACCGATCCGATGGTTGCGGCCTTCCGCCTGGATCCGCTCGGCATATTTGAAACTATCAGCGTAGAAGAGCGAGTAGGCCGCTTCGTTGAGCGTAAGGCCATGACCGCCGATCGCTTGCGTCGCGATCAGAAAGCGTCCCTTGCGACGCCAGTTTTCAAGGTTATGGTTGCGCTGCGTCTCGCCGACGCGGCCGGTGAACTTCCAGACCTGGTCGGACCCGTAATGCCGCCCAAGAATCTGGCAGATGGTGTCCGCGGCTTCGAGATATTTCGTCCAGATGATCAGCGGTTCATCGTCGGCGATTTCCCCAATGGTCTCCAAGAGTAGGTCGATCCTAGGATTGTCTGCTCGAACGACCTGGCCGGCGAACCCGACCACGATCTTCTGCAGGGTAGTGAAAAGCTGGAGAATGCTGGTGTCATTCCAAGCATCCCAATCTCGGCTGGCCAGAGCATCGAGCTTCGCCTGCTCGTACAGTTCACGCTGCCACTCAGCCAGTTCGCAGGTTCTATCGACGTAGATCTGTTTCGGCAGATCAAGGCATTCCTCACGGCGGACTTGAAATACGTAAGGTTCGATCTGAGCGGCGAGGACGTCCTTATCGAAGGTCCGCAGAACGCGACCCGTACGTATTCTCATCGACTTATTGAAGCGCGACGGCTTCGTCTCATATTCGATGTGGGCGTTGGCGAAGCTATACCAAGAATTGTGGCCGAGGATCTTCGGCGACAGGAAGGTCATTTGCGCGAAGAGGTCGATGATCGAATCCGTCAACGGCGTGCCGGTCATGATCATTCGATAGCGACTGCGATCGGACATCGCCGTTATCCGCTGCGTCCGCTTCGCTCGGTTGGCCTTGATGTATGAAGACTCGTCAACGATGACGAAGCCGTCTTCTGTCAAAAGCTGGTTGTAACGCAGCACGGCGTTCGTCGAGGAAGACATGGTCTCTATGCCGATGATATGCACGAGCGCGTCGTCGCGCCGGCTCCTTTTCCGCATGCCCTGCTGATTCCAGACCGTCACCATGTCGGCAGGAATGTCGGTGTGCTCGATGATCTGTTCGAGCACGGTCTGGCGAAGGGCGCAGGGACAAAACCAGAATAGCTTGTTCCAATTGGCTTGCTTCAATTCGGCTAGGCGCAGGGCGGTCAGGGACTTGCCTGTCCCCATGTCCATGAAGAGCGCTGCGACCCGCGATGGCGAAAGCTTCGCCACCGCACGCGCCTGGTGCGTCATGAGTTCCGTGGTCGTGTGGAACATCGATCAGTCCAGGAGATCCGGATTGATCTTGATGGTGTCGGGGAAGACTTTGCGGTCGAGGATGGGCGCAGCCTTGCCCTTCGCGCGCTTCTTGCCTTCGATCATTCCGGATCTACGGAACTCGTCGAAGGCCTCGGCAGCCTTTATCGCCAGGTCGGTCATGGGAAAGCCGAACTTGGATGCGAAATCTCGAATGTCGTCGATGGATCCGATGGGAACCAGGACCGTACGGTTTTCTCGATCCCACTTCGAGCCGACGAGCTTGCGCACTTCTTCGTAGTAGTCGCCGTCGATCCGATGCCAGTCGATACGGAGGAAATCACCGCCGGCATAGTCAATGCGCCTTCCGTCCGATTTCTTGAATTCGCCAGACTGGACCAGCTCCCGAAGGGCGGTGTCCTTGACACGCAAGACAAAGCCACTGCCGACGAGATGTGCGACGACTTCGGCTGCGATGTCCGGCATCTGATCTTCGCGGAACTCAAACACCCATCGTCTGGTCGGTGCGTCCCAACGAGGGTTGAAAGCTTTGACCGCTTCGTTGAAGTCCTCGCGCTTTTCCGGATAATCGATGTCCATGGTCAGACGTCCGGTCGTGTGGATCACGCGACCGACGGTCTCACTAACCGGTGCCTCAGGGCGTAGCAGGGTTTCCAGATCGACAGCGACGACCAGTGCCGGCTTTTTTTCAGGAAGGTCCCGATCAGCCATCTCTTCGATCACCCGGCACAACAGCGGTGCCGCTTCGAGCTGGTTGCCTTTTTCGATCCACCAGTCCGCGTCGTCGATGTTACAGATGTAATTCTTGGCAGTCTCGATCTTCTCGATCGCCAAGCCGTGCAACTGCGCGATCAATGACTTTTCGTAAGGCTTTGGATTGAAGAACCGGATGACTTCCACGTCGTCATGTTCGCAACCAGCCAGAATGGCTGGGACCTGCCGGGCACGGATGAGATTAGCGGTTCTGACCTGCGCTTTCGACCCTCGCAGCGCCGGCAGTTCCAACTCTTCGACAACGATAGCCGCGGCGTCTTTCTTCTTCTCTAGCGCTGCTTCTTCTTTCTTGTGTTGGCATCCGTTGCACAGTGGGCGGGTTCTTTGCCACCATTCAAGCTTGCGCAGCGCTTCCCGGCGGTTGGTCCCATATATTGTCGCGCGCTCGCCGCACTCCGGGCAATGATGAAATTCTTTAGCCATCGGTCTGGTCTCTCCACTTAGCGACGCGGCCAACGCCTGCGTCATGTCTCGAATTTAGGACATGAAAATCCGTTCTACAAGATCTAATGTCGCAAAATATGAGACATAACCTTGATATCGTTAACGCCGTGATACATATTCATGTCGTTCATAATGCGACATGGAGACTGCTATGCTGCCGGAAATAGATGGAACTGATTGGCGTGCGGACGGCGAGAAATTCTTGTCGCCGGTGAGCAGGGTGCTCTGGAAATACCGCGACAGCGATCCGCTCGACCTGGTGCGGGCCGGCATCACTTTCACCAAGGGTCCGGGAGGTTTCTACGCGGAATACGATCCTCGAAAAGCCCCGGAAAAGCTGACCATATTTTATATGGACAAGCTCCGAGCCAAGCATTCGGAGTTCATCGAACGTCATGTTAGGCAGCGCGAAAATAAGCGCGCCGTCCGGGAGCGCCGTGACAGTGCACTGGCGCGGGCAGTTGCGACGAAAGAACGCTGGGGTCAGTTCACGTCTGGCTACAAAACCATCACCGATTTGACCGGTCAGAGCTACTTACTCGACAGCCAAAAAGACGCCCTTGATCGCTACGTCCGCGTTACCGAGAAGCGTGCGGAAGCGATGCTAGGTGCTGCCAAGACGGTCAAGGGGGGTGTCGATTGGCCGGATGACCTCGTCGAAGAAGCACTCATTTATATGACGGATCTCGACAGCGACGAGCGATCAGTCCGCAACAAGTCCGGCTGGGATATAGTCCACGGTCCGCGCGGGCACTGGGCCGTCGCCATGCTGCCTGTCGATCGCGATCTTGCCCTACGTGTCGCCAGGACGATCGTTGGGCACTATGCCGATCGGCAGCTGAAGCACATCGCCGATCGAGTAGGATCCCATTAACGTTTTGTGAGCTCTGCCGCCCGGAAGGTCCTTTACAATGGGTCTCCCCGGCGCCATGTTTTGGGCAGGAGACCCAAATGACCTTCGCCGCCACCATTCGAATAGACGCTGAGCAAGGGACCGCAATCGCGGTCGTTTTCGTTCGCGTCTCACGGCGCGCGATCTAGTCTCCGCCTCGGCTGTCCGCTGCGGCGGATGGTTTCCGAGGCTCTTATGTCTTGCATTATTGTTGATACGACCTGCCTGTTGTATCTTGGCGACGGCGGACTTTTTCCGACCGACGCAGATATCGCTGCTGCCCCCTATTTGTATAACTGGTCCATCTCAGATGACGAATTTTGGGGCGGCAGCATTATCGGTAAAGTTATCGGGCATCTGCTCGGCGACGAAGACGAAATCGTGCTGTCACCTCCGACACACGCGGACCTTGACCGCCGCTGGCTGAAAACTGAGAACGATTTGTATCGCCTTGGGCCGCACAAAAACGTGGGGTCGCGCGATGTCTAAGTTCGACGATTTCAAAGTCCCGAGCGGCATCAACGTCGCGGCAGTTCGGCTGATCAAATCACGCAACGAGCGCATGCAGCGTGTCGAGGAAGGCATGCTGCCGCGGACTTCGGAACTGCTGTCTGGCTATCCGTTCGCAGCCGGCGATATCGACATCGACATCACGTCGTGGTGCAAGCATCGACTCCTTCTCGGCGCTGGCGATCGGCTCGAAGCTGCGCTCGAAAATCTGAAAGTCAGTCATTCGGTGGAGTCGTGCCGCCTTGTGCTGGGTGCAGGCGAAGGGGAGCTTGGGGACGATCTTGATCGCGTCCGGCTCTACGCCGTCTGCCTCGGCGACCACAAATCGCTGTTCAAACTTCGCCGGGATTTGGAAGACCGCGTTGCGATGAGCGGCACTCTTTCGTTCAGTACGCTCATCAGCCGTACGATGCTCGAAGGCATGAGCGGCATGTTTAAGAATCCCGTTGATGCCTACGCTCGCGGCGCACGGCGGATCAGAGAGAGCAACGACATTGCGAACCTTTATCTTGCTGCCGAAAAGTGGGTCACCAATGGCGAGTATGCAGAGGTCGAAGCCGCCGAATCGATGATCCGCGAAGCGCTTGCCGCAGAGCGAGAAGACCGCGCGGAGACCGCGCCGCCGACGTCGGCCGGCATCGTCGTCGTGCCCGAGCTGCCAGACGGGGGAACGAGCCATCGGCGTGAGATTCACCGCGCATGGACGGGCATCGCCGGATCGAAAATTCCCCTTATTGCAAAGGGAAACATCGTCGCCGCGCGGCAGGCGCTTGTTGCACGGTGGCCGCATGCCTTCCGCTTGATCGACACCATCCTTTCCGATCTGGTTGTCTCAGAAACCGTGCTTTTCCGGCCGACATGCATCGTCGGAAAACCCGGCTCCGGAAAAACCGCTTTGGCGAAGGCGATCTCGGAAATGGCAGGCCTTCCTGTCGAGGTCGTGCCGCTGGGTGGTGTCTCGGATGCTTCGTTGATGGGTACCAGTGCACAATGGTCATCTGCGAGAGAAAGCGTCCCGCTGCAGTTGATCCGGCGATCAGGCTCCGCGAATCCGGCTCTCGTTTGGGACGAGCTGGAGAAAGTGTCGACGGCGACGCATAACGGCAGCGCCCTTGATGCGCTGCTGCCAATGCTCGAACGGACCCAGTCGAGGAGCGTGCGCGATCCGGCGCTCGAAGTCGAATGCGATCTGTCACATGTATCCCATTTCGCAACGGCCAATAGCCTTGAGGGTGTCCCAGGTCCGCTTCGCGATCGCATGCGCATTCTCAAGATGCCGGATCCGGAATGGAAGCACCTGGGCCTGCTGGCAGAAAACATCGTCAACGATCTCATGCTGCAGCGCGGCTTAGATGGAAGGTGGGTTGCTCCGCTGGCCCCGGACGAGATTGCCTTGATCAAGAAGACCTGGCCTGGCGGAAGTCTTCGACAGCTGACAAGGATCATTGAAACCCTGGTCGATGGACGGGAAATGACGTGGGGGAATGCGTGATGAAAACGGCAAATGCGATCTACTGCGCTGCTCTCAATTTGAGCCTTCACCATGCCACAGGCGACGCTCGGCTTGCCATCGAGGCGGCTCTCGAAAAGCCTTCGCCGACCACCACCAGGGCGGTTCTCCGAGCCAGCATCGGTCAGCCATGGCAGCCAAGAATCGAAGGTGCGCTCATCGAAATCGGCATCGCCGCAAGCGAAAGCCTGGAGTGCTCGAAATGACCGACCTTCTCCAAATCGAAAGCCAAATCGTATGGGATCGCCTGACTGCACCTGATCACCGAACCGGCCAGCGCCTGGCTGACGATCCCACGGTCTATGTCCAGATGGCCAAGCTCGTAGCGCAGTTCTACGTCCATCGCCGCCGCCACTTCGAGCCGGAAATCGGTGAAGCCTGGCATCCCGAAAATTGGCGAGAAACCCTTCGCGAAAGGTATTCAGGTCTGAGCGGCGCGTTCGATTTCGAGGCTGGCTGGTGCGATATCATGAGCGCCGGTGCGGCGATCGTTGCTGATGCGGGCGAGACCCTGAAAATCTCATACGCGAAGGAGAAATATGGCAGCATGTCGCTTTTCTCGTCGTCGTATTTCGATGGAGAATTGGATCTCGTCGATAGCTGTATGGAAGCGCTCTCTGTGCACATCTGCGAGTGCTGCGGTGCGCCCGGCATCAACCGCGCGGTGCGCGGATGGTGGCGGACTGAATGCGATCATCACCATGCCATCCGTGAGGCCGGCCGATGACAACGAAGGAAAGCCTGATCGCCGCGCTCCGGTCATACATCGACAACGTCATCTCCGTCGCAGATCTCGAAGACCTCGCTGTTTTCGCAGATCAGGTCTGGCTTGCCGGCGAGAGCATTGAAGGCGTCGATCCAGCGAGACGGCAGGCATTGATCGATGCCGGTAGGCTGGCTTTCGTCGAAGTCATGGGAGGCGAAAACTGACTCCTCGGCTTCTTTTCGCGGTTCTCGAAACCAAAACCCAATATTTCCGGGCCTCTCCGCCACCCTCAATCCATCCTGCCTTCGAAAATCCGAAAATATGCTTCCGGGCAAGTGTATGAAATCATTCGTGAATTAGGCAACTACTCCGCTCCGTGACCTGTGCATGACCTGTGGGCGACCTGCCGGTTGGTCATGCGCCTAGATGGGTCGTGGCGGGTTGGATTGTGGTTGGGTATCGAATGACCTGAAACGAAATCTATGGGGCTAGCCGGCCTTCCAGGCGAGCGTTTTCCGTGAAGGTTACGCGGCGTACTTCTCAAGTTCTGCCCGCTGCATCTTCGCGGCTTCGACGACAAGAATGCCGGCGTCGATCACTCGCTCGATGCGTTCTTCAAACGTCGGCGTCGTCGTTCCGAAAACCGTCACCTGTATTACAGACCCTCGGTCGCGCCATCTCTCATAGTCGGCGATCTCGTCGAGAAGGCGTTGTACGAAGTCCGCTACGACGTCTCCGGAGAACTGCTGAATTCGCTCAAGCCGCCTAACACTCATCCGAGGAAATGTTCGTGATGCAGGTGCGTTTATCAGCGCTGAGGCGACGTCCAAACGGCGATCGTGGGCCGCTCGGATCATGCTTTCGCCATACCGTTCGGCGGACTGCAGCGCATCGAATTCCTGGCGCATGGCGAGGCGGACGTTTGCGCGGTGTTGGGCCCTGGTTTCACGGATCTGCTGAGCTACGAAAAAGGCAGCCGAAAATGCGACGAAGGCGGCGAGGATGGTCTGATATCTATTGAGCCAGTACTCGACGACTCCATGCGGCGCACTGGTAGTGGTGACCCCGGTGACTGTCACAGCGCCCATCCAAAACGACAGCAGCGCTATCGAGATTGCGCACGCTATCAAGAATGGTATCCAGTCCCGCATTCGAGTTCCCCCAACCCATTCTGACACTTGCAGAAGTCAGGCGATTTCACTAGTGCCGGACGCCTTCCAGCCCCCAGCTTTCCGTGACATTGTCACTAGATATCAGGGTGGGGAGCGCGTGACATGATCGCATTCATGGTTGTCGGCATCGATCTATGACCGAACCGCGGACCAAATATTTCGAGGAACGTTACGAGGCTGCGCTTGGCCGCATGCTCGTCCGCTTCAATCAGCTGGAAAGCCTTCTGGCAGAAATCATTCGCGTGACGACGAAGGAGAAGCTGATGAAGCCTCATCTCTTCAAAATCAACGAATTTTATATCCAGAAGGTCGAGCGGCTCGACTTAATGTTATGCGCTTTCCCCAGGTGGCCGGCACCGGACTTTGAACGGCTACGTCGCATAAATGCTTGGAGAAACGAACTGGCGCACGGTCATTTCCATCAAGATCCAAATACCGGAGAATGGCTCACAGAAAGCGTCCACAAAAAGGGGCACAAGTCCGTCGAAATCACACCCCAGATGATCGACAGCTGGACGGCGCAAGTGGAGCAGGCGTTGACAGATGTCGAGGGCCTGCTTCCATACGCTTGGTTGGATGAGCCCGATCCTGATCGACCACTGCCGCCAGGCGCTTCTCCGGTTCCGTTGATGTGACGGATCCTGTGTGGACATACTCGACGAGCTGATCGACGAACGTTGACGCCCGCCGCGGCTCCAGATCTTGCACCATGAAATCTTCCGAGACGGAATCGGGATCCATCAGCCGTATGATGACTGGAAATTAAGCGTGGCCGTCATGTCTTTCCGGCCGCGGCGATAGAGGTCCGTCAGCTGCAGGTTGCTAAGCCAGCCCCAGCGTTCTGCCGCAGCGAAGGCCCCATAGCGATCGACGATTTGAGCTACTTTTTCGGGTGACGGTGTCACGTAATAAAACGCATCGCTTTCGCGCCGGTTGTCGTGAATTGTCATGCCGCGCGACGCTCCAGGTCGATGCCATTCTGCCTGGCGAGGCGGCACCAACCGTCAGCGTCCCGCCAGAACCGCCGCGCGGTCTCATGGTCCTGTTCGCGGTCATAGTGCTCGGCCGCTGCTTTGGCGGCTCGATACGATTGGCCGATGTAGTCGAATGAACCGGGACGCATGAAGTCACCCTTAGCGGTTACGTCATCATCGAAGCGCAGCAGTCCGTACGCGATCACGAGGCCATCTCGCGTGAGGCACCAGCCAGTCTTGGTGGCAGTGTCGAGCGTCAGGATGGTCGTCATGCAGCCACCTGCTGCGGCTGATAGTGCTTCGACCAGATCGCCGTGACATCGATTCCGAGGCGGATCGCGATGGTATTGAGGCGGTCCCAGCCGAATAAATTGGGCCTCTCGTTCCGTAGGTTCGTGAGCTGGCGTTTGCCAAGATTTGGAAGAACCGCCTGGATTTCGGCTGTCGGCGTGAGCCGAACCTGTTGGGCGACGGTGCGGAAGAGCTCGTCCTTGACGGCCTGAGCGATCGGATCCCTGTCGTAAGGATTATTGCGATGACGATGGACGCCGGAGTCCTCTTCGGAGGTCTGGTCCAGCACGCCAGATTCGATTCCGGCGGCGATAATCTTCAGCGTATCGATGCCGCACGCCGAGCGGTCCTTTTCTCTCAACAGAGAAAGCTTGTGGGGTGAATCCCTGGCTTCAGGACTTGAAGCTGTCTCGCGGTAAGCTTCCGCTCTTCGATGAACGCGGAGATGTATTCAAGCAGCCGATCCTTTTCGGACGAGATGCTTGCCGCGTTGTTGGAGGAACTTAGAGAGAACGGGCGCAAGGATTTGTCTCAAGGATTGACGTTACAATCCTACTCGGCGGCGCCGCCGAGTTGAGGTCAAGTGAACCGGCCAGACTTCTTAGTCCGCAGGTTAAAACTACAAGATTTGAATTATTCTTTTTTGGAGCCAAAACCTCGTAGATACGGGCTCTAGTGCGGATCGTTTAAATTCCGAACGATTTTTCTATGCGAAATTTGTTGCGCCGTGCTTAGAGGCGCCGCAGACTGTTTCGGTGATCGGGGCAAACCTCGGCGCTTAAACGGTGTGTATAGTCATGTTGAACGAAACGAATCGATCCGCGGAGGCTTCAGAGCCAGCGGACCGGGCGGTCGAGAACCCTCCCGCCCAAGACCACGGAACCGAACTCGCTCCCGGCGCGATCGAGCACATGTATATGCCGACCGAATCGCTTTTCGGCGGCGTCTGCAACAGGGTGCGCGCCAACGGCTGGACCGTCCTGCCGCAGTCGCGGAAGGGCAAGCGCCTCACCTCGGTCATCGATGGCGAGGCGCTGAAATGGGGCCCGTACATCAAGCGCATGCCGACCACGGCGGAAACCGCGCGCTGGGGCATCCAGGCGCGTACGGAAAACGCCGCCATCCTGCTCGGGCCGTCGTCGGGAAACGTGTTCGCGATCGACATCGACGTGCTCGATGTAGAGTTGAGCTATTCGATCCAAGAATTGTCCGTCGAAATCTTGGGGGCGACGCCGTATCGCCGGACGGGCATGCATCCGAAGATCGCGCTGCTCTATCGCGCCGAGACCGAGGAAGACCTGCCGTCGTACAAATCCATCAAGTTCATGTCGGAGGACCGCAAGCAGCCGACGGACGACGGCATCGAGATCCTCGGCGCGGGCCGAATGATGACGGCCTACGGGTACCACCACAAAACGAGCCAGTACTTCAAGTGGTATGCCAACCAGCCGATCTCGAACGGCCCTCAAGACGTTCCTGTTGCGACACTTGAACAACTCGAGGCGTTCTTCGACGCGGTGCAGGATCTGCGCCATGCCTATCGCCATGCCTCGGCTGCCGGTGCGGTCGGGGAGTGGATCGATGGATCTGCCGATGGAATCGTCGTCGGCAAGCTGAGTTTTGGCGACCGGCCGGTTGCATGGGTGCAGAATAGCGATGGCAAGATCGTAGATGGCCGCGACGAGTATCTCTGGACGCTCACGAAGGACACTGTGAAGCGCCACGCCGCCGCGATCATGGCGGACGCCCTTAAGGTTGAAGACCTGCGGACGGCCATCCGCGATGCTTTCCGGGGCGCCGAGGAGCAGGGCAACAAATCCTGGCCGGAGGCTGATCTCCGGAGAGCGATCGTCGAGAAAACCGGCCGCGCTGTCGAGATGCTCAAGTCCGGGCGGATCAAGCCGCGTTTGCCGAAGGGCAAGCTGGCGGCGGCGAACGACGACGGCAAGATCGTCGCCGCAGTGGAAGTCCACGAATTTCCTTACGTCGCGCCGCAGCGCCATGTCGCTGAGGACGACACCTTCGCGTGGCTGACGACGCGCCGCGAGACGCTCAAAATTCACGAGACGAAGCCGGATCCAGTCAAAGCGGCTGAGCGCCGGTTGAACCCTAACAGGCAGGCAGAGGGCGAGAAAGCGTCCGCCGGCGTAGCGGTCGCGATCAATGCATTCTTCGATGATGTCATCGTTCGCAACAACGTCGTGCACGTCCTGAATGCCCCCACCGGCGTAGGCAAGAGCGCCACCATAATCCGCGAGATCGTGAAGCGACCCGAACTTCTGACAGTCACCGCCGAGGCCACGGACGACGACGGCCTGCCGATCGCCGACGGGCCGATGTTGATGCTGGTGCCCTCGTACAACAATGTCGATGAACTTCGAGAACGCGCAAGCTCGATCAACCTGGATCCCAGTCTTCCTGACGACGAGCTGGAGGCTCAAGCGCTTGAGATGGGTGTGGTCCACGTTGATCAAGTCGATCAGCGCCTCGGCGAGCTTCGGTCGATGGCATCAGCTGCGGGCCTGATCAGCGCCACTTACAAGGGCAAGATCGCCGCCGGATGCGCAGAGAAAGAGAAGGTCGCCCTTCTGCAAGCCGCCGGTATCTCGTCTAGCCAGCTCTGCCAGTCCACCATCTCAGTGAAGAACAACGGCGTCTACACGGGCGAGAAGGAGACGGTCTACTGCGAACACTACGCCACGTGCCCGGCGATCCTTCAACGCAAGACGGCCGCGGCAGCACACATCGTCTTCATGGTCCGGAACTTCCTGACGCTTGCGATTCCGGAAGAGCTGGCCAATCCAAAGGGCGTGATCCTCGACGAGCGCGTTTTCGACCAGCTCGTTAAGAGCACCACTTTTCAGATCACATCGCTGGATTTGGCGCGCCGTCCACCAAGGCTGACGAAAAAAGAGGAAGAAGCGGGTCTCGATCCGTACGAACTTCTCCAGCTCCGCGATCATGCTAGCGCGCTAGCACAGAGATGGATCAAGGAGGGCAAGGACCTCGCGACCGCTTTCCATGCTCACACGGAAAACAACAACGGCATTATCACCACCGGTCCGGAACTTGCGGCCGCTGCACGGCGCGTCTGCGGCCAGGCGATGACCTCCCAAGCGGAACTCAGCCCCAACCGTACGCTGCAGGACATCCAGGAGATGTGCTCGACGGCTACAGGCACAGACGTCGCCAAGGAATATCGTATGTGGTGCCTCGTTGAGGAGGGCATCGAGGAACATCGCAACGCCGATCTTGCCGGCCGGCCAACCCCTCGTTCTGATCGCAGGATCCAGCTGCTCGACTTCGACAAGGACGATCCGAAGTGCTTCCCATGGATCCGCATCAGCTGGGGCGTGCAGGGTAATTGGGCATCGACACCGACACTGCTCCTCGACGCGTCCACGGACGAAGAATTGGTGCGCCGTACGATCGGCGTCGGCCGCGAGGTCAAGGTGCACAAGATCGAGGTCTCACTCAACCAGCGGGTCGCCGTGGCGATCAATCGTCGCCTGTCGTCGACAATGCTTTTCCCGTCTGAATCTGCCGACATCAACGAACACGTGCGCGCTGCGCAGACGCTTGCCGATCTGCGTCTGATGATTGCGACATATGCCGCGGTAAATGCTCATGGTCGTGTCGTCATCCAGCCGACGAAGAAAGTCAGGCGGCTCATTCAGCAGGGCTGGGTCAAACCAAGAAACGTCGATTTCGGCCACCTGGGCGCAACTGCAGGTCTGGACTACGCGAAGGGACACGTCGGCAGCATGACGCTTGGTCGCATCGAGCTGCCCGTCCGCGAGATCGACGGGATCGTTGCCGCGCTATCGCACGAGGACGACCTCCAAGAGGTACTGATCGATAGCACCGGCACCGGTCTGGACGAGGCTGGCAACAGGTTCGCCGCTCACGTTACCCGCCGCACACTGAAACACCGAGACGGCAGCGACATCAGCTTCGAGGTCCAGCAGCACGCAGGACCACTAGCCCATGCTGTCCAGAAGCAATACAGGGAGGAGCAGCTTCGCCAAGGGACGGGCCGCATCCGTCCGGTCTACCGCGAAGTGCCGGCCGCCGTGATAATGGTCGCGGAATCGGTTCCGGACGACGTCATCGTCGACGAAGTCATCGCGTTCGAAGACCTGGCCGTCCGATCTGGCGGACAGCTGTGGGACGCAGTGAGGCTGTCGAACGGTTTCATCGAAGCACATATTCTCGCTCATTGTGCGCCGCATCTCGGGGATATCGCCAGTTTCGAAAAACAACTGGCTCAGTTGTTTTTCGGCGTTCCGTCGACCGTCGCCAAGTATCACAAGGCTCTGGTGCGTCTTGCGTCCGGAGAGGAGCGGTCTGTCTACGCCCCGGCCCATGATCCCTCGTGGTTTGATGAATTGGTGCGCACGCTCGAAGTCCTGGGATGGAGCGGCGAAGTCGAAGTGGCCGAGGAAAGCAAGCTCGCGACCTTTGCCGTCGGCACCGCACCCATGGACGACATTGAATACCACCTAGCGAAGGCCGATCAGGAAGCAGTCGAAATGAAAGCGCTGCATGTACTTCAGCAGACGGCCATCGCGAAGAAGGTTTGGCGGAAGGTTCCGCGCACGTTCGGGACCACTCCAGCTGTCAAACAGACGACGATTCCCCAATTTTATGCGCTCGGCGAGGGCGATCTCGCGCGCAAGGAACTCAGGATGGACGTCTGGATGATGCTCACACAGATGAAAGACGCTTGGGCTCTCACAGGTGTCGATGACCCATTCCACGCTCCAGAGAAACTCGTTGATTATACTATGATCGCGCGAGCGACATGAATGACCTAAGTCAGTTCAGTTATATGTGCCACACAAGGTTAGAATTGCGCAAAATTTGTGCACAAGGCAGGCTTCAAATTGTCCGAGTNAGCATCCGACTACGTGCAATCCTTCAAAATGCCGCTTGCGTCTTACGGGGCGTCCACAGATGGGTTGCAGCCTGGCCGCTTTCGGTGCTGAATTGCGCGGAAGCGGACCCAATCCCGTAACCCGAAGCAAAGAGCGCTATGCAGCTTTTTCAGGACTACCTAAGCCGCTACCTCCGCGATTTAATCGCGTTCCTTTTAGCCTTCGCCGTGGCGGCCTTCGGCATGTTTCCGATGGTTGCCATCAATTACCACGCCTATTCGCCGTTCGTTTATCTGTTCGTTGGGCTCATTGGGTTGCCCCTCGTTTTCGTTTTCGCTGCGGCGTCTTCCATCTCTGAAAGCTACCGCTACAAATTTTTCGTATTCGTCATTGCGGTATTGCTGTTGCTGTACGGCTTCCGGGAGGAGCTGAGCTTCGATCCTTCCTCAGTTTCTCCGGGAGCGGTGAACTGGAACCGGATAATTTTCGCACAATTGCTGTTTGCCACGCCCCTCATTTACGGGTTTCGTGAGCGCCACCGCATCAAGGCTCGTTGGGAGATGCGGGCGAGCTGGGAATAGCAGCTGCTAGGCTAGATTCGCTCCGGCCCGTGCGACAGCAATCGGGTCAAAAGATCACGGTCCGCTCCTTATTGCAAAATGCGCTGAAGTAGACGCAATCGACATGTGCCACATCAAAGCAGTCCGACAATAAGGGGGGGGCGATGAGCTCTAAACGCAAATTTTCGAGCGCCTCGCTGGTGGTGGGACTGTTGGTCGGAGCCAGCGCGGCGCCCATTCTTGCTTGTGACATTCGGATTCCCAAACGTCCCCCCACTATGGCTGAGCAGATGGCGGGCTTGTCGTCGATTTTCGGGGGCACCGTGATTGGGTGGCAAACAGACAGTGGCGAAAATCTAATAGGCCAGATGCCAGCGGCCTGCGTTCAGAAGGATACTGGTCACAACGGCTATGGTGGCTACGACTGGGAATCAGCCTCAACGCCCATGTGCGAGGTGTACCAACACGTCAGAGCGGCTCTTTTCCGGGTAGATACGTCTATTGTTGGCCCAGAGGCCGGCGCCATCATTCCTGTTTACGCGACCTGGGGCGACGGAGATTGCGCCCCTCACTTTAAATGGGGTGAGCAATGGTTCATCGCTGGTGAGGAGTTCAAAGGAAGAATCCATTCCAACGTGCTCAGCAACGCGGCACAGCAACCTCTTAGAGAGCCAATCCGCCCCGACGAAATCGCCGCCTTACGCAGGATGGCAGCCGAAGACGAGTTTGATTTCGATACGATTTTAGATTGAGGCGATTGAAACTGAACCGTCTCCGCAGTGCGGTAACTTAATGGCCGTTTTCGAGATTCCACAACCGAAGCGTTGAGGACTAGATGGGGTCGGGTTTCTGACTGTCTGCGCTGGACTGCTTTGAGCGAGACGCCTCGGCGGACTATCCCGTTTCTTGAACGTGAACTAAGCGCGCGGCTGAAGATCGCTCACTCGTTTGAAGAGCCGGTCGAAATTCGCCCCCACTATCATCGCCACTAGGATTGTCGGCATAGCAAACAAGGCGAGGAATGGTTCATACTCAAAATAGAGCGACGACGCGCCGGGTGGGGGTGGATCGGGAAAATAGATGCCTCTAATTAGCCAGTAGGACACATTGGCACAGAGGCATGCCCCAAAAATTGCCCACCACCAACGTTTCGCAATCCCCAATGCCGAAGCCACAAAGACGGCGGCTCCGAGGAAGATCAGGCCAATTCCGTTGATCGCACCGAACATGAAGAGGGCTGACCGTCCGTGTCCAAATAGAATGGACGGCAGAACCACCAAGAGCAGCCAGGGCGAGCTTACCGCGGGGATACTGAAAATGCTCTGGAGGGCTGACATGAGAGTACACATCTATGTCCTCCCTTCCATGATGCTCCGCAGGCGCTTGTTGCCCTTCATTTTGTGACTGCTTTCGAGCTCAAACTCAATGAAGTAAAACGTCCAAAATGGGGTCGATGGCTGACCGGCGGCTTGGTGGAAGACCGTTAGTGGTTGACAAGATCATTGGATCAGCATGTGCGCTCACAGGCTGGGCCCGATATTGATCGTGGCGGACGATCCAACTTGAGTGAGGGAATAGTGACGGTCCCCTCGCGTCCACCCAGCAGATAGCACTTCGACGGCATCATTCCTATTGAGACTGTCCGGCTCTTCCAGGCGCTCCGTTAGGGCACTCAGGACCCCGGTAGGTTCCGTCGTTGAATATGCACAGGCTGTATGGCGTTTGGACCGACCGCTATCCAAAACGACAAAGTCTCCTCGCCGCTGGCCTGCGCTTGCCGCCAGCCGACAAGTTCAAGCGAGCCACCATTAGAGGCAACGAGACTCGCACGCCATTCCTCTGTTTCAGAGTCGGCTAGGCGCTGCCAGCCAAGCTCGTCTCCCATCGGCGCGGCTTCCCTAACGGTGCTCGCTTCACATATATTGAGCAGGCGTGCGACGGTCATGTCCGTCGGCATCGCTACGGCTGTTCCCGCACAGGCTATCAAAAAGCAAATAACGCTGATGGCGATGCGCATGACCTTATGCCTTTCTTCCTCAGGCCCAGAAATCTGTAGATCAAGCCAGAGCACGGTCAAAGTCCGCTTTTGGCATCGATGGTGGCAAGGCCGAATGGCCGCAAGCGCTATTGGGTCAGTTCGACGATGCCGGCGGCTTGGCAGTCCTCAAGGGTGATAGCTGCGAGGTCCAGGCCGCTTGTGTCGTTGCCAAGGGTTGAGCCGGCCGCGCCGCCTTCGCTGTCGGGGGCAGTGCCTTGCGGGCCAGCGCCGGGGTCGGCGCCAGACGCGGCGCGGACGAGGTCATTGCAATGGTCTTGCACGACGATCATGTCTTCCTGCGCGATGGGCTGCCCACCGACGGTTTCCTGCGCATTGGCGAGGGAGCCGGCGAAAAGGGCCAGAGCGAGGCCGGACGAAAGGGTGATGGCGTTCATTTCGGGGCCTCCGGAAGGGGGAAGGGGTTTGACCCCTTCCCTTTGGATTACTGGACAGAAAGGCCGCGGACATGTTCCTGGTGCATCTGCAAGGTGGGCAGGGTTGCGGCAGCAAAATCCTTGAGTGGGCCATCGGCACCGCCATCGACATAGCCCTGGAAGAGAGCGACGGCTTCATCATGGGCCTGCATCTGGGCGGCGATATAAGCTGCGTCGAAATCGGCGCCTTCAAGATTGGTCATGTCATCAACGATAGCCTGATGACGCTGATCGAGTTCGGTGGCCGGGGTAAGGCCTTCGGCCTCCGCGGCGGGCGCCATATCCTGAGTGGCCTTGGTGTGATCGGTGACCATCTGCTGGGCGAAGGCCTTCACCTCTTCGGACTGGCCGCGCTCGATGGCAAGGGTACTGGTTTCGATCTCGAAGAGATTGCTGACCGAGGCCATGGCAGCGAAGTCTGCGGGTTCGGTCACAGTGACGGGCGCTGCGGCGGGAGCAGCGGGTGCGGCGGCATCCTGGGCGAAGGCAGGCGTGGCGGCGGCGAAGGCTGCGGTCAACAGCAAGGCTCGGACGAACATGGATTTTCTCCTGTTGTGGAGCAGAGAGAACCCGGGCATGCCACATTGGACGCAAGACTTGATTCAGGTTGCATCCGGCAAATGATGCGGTGCTGATCTATATTCGCTTGGAATACCCCCCGAGAGGTGCGTCGTTGGGAAGATGATCAGATGCCCGTAGTCGGGCAGCGGCGCCCAAGCCCTCTCACATCACCCGCAAACCGATTGGCACCGTAGGGTGGTTTGCGGAATGGCTGCTTCCGTTTGTGATATACAAAACCGGACGTTGTTGATTTCCCTTGAGAAGTTGAGTGAAACTTCGTCAAGAAAGAAGCTGATAGAACGAATTCCGCCGGTCCACCGTCGGGCGAATTCTATCGGTTCTAACGCCCTTTA
>NZ_LMLO01000012.1:389587-405557 GCF_001421945.1 Devosia sp. Leaf64 | reverse complement strand
AGACAGGACGAAACGCATGAAACCTCTTACGTAGCTCTGACCGCGCAGGACGGCAACACTGTTTTAGCGACCCAGAGATAACTACCGCAAGCGGCAACTTGCAGGCTTTGTGGGATTGGCAACCTATGTCCCGCTGTGGGGGCGGAACCTGTAAGGAAGGGTCGGCCCCATTCCGGCCTTTCCAAGTTTCATCGCTAATGCCCGAAAGCCGCCATTCGCGGTGAGGCTCTGCTACATCTGCAAGGGGATGGGAGGGGGCCTGGCGGCTTTGGGATCTCCGAGGTACGGCATCCGCTGGTCAGTTGGTGAACGGCAGACCGTCCATTCTTTTCAGCGAAGCCGGTCCGCAGCGTTGCAGCAAGCACTCAAGGCCATCTTTCTGAGCGCTCGAGGCGCGCAGTCTCGCTGAGTTCGAACGTGAATGTCACCGGTGCGTTGTCTAAATCCGACCTGCAGATACCAATGAAATACACTCCCCGGCGCCGTTCATGAGAGCTGGCCTCCTCCACGGTGCAGTCGTCGGGCTTGATGGGCGGTGAATTAGTGTGGCTTGACCATTCTCTCAGATATTCTGCGGAAACAATCTGTCTGATTTTTTTCTCATCCGGCCTATACATTTCTACGGCCAGGGCAAAGCCCAACCAGCCTCCCAGAAAGACCGAGCCGACAACGACAATATAAAACCTGTTCAACTACCACCCTCATGAGCAATCATACGGGAAAGTGGCTGCTTCGGCGGCTTGGCGCAAGCTTGCGCCGCTGTCAGGATCGATTCTCGGCTTGGCGGCCTCGTGCAGGATAAATGCTACGCAAATTTCACTCGGGAGGCGGCAGAAGTGAGAGGAGCCCTTGTCGGAATTGCGCTCATATCTCTGTTCGCTTCTATTGTGGTCGCCAGTGTGCTTGGATTTATGACCCTGTCTCTATTCCTTAGGATAGACGAAATCTGTCCGGATTTCTTTGACTGCGAGGACGCGAGAAATGCTGCCTGGTTATTTGCAGCGCTCATGGCACCAGCTGCACTCGTTACCGTCGGCTCAACGTGGGTTTTGAAGAAGTTGGCGAAGCCAACCCAAGTTGGAAGGTGAATCCGAGGTCCGCTTTCGAATAAATTCCCTTTGCGCCGAGACCGTATCGGGCGTCGGTAGCTGCTGCCCACAATTAAAAGCGAGCGTGGTTTCTGCTCCATGCCAGCAGCCACAAACCGCGCTGGCTTGCGGTATCATCAGGGCAATGATCAGCCAGGCTGCCAGGAGTTGAACGACAATGCCGACAGCTTTGCGCCCCATTCCAGCCGCTAAACCACCGTCATGGAAATCCCAAAAGCGGACTCGGCTCAATGCCCTAAGAGGTCTTCAAGGGGTGGGAGGTGGGAGGTGGACAGTCGACATTTGGCATCCCAGTCCAAGCTGCCTCATATCATCGACGGCAGAAAGCTTAGGTTCTGTCCTCTGCCAAGACATGGGCAACGATCGCATTTGCGTGGCCATGACCCATGCCATGATCGTGCTTCAGCATGGCGACTAATTCCATATGTTTTGCGGGCATGCTTCGGCGCACCAAATCCTGCCAATCGGCAATTGGTCGGCCATACTTCTTCTCGATAGAAGGAAAATAAGAGGCGGGTCCTTTGACCTGATCGTCTGCCACGGTGCCAAGCTCCCCCTCCGAAGACTATGGCCGGTCACTGTAGACAGCCAACGAAAACGCGTTTGATAGTGTGCCAGTTATCAACCGTCTATGAAAGAACCTAGCTTGTCTGTCACGCGCCCCATTCCCGCCGTCCAGACTGCATTTTGGATTTCCCGAAAGCTGCCGGTCCGCTTAGGTCGCCGCCACATCAAATANTGGGGTGGTTTCCTGACTGTCAGCTACTGGTGAGTGTCCCGCCGAAGCAGACGATGCGTACTAGCTTCACACACCCCAGATCAGTTCAAGCGGCGGATATTGCTCCGCCGCTTGTCACTGCTAATTCGCAGCCCCTTGCCCGAAATCTAGGTTTGTCGGGCGAGGAAGAACCGGCCCTTTACCGCTGTTGGTTGGAACGCTGCCATCGACTTCGATCAAGCTGAACTTGCGAGACCAACACTTGCCGGCTCCTTTCAGAAAGAAGCCATAGTGAAGGCTCAGCGCTTCTTCGGGAATATCGAAAACAACGGATCGCTCGTTCCAACTCTGCGTTCCGACCAATGGCCCCTCGGGTCGCCGCAGCTCAAGATTGTCAAACAGAAGCGTTCCCTTGGCGCCGTCGACCCGGAACCAAATGGTCACGCCAGTGCCAGCATCCTCCGTGCGTAGCTCGCCAGCGAGCCGGATGCGTTGGCCTTTGAACGGCTCGGCGTCCACGCTCTGCATAACCGTGCAGAAATCGTCGCCTCGGATGTCGTGCCGCATTTCGGGCTTGGCCGAGATCAAAACAGTTGAACCGTTCTCATGATCGATGCGGGTATCGTAGAGATGAGGACTCTTACCTGCCTTGAACCAGCCGTCAGGTAGAGTTTCAGCAGGCGAGCTGGCGCGATCAATCCTGGCACTAAGCATGTTCCAATTGGCCATGCCAAATTGTCGAGAAACCAATTCGAGGCTATCACTGTGGGTAATTTCGATGCTTCTTTCGGCGAGAGCCTGCCGCAGCAGCTTCGCCATGAGCTTAGCATCCATGAAGCTATGCATGGGTTCGATCCTTCTCGTGGGCAGAAGAAAAGATCAGTGCTCGCATTGCTGACAGGCCTGCCCAGGATTTGTGGGTCAAACCAAAACCAGGGTGCATTCACCATTCCCAGGTGGGCGCGAGCGGCGGGCTGCACAGGCCAGCTGGCAGGTTACGCCGCTGCTGAGAATTGTCAACGGTGCCTNGGCCTTGCTGGCGTCAGCTATCGGTAATTCGACAGCCGAGCATCTACGTCCGCAATGGGGTCGAAACCGCCCGGGCAGCAACGCGCCCCATTCCGGCCGTTCCAAGTTTCATCGCCAATGCCCGAAAGCTGCCATTCGCGGTGAGGCTCGGCTACATCTGCAAGGGAATGGGAGGAGGCCTAGCGGCTTTGGGATTGGTCCGAGGTACGGCATCCGCTGGTCAGTTGGCGAACGGCAGACCATCGATTCTTTTCAGCGAGACCGGTCCGCAGCGTTGCAGCGAGCAATCAAGGCCATCTTTCTGAGCGCTCAAGGCGCGCAGTCTCGCTGAGTTCGAACGTGAATGTTACCGGTACGTTGTCTAAATCCGACTTGCAGATACCAATGAAATATACGCCCCGGCGCCGCTCATCAGAGCTAGCCTCCTCCACCGAGCAGTCGTCGGGTTTGATCGGCGGTGAATTAGTGTTGCTTGACCATTCTCTCAGATATTCTGCGGAAACAATCTGTCTAATTTTTTTCTCATCCGGCCTATACATTTCTACGGCCAGGGCGTAGCCCAACCAGCCTCCCAGAATGACCGAGCCGACAACGACAATATAAAACCTGTTCAACTACCGCCCTCATGAGCAATCATACGGGAAAGTGGCTGCTTCGGCGGCTTGGCGCAAGCTTGCGCCGCTGTCGGGATTAATTTCGGCTCGGCGGCTTCGTGCAGGATAAATGCTACGCAAATTTCACTGGGGAAGCGGCAGAAGTGAGAAGTGCCCTTGTCGGAATTGCGCTCATATCTCTGCTCGCTTCTATTGTGGTCGCCAGTGTGCTTGGATTTATGACCGCGTCGCTGTTCCTTAGGGCGGGCGAAATCTGTCCGGATTTCTTTGACTGCGAGGACGCGAGAAATGCTGCCTGGTTATTTGCAGCGCTCACGGCACCAGCTGTACTCGTTACCGTCGGCCTGTCGTGGGTTTTGAAGAAGCTGGCGAAGCCAACCCAAGTTGGCAGGTGAATTCGATGTCCGCTTTGGAGTAAATTCCCTTTGCGCCGAGACCGTATAGGGCGTCGGTAGCTGCTGCCCACTATTAAAAGCGAGCTTGGTTCATGCTCCATGCCAGCAGCCACACAACCGGGTTGCCTTGCGGTATCAACAGGGCAATGATCAGCCAGGCTGCCAGGAGTTAAAGGACAATGCCGACAGCTTTGCGCCCCATTCCGGTCATTCAGGTCACTTTTGCCGGTTGCCAAAAGCGGACGTTCCCCAGCGGCCAGACTGGGGTGGAAAGTTGACAGTCCGTTCCTGGCCGTGTTGGCTAACGAGCGGACATCGGTGGTAATCATGAAGCACGATAAGCTCTGCGCCATTGCGCATAACCTAGCGGACTCGCTCGCCAGTGGCCTGTGCTTCGTGATTGGCTATTGGAACACTGACGTGTTCGGTGAGGCGGCGGCCGGCGACGGGGTCCTGGAAGTGGACTTTCTCAACGGGCGGATAGTGCGCGGCACCTTTTCGGAGAATTTGCGTGGCGCCGTTGTGCGGTTCCAAGAGGTGTTGCCCTCATTTTGTACAGCCAACGGCGCAGACATTTCGGACTTCATCACCCTGCGGGCTCGCTTTGATACGACCACCCTTGCTCACCAAGTCTCTGTGGAAGTTACCGATACAAACGGGAAGTGCACGATCACAGAATACTCGGGAGTGCCACTAAAACGGCTGAGGGTACTCGATCCGATAGGACGTGTGCGGCGCATTCCTCGCCTAAACAGGACGATCGGCGGTGAGCCATAGCCAGTTCACGGCGAACCTGCATCGTAAGCGGTGTGCCCATCACACGTCGGCGGCATAGTTCCAAGGGAGCAGTTCGTTGATGCGGCTCTGCTTGTGGTTGGCTACGATGGCGTGGAGCGATGCCTTCAGCCAGGCGTAGGGATCGACGCCATTGAGCTTGCAGGTTTCGATCAGGGAGGCGATGACGGCCCAGTTTTCTGCTCCAGCATCATGGCCGGCAAAGAGTGCGTTCTTCCGATTCAGCGCAATCGGGCGGATGGTCCGCTCAACGGCATTGTTGTCGAGCTCGATGCGGCCATCGGCCAGGAACAGCACGAGCCCAGTCCAGTATTTGGCAATGTAGCTCAAGGCCTCCCCAAGGGGCGTTTTCGCGGAGACGCGGGCACGATGATGATCGAGCCATTCCCGTATCATTACGACGGCCGGTGCTGATCGCTGCTGGCGAGCGGCAAGGCGGGCATCCGCCCCGAGGCCTCGGATATCGGCTTCGATGGCATAGAGCTCGCCGATGAGCCGTACACCCTCTTCGGCAATCGGAGCCGTGCCGGCGCGCGTGATCTCGACTAGCTTGCGACGGGCATGGGCCCAGCAATAGGCGAGCTGTATATCCGCGCCGACGCGGCCGGGCGCGATCAGCCGGTTATAGCCGGCATAACCATCCACCTGCAGGATGCCGCCAAAGCCCTGTAAGATCCGTTCGGCATGTAGACCACCTCGGCCCGGGGCATAGGTGAAGGCCACACCGGGTGGCGCGGTGCCACTCCAGGGCCGATCGTCTCGAGCAAGGGCCCAGAAGTATCCGGTCTTGGTTTTTCTGGCTCCAGGATCGAGCACCGGCGCGCGGGTTTCGTCCATGAAGAGCTTCGATGACCGTTTCAGGTCCGCCATGAGCGCATCGTAAACCGGACGCAGCTCGAAGGCGGCCCGACCAACCCAGTCGGCAAGGGTTGAACGGTCTAGATCAACACCTTGTCGGCTAAAGATCTGCGCCTGGCGATAGAGCGGCAGGTGATCGGCATATTTGCTGACCAGAACATGGGCGACGGTGGCCTCGGTCGGCAGCCCACCCTGGATCAGCCGGGTGGGCGCTGGCGCCTGCACCACGCCGTCCGTGCAGGACCGGCAGGCATATTTGGGACGACGGGTCACAATTACCCGGAACTGGGCCGGGATCACGTCGAGCCGCTCGGATACGTCCTCGCCAATGCAGTGCAACCCGCCGCCACAGCCACAGATCAGGCTTTCGGGTTCGATGATCTCCTCAATCCGCGGCAAGTGCTTGGGCAGCGAACCACGGTTGGCGTTGCGCGGTTTGGCCGGCCGTCGAGCGACGCGATCCTCGGCGTCCTCTTCGGCATGGATAACCGCGATTGCCGTTTCCAGATCTTCCAGCGCCAGTTCGAACTGGTCAGGATCGCTCTTTTCCGACCGGCGTCCGAAGGCTGCCTGCTTGAACGCGGCGACCAGCTTTTCCAANGGCCTTGCTGGCGTCAGCTATCGGTAATTCGACAGCCGAGCATCTACGTCCGCAATGGGGTCGCAAGCCGCCGGACGGCAACGCGCCCCATTTCTGCCGTTCAGACTAACATTTCGAATTCCTAAAAGCAGCCGGTCCGCTGACGCCAAGCCATGGTGAAAAGGGGTGGTTAGCGGTCAATGTGCTTAACAGCGGACTTGGCCAGATACAGACGTGGTTTCTTGACAGAGGTCCACACCGTTAGGCCGCCGCTACCGAGCGCTGACGATTTTGCACAATCATGGCCACTTCCTCCGTGTGCCGCGTTCCCCATTCGCACAGAGGAGCCAGAACTCTGGCCAGGCTTTGGCCGAAGTCGGTCAGTTCATATTCGACGCGCGGCGGCACTGTCTGGAAATCGATGCGGCAAATGACGCCGTCATCGGTCAATTCCCGCAGATGCTGGATCAGCATTTTCTCGCTGACATTGGTGACCAGTCGCCGCAGTTGGCCGGTGCGCTTCGCGCCACCGGCCAGGTGGAAGACAATGAGGGGTTTCCACTTGCCCCCCAGGATTGCCAGCACCGCCTCAAGCCCGCAGCTGAAATTTTTCTCGCTCATCATAGCCTCGCGCAATTTAATACTTACCAAATAGTCGGTACTGGATTGAAAGTGCGCATCGTCTTATCTCGGTTGCACGACGATGTCGACGGGCATGGTCCTTCCTGAGGCGCTGGCCATGGACAGCCCCGCCGCATCGCGAGCAGACATGAGCACTTCAACCCATTCTTTGCTGGATCCCATCCGGCTGGGCGACATCGACCTTCCCAATCGCATCATCATGGCCTCCATGACCCGGGCCCGGACGCATGACCCGGATTTCATTCCCAATGCCCTTCAGGCGCAATATTACGCGCAACGCGCATCAGCTGGCTTGCTCCTCACTGAGGGTACATGGCCAAGCCGTGAAGGCGTCGGCTTCATCAACGTGCCTGGCATCTATACCGAGAAGCAGAGCGAGGGCTGGCGCCAGGTGACCGATGCGGTCCATTCGGCAGGCGGACGCATCTTCGTTCAATTGGGCCACACCGGCCCGGCATCACACCCCGCACTCCTCGATGGAGCCCTGCCGCTTGCCGCTTCTGCCGTCAACCCAGGCCTGCAGGCGTTCACGCCGGCTGGCCTCACCGACACAGTGACGCCGCGGGCGATGGAGTTGACCGATATTGCCCGGACGGTTGATGACTATGCCAAAGCGACCCGCCTGGCCCAGTTGGCCGGGTTCGACGGAGTCGAGATCCATGGCATAAACACCTTCCTGATCCCGGCATTCCTGCATGACAACCTCAACCGCAGGACCGACGCTTACGGTGGTTCGGCGGAAAACCGCAGCCGCATCGTGCTGGAGATTGTTGATGCTGTCGCGGGTGCCTGGTCGCCTGGCCGCATCGGGATCAAGCTCAGTCCCGGCCTCAACAATGTCGGCGCCTATGTGGCCAGCCCCGAAACGCTTGCGACCTATGAATATCTGATCAGACAACTGTCGACACGTCAGCTTGCCTACCTGCAGTTGATGAACCCGATCAACGATCTGACCGGCACTCATCTCGAACGGCTCGGGCAGGATGTCGCCAGATATTTCAGGCCAATGTACGCCGGCTCGCTGATTGCCAACGGCGGCTACAGCTTCGAGACCGGCAATGCGCTTGTGGAGGATGGTATCGCCGACGCAGTGGCCTACGGTGCGCCATTCATCTCCAATCCTGACCTAGTCGATCGCTTCCGCAACAACCTGGCGCTGAGTCCAGGCGATCGTGACACCTATTATGGCGGTGGCGAAGCCGGTTATGTGGACTATCCGCTAGCGAGCGACGCGTTAGCCACCGAGTAGCCGAGCCAATCCTAACAATACGCGTGACAGGTGGCGCAGCCCTGCGCCACCTATTCTTTCGCGACAGATCACGCGGCATGTCTCGAGCGCCCGCTACTACCAAAATGGCGACTGCTTTCGGGCAGGCCACTTAAAAACCCGAATGGCAGCAAAGGGGTCGGCGGTGGACAGCGAATGAATTCGCCGTGCTTCTTGCTTGCACCTTGGTAACCAAAGTCCCCTTTGCTCCTTGCGGCTGAGAGACTTGCTGCCAGACTAGTCAAAATTTCGCGGACGGTGACCACGAATGCGTTTTCCAGCTGCACGTTTTCGTATGAGGTGGGACGATTGGGTGAAGCTGCTCGCGTTCTGCTTTGTTTTCAACCTGGCCTTCATCACTGTGCCGATCGCCTTGTTCTTTGCAGCCCGCGAACCTGTTGCGGGACTGTTCGCCATTGGAATGGGCATTTACATGGGCGCCCCGATCGCAATCTGGCCGACTGTTTGGACTGTGATCCTGGCAGTCGTCGTTTCGCGATGTGTCGGCTATTTTACGTTCGGACAGTTCTTTCTGGCAGGAACGGCCGTCTCTGCCGGACTCCTCTGGCACGAGATCGCTTCGGGTAACGACATTTGGGTCGGATATGGCCTCGTGCTCGCGCCCATATTGCCGGTCGGCTGGATAGTAGGCTGGTTGGTTGCGAGGCTGGCCGGCATCTTGCCTAACCCCATGCATCCTCTTCCGGTCCTGCCAAGACGCCCTGCGGGTGGCATGCCAGCTACCCTTGTTTCGGTGCTGCCAGTCGCTGTGGCGACAGCGACCGTAGCCGGACTTTTCGGAACGATAGGAAACAACTTCAAGGACCGAGCCGAAGCAAGACGCGGCAAATGTCCGGCCGATCTCATTTGTACGACAGGGCCTGGCGAACCACGGCAGCCCGACCCGAGACTTTATCTCGCAATGATTGCCGGCATGCGCATGATCATACCAGCAAACAACATCTATATGGGTCTAAGCAATGACGAGCACACCCCAGGCGAAGTGTCAGACCTTTATCTTAAAGGGCTGTTGCCGGATTTCGCACCGCGCTCCATTGGTAATAACAAGGAATTCGAGGGTCTTGCTCCCAATACCGCGACCGCACTTGCTCGGCCGTCTTGCCCAGCGAATGGCGGCTGTCGCACCCTCGACTGGTATGTTGAACTCGAACTTGGCGGCGGCAAATCCTGGGAATCGAGGCTCATTCCGAATTCCAGCGGCGATGCGCCGACAGGCCTGGATCATGTCGGCGATTTTGCTACAATCGGCGGGAGCGAGGCCCTTTATCGATCCACGTCAGGCGGTAACTGGATCATCTGCAATCCTGAGGGGTCAGTACCCGTTCCCCACTGCACCCACTACTTTTCTTGGAGATCGCTGAACATCAAAATGCGTTACCAGGCAAAATGGCTGGACCGTTGGACAGAAGCGCGTGCTGGCCTTATCGATCGCCTGGAAGAGTTCGCTCGGACAGGCCCGTTGCCCGAGAGTATCATCCACGTCGTCGATCCCCTGCCAAAGTCGGACGGTGAACCCGCTTGATGCTTGGCCAATAAGTCAGGCTAAGCAAGTTCACCCTAGAGGACAGCAGAGTCTAGACCGAGATTGTCCGCAAACAGCGAAGGCAAGATTTGGCCGAAATGTCTGACAAGGGGTCGGCCGCAGACCGGTCTCTTCGGGGTGGAATGCGGACTGGCGGGTTTTGGGATCTGCGGCAGGGAAGCGGACCTAACTGGTTTCGAATTTCAACATGCCGTCGGACATGCCAAATTCTAACCATGAGGCTTTTCTGAGCAGCGACTGTGCCCGGTGGTTCTGCGGATTTACGAAAGCGGTCCACTTGGAAGTCGGCGGATGTGCTGGCCAAGCCATCACTAATTGTAGCGCCCTGAGCCCAAAGCCCTGGCCGCGCAATTTCGGAGATACGGCTATGTCCGTAATGTAGTGAGAGGGATGTTCATCTGCGCCCCAAATACATCCGATAAGAGCGACCGGCACGTCTTCAATCGACGCGACCAGTTGCACTCCATTGTGGTCACCAAGGACCGCCTCCAACCACGCTTGGTCCATCGGCCCGAGCTCGAGATTCAGAAGCGCATCCTGAAACCACTCCTGCACCCAAGGCCAATCATCGGCTGCGAACTTTCGAAGTTTCATCCGTCAATCGCCCCGTCAGGCGCTTTCGTTGTCAGCCGTCGACTTTAGTAGGTTGGGAAGCGGTCAGCCCGAGTGTAGTCGTTTTGCACCACAAATGGGCACTTTCGCCCATCGCAGATGATGCAGTTTACAAACAGCGGCTTTTACGGCGCATGCCATATCCTAGAAGAGCGTCAATCCGCCCGAGTTTTGATCCCACAGCATGACAGCACGATAGGCTAAACCAGCCAACCCGCCGCAAAAAATTAGCAATGCTGTACCGACAAACAGGACAAGAAATGATGGTGGTTCGATCGCTCCGACGAAAAGGCGAATAACGAGAAAAACACCTGCGGTGACGACTGAAGACGCTCCTGAGTACCAGAAATAATTCGATCTCGTTTGCCATGCGAAACGATTGGCCAAGTATAACCAAAGCATGAGCGCGGGCCACATAGCAAGCATGACGACTGGAATGGCAGGCACTGCCATAACTGCTCCGAATATTATGCCAAACAGACCTATTGGCAGGCCGAGGAGCATGCCCATGGTAAGAGAACCCACGCTCGCTGCTGCCACATAGGCTGGAATACGAAAGGTTGCCTTCATCATTTTGTAAGTTCAGCATGTTTCACAGACCAGGACAACAAGCGCCACGCCCCAGAGTTCTTCTGCCTGTCAAAACCCTCGGCAGCAGCCTCGTGGAGGAATTGTTCAAAATTCTCAGGCAACTCGAAAATCCGCCTGACCACCACAGCGTTCGTGTCGCTCACCATTCAAAACTCCAACTCCTCGGGGCTTGATTGGACTTCAACAAAGGTCGCGTGTTGAAGGAAGGGTATCCTTGATGCAATCGGCTGTGGGTACTTTCGGGATTTCTAGTTCTAGCTGCCAACGGAAAAATGGGGTTAGAAGCCGACCGCCACTTAGGGGTGGAAAGCGGAATGTCAGCTTATGGGTGTGTAGCGCCTAAACCACCCTTCCTGACAACTGCTGTCCATCTGAACGAAGGGCCTTGGCCGCAACGAGGTCGGCAGCCGTCGTCCCAAGAACCCCAAGCGTGCTAACGTTTGACGCGATAAACAGACTGCACCATGCCTGACGGAAAGGCCCTGGTGCGCACGTGGTCCAGCAAGAGATCGCCCTCAAGCGGCCCGAAAAGCGGAATGCCCTCGCCGATCAGCACTGGGATGCGGCTGATGACCATATCATCGATGAGGCCCGCCCGTAGGAAGGACTGGATGACCGTGCCGCCATCGACATAGGCCGCCTTCCAGCCGCGCTCACCAAGTCGCTGCATCGCGTCCTCCGGCGTGGCGTTCATCACCTCTACCTTGTCGGCAATCTGGGAGGGGATGTCCGCCTGGGTCAGCGAGCGGCTCAGCACCACGACCGGCTTGGAATAGTACCAGGGCTGCATGTCATTGATAACCTCATAGGTACCGCGCCCCATGATCACCCCGTCGACGCGCGCCATATGGGCGTTGAACCCGTGATCCTCGCCAAGGGTCGGATATTCGGTCAGCCAGGCAATGTCGTCTTTCTTGCGCGCGATAAATCCATCGAGGCTAGTACCGATGAAAACATGGCCAGTGGGAATGGGTATTGTCCTTCGAAATGGTCGATGGAAATTGCACCGCGACGGTGACAGCTCCTGTCAGTAGAGCCTGGCCCGTGCGTCACCGATCGCAACGGCAGGTTTCGGGCAACCGCGTCGCTGGTGCTGACGACCGAAACGGGGTCGGAAGCCGCCGGACGGCAACGCACCCCATTCCTGCCGTTCCAAGTCTCATCTCAAACTCCTGAAAGCTGCCTTTCGCAGTTTGTTTCAGCTGCACCTGAAAAGGGAGGGTTTCCGGTCTCGCAGCCTTCAGAGCTGAATTGCTTCAAAGCACACAGAATCCCTACGAGCCGCGCAGCTCTCATAGGGGTTCAACATTCAGGACGCACTGCCCGGGTGCTTTGAATGCGTGACTAGCTTCTTCTGCATGACATGAGAATGACCCTTCCAGCGGCCCCGTGATTTCGAAAAACGCTTGGTCTCCATCCCAAGTCCTAAGCGAGCACTCAGGTACGGCGAATGGAAAGTTGTTCTGATCCATGTAAAGTAGCGCCTCAAACTTGCATTGCTGAGTCATACCATAGACCTGCCAACCATATGCACCGCGGCTAGCACTTACGAAACCCCAAGTCAGGGCAATGATCACTATAGCCGCAGTCAAAGCGGTAATTTTTTTATACACCGAACTACCTTCCGACTGAGATGAGCCAGATAAAAGCGCAAGAAATTTGCCTCTTGCGTCTACTAGTCGCATGCCAGATTCCGACGACATTCCAACTCATGCAGTATGCAAGCCATATGGTCCGCTGCCGATCGGCAGCCTCGGATTGCCATTGGACGGACGCTGTGAGCTCCCGACAAGGAACAGTCTATACGAAGCCAAATTGACTACCGTTCGTCTGCGTGAATGTCATCGAAAGCTCCCCACTAATGTGCCGTCAGCCCGGCGCACAAAATGCCCGGAAGTATGAATATCCCAAGTTTCCCTGCGTCGCTCGCAATCGCGAGGGGTGAGAAATCGTGACGGGTGGGCTGCGCCAAAAAGGACAAAGAGACCGTGGTGGCTATGGTTATGATCACTGCTTCCAGCACCGACGCGCGTCGTCGCCAGACCAGCAAGAGAGCGGAAATCAACGCAGGGAAGACGCCGAGAGCGTAGCCAAAGATCAGATACAGAAGGCCGTTGAACGTGGCTGCCATTATCCCTCCACCATCTCCACGTTGTGGTTGAATGGCAAATTCGGAAGCCCAAAACAGCAGAAGCGTTAGTGACCCAGGCCCCACAAGCGCAGCCGCGGCTATGAATCTCCCCGTCTAGAAAATAGTCCGTCTTTTTAATAGCCAATTCGTATTGCTGTTCCCATCAAGCAACGAGGTGCAGAGCAAATCTAACAGGTCAGCGGCTGTATTCCTTCATTCGAAAGAAGGTCTTGAATGATCGAGACGGGGCGGCATCATCCCGAACTTATAGGGATGATTTGCGGACTGGCAGATATCGGCGGGTCAGCACAAAAACCAGTGATCCACGGTAGTCGGACATGAGAGTGACTTCGGCTACCGGCAGTGCAAAAATGAGGGGTGGTTCGGCTTGGGTGCGGAGTCTCAGAGAGGTGGTTTCTTAGGGTTGTTGCCGGTAAATGCAGGAGATCACTTTGAGGGTAGAATCGTAGGACGCCAACCCGCCTATTACAATGAAAATGGGATACGCTAAAAGCAGTCTCCCGACAGTGCCCAAGACCGGTCCATCCGTTTCCTCTCCCCCTCTGAAAATGGGTTTAGGAAGTGTATTGTACTTGTCGCGGTCAAGAAAAAAGTACCAGAGTTCGCGAACATAACTGGCGAAAAAACACAAGGTGATAAGTGCTAGACCGCCGCGGACTGTGAAGGCCAATAAATTTTCGACGAAAGTTATCAACACACTCCCCCCATTATGCTCTCTTGCACAATACTCGTTGTCATATGGTAGGTATAGCACCGCTATTCGAATCGATTAGCAATTGGTGTGGCAAGGCAACAGGCAATACTCCCTTCATAAATGCGCCGAGGCAGACACAACCTGCAGGTCCTAAATCAGAGCAATTTGGCAGCAAGGTGAGACTATGAGGTCGAGATGCAAGTGGTTGCGCGCTTTGTCACGACTGGCGTGTTGATAGGATCCAAATTTGTCCCTACTTATGCTTGCTCGTGCGCTCTATTCGCCTGGCTTGGGTGGTTTGTGGGCCAACGCTGGCATTTCGATCGATAACCTAACTGCAGAGTTCGCGTTGATCCGCACCGCATTGAAAGTCGCAAAGATAGCTTGGGTCCTGCTTGGGGCATCTCCTGTTCTTTGCTGGCTTGCGTTGCTGTTGTTTCCTCGGTGCAAGGTAACCGAGGCAGGACCGAGCAAGTGTTTAGTTGCTGGTGCAGATATAGGCGATCTGCTGCACGCTCTTGGCGATTACATCACCCTTTGGGCATATACGGGTGTGGTGACAATTACCGTATGGGTCGTTGTGTTGATGATTATTTTGTCTACTGAGAGCAACCTGTCAGAGAGCGTGAAAGACGACTGAGTTCAGAACAATTTGCCATTCGGCATGACTGCCCCTTTATGGGCGCGGGACAAGCACCTCCGCCTGAATGCCCATCAACAAAAACTGCTGGCACGTGGTGAGAACTGACCAAATGCGAGAGGGGCTACCGATCGACTTTGACGCCTTTATACGATCGAAAAGCCATCATCTGATCTATGCGCTACCGCCTTCGACATCTGTTCTATGGTCGGCGGCCCTCGAACGTGAGTATCAGAGCGCTTGTTCCGTATTCAGGGGTGATAAAGTGGAATTTACAGGTCCCTGCCGTTTCAAGATAAGGCCGTCAGGGCGAAACTATAATGTGTTTATAGTCGCGCTGGATGTCGAATTGCCCCATCAAATACAGAGATTATCTAGGATCGAAATCGACGTTCCCGCTGAACTGTATGGGCCGAGATGACCGAATCAAATGCTCACCAGCGAGACCATCGCTACTTTTAAGTCTTTTTTTGTTTTTTTTGAGCGAAAGTTTTTCGATTATAATAATTTAGCCAATCAACATACTGGAAGTGACTACTTCGGCGATTGCGGTCGCCACCTATGACGTCGATAGAACGTCTTGGGTAGTGTCACAGTTAACGATCCAGAAGCCGTAGACGTCGGAATTTTCGTTGTTGTGGATGTTGAACCTTATTTTCCATCCGGCATCAAAATTACTCGAAAATCTGCCAAGCGGAGAGCAGAAAAATGTCTGCATCGATATCTTGAGGCTTTCTAAATTCGCCGAAATGCCTCGAGTTTCGTCTTTTTTGGTAATCATTTTAGCAGTCAAAACCAGATCGTCGCAGTTCACTTCATAAGTGATGCTCTCCACTGTTCCTGCGCCTGTATCCTTATAAGAATTTGCGCGATCGACTAGAACCGGGTCGTAACACAGGCTTGTTTCTTCAACAGCCTTGGGTGCCGCTTCAACTGACAGCACTTGTGAAAAAGTTAGTGCAATTAGAGGCGCAAATTTATTCAACGATCGCTGCTCACTTTGCGAAACTTTGCTGTGTGGAGGACGCGTGTTGGGCTCGCGGGGTAAACAACAAAATAGGGTCAACAAGTAGCAGGCGGATCCAGCTTTTAAGCTCGCAAATGCCGATTGGCGAGGGTGGTTTTTTTCGAATAGGACAATCCCCTTCCGTCTACTCTGGACGAGGCTCGGTACGAAGTCCGCATTTTGGACATCTGTAGTCAAATGTCGGAGCAATTTGCCCGAAAGTTATGATCAACATAGTCACGACGATGGGCCACGGCATTTCCTTGCGCTGGGCAAGAACCAACCCGTGCTCTGGGCAGATTTCCTCCTTTATCCTAATGACGACCTCCTAAACCTAGATGGCTTGCCGTGCCGCATGTGTCCGACGAGTGCGACGGATCAGAATGCAAATATTCGATCAATCGTGCAAGCATGCACCGTCTTCGAGATTATAATTGTGGGGCGCATTTTGCTACGGCCGCTTTTGGCAATCCTTATGTTGCTTCCAGATGGCAGAAAGTTGGTCGACTGAAGGCCGACGCCTTTGGGGTGATGGGGTGGACGCCCCCCGGCGGCATCGATGTGCCAAAGTGGAGGTGTTGAACACACCACTTGAGGAGGCGCCCATGTTGANGCAGCGACAAGCATCGCCTTGAGGGCGGCAATATCGTCAGGAAGTTCGGCGGCATCGAGCATGTCCGGAATCTACCAGATCAGTCGCCGCT
>NZ_LMLO01000012.1:1829-383197 GCF_001421945.1 Devosia sp. Leaf64 | reverse complement strand
ATCGGTCTGGATATCGCGAAGAACGTTTTTCACGCCCACGGTGCCGATGCGAGCGGTCGAGCGCTGTTCAGCCGCAAGATCAGCCGCACGAAGTTGCTGGAGTTTTTCGCCCGTCAGCCACAGTGCCTGGTGGCGTTGGAGGCCTGCGGCGGTGCGCATCACANCGCCTTCGCTTCCACCGCCCGAACCCGCCGCCAATCGAGCCCAGAGAACAGCGCCTCGAACTGGGCGTGGCTCAACGTCATCAGGCCATCCGTCACCGCAGGCCAACTGAAGGTGTGCTCTTCGAGGCGCTTGTAGGTCATGACCAATCCGGTGCCATCCCAGTAGAGGAGCTTCAGCCGATCGGTCTTCCTGGCCCGGAATACAAAGACCGTGCCGGTGAACGGGTCCTCGTGCAATGCGTTCTTCACCATCGCAGCCAAGCTGTCGTGGCCTTTGCGGAAGTCGATCGGCTTGGTCGCCACCATGATCCGCACCCGGTTCGAGGGGAAGATCATGGGATCGCCGTCAGCGCGCGTACGACCGAGGCAATGCGGATCGCCGAGGCGCCTGGCTCGAGCCGGATGATCACCGATCCCATCATAATCTCCGGCCCAGCCGATGCCGCCGGCTCCACCGCCGTCACATCCTCCACAACCGGAGCGACCAGCAGCGTCGCGAACTCCACCGCATCCTCTGGTGCCGGCAGCACCAACTTCCCCCTCCGTGCAAGGGTTCGCCAAGACGAGACATGGTTAGGCTTGAGCCCATGCCGCTCGGCAACTTCACTAATGGTCGCTCCGGGCCGCAACGTCTCGGCGACAATCCGCGCCTTAACCGCATCGGGCCACTGCCGATTGCGGCGCCGCCTACCGCCATTTGTGAGAAGCTCCATTGTAGCGTCCATGGAGAAACTCCCGCACTCACATCAATCAGTGCGCAATCTCATGGCTCACAAACGGGAGGAAGGTGAGGGTAAGACACCGCTTGCCCTGCATCTTAGCCCCGTGTCACTGGTAGCTTCTGGCCTGCCTGCAGGGTCCGCTTTCAGGACCACGTCAACGATACGCAGTGACCGCAATGGGGTCGTCACAAGCGGACCGTCGGCTTTTGTGTCGAGGCAGCGAAAACAGGTCTCAGTCTTTCATCGAAGGCGACTTGCGTAAGCGGCTCACGTGTGGTGTTTCACAACCTTGTCCAAGACCCCATTAGCAGGTCAATTCGATGCAGGAGGAGGCATGACGGTTGAGATGGTGACACACTTTCGCTCAAGCATCGCTCCGGCGTCGCTTGAGGACTACGTTTGGGTCAGGTCGAAGCTTCAAAGCTACGACTTGGGAGGCATCTCGAAAACGACTGCGGACGTTTTGGTCGAGGTGGCCTTGAATGAAGACAAGCCGACGGGCGGTGTGGTCTATTGCGAACGGCTTGGGTGGATTCACATAGAATCTCTGTGGGTGGAACCGTTTGCGAGACGAACCGGGATCGGTAACGCGCTCTTAGAAAAAGCAGAGTCGTTTGCCAAGGCCAGACAGCTTCTTGGCGTCAGATTAACCACCACCAGCAAGCACTTGGCTTTAGGGATTTACCAAAAGCGAGGCTACCGGATCGATGCCCGGTATCCTTGCCGCATTGGCGAGAACGACAGCATGATCGAAATGCTATTGTCGCTTTTATTGTAAAATCTGGCCATCCCGCATTTCCACTATCCTGGTGGCCTGCGCTGCCCTGGCCTTTTCGTGCGTGACCATCACCAGAGTGGCGCCCTGGCGAACGAGGCCAGTCATGAGATCCATCACCTCGTCACCGTTACGGCTATCCAAATTACCGGTTGGTTCATCCGCCAGTATCAAAGCCGGGCGCCCGACCAGGGCCCGCGCGATTGCAGCTCTTTGTTGCTGCCCTCCCGAAAGTTGGGACGGGTAGTGTCGGGCGCGGTGTGACAGGCCTACTGCGAAAAGTGCCTCATCTACGCGGTGAAGACGCTCAGCTCTAGGAACAGAACGGTACTTGAGGCCCACTTCGACATTTTCATGTATCGTAAGATCGGGGATAAGATTGAAACCTTGAAAAATGAAG
Source organism: Devosia sp. Leaf64 (assembly GCF_001421945.1). Taxonomy (NCBI): domain Bacteria; kingdom Pseudomonadati; phylum Pseudomonadota; class Alphaproteobacteria; order Hyphomicrobiales; family Devosiaceae; genus Devosia; species Devosia sp. Leaf64. The sequence goes on along the minus strand of NZ_LMLO01000012.1, from coordinate 381,136 downwards.
CCGATGTTGCGGCGCCGATGGTGCGTTAAAAGCCGTTCGTCCGCGTGAGATAAATCGGATCCCATTACTTGAATTTGTCCTGCGTCGGGCCGATCAAGGAGACCGATGAGAGCCAACAATGTCGACTTTCCGCAACCCGATGGCCCGGTGACAGCCACAAATTCGCCTTCCGCAATATCCAGGGAGACTTTGTCTAACGCGGACGTTTCGACATCGGCCGCCGCGAAACTTCTGCTTACGTTGCGCAAGCTTACTATCATGTGTCGACTCCTACTGAATGCGAAGCGCTTCTGAAGCGAGGAAAAGCGAATAACTGGACGTGATAACCTGATCACCCGCCCGTAATCCGGAAATGATCTCGATAAGTTCCGGCGTACGACGCCCCACCTGAATTTCTCTTCTGTGGGCCATGCCTGGCTCATCAACTACGAAAACCCAAGATCCGCCGGTTTGCTGAAGATATGGTCCAACAGGCAGTGACAGGGGCTTACTGCCGTCGTCGCTCACTATGACCTTGCCACTAAGAGCTTGGCCTCTGCGCAGCAGTCCGGGCAGGGGCGTTTGAAACTGTGCATCAAAGCTGATTTGACCGTCGACGATCCCAGGCAATATCTGGGTGACTCGAAGTCTTCCCTCTCCGGCCGCGTCTAAAAGAATTTCTTGGTCCAGGGCGATTCTAGGCAGGTAAAACTCGTCAGCCGTAAACCGTACCTTGAAACCGCTCTCACCATCTACCGTAGCGACGGGGCTTCCGGCTCCGATCTGCTCCCCTACCGTGAGATCGAATGACCCGATTTGACCTGCGCTCGGCGCTCGAATCAAAAGCGCATCCAGTTGTGCCCTGCGCCGTTCGGCGACCTCAGAAAGAAGAGAGGAATTCTGACCAATAGAGGCCGAGACCTCGTCTGAGAGGCTGATATCCTCTCGGACTGCCGTCTCCAGCAGTTGCAGCCGGTTTTCCTGGTAATCTACCTGACCGGCCAGTTCATCCCGGCGAACGATCGTACCTACCCCACGATCGGCAAGAACCGTAGCCCGATCAAGCTCGGCCCTTAATTGTGCGATTTGATACTTCGTATCGACGACAGCGAGCTTGCTCTGCGAGATGCTGCTCGCAAGAGAGACTTGTAAAGCCCTTTGACTATTGACTTGCTCGGTCGCCTGAGTTTCAGCCGTAAGAACCTCAAGTTCGAGAGCGGAGTTTGACAGTCTGACGATGGGCTGCCCCGACACTACGTTGTCGCCTGGGGCGACGAAAATCTCCTTTACTTGGCCCGATATGGTAGCGGACAAAGTCACTGATGCCATAGGGACCACAGAACCCCTGACCGAAACAAACTCGACCAGTGGGTTTGCGACAGCAGTGGAAATCCGAATTTCTGACGCTAGCACCACCGGCGTTCCAAAGAGTAGCGGGGAAAAACGCCAGATCATTGCCCCCACGGCCATTGCGGCAAGAAGGCCCAATGCCATAGCCTTCCACGGGAGTTTCCTGATCCTGACTTTATCATTGGGTGCAAGCTCCACCCTTATTGGCGTAACTGTCGCTCCCTTACGTTGATAACTCGCTGGATGATTCATTGCTCACGCCTCAGGACGGTCGCCGGATCAGTCATTGCCATGCGGAACGTTTGAAGGCTCATGGAGAACACTCCGACTGCGCCTGCGGCCACGATTGCTATTAGAAACGGCCATGGCGACAGAGATATGCGTTGAGCAAAGCCTGTTAGCCACCACTGCGAAACGATGAACGCTGCAGGTACGGCTAAGACAGCACCTATCGAAAGCGGGCGCGTCAGCATCCTGAGAAGTTCGGTTGAAACGTTCCAACGAGAAGCTCCCAAAGCTTTCCGGATGCCCATTTCTTTCTGTCTGCGTTCTGCTGCGAATGTAGCTGTTCCAAAAACTCCAAAAGCCGCGATCGCAAGGGCTGTACCGGCCAAACCAAGAAAAAATCGGAAGGCCTGATCCAGAGGTCGATACAACTCCGCCAACCTTTCCCTCAGAAAAAAGTAGTCCAAGGGTATTTCTGAAAGTGTGGGCCAGGCGCTTTCAAGCGCCGCTACAACATCCGCTCGGGCAGCTGCGCCGAAACGCACCGAAAGGTACCGAGCTCTCTCGCCAAGCTTCGTGAATGCCAAGGGCTCCGTATTCCCTATAATCGATTTCATGGGTATGTCGGCTGTGACCCCAATGATGGTAAATGGCACCAAGCCATCTGCGCTTGCCATCGACACGGACTTACCTACGGCATCGACATTCTCGTAGCCCAATGTCGAGGCCGCGGATGACGTGAGTACTATCTCGTTCGCGCCTCCGCCTTCCGTCCCGGGCCGGAAAACCTGCCCGCCGATCGTTTGAATTCCGTAAGTCGCGAAGAATCCTGAATCCACCGCATTGGCAGCAACACCAATCGGTTCAGGTCGACCCGTGCTGGGGCTGGCAATTCCGATCAGCGTTGTCGAAAAGTCTGTCGGAACGATCTCGGACATGCTCACAGCGCTCACGCCAGGAGTTTCCTTCATAATATTTGCGAGAGTGTATGTGCTTGCCGCTGGAAATGGTGCTCCCATCCCATCGACTATGAGCACGTCGTCATCGCCCGTGTTGATCGTCTCGTCGCGAGCGAGGCGAACCTGGTCCGACATGACCATAGTGACGACGATCAGCACGATGGACACGGCGAACTGCATCGCCGCGGCAGCGTTTCGCCAAAAGGCGCCTCGTCTTTTGGTCTCGCCTCGTATTGCGTCGACCGGCTTGGTGTTTACAGCGCCTGCGTTGGAAGCCAGCAATGTCCAACCTGAGATAGTCAGAGCTATGGCTGGAACGGCCAGAATGACGATAAAATCAACTGGCCAACTCGGTGTGAGCTGTTGCCCGAATTGCGAGGAGAGAAGCGGCGCTGAAAGGATGATCAAAAGCAGTGCGGCACAGATTGCGCTGCCTGTTACAATCGCGCCCCTCTTCACGAAGTCCGAGACGATTTGTCTCGCATCAGCTCCAAAGGCCTTACGGACACCGATCTCAGTGATCCGGCGTTCTGACTCCGCCGCAACCATGATTGAGTAGTTAAAGCACGCGACCAACAGAATGACCGTCCCGACCGCCGCTATGGCCGCTACCAGCACCTTGCTACCGCCCTGATTAAGCTCGCCGGCAGGCATTCCGTTGAGGTGGATATCTGCTACTGGCATCAGCTCAAGTTCAGGAGCGAGTGCTTCGGCTTGTGGGCTTGGCATAAAGGAGGCACCCGGTAGCGTGCCCAAACTGGACTTCAGTAAATCTGACGCCCCCTCGCTGGCCCGCACGTAAGTGTGGACGAAAAACTCTCCAGACATGCTAGTACTGTCGGCGGCAGCCAGCTTTGTCGTGTCGGTCGAGGATGAAATCAATAGGTTTGGGCTAAGGTGGGAACTTTGCTGGTGCTCGATTAGTCCGGTCACCTCTACCAATTGGCCATTCGTCTCAAACGTGCGGCCGATCACGTCCTCTACACCGAATAGGCGAGACGCTGTGTCTTTTGATAAGACGGCAGTGTTTGGTCTCGCCAGAGCTCCGCTTGCACTGCCTGCTTCCAAAACTATGCCGAAGAACTCTAGAAAGTTAGCGTCAACAACATAGGCTTCCAGCCTTCTGACGTCGCCGCCCACGCTGACGGGAAGTTCCTCGCGAGAAAGCCTTGTGAAACCAGCCAACGAAGTGCCTGCTTGGCTCTCCAAAGCCGGACCGGTACCCGCTGTTGCGGAAGGCAAATATATCGGATCACTACCAGGTGGATTAATTGTTAGGTTTAGGCGGTAGGTCGTTTCTAGGTGCGGCACGGCGTGATCGAAAAAAAGTTCACCCCGAACGAAAATAAGGCATAGCGAAACGACTGCGAACGAAACGACTAACCCAATCCAGGTAACGGCGGAAGCGAGCAAAGCGCCGCTGAGCTTGGAAGTCATGCATCACCTCCGGGGCGCCTGCCACCTAGGGTTCGTGGGAAAATTCTGGCAGTGGAGTCCGGGGGTCGTCTTCGACGTAAGTCAGAATGTCTCCAGGCTGACATTTCAATTCGCGGCAAATCGCAGCAAGCGTTTCGAACCGAACGCCTCTCACTTTTCCTGATTTCAGAAGTGAGAGATTCGCCTCGGTAATTCCGATAGCGGAAGCTAGGTCCTTCGACCTTGTATTCGTGCGAGCGAGTATGACGTCCAAGCGTACCACTATGGGCATCTTTCAAACGATCATCTCGTTGTCCTGCTGGACGTCCGAAGCATGTGCCAAGACCAAGCTGAAAAGCCAGAGTATTGCTGCCACGGCATAAAGCACTAACGATTCCGATGAGATGGTGAAGGCCACCACTCGACTCCCCGTAGGAGCGTTCATCGTCAGGATAGCCGAAAGAGCAGTCTGGGAAAGGATGATCAGCGTTGCGTAGATCGATACTCCCAGTGCGATCCTGCGCACCAGGAGAGAGCTGGTTGTGGAGAGCAACCTGCCTTCTGAAAAATGCTGAAACAGGGCGCGAAGGCTCATAAGGACAATGCCGATCGCGCCTACTGAAATGAGCGTCACCAGGAGCCCGGCAATGCGTTGCTCCACCGACAAGGAAACCTCGGGGGAAAAATAGACTCCCATGAGAATTCCCGCGTCTGCCAAAAGCCAGTACGCGATAGTCGCAAGGGGTATGATGATCATCAACGCGCCGCACGCGACCGATCCGTATCGCGCAAGCCGAGCGATAAGTTTCGACCGCTTGAAGGGCACAGACATTCTCGACACTCCGCTCTAGGATGTTGGAGTTATCGTATCGCAATAATTCTCTCCTGCAAATAGGGACCTCGGGGCCATAAGGCCCCGAGGAAAAATGTTCTTAGAAGGAGTGTTTCCAGATATCGAAGGTCCAAGCGGACTGATTGTCCATTCCGGATTTGGCGCGCTCGGCGAGTACTTCGCTCGCATCCGCCGCAGACATGCGCGTTTCGGCACGGTCAAGGCGAGAACGCCCCTTCACGACCATCGCGTTCAGGATGGACTGTTGGCGAGCCGAAAGGTTTGCACCAAAGGAAAGGATGCGGTCGGCGACGCCATGCGAAGCCGGTAGAGTGGCAGTGTGCATAGTCTAGTCCTTTTCTGGGCTGATTGACGGAGATTGCCGACACGGCTCCGCCTCGCCCAGCAGGCGGTTGCCGGCAATAAGTACCTACTCTGCGGCGAGAGCGGGGGTGGATATCGTGTCGCTGATCTTCCGGAGGAGTGGCTTCAACCCGCAGCACCCGTTCTGGTCCTGCAAATGCGTATGGGTGAGCTTCCGATCGTGGGGGCATCCACCATTGCAGGTCGCATACCATTCGCACGGCTCTGATTTTGCTTTGTAGCCCGACAGCTCAAGTCTGGCGGCAGCCAGCTTCGGCGAGTTCGATAGAACTTCGTTAAGATTTCCCTGGAACAGCGAACCGTATTCGTACTCTTTGTGTCCGACGTACTTATCGCAGGCGCTTATGCCGCCGTTGGCCTCAATCGTCAGATACTTACCCTGGCAATTGCCCGCGAACACACAAAGGCTATTCCCGCGGTTGGCCACCTTGTCCACGAGCGACGACAATGAGCGGATATCCAAGCGGTCTTTGTAGTCCGACCACCAAATCTCGAACAGATTGCTCATGAACTCGACGTATTGAGGCCATGGTATGTAGGTTCCCACTACGGCGCACCCATCCGTGTCGTTCTCTGGCAACACGTTCAGAACGTCCATTGCGCCGGTACCGGTGGATACGAAGAAATCCAGGAGATCTCTGGGTGGTATCGCGGCGATCTCCGCGTCGATGACCGCCAACAACCCGAATGGCACCTCATTTTCCTTGAAGCGCCGCAGCGTTTCGAAAATACGTTGCGATGTACCGTTACCGTCTTTGTCTACACGCCTCGTATCGTTCAGCGCCGGTGGACCATCAATGCTAACTCCGACGGAGATGCCATGATCGCGCATGAAAAACATGACTTCGTCGGAGACATCCACGGCATTGGTTTGAGCGCTATTGGAGACGGAGACTCCATCCGTGAGGTAACGCTGCTGCAGCCAAAGCGCATTTCGGAGAAACTTCGTACCGAGAAGGGTGATTTCGCCGCCATGCCAAACAAACTCGACATGCTTGATGCCAGGCGCGAGCAGGGCGTCTCGAATGCTGCGCGCAAGCACTGTGAACGACATTACATTGCCAGGGCCCTCGCGCCAGGAGTGACAATAGGTGCAGCGCAGGTTGCAGAGGCGCGTTCCTTTCATCACCAAAACCATCGTCCCGGCCTGGGCCCGCGTCTGACTGACCTCCACCTCTTCTATGGCAGCCAGGGTCGCCAACTCCGACTGGTTAAGCACCTCCGCTGCCGGCAACGCGCGTATCTTCATGGAAGCAGGCTTCGTTTCGCCAAAGAGGAGCGTCCCGAACTCCGCCTGCTCTTCTTCCGACAATTCATCGAAAAGCGCTCCCAGAAGCCCGTACACTTCTCCAATCTCCTGTCGGCTCGGCTGGCCAGGGATGGATTCTCGGACTCGGCGCTCAGATACTTTGTGACGATCCAGATCCAATTCCATTTCTGCACTCCCCTAGAAATGAAAGACGCAGTAGAGAAAGTTTACACTCTCTCAATGATCTCCAACCTAATGCACCAAAATCTGTTGATGAGAATATTGGAGATTGCGTGATCTAGTCTGGTGCTTTGGGGATTTAGTCACAACATAGCAAAATAACATCTTGACTATTCTGTAGACTTAATCTAGCAGACCCGCCGTCATTGCTGAAACTACTGCCTGCGTGGATGTTTTTGACTGAAGTTTTTTGCAGGCCTTTTGCAGGGCGGCGCGTACCCGACTTTCTGAGACACCTAGCCTGGCAGCGGCCGATTTCGGCGTTTCGCCCTTCATCAAAAAACTGAGACATGCAGCCTCGCCCTTTGAAAGGCTGGGCATGGGCAATTCTGTTGTCCGCATCTCATGCACACGGTTCTGAACGGCATAGGCTGCCGCGGTTATATGACGAACCAAGGCTAGCGGCAGCGCCTCCCACTCCCTGTCGGAATGGTTTGAAGTGACTGAAAAGATGCCGGCTGCACCACCAATCCCTAAAACCGGAAAGGCTAAGCCCCTCAGTCCGACGCCGTGCTGTCTTGCATCTTCCAAGAACATGAGGACGTCTGGCTCCTTGGCCATTGCCAAGGACCACTCGCATGGCAACGAACTTTCGATTGAGCGTTTAGTGATTGGATCGATATGACGATAATTCTTCAGGTGATACCGTTCGATCCAGCAATCAGGATAGGTGGAAACCGCCTGTTCCAGCGCGGTTTCCACCGACCGCGATCCGGTTGGAATATATGTCAAATGGGCTAAACCAAGTTCTCTCGCGAGCTCTCGCAAGGTAGCGATGATGCTCGTTGGGGCAGTAGCCGACTTAATGCTCTGGACGTAGTCCGACTCGTGCATATGCATTTTGAGCACCCAGCAATGGAAGTCGTTTGCGCTGCCAACCGATGTGCCAGCGCATGTGCCAAAAGGCATTCTCAGTGAAATTATTGTTTGGCGATAATTATCGCTTGGGCGTTAGGTGTCAATATCGAACTGCCAGGGCATTTTACGCACCCTGGCACCACCCCCACCAAAGCCGTCCGACAGGCCGGCGACCAAACCCCTACGAACCCCAGCTGGCCGGTAAACTTGGATGTGCCGACAGGGCAGAGAATACGACGCGACTTTGATCGTGAGCCTGCAGAAACTTTCGAAGACCGAATAGCCCCGCATTCTGTAGACACCTTCGGGTCAGTCCAAGCCAACGTCTGCTTTTAGGTTTCCGACATTCACCTTGGACGGCGGTAATCGGGTCGGCAGTTGCCATTGCCCGCTCCGCGGCTCACGGCAGCTATTTCCAGATCGTCTCCCGAAAGCTGCCAGTCCGCTGTCGGCCCCAAAATGGCCGTTGGCACCCAGACCACTAACGACAGAAATGGGGTCGGCAGCAGTCTGGCAGCGATGCGCCCCATTCCGGCCGTTCAGATCCATATCTGGGAATGCCAAAAGCTGCCGTTCGGCCTTTCCCCTCAACCAAACTGGCTCGGTAAATCACTGCGTCACCAATGAGGCGCGATAAAGCGGTGTTGTTGGACCTTGAGCGTTCACGAGTCCAATTCACTAGCCAATTGGGCTCGTGCCAGCCCACTTGTGAAAAGCCCCAGTTGCAGACAGCAATAGAAACGTTATGGCGTAAACGGATTGTGCAGATCGGCAGTAATCCAACTGCGAGCACTAGGGGTGGTATCATGGGCATTTTTAGATCAACGTCAGTTGCTTCCATCGGAGTTGTATCGGCGCTGGGTGCAGGATCGGGCTATGCGCAAGGCCTCAGTGATCTCCAGGGAATGGCCTCCCTCACGGGCACGTGCGAACGGCTGGTGATGGATGGCAAAGACTTTTCTGCTGGTTGCTCCACCACCATCATTCAGTCAATCTACAGCACGGGGCGGACCGGCTTCACTGTGACGGTGGGTGACAAAGGGACAGTCGTAACCTTCTCGGGAGCTGAAGGCGCCAAACCCGACCCAGACTCCCAGTTGCAGAGCGTCGATAAGGTTATCCTGAACTTGGGGATCGAAGGCGTCCCGCCTACTTCTTCAGCGACAACAGGCAACTGCGCCTACAGCAATCCATACAATGGTCCAATGACCATAAGCTGCCAAGCTATCGACGACAGGGGCGGTGCATACCTCCTTCAGTTCAGGACCGATGGCTCCGAGCCCAAATTCACCGACCTTGATTCCAGCGCAGAAACGCGGCCCTCATCCAACCCCCAGGAATTCACAGTCGGCGCTTGGGTGGGAGCACCCTTAGCGGACGACCCCGATGGGGGCTGCCTAATGGTAAGAGACGTCAATCAGAACGTGACGTTAATGGTCTACGCCAACGGCAACGAAGCGTTCGAACTCAACTTCCACAATTCGAAATGGGCACTCGAACCGAACGCTAATCTAGACGCTGACCTGCTTTTCGATGGCACGACCTTCCCCATCGCTGACGTTGAAGTGCGAAATCCGCAGGTCATTACCTTGTTCGGTGGTGGCGAGGAGGAGGGCTTCCAGCCGCTATTCGAGTCGAGCTCAGAACTTGTCTTCCGGATGGGCAGAGAGCAGATCACAGTAGATCTCGCCGGATCATCGGCCGCCACCGCCAAGCTTTGGTCCTGTGTCAGCCCTTAACTTTCGGAGCATGATGAAACCTGATCATTGCTGACTGTTCGCTCGAACTCAGGTCCGTTGCCGGCCGAGTAGCGACACAAACTCAGCTCTCGTGTCTGCTTGAGCCCGAAGCGGACAGGCGTCCGCTGGCGTTGACCAGCCGTGAGTCCCTTTCCGGCCATTGGCCTTGCCACTGCGATCTCCCGAAAGCGGACGTTCTCCTTCGACGACCCGGCGAGCGGCTAGTTGGAAAATCGGTCTTTGACAGCCCTCCGTGAGGTATGGACCGCGCTCGTAGATTCCTAAAGGCTTTACTTCTGCACTATCCATTCCAGCACCTGTACAACGGTGGTGGGATACACAGGTAAGGAGGCTGGCGACCATTCCCCTGGAAACTTCGTTTTTGTCCTGAGAAATGCCGGATCATCTGCACATTGGTCCAGCAGTCGCTGAATCGCCGGATATCCGGACCACAAAGGCCTGCTCCCAGACCTAGTAGCATTAACATGAGCTGGCCAGCCCGAGATGAGCAAGCCAGCTTGAGTGCCGGAAGTACATCGGAGCACCAACGCTCCAAGTGTAGTCGAAACCCAAAAGACGAATGGGTTTTCGATTTTGCACTAGCGATTCCGCTGCCTGCTATCCTACCAGCGAGACGGAAACTTAAACGGCAACGGGATCGAGAGGCCCGTTGATCCAAAGATGGGTCAACCGATTTTCGGCCGGTAGCACGTCAGGTTCCCATCGATAGCTCAGCACCTCAGAGGAAATCACTGGCAGCTTCAACTCATAGGCCGCCAGAAGCATTCCCACCGCCGTAGCTCTCGATCCCATGGGGGTCACGATTATCGACGAATGCGTGTTGCCGAAGACGTGCCGACGGGCCTGCGACAACCTGATGATGGATCGATAGATGTCGAGGGGATTATAGTCCGATGCCAAAAGCACGCTCCTTGGGTCGACACCCCAAGCCTCGAACTCGGCCGCAAACCGCATTGCGATCTGGTCTGCGGTCCTTGGATCTCGAGTAGGAAACGGCAGGATCGGGCAGACGTCGTCCGGATTGACCGCATCGAATATCCGAGAGCACTCGGCATTGGTATTCAGCCTGAGCTGCGGGAGCCAAAGCCGGCCCTCGTTCGGGGGGCGGACATCTCCAAGCATACCGCTGTCGAATGCCATGCCGTGGGGACTATCGATCCTGTCGGAATATGTCGGCACCGCGCGTCGGTCGGAATCCGGATTGGACGCCAAGAGAAGGTGTAGGTTGATCCCCAGAGCCGTGGACTTCTCCAACAGAAGTGAGAAGACGGGGTAATAGACGCCAACCGAGATTGCACTGACATCCAAGAAGACGTCGCTGAATTCGGTCAGGTCGATCTTGTTCAGCTCGTTGACGAACTTTCGGCCGCCCACCACCGCGAGGTCTTCCGCGAAGATCGCGGCCTGTATCGTCACCGCAGTCGGGAACATTTCCCGGAAAGCTAACTCGTGCCGGTTCCCGCTTGTCACAAGCTCTGCCGCTGCGTCGCCGCGTTCCTCGCGCAACGCGATCGCATGGGTCCGGGCCCCCGCCAGTTCGTATATCTTGCTGGGGAAAATGAGCGATCGAGGATCGAAGCCCGCCGCACCGATGAACAAGTGCCGACGATCCGGGCTTGAAAGGTATTCCTTCAAGAACTTGTCGACGGAGCCCTCGTCGTGGCGGACACAGGTATCCCAACGGCCCGGCATTACTCGTCCCCCCGAATGGACAGCTGGAGCTCCTTGAGGGTTTTGTGCACGGTTCCTCCCCGTCGCAACGGCAGTCCGTGCATCAGGACCAAAGGTCCGCCGAGTTCGATCAGCGTCCAGGGCCGCCCCTTGATCGTCCGGTCGGGCAATATCGAAATCGCGTTATATGCGACCCCGTACTTTAGCACGGACAGTAGCTTGTCGTTGGAGGACTTCAGCGCTTCGAACTGCTCTTGAGGAATGGCGACCGAATTCGCTCCGGCCGACAGGGGTGCGTTCGGAAGCATGGTCCGGGCCAATGCGACCTGGGCGATCCAATCAGTCATCGATCGCACCTCCGAGCTGAATGGGAAGCTCCATTCTTCGACCAGAGACCGGCCCACATCGCGAAGGATTTTGTTTTGCTCGTTGGCGTCCAAGATGTGTCCGCGGTCCCGGATGATCTTGGTTTCAATGGCGTCGACGATCGCAGCCGCGAAAGTCAGGAACTGCTGCGCATTTTCCCAGCTACCGTCCGCGAGATCGGAGAAGCCATAGTAAAATGGCGCCCCGGTCTCGTGCATCAACTGGAGTCTCGCACCGGCCACGATTTCGGGGCCGATGTTAAGTTCGCGGGAAGGCTCGGGATCCTCGTCGTCGAAGAGGGACGTCTGGGTGCGACCTGTGTAGCGGTGCAGCAAGATCGACGCGACCTTCAGCTTAACGCCGCGGGTCATGTCAGATTTATTGGCGGAGAACGCCTCTACCTCGGACATTATCGTGGAGACGCGATCAACGTTTACGTTTTTCTCGGACCGGTGCTTTTCTATCGCCGTGTCCAGTTCGCCGATGGCTTTGTCGGCGAGCTCCGGGAGGTTGGTCTCGAGCAATGACGACAGGCTGACCAGCCCCTTCCGGCTGAAAGTGTCGAGTTGGCTTAGCGCCCTTTTCGAGATGTCCGTTGCCATGGAGCGAAATTCCGACCGCTCTCCACCTCGACCTTTCTTGCCTCCCTGGAGGCGAATATATGTCAGCTCCCGCTGGGCCTCGAACCCCGCCTTCGCCTCGACATCATCATCCTCGCCAAGAACTTCCTTCGACCCGAGGACATCGAGCCGCGTCAGAACCCAGCGTGCGGGACCGATTTCGCGCTGACGGAGCCATTCCGTCATGAATTCATACTGCTTGCCGTGCAGGTCATGCGCGTCGTCGAGCAGCACCAGCGGCTTGATATCGCGAGGTTTGCCGTCGCTAGGCGAGTGACGAAACGCTTCGATCGCGTTGAAAGGGTCGTAGGCGTCAAGGTCCCCAGCCGGCAGGTCGGCCTCACTCGGCGGGATAAGCGCACGCGTTATCTTGAATATGGCCGTCTCAACAGACTTTGCCCTCAGGGCAAGCTCGTCAAGGCTCCGCCCCCCCACCGACTCCAGGCTGGCGCTGCCGACTGCACGGGGCACGATCGTGACGGTATCGGGATCCAAGCCGGCGGTCTTGAAGCCACTGACCCACTCCTGAACGGCTCGGGCCTGGATAAGCCTGGCCAGGAACTTGTTTCGAAGCTCGGGACTGTACGGCAGCTCCCAGATTTCGCGATACCGCGGATCCATCGGTAGCCTGCTGCCGGCAACCTGCGGCAGCCCGTTGGCCGTAGCCCCGATCTGCGTCATCGCGTCGAGCAGATCACGATGTTCTGGCAATGTAGCCAAGCGATTTAGCGTCGACAGCGTACTGAAGCGCAGAAGCTTTGCGAACGTGGTCTTCCCGCTTCCGGGTGTTCCGGTGAATATCACCAGTCTGTCGAACAATGCCGACACCTTGGGCGCAACGTACGCCCGCACCGGAACAGCGCTCACGGTCGCTAGGAATGCATCGTCATCGCGGAGATGTTCCGAAGCGCGTTTCAAAAAGGGATTGAACATCAGGTGTGCCGCTGTCTCCGACGGAATAGGGGCCGCATGGCGTGGCCTGTCTCACCGGCCGACTCGGCCCATATTATAGGCAGGCTATTGTTCGGCGTATTGTGATCGAGCACCACGGTCAGTGCGCAATCCTTGTAGCCGGCATTGATCGCGGTGCCACCACCGCCGGCAGAGTTGTGCCGGCTTTCGATCGCCTTGTCATAGTATCGGTGGATCAGCGACTTGAGGGGATCGACTTCGACATCGTGTCTGGTCGTGGACGGAAGGAGGTAGCCGTAGGTCATGTCGAGTCCGGCCGGCAACTCTAGTTTACTGTCGCCTTCCGACTGGCGGATCAAAAGTTTGGACGCTGCATCCGCCTGCGTCGTCGATATGTAGTGATGCACGCCAAGCGTCCACCCCTTCTCGAAAATGCTCGACTTGCTCTCGGTCATCGCGACGCGGTCCAGGAATTTGGGGATCTTGCCCTTCCAGGCCCCGTTCACCTCGCGACGAATCAAAGTCGTGCCGGATGCGGTGAAATCGTCGACCAGGTAGGCTCGGGCAAACAAGGCATTCGGGTCGCCCGTGTCCGTGCGCAGGTCCTTCACTAACCCTTCCCACTTCTCGTCGTCGACCTGGTGAGAGACGATGATCTGCTCGTTGGATAGGCTGGGGTTCGCGTGCCTTATAGCGTCGGTGTGGGCACCCTCGCTCAAGGCGACAAACAGCGTCTGTCGCAACAGCTTGCGAAGCTGTGCGGGCCTTTGTGCTGCCACGAGCCAATCCGGTATGGACTCGCGCCGGGCTACCTCCCCGATCGCCCAAGGGAAGACGACGTCCGGATAGAATGACTCGACCAGTCGACGGATTTCAATGGGACCGAAATAGACGAGGTTTTCCTTCATCAAGGCATAGGCGGCAGGGCGATCATCCTGTTCGAACTGCCGCAGCCACCCGGCCAGGCTCTCGAGAAAGCGGGCGCCGGCGACGAAATCGCGATAACCGTCGTACTTGAGCTTAGCCATAAAGCCGAGCCACTGGTATTCCTCGCCCGCAGTGCGGTCGTCCCAACCCATGATCTCGGCGAGTAATCGGAGTGCTACCGTTTTATTCATTGTTCAATTTCTTAAACAGCTGTCGCCATTCTCCGCGCGCGGATGACAACAGCAGAATGTTCACGTATCGTTCACGCGCCATCCGCCGCTAAAAATGATTCACTACTACGCCCAGGCAATAACATGACTGTCCTATCTAGCAAGATCGACAATCTTGCCGCCACCCTTGCGGTCGTCGGAAGCAATGATCTTGCAGATTTCACCAATTTTTTTCACAACGGCCTGGACCGCGGCGCTGTTGTCGTTGGCTCCGGTGGCTCGACCGCGACCGCGATGTTCTTCGCCCGCAGTAGAGATACCCGCGGCGCGCCACCCACGATAATTCGGACGCCGCTGGAATTCGTCTTAGACAATTTCAGCTTGGCCGGAACCCCGGTCTGGCTATTTACGGCACGTGGCGAAAACCCTGATATCGACGCAGCTTTATCGGCGGCGGTAAAACGGATGGCTAGCGAAATCTATCTAGTTACCAGTAATCCGGACACATCCATACGTTCTAGATTTCCGTCGATACTTAAAACCATCGTCGTTCCTGTCGCTGACCCCAAAGACGGTTTCCTTTCCACTCACTCGCTGATGAGTGCGGTATGGGGCACCCTGTTGGCCTCGTCGTCGACCATGGCTGGTTCCGGCCAGAATCTACTGTCGGCGCTCGACGCCATGCTGCTGTCCAGGATCGCGGCTGACCATCGCACTTCGCTGGGCGACGCGCTGGTCGATATCGGAATGAAGGAAGACGACACGATCCTTGTCCTTCACGACCCCAGCCTCCTGGCTGCGGCAGTGACGATCGAGACCTCGATCTGGGAAGCAGCGCTCGGGAGCGTACAGAGGGTGGACTTCCGGAACTTCGCGCATGGTCGCCATACCTGGTTCGCCAAGAATCTAGAGAGCACCACCGTGATCGCCCTGACTGGCCACGCGACCAGGCGGGCCTGGGAGGACTTGCGCACCCGGCTGCCTTCGTCGATGCGCAGCATCGCACTCGACTACGGTAATTGCGGCAGGTTCTCGGCTGCCAAAGCTGTACTGGACGCCCTGCTTTTGGTCGAAGCTATCGGCCGTCGCGTGAATATCGATCCCGGTAAGCCGGGTGTCGGCGAGTTTGCCAAATCCATCTACGAGGCACCCTCACTTATTGAACTTGAGCAAAGCCTCTCGGGCGGTGCCCGCAAAAAGCTGGCTGCCGTTTTGGAGTATGACTCACCCGACCACCCGCAGGCCGACATCGTGATGGCGCACTCCGCGGCGACCGCCTCCCTGGCAGGATCGCGTTTCAGTGGGCTGGTGCTGGACTACGACGGCACCATGGTGTCCACGGATCAACGTCTCGAACCAGCTTCCAGAGAGATCGTCGGGCAGCTGGTCCGCTTGCTGGACGAAGGAATGAACCTCGCGTTCGCCACAGGTCGCGGGGGTTCCGGATGCCGAGCCCTGAGGGCGATCATACCGCCCCAGCACTGGGATGACGTTCTGGTCGGATACTACAACGGAAGCTGGCTTCGCCCCCTGTCAGTCGATATCGAGGCGCAACCCGCTGACCCCGACAATGACCTCGATCCGGCGATCGCTTGGTTGTCGGAGCGCACCGGCCTCTTCAACAACGGCAGGAAATTCCGTCCCACCCGCCAGATCACGATCCGGCTGTCCGAGCTAGTGTCGCCCGCCGAGTTCAACGACGCTCTGGAAAATGCGTCCTTCCTGCGGGACGGCTCAGTCAGAATGGTGAGATCCGGTCATTCCATCGACATCATCTCTGCGGCTAGTTCAAAAACCAATGTCGTTCGCCACGTTCAGTCTGCGATCGGAACGGATCTTTCTGTCCTATGCGTTGGGGATAGCGGGGATATCGGGGGTAACGATTTCGAGTTGCTCGGGTACCGACATGGCATCAGCGTGGGCCGAGTCTGCCACCGCGCGGACTGTTGCTGGCCCCTGTTCGGTGACCATCTGACCGGACCGGACGCACTATTGGCCATCTTGAAAGGTCTGAGGCAGTCGTCGCATGGTGTTTTCAACCTGACATTGGATGACGCGCTCGAATGATCACAGAGAATAACGACCACGCTGCGGTGGACGTGGTCGGGACCGGCTTCATTACCTTGGACGTGATCTACGAAGACGGTAGCCGTGCTGCCGAGGCTCTCGGCGGCTCGTGCGGCAACGTTCTGATCTCGCTCGCACGGCTCCACCGCTCGGTGGCTCCTGTCGCGAGACTGGGACTGGATGCCGTGGGCGGATTTCTCGTGGACGAATTCCGTCATGCCGGCGCCGTCACTAAGTACATCAGCCAGTCGGCCGACATCGGCTCACCGGTGTTGCTGCAGGTGGTCGAGACGGCCACGGGGACACACAGTTTCAGTTTCACTCCCCAAGGATCGAATGAGAGGTTCCCGCGATATTCCGCTATCGATGCGGGACAGGCAGTCGCGGCCCGCAACCTGATCCGCGGTTGTTCCGTGTTCTATGCGGACCGCTTGACCGAGACGATCGCCGACGCGATGGAAATGGCGTGGAGCGCTGGTGCCGTGGTGTTCTTCGAGCCATCAGAGATCGGGGACGAGACTCTCTTCCGCCGCGCGGTCCGCCACGTGTCTGTCCTCAAGTGCTCGGAGGAGCGGATATCGAGCCTGCAAGACGCCCCCGTCGACGAGCACGCCCTTACTATAGTGACGCACGGAGCCTCGGGCCTCGAGCTTCGCCAGGGGCAGAAATCAATGTGGTGTAACGCAACTCCCGCGGCCCGGGTGGTCGACACCAGCGGCTCGGGCGATATGGTCAGCGTCGGATTGATCGACTGGCTGGTCCGACATAAGCGTCCCCGCGCTCGGTGGGACATAACCGATCTCGCGGCGGGTGTTCGTGCGGGTCAGGTGCTGGCGGCCACCAATTGCGCATATCTCGGCGCGCGCGGCGTATTCGACGGTATCGGTGTCGATGGTGTTCGCCGCCTGTTGTCGGAAAGCTGAAGCTTCCCGACTATTCCGCTGCCTGCATCGTACCCCAGGTGTCGAGCTTGCCCGTGGGTGACTGCAGTTCGGACCGGAGCTCCATCAGCATTTGCCCCAACATATTCTGCCCGACGCCGTTCACCTCGCCCCAGAGCCTATTGACCGCATTGTCTTCGGTCGCGGTCTCGATAAGGCGGGCATCGCCGGTGGATACCAGCAACGAGCGCAGATCATCATGTTGGGTGAACTTTGCCGCTAGGACGCCCCGCATGCGATCGAACTTGAACTTGGACCAGCCGGGCGCGACGTCCCAGTAGTAGAGTCCGTGAGCAGCCATCGCCAGCAATGCCGGCGACGGTGCATCCATCAACCAACGCCGGACTTCTGGCTTCCGTGCTTTACCCGCCTGGTACGCGTGCTCGGAGGTCTTGAATGTCTCGCCCTCGAACACGATCGAGCGGCGGAAGAGATTGCTGAAGGCGCCGAACGGCTTCTCGCTCGCGCGATAGAACCGTATTTCCGAAACGCTCATGGATACTCCTTGCCACCGACCTGCGCTAAAGTATATGCAGATTTGCATGAACATCAATAGGTCTGCTTCGAAAGAGCTTGGAAAACGCCTGGAGGCTCGGCGTATCGAATTAGGCTATCGCCACGAGCAGATTGCAAAAGAGTTAGCCATCAGCCAGAGCCAGGTTAGCAGGGCCTGTGCAGGGAAGTTTCAGACCGTATCGCAAACAATTATGCAGATATGCATGTTCCTCGACGTCGAAGTCGTGCTGCCGGGGCTTTCCTCGAGACACGAGGAGCGACTAACCGCAAAAATACTTAAACTGTGGGACAGGACTCCGGAGGGCGCCGATCGACTGTTGCGGCTGCTGGATGCCCTGGACGAAGTGGCGGCCGCCGGCGCCGCGTTGGCAAAGCTACCTGTTCATGCGTCGAGGTCTGTCATGACGGATCGCACCGCACGCGGTCATGAAACATCCACCGAGGCCGCTAACGCAACTAAGCCATCGGACAAGCACAAGCGGCAGAAGCGAAGCTAACGGAAATGGGGAAGCGGCCTGTACCGCTTCGACTGTAGGCATAGTCCTTGATCAAGGCTGCCTCCCGCGGGAACTCCGCCAGTTCTGTCGGTGCCCCCGGGGGCGGTAATTGACCGCGAAATAGGTACGCCCCCCCATGCGTGCTCCAAACAGACCGCTTGCGGCCCCGGAAGCGTCGCCGGCACCATCCCGCGCCCGATGACTGCTTTCTCTAGGGCGGCGACAAAAGCTGCCTGACTGCTTCCGGCCCCAGATGGGCCACCGGTAGTGGGCTCCGCTCAATGGCCGCTTTCTATGACCGGCGATCAAAAGCTGCCAGTCTGCCAGCGGCCCCCTATTGTTCGATGGCACAACAAAAATTACTCAAAGAATTTGATCCAAAAAGAAACCCCGCGCGGACGAACCGGCGGGGTTGAGGTTTTGGTGTATTACAGTGCTCGGATTGTATCCGACCGGGTTGCGAGACACAACCGATAGCGTGACGACGTCCGCGAATTTTGCGTGACGAGATCCGAGGAGGTAACGGGAGCGTTCGATAGGTTTTCCGAAATCAGGCTCCAACCAAATCGCCATCGGGGTTGGACGTTAGGCAGCGAGCCTGACGCACCGATTCCATTCGATCTGCCTGTGCCTCGTGATCCGGATTGAGACTGGGGAAGAACGAAGGGTCATCGTGCTCGTCACGCTTGGCGATCCGCAGATGAATGGCTTTCACGGTCGCTGTGCGATCATAGCCGTATCGATCGACGAGGATCTGACACGCAAGCGCAGCCAATGTTGACACGCCGACCATCGCAGTGACCATCAGCCGGGCTGCTTCCTCGCGGTCGCCTTCCGTTCGCTGCCGGATGTCGCGGAGCACTTCCGAGAACTTGAAGCTAACGGCTTCGACGATCGCTCGGTCGCAGGCCTGTGTATCAGGACGTCTGGCCTGCTTCATACGTCCGCGCCTCTTCGACTGGCGAACGGCACCCGCCGCCAAATCAGCTTCCCGCTTTTTGAGTCTAGTACGTGCCATGAGGAGTATATGCGACCCGACGTTGCAAGGGACAAGCGTTACACCGTAACGCCGGATGGGCGCGCGGGACTGGAGCCCCCGGGGCTCGAGCCCCGTCGTCGACTTGCAAGCACGCGCTTGTCCGCTATCGGGTATATAATAAAAAAAGATCTGCTATCGATGATCAGTGCGATTCATCCCTTTGAGCACGCAACGCCTAAAATCGAAGAGGATCGGTCTGCGCCGGACCTCCGCTACCGGTGTCGCCGCTACCAGTCGGTCGCTGCTTCCTGTCCGAACAGATATCGACCCTGATCGATTCCTATCCGACCAGCTAGCTAAGGGAGAGTTAGATATCTATTCTTTCTTTATAGCCTAACGCGATAAGGGTAGGTGTATCTAAATAGACTTTTAATTTCAATGCACTAGAATTTTTGAACTACCCTTATCGCGTATCAACGAAGGGGTAGGTATTGGCAAAAAGTCTTTACGACGCTTGAACTTAGCATCATGCCCCATTACCCTAAATCATCAACTTCACGCCGGAGCGTGGGAATGTCCGTTCTTCCAGCTGAAATCGAGCTATCCGCACGTGCCGTTTCGGAGATGAATGTCGAGGGCGCAGATCGCTTCTCAGCACGTGATTTGAGCTATGCGCTGTGCGTCATCTACCTCGCGCTGCACCGGCAACCGGAGGACGAAGAGGGTGAGATCTACCGCATCCCCGACAATCGCTTGCGCGCCGCGCTCGGGCTTAGCCGACGTTCCGGTCTCGAAACTGAAGCTGCGCGATACGTCCGCCTCCGCGATAGCACCGTCCGGATCGACGACGGCCGTAGGATGCAGCTGCCGACGACGCTTTTCCGCTTGCAGTCCGGACGATCCGAACCCGTCATGCATAACCTCGGCGACGAGGTTTCCTGGGTTATCGATTCCGGCCTACTCGATGCATTCCGTCCCTCCGCCGGCGACCGTGTCCGCATTCCCGTCAGCCTCCTCGCAGGGGCATCCACGCGAGGAGGTCTTGAGTTGTCATGCCGTCTTCTAGCGTTGCATGCGCTCGGGCCGACCAATCCTAAAACTAAGGCCTGGGACGACGAGTATTGCACGATTTCCATGCCTTACGCGAAGGCGGAAAGGGCACTTCGACTGCCGAAAGTTCCGCCCAGCGCATTGATGGATAAATTCCTGAAACCTGCCTTTCAGGACGCCTGGAATGCTTGCGGCCTGACGATCGACGTCGAGATGAGGCGGTCGGGAACGGTGTCGAAATCCATCGGCCGCGTGCGTGACATTGTCATATTCGTCCGCCGTCCTGCGCCGAGTCCGATAGCCGAAAAGTTACGAAATATCGAAGCGGAAAGGGGGGGCACTTGGCAAAAGCCGCCGAGGTCGAAGAGAGAGCGTCATGCACCAGCAGACAACGTGGTCGCATTTCAGCCACCACCTGTTTTGCGGAAGCCGTTCGGATTTGGCCGGCGACCAGTGGGGACGAACGGCACTGAAATTTAATCGAATGCGATAGATTGGGGGCGCCCTTTGTGAGCTCCCGAGTGCTAGGTTGAAATCAACTAAGGAGATCGGAAAATGCTCAGTTTCAGCGATACAGAAGTTGCACTCTCGATGCGCTATAATCGCGAGCTTTCGAACACCGTCTCCCATGCGCAGGCCATCGTTGATAGTAAGAATGGCAGCATCGATGCTCTTCGCGCAGCTCTCAAAAGTGTGCTTGCTGAACTGGAAGACGAGCGCGCTCTGAGGCACGCCGCCGAGATGCGTCTCGATCGCGTGAACCGCCTGCTCGACACCCCTTTGAACTGACGCAATTGACGTCAAAGAAAATCGAGGTCAGCGTCGAGCCTTCAGTTGGACAAAGGGTGTGAAATAGCCGACGGCCTCCTTTCCGCGACGGCTTTGTGAGCCGATTGCTAAGAGCGTCAACCATACAAAAAGGCCCCGGCATCGACGGGGGCCTTTCTCATATCTGATGCCGCCTGTCAGGCAGCGAGGCTGACACCCTTCGCTTCGAGCAAGTCCCTAAACGTCGGCTGCCGATCCCTTGGCCTCGGATGGCTCTTGGCGGCGGCGACATCGTCGATCGCTTCCGCATTGTAAGGAACCAGGCCCCGGATCGCCGCCTGTCCACGGAGATGAGCAGCGATCTTGGCATCGTCAGCCAAGATGACCTTGCACAAGGCAGCGCGATCCATTGCGCGCAGCCACTTGATGCTCAAATCCGGAATGCCCTTCAGCATCTCTGGATTCGGATCCATTCCCGCCGCCAGGGTCTTGGCCAGCTCACGGACAGCGGACATGTCATCTGACCTGGACGGGGTCATATCCGGAACGGCATCGGCCGCCTCTGCTTCCCCCACAGGTGCCGCCGGCACGTTGAAGATTTCGGCGATCCACGTGCCGCCGCGTTTGACCATCCGCATCCCGAAAGACCCCATCGCTCTCATAATGGCGGCGATCTTCGCGAAGAAATTCCGCATTCAAAACACTCCTAGTTGGCCGCCATTCCGGCGGCGATGCTAGGACTATGGTTTCAATCCATGAAAGCCACCACAGGACTTGACATTTTGCAACCGATTCGGGGGTATGACGGGCGTTTTACCGCGATAGCGCCATGCGCCCGAAAAAATACGTGGGCGATAACTCCATGTTCCAATTATCGTAATTGGCGCTAAGTCGTTTTCGGCTTCCGCGGTGATTGACTGATTCGCGGGGTCCTACGATCTTGTGGATATGAACGGTCGTTAACGATTTTTCCACAGGAAGATCTGCGGCCGGTACCGACAAGACAACGGGGACCATCACAATGGCCGACGAAAATGCTGCCTCGGCAGCCACGGGTTCTTGCACCCCAAATTCCGACATCCTCCGCAATGCGCGTTGGGCGCTGGAGAAGCGCGCTGACGTGCTTCTTGATCGCTACGTACATGACGGCGAGTGGGTCGGCGACTTCGACCAGGCACAGGAATTCGCCGAGATCCACGCCGCGATCCATGGCATCAATCACATGGAATCGCTCGAAGAGCTGACCGGCACCAACACCGTGGTCGATGTTGTGCTGCCGTCTGGGCAGTCCTTCACCGCCATCATCGAGCGTGATCTCGCCGAAGAACTGCAGAGGTGTCTTGATCGCCTTAAGCTCCTGCGTGGACCCGATGGCTGCACAGATTCGGAACTCGTGGATCAGGTGGCGGCATGCAACGCTGCTATCCTCCGCATCGAGGGCGGCGGAGACCCGGAAGCTTCAGCTCGTTCCGAATTCGCACGGCGCGATGCGGCCCGGGGAACGGCAGATATCATGCATGCCTTCGAAGTCGATCCTGTAGGGTCCTACACCTTTTCCGGTGGGTCTGTTCTTCTCCTGGTTAAAGGTGATTTGAGGTCTATCAACGCAGTCGCGGAAGCCATTCATCAACTCGGCTTCGATGTTGAGAAGGTTGGGCGAGCATGACAGCCCACCACTGCAACATTGAAGCGGCCGAGACCGCGCCAGAGCCTGAATTCACTGAATTCGCTTTCCGTTTCGTCGAGTGGCTTGCGTCCGGTGAAATGGATCCTGGCGTCCTTTTTCAAGGCGGCACGTGCCGCGGCTACCGGAAGCGCCAGGTGCTGAATGCCCTGCCGACACATGGTCCGATCACGTACGCTATCTGCCGCGCCGTCGCTGTCGAGTGCAGCGTCCGCTACCACTTCGTGTATCAGATGGCGGTCCTGCTTAGCCGCTATGAAGTTGGTGAAGTCCATCCGAACCGGAAGCTGCCGGCCACCGAGGACATCATCTCAATGATCCGTTCCGGCGTCCGTCCCGCTCGGATCGCTCGGCAGGCTGGCGTGTCCCGCGCATCCGTCCACGCTCTGCTCAAGCGTGAGGGCTACAGCCTCCGCGCCGGCGTCGTCACCAAAATCAATGGAGATGCATCATGAACGGCCGCACGTGCGTCTATGCCGGTTATTCGCTTTCGGAAATTTTCGTCCATCGGGACAGGCTCAAGGTCGACGTTTCGGTGACCGTCAACGTGGTCCCCGAAAACGGCGGGAATGTCACGTCGCAGACCATAGAATGGGAGGCGCTGTCTCGCGTTTTCAATCCCATGGTCGACGGCGAATTCCACGCCGCCATGTCCGAGTTTTTGCCCTTCATCAGGAACAAGTCTCGGGAAATGGCCGACAGTTACATGGATGCCTTCCGGTCTCTTGAAACCGGGTTGGCTGCATGACGAGCAAGCACAAGCCAATGCTCGACGCCATCGAGTACGAGATGGCTCATATCGGCAGCCGCACCATGTCGGAGATCGCCCAAGCATACGGCATCACGAAGAGGCGCTGGCCGGTGCCATCGATAGGGCAGGCCTCAAGGTGTACCGCGGATCGCACCCCCAGGGTGTCTGCCTTGAGGCGAAGCCGTCCCGCAAGCCTCGCCGCGACCGGCCGGCTCCAACAACTCATCTAACGAAACAGGAGCGCGATCGGGCCCTCCGGCGCCGGTACGACCTTAGGCGTCGCGAACTGTCCATCGCAGCTCAGCAGACGGATCTCGCAGAGATGCGCCGCCTCGCTGACGAAGCCATCTCCGCCGGCCGCATCACGCGCCTCCCTCCGGGCTACGCCTGGGGATCGACACGAACCATCTACGACAGGATTCTAGGATGACCCAGATCGCTCCAAAGCTCGTTTCCCCGTTCGAGACCGATTTCGCTTTCATTGAAGCCATCAAGGCGCTTAGGAACGGCAAGCCGACCATCAACGATTCCGACCTCCTTAGGATGCGGCAGGAAGGCATGTCCTGGCGTCAGATCGGCGCGCACTATGGCGTCGATCATGGCATCTGCTACCGGGCCGCGAAGAGGGCAGGCATTCTCGGTGTTGTGTCAGGCGGTCTGAATGACGAAGACAAGGCAGCGATCAACGAAGCTGCAGCGACCGTGGATTTCTCCGCGGTGCTTCCCAAAACCTACCTTGAAGCCGTCAAGGATGTTGATGTCGGCCAAGAGGCACTTCGACAAATAAGGGCTGGTCGACGGAAGCTTCGCAGGGACGCTCTCTGATGCGCGCCGCCTTCATCATCGCCGCCCTTGGAGACGACGTGCCGCTGCATATCGTAAACGCGATCCACGACCTCGATGCGCGCGCGTATCGTTCAAATGAGGCGCTGCGTCTCAATGAAGCCCAGACATATCTTCGGCTTCGAGATGCGGTGAAGTCGGCTGGATCGGAAGCAGCATTCGCCAAGAAGATCGGCATCACCAGGCAGTCGATGTCCGACATCATGAACTCGCGCAGGCCTATGCCGCCGTCCGTGCTCAAAGCGATCGGACTTCGTGAAGTTAAGTCGCGCGTTTATGCGCCGCTGGAGATTTGAGATGGACTACGAACTTTACGGATCCGGTGCACCTGCCAGGAAGCCGGAAGCGGTACCGCCTGCGATCACCACCATGGACGCCTTGGCGGCAGCCGAATGGACCGGGCCCGATCACGAGGGTGAATGGACGCTGCTCTGGGACGATCACACGGACTACGGCAACGAGCCCGGCCCCGGCTTCTTCATCTGCAAGCTGTAGGAGGCCGTTGGCCGCTGGATCTATGAGTTCCACCATTCAGAGCGCGCCGGTGGTGTCGAGGGTGCCGATCTCGGCCTCGGCCTCGGCGTCGAAGAGTTCGATATCGAGGCCGTCCAGGTGGGTTGCAAAGCCGGAGCGCTAGCCTTCCAAGTCGAGCGCTGGGAGCAGGGTACGGAAGAATATGTCAGTCGGCGGTCCAGAGAAGTCGGTGACTGACTTGTGACTATTTGGGCGCGAGCCGCGGCCGGCCGGATCACTTGGGAGGATTATGTCGCTGGCTTGGAACGGCTTGGGCGTGGGAAGTTCGTCGACGTCTCACATCTTGAAGAGGCCGCGTAGGACCTTCCGTAACCTTGTCCAAAACTCAGAGCTCCATTCTGTTGCGGGTCCTGCGATAGTGCCTCGCATGAAAATTTGGCTGATCTCCGACCTTCACCTCGACCACGCGCCATGGATTCCGTCGAGCGTCCCCGACGCCGACGTGCTGGTGGTGGCCGGCGACGTAATGCCGGGAGCGATCCAAGCGATGGAGTGGCTCCGTTACGATTCCGGTTTCGAGGGGCCGATCGTATACGTTCTCGGCAACCACGAATTTTATTCTTCCAGCATCGAGCGCGAGCGGCAGCAGGCGCGCGCATATGCGTCGATCAGCGGGATCTACGTGCTCGATAACAATGAAATTATCCTCGGCAGCCTGCGGTTCATCGGTGGCACTTTGTGGACGGACTACGACCTTTACGCGGGTGGAGATGAAGGCGCGCGGTCAACGGCAATGACGCAGTCGTACCTTGGCATCAACGATCACCGTCAGATCAAACTCCGCGATCTGAGTTCAGACGCTTTCGAGCCCCAGCACGCTCGCGAGATGCATGCGCGGACGTTGGGCTATATCGAAGGCCGCTTACGGAAACCGCATGCCGGGCCCACCCTGGTCGTGACGCACCATGCGCCTTCGCGCCAAAGCGTCTCGAGCCGCTTTCAAGGAGATGCTTTGAGCGCCGCCTTCTCCTCAGATCTGGAGCCGGTCATGCTCAGGCATCGGCCTGCTGCCTGGCTGCATGGGCACGTGCACAGCAGCCACGATTATGTCGTCGGCAGCACCAGGGTGGTGGCCAATCCGCGAGGGTACGGCAGCGAGAATTCCAGCGGATTCGATCCGGGGCTCGTCATCGCAATTCCCGATAGCGAAAGTTCACAGCCTTAATTTCGCTTTCCTTGTGTCGGGATCGGCGCCACGGTCGATACGTGTTAACCTTCACTTAACACGTAGCGATGCCGCTGCACGAGGATGATAGCAGATGATCCCAAAATCGGCCCGCGGGGCAGATCAGGAACTCCGTATTGCGATCGGCAGACTGCGGACGGATCCTACGACATGGCCATGGCATGCGAGGCTGGATCGATTCCTTAGTACGAAGCCCCTTTTTGAGACAATCGCGACCGGCCCCACTTACGGCCTGACCGACTGGCTCAATGCTATCCGTCAGGTCATTAGCACGACCTTTTTCACTGCGCGCGGTCGTGCCTTTTTACGCTGGCAGTGGGACGTCAATCATCGTGGCGGTCGGCGGAACGACCTTCGGCGTCGCTACGTTTCGCTCGACAGGCTGCATCGTATTCGATCGCGATATTGGCTTGAGGAGTGGTATCGCGATGACGAATTCGATCACTCATAGCACGCTGACACTCACGATTTTGAATCCCGACGTCGCACCAAATACGCCCGGCGCGGCAAGGTCGCTTGGCGGCAGCGGAGTGCCAATCTCGGCGTCGCATCGAGCGCTGTCGGAAATGCTCGAACACGGATCCGCCGAAATCGAAGTTCCGGTGTGGGCTGACATCGAAGTTCTCCGAGCTCAGCTTTTATGTCTCGGCATCAACATCGCGGCAGCTCGTCCCATCGAGTCGTGAACCGCGGTGACCGCATATCAAACTTGGTGGTGAACGTCTGCTGCTTCCGGGGCCCACCCATCGTCGCCGCCGGCACCACGGTAGCGCGGCCCCAGCGTCGGTTAGCCTCGTCCATTGCGGCCGTGACCTTCGCCGCCTTGTCGTGATCCATGGCATCGAACAATGCCCGCTGCCGTTCCGCTGGCGGCACCAGGTCTTGGGTGATGATGCCGGCCTTGCTGTATCGAAAGCCGGGCTTCCAGAGGGCGTCGACTGCCCGCCTTGCAGCCTTGATCAACGTCAGGCTGTCGTTCGTCGCTTCCGGAATATCGACGGTCATCGACACGCTGCGCTGCGGATCGTCGGCGAACGGCGAGGTGTGCATGAAGACCGTCACATGGTCCGTGGCCAGGCCGTGACGCCGGAGTTTTTCGCCGAGCCGCGTAGCGTAACCTGCGACGGCCTGTTCCATCTGGCTTTTGTGTATCACGCGCTCGCCGAACGATCGGGTGACCGCGCAGCCTTTTCGCTGCGGCGCCACGGTCTCTAGGCCGACGCAGGGGATGCCGTTGAGTTCATGGATGGTCTTCTCGCCCACAACTGTCATCAGCTGGCGGGCGAGTTTGGGATCCATGTCGCGCAGCTGTCCGGCGAACTCGATGCCAAGATGCGCCAGCTTTTCCTGGCTTGCCCGCCCGATTCCCCAGACGTCGCCGATCGGAAACTTCGCCATCACTTCGGCTCGGACGCACTCGTCCGTCAGATCCAGAACGCCCGCAGGCAATGCCTTCGCCGCCTTGTTGGCCAGCTTCGCCAGCGTTTTGGTTGGGCCGATGCCCACGCATGTGGGGATGCCGGTCCACTGGCGCGTGGTGGCGCGCAGGTCGCTCGCCCAAGCCGTCCGCTCGCCAGGCCGGACATGGGTGACGTCCAGAAAGGATTCGTCGATCGAGTAGATTTCGATGTCAGGCGAGAAGCCCTGATAGACCGAGTTCATCCGCCGGCTCATGTCTCCATAGAGCGCGTAGTTAGAGCTGAAGACGGCCACGTTGTTCTGCCGGCAGAGGTCGCGGATCTGGAACATGGGATGGCCCATCTTGATGCCGAGAGCCTTCGCTTCTGACGTCCTGGCGACAGCACAGCCGTCGTTGTTGGAGAGGACGATGACCGGTCGTCGCTCGAGCTTCGGATCGAAGACGCGTTCGCAGCTGCAGTAGAAGCTGTTGCCGTCGATAAGGGCGAGGGCGGTCATTTCTTTAGGTCGCGGATGGTGGCGGTGACGACGCCCCAGATCGACACCTCCGTGCCCTCGGAGATCAAGAACGCCGGAAGCTTGGCGTTCTCGTTGTGCAGCACCATGACGCCGCCGCGCCGGTTCAGCCGCTTGAGCGTGGGCTCGCCGTCGATGATGGCAAGCACGATCGATCGGTGCTTCGGCTGCACGCTGCGATCGACGATGACGACGTCCCAGGGGAAGATTTTGACGTCGATCATACAATCCCCAACCACTCTCCACAAAAATGTGGCGGTCGGATTCGCGATCAGGACCTGGTTCAGGTCGATCAGATCTTCGATAAAGTCGTCGGCGGGCGACGGGAAGCCGGCGTGGACGGCCTGGCCGACGAGCGGGACTTTGAGCGCGATCAGGGATTGTAAGGGCACGGGCATGCCGCCAGGTGCCATAACTACTCGACTGATCTGCATTCCGACTCCTTGGCGAGGGCTAAGCCAAGGGTCCGATATACGCATGAACGAAACGAGAACGGAAGTCACATAGGACTGGTCCCACAGTTTCTATCAGGCTGGTGCTATATCAGGTCCTATACGGGGTCGCGCTTTGGTCAACAATGTCGGGATCGTAGCCGTTTGCTTGTAGGAAGTATGAAATGCTCTTGGCTACAGCGGCATCCTGCATTCCGGGACCCACAGTAATATTCTCAATGGGCAGCAAGTCAAAATCGTCCTCAAGCTTGACTTTGACATAGGGTAACATCATTTGAGCACGTGGGCGGAAAAGAATGTCTTCGGGTTCAGGGTTCATCATAACCAACCGCCATTCGCGCTCTTCTTGAAATCCAGCATGTTTGAAACGCGGAACGAGATTGGCTACTAGTTTGGAAAAAGCAGCCTTAATTTCGGTGGTCGAAAGGTCCCCCATCATAAACTCGAAATCGTCGAAGATGTCAGGTAGCTCATCACTAATCAGAGCCGTCAAATGAGCTCTTGTCGCGGCCATCCCGTACTGGACTTGGTGCAACTCCACGTTAGATCCGAACAGCATTTGCAGCAGTTCGTTTGTGTCGAACGTAATATTGACGCCTTGTCTAGAGCTGTATCCCCGCCACTGGCTAAGAAGGTCGCTGTCTTCACAGAGACAGGTGATGAAAACGTCCGGAGCCTGAAATTTTTCAAAATCCTTCGCAATGTCTGCGATGAGTTTTTGTCGGCCTTTTGACACAGCGTCGGGCGTCTTCGTGCTTTTTAGAAGGGAATTGAGTACCCTCTGCGCCATTTTGATGCCATGATTTATTTCCTCGGGATCATTCAAAAACACGGCGTTGCTCAGCCACAGCTCCTTATTCTCTACAATCCCTTGAAGACCCGCGAGATCGGTGTAGTGCGTCAACTTCGGGGGAAGAGAAGAGGGACCTGCTTTCCTCACAGCGGTCGTTGTCGGCTCAACCGGTGCTCTCGCCATTTTTCACTCCGGTGTATTCTGCTTATTTTTTCGGACCAAAAATGGATACTGCAAGAATAGGAAATTCTCCACTGCTATGCCGGGCTGCTGCGTCAACTAAATTGTCATTCTTCAACGCTCTTTTTCTTCGACAATAGCGCGAGTTTTCCCTGAGCATGGCGAGGTGACTTGACGTTCTTGGCGGCGTCCTGGGCAAGCTGAAGCCGCTTCGAAATCCATGCAACGTCTTTGAGCCGCGGGTCAGCATCGATGGCAAGGATCACGTGCTTCTCCACGTGCGCTGCCCACGCTTCAAGCATTACGGACTTCGGTTCGAGCCGGTGATGAAGGGCATAGCTGGCTGCCGTAACGTCGCCCGACGTCCGTCCTTCCAGGTGATCCAAAATCCACTTTGTCTGCAGCTCGTCAAATCCGAGATCGACGGCACCATGGGTAGCGAATGCACGGCGAAGATCGTGGGGGGTGGCTTCGACGCCGGGCATATACGTCATGGTGTGAGTAAGCGTGCTCGGAGAAAGGTGGGCGTCCAGGCCGGGTTGGTTGGCTTTGGATCGCGCTCTGAGTTGAGGGAAAACCCGCGTCGAACGCTGGATCCTGTCTTCATCGGTTTCGAGCGCCCAATCAAAGGCCCCCTTCGCCGCCAGCCATGCTGATCGCGTTAGTGGAAGAACGTGGTCGGCTTCATCACCGCGGCGCTCGGCAGTCTTTCGATGAGGCGCAGGAATCGCCCAAGTCGCCTCGTAACCCTGCCTGTCCTCAAAATCATCCCGCTGCGCCTGGCTGATCGCCGCGACGCGCTGGAGGGTAAAGACCGTGAACTCGATCGCTGCGGAAATGACGGGGTGCACAGCGCCTGATCGGCAGATAGCCACAATCCTGCCGACCTCCTCCATGGGCGGGACGTATTTGGCTTTCCGCTTCGCGCTGCCGTCCGCCTGCCGGGATCGTTCCGGTGCCGCCAGTTCTTTCATGACACCAGACTGTACGCCCGACCGACCTCGTTTTGTCGGTGATCCGAGAAACCGCCACATCGGCCGAACGACTGAAGCGAGGTGCTCGGCATGTCTCTCGACGCCACGCTTGTGCACGTCCTCCACAGCGATCGACATCTCTTCAAGGGTGATCCCGGCGACTGGTCGGCCGGAGAACCTTTCGAGTTCTGGTGTCCCAAGCATCCGGCGATAGTCCGTGTGCGTCGCGGGTTTCTTGGTGCGTTCGACCTCCTCGAGATACTCCGATCGCGCAGTCTCCCAATTCCATGTGCCGGGATGGAAAACTGGCGTAGTGGGTGCCGCCAACTTGCCTGACGCTACCTTGCGGGCATCCAACCAGGCGGCGTCAGGCTGCTGGCCTGACTTTGAAAGCCGGCGCGCATCGATGACGAGTTCCCGGGCTTCGGCGATTCCCCATTCGTCGACGTCGCCCAAATCCAGACGGATCGACGTCCCGGCGTGCCGCATGCGTAGCTGCCACCTGACTCCTCTTGCGCCGATCCTGAGGCGAAGACCTTCGGCCCGGCTGTCGAGGATTTCTTCCTGCGAGGCGCCAGGACGGGCTTTCGCCTTCGCGGCCGTAATGGTCGCGTTGGTGATCTGAATGGGCATACAAGCGTCTCCAGGCGGACGGCTATCTAAATAGGGCGCGTTTAGGGCGCGACCGCATCCATCCACGCCTGGGCTTTCCGTTGCAAGAATTATCGCGCAGATCCTTGTGTGATGCGGCTCTCTGTGGATAATGCGCCCTAGTTTCCGTGTGCCGAGATCGTCCGTTCGTTCTGACACGCGGAATCATAATCCGCGTGTCGGGGGTTCAAATCCCTCCTCCGCTACCAGAACATCCCAATCATCATTCACCTGTAGCCAACGTCTATACGCAAGACCGTTTGCGGCTTGCGCGTGGAATAAGCCCAGCGGTGCCGCTGGGCTCGTGGTTAGCTAGATACTACCCTGAACCGAATGCAATCTTGCATAAACGCCGTCAGCGGCCATGAGTGTATCATGGGTGCCGTCTTCGACGATGCTGTCTTCCGTCAGGACCAGAATACGGTCGGCGTGGCGGACGGTCGAAAGTCTATGGGCAATGACCAGCATGGTTCTGCCCTTCGAAAGTCCAAGAAGGGCCTGCTGTACGGCGCGCTCGCTTTCATTGTCGAGCGCTGACGTGGCCTCGTCG
This sequence comes from Devosia sp. Leaf64, assembly GCF_001421945.1. Classification (NCBI taxonomy): domain Bacteria; kingdom Pseudomonadati; phylum Pseudomonadota; class Alphaproteobacteria; order Hyphomicrobiales; family Devosiaceae; genus Devosia; species Devosia sp. Leaf64. Next base: position 349,867 of record NZ_LMLO01000012.1, on the reverse strand, counting down.
AAGATCAGCACTGGAGGATTTTTGAGGAAGGCGCGGGCGATGGTCAGTCGCTGCTTTTGCCCGCCCGACAGTTTTACCCCTCGTTGCCCTACGTCGGTCTCATAGCCCTGGGGGAGTGCCATGATGAAATCGTGCGCATTGGCTGCCTTGGCTGCAGCGACGACGTCTGCCTGGGAGGCGTCAGGCCGTCCATAAAGCAGGTTATCCCAAATCGTACCGCCAAAGAGATAGACATCTTGCTGCACGAGGCCAATGTTGCGCCTGAGGTCAGCAAGTCGGATATCGCGTACATCTCGCCCGTCCATCGTTACCCGCCCCTGTTCGACATCGTAAAAGCGTGGCACCAAGCTGCACAAAGTGCTTTTGCCTACGCCCGAAGGCCCGACCAAGGCGACGAACTCGCCTGGCTCTATGGTCAGGGACAGGTCGCGAAGCACCGGTTGGCCTGATCCCTCATAGCGGAAACTGACAGCCTCGAAGCTGATCCGTCCCTTGAGGGTACCCACTCGTTGAGCCCCTGGACGGTCAGCGATCGCCGGCTCCTCCTCGAGCAATTCCATAGCCCTGTTGAAGCCGGTATATCCCTCTTGCCAAAGCCGGATAAAATTATCCATCCGCCGCAGCGGATCGGTCAACACGCCAAGGGTCAGCAGCAGGACCAGAAGATTTCCAGCAACAAGTTCTCCGGTAACGACCCGCATGGCGCCGAGGAGAATGACGACAACGGTCAGGAACTGGTTGAACCCCTCCATCCCGGACCAAAGCATGGCCTCGCTCCGGTAACCGTCCCGCCGGCTCTCCAGGAACAACTGGTTTTCGGTATCGAAACGGCGCAACTCGTCCCTTTCATTACCGAAGGATTGGACGACGCGAATACCACCCAGGGCGTCTTCGACGCGCTCATTGACACTCGCTATGCGCTCTTTGCTGGCCGCAAGCGCATGCTTCATCCGTCCATTGAAATAGAGGGCATAGACGAGGGCAAAAGGGACAATTGCGGCAACAACGGCTGCAATCAGCGGGTCGATCCAGATCAGGACCGCCATAGCGCCGGCGAGCTTCAGGGCGCCGATCAAAGCGTCTTCCGGCCCATGGTGAAAGAGTTCACCGAGCCAGAGCGAGTCATTGGTTATCCGGCTCATCAGTTGGCCGGTCCGCTGACGATCGTAAAAGCTGAACGACAGGTTCTGGCAGTGCTCGAACAGATCCCGACGCACTTGCGCTTCGATACGTGCGCCCATGACGTGACCTTTGTAGTCGACGAAATAGACGGCGAGGATTTGCACCAGAAAGGCGGCCAGCAGGATGGCGCCGAAGCCGGCCAGTTGCCCAAAGGCATCTTGGGACTGGAGCAATTCGGGTAGGCGGAGAATGATGACGTTTGTCGTTACGGGCAGCGCAATGGCAGCGGCAGCTACCAGCACGGCCGCGCCGACGACCGCCGAGAACAGGGGCAGATGAGGCCGATAGTATGACGTAAAGCGCTGAAACCGAGAGCGGGCTTTGTCCCGCGCGATAGTCTGGTCAGCGCTTGATTTGAGAAATGGAAAGAGGCAGCGGCTAGTGGTTTTTTGCGCGCGCTTGGCCCCGTTGGGAGATTGGGAATGCATGAACGGTCATGTCCTGTTGCAGACGAAGTGCGGATGTGTCGGACATGACGTTTTTCATTCTGATCTCCCTAAAGATTGGGACAAAGCTAACGCCGACTGGGGCGGAACTGCAACCCGGCGCCCTCGGTAAATGCCGACAGTGATGCTTTTGCCACGGGACAGATCGGACGCATCGGCACCACGCTGCCAGGAAACTGTTTTAGTCTATAAAGTTTGTAGATATAAATTTCTTTCTGCCGTCTCCAACCGGCAAACTGTGCTCCCTGGCGATATCGTACGCGGTCCGGGAGCGGGCTAGGGTAGGGCACAAGCGTCATTTGGGACGCGTCAGATGGGGAGAGGCCCTTTGTCGATCATCGATATTGCAAGCTTCCGGCCGGCTCAAAGGGCTGAAGTGGAAGACAGCGCTTTCAAATTGGCCATGCGCAATCTGGCCGGGGCCGTCAGCGTCATAACCGTCGGCACGGGAAGCAATCGCACCGGTTTTACCGCAACGTCTGTCTCTTCATTTTCCGCTGAACCGCCGACCATACTCGTCAGCCTCAACAAAACGTCGTCCTCCTGGCCCATCCTGCGCGATGCCGCATCGTTTGCCTGCAATATTCTCAGTGACGGTCAGAGCCCCGTCGCCGATCGCTTCGCGGGCAAGGGTGGCATCAAGGGCAATGATCGTTACGTTGGCTGGGAGTGGGACAGGCTCGAGAGTGGCGTTCTCGGTCTACAATCGGCATTGGCTGTGCTCGATTGCGACGTTGACGAGATTATCGAACGTCATACGCATGCACTGGTCTTCGGGCGCGTACGCCATGTCGAGGTGACGACCTCGGAGCAGCCGCTCCTCTATTGGCGTGGCCAATATCAGCAGCTTCTGCCCAATTTCGATCCGTTCAGAAGCTGAGCGTCATGCCTAGACCCGGTGCCCGCGCCCTGACAAGGACGCGGGTTCGATGCCTATTTTCATCCTTGCGGCCTCTTGCTCTACAGCCAGCCTTTGCGCTTGAAATAGAGGAACGGCACCAGCGCAGAGAGAGCCATAAGCCCGATTGCCCAAGGGTAGCCGAGGGTCCAATTGAGCTCAGGCATGATCGCAAAGTTCATGCCGTAGATGGAGGCGACCAGCGTTGGTGGCAGGAAGACGACGGCCGCGACCGAGAAGATCTTGATGATCTGGTTCTGCTCGAGATTGATCGCACCGAGCGTTGCATCGAGCAAAAAGCCGAGGCGTGCCGACAGCGCCCGCGCATGCTCACCGAGCGAGAGCGCATCGCGTTGGATCAGCCGAACAAGGTGCCGGCTTTCCCTGTCGTCATTGGTCTCGTCCGCCGCTGCATAGTAGGCCGTGAGCCGCGCAATACTGACGAGGCTCTCCTGCACCATAGTCAGCAATTCGGCCTTGTGTCCGATCAGCGAGATGACGTTTTCGAGGTCATGCGTTTTTACATTGGCTTTGGTCTTGGCCTGCGCCGTCTTGAAAATGCTGCGCGACAAACCGTCGGTCTCGTTGCCGATCCGCTCCAGCGCGTCTGCGGTGCGATCGATCATGGCTTCAATCAGGCCCAGCATGATTTCCTCGCCCGACTTGTGCGGCGCTCCTTTTGGCCGCTGCGCGCGGTTCATATAGGCAAGGAATGGCTTGGGCTCGGCATAGCGCACCGTGACCAGCGTCTGATCCTTGAGGATGAAGGTGATCGGGGTCTTGATCGGCTCATCGGTGTCGAGCTTGGCAAGCGCGGTCAGCGTCATGAAGAGTGCGCCGTTCTCGGCGTAGAGCCGGGCCGAAAGCTCGATCTCTTCCATTTCGGCGCGGCTTGGCACTTCCACGTCGAGCATGTTCTCGACCTGGTTCACTTCGTCGGCGGTTGGCGAAATCAGGTCCAGCCAAATGGGCAGGCTGGTGCTCTTGTCCATGTCGAATGGCACAAGTTTATCGTCGGTACGCGTGTAGATGCGCAGCATGGCAGTTCCTCAATGCAGGCTCATGGGCCCGCGGGAACTGACCTAGTCAGATCCTTCAGGCCCTGCGGCAGTGTCGAATTCGACTTCGACTGTCGGGGTTCATGATCTTTCTCTTTCAAAGAAGACGCCGGGCGTCTCGCTGCTCAAATGCGCTCTTCGACAGCGTCTGTCAACGCATGCATTCGTGCCGTGGTGAACCGGCCCGCGAGGGCCGGCCGCCAGGATTATTTTGCCGTGGCTGGCACCTTGCTGGAAGCGACCAGGGCGCGAACCAGTTCACTCTGCGAATAGGGCTTGATCAGCACCTGTGCGTCGGGCTGATCCTTGATCGCGGATGTGTCACCGGTCGCAAAAACCAGCTTCAAGTCGGGCCGTTTCGCCTTGGCTTGACGGGCTAGTTCGACACCGGAAATGCCGGGCAAGTTGATATCGGTCACGAGAATATCGACCGGCGCGGTGTCGAGTGCGGCCACGGCTTCTTCTGCGCTTCCCGCTGCAACCACGAGATAGCCGGCCTCTTCAAGCAAATCCGCCGTTGAGAAGCGGATGAGTGCATCGTCTTCAACCAAAAGTACCGTGCGCTTGGTCGTGACGACGGGGCGCCCTCCCTCGGTCGGGATAGGATTTTCGGCCTTTAAATCAGAAAGTGGTTTTCCTTTTTCGCCTTTGCCGAGAACCTGCCGGAATTTCCAGGCCAGGGCTTCGCGCGTGTACGGCTTTGAAAGGAGATCCACGCCCGCATCGAGCCGGCCGCCGTGGACGATCGAGTTCTCGGTATAGCCGGAGGTAAAGAGCACCGCGATATCGGGCAGCCGCTCGCGCGCCTTGCGCGCCAGTTCCGGGCTCTTGAGCGTGCCGGGCATGACGACGTCGGTAAAAAGAATATCGATCGGCATGCCGCTCTCAATGACATTGAGGGCGCTCGCCGCGTCCACGGCCTTGAGAACGCGATAGCCGAGATCGGTCAGCATTTCGACGACGGTCGCGCGGACCTCATGGTCGTCTTCGACCACCAGCACGGTTTCAGTGCCGCCGATGATCGGTCCGGTGCTCGCCACCACTTCCACGTCTTCGCTTTCGAGCGCACGGGGGAGGTAGAGCTTGATGGTCGTGCCGAGGCCAACCTCGGAATAAATCTTTACATGGCCGCCGGATTGCTTGGTGAACCCGTAGACCATGGAGAGCCCGAGCCCTGAGCCCTTGCCTTCGCCCTTGGTCGAGAAAAACGGCTCGAACACCTTATCGATGATGTCGGGAGACATGCCCGAGCCGGTGTCGCTGACGGCCAGCATCACATATTGCCCCGGCGTCACTTCATCATGGGAGCGCGCATAATCATCGTCGAGGTGAGCATTGCCAAGCTCGATGGTGAGCTGGCCCTGTCCATCCATGGCGTCGCGCGCATTGATGGCAAGGTTGAGGAGGGCATTTTCGACCTGAACAGGGTCGATGAAAGTGTTCCAGAGCCCGCCGCTGACGACGGTCTCGACTTCGATCGCTTCGCCGATGGCGCGGCGCAGCATGTCGTCCATATCGCGCACGAGGCGGCTGATATTGGTGACCTTTGGCTCAAGCGCCTGCCGTCGGCCAAAAGCCAGGAGTTGCGAGGCGAGTTTTGATCCGCGTGACACACCTGCCATTGCATTGGCGATACGCCGTTCGGCGCGTTCATTGCCCGCAATGTCTTTGGCGAGAAGCTGAAGATTGCCCGAAACGACCTGCAGCAGATTATTGAAATCGTGCGCGACGCCACCGGTCAATTTGCCGACGGTTTCCATTTTCTGAGATTGCGCCAGTTTTGCTTCCGCTCGGCGACGCTCGTCGATTTCAGAAATGACGCGCGCTTCGAGATCTTCGTTGAGCTGGCGCAGGGCATTCTCTGCTGCGCGGCGATGGGTGATATCGGTGTGAACGCCGATCCATTCGATGATCTCGCCGCCGGCATCTAGAATTGGCACGGCGCGGATCGCAAAGGTGCGCCAGACCCCGCTCTTCTCGCGCACCCTGTGCTCGTGGACATACATGGACTTGGCCGCGACTGCGTCGTTCCAGGTTTGCACCGAGCTATCTTGATCGTCGGGGTGCACGGCGTTTGACCAGCCGAAATTTTGATAGTCGTCAAAGCTTTGCCCGGTGAGCTTGGCCCAGCCCGGCTGCTCGCCCAACATTCGGCCATCGGCGCTATTGGTCCAGAGCACGCCATGGACGGCATCCATGGCCGCGCGGAAGCGACCGACGCTCGCAGCTAGATTGCGCTGCAAAGCAACCTGCTCGGTCTGGTCGATCACGGTGCACATGACGCCATTGACCGTGCCAAAGTCGTCATAGACCGGGGTGTAGTGCAGGTCGAACGTATAGGTGTCCGCGCCGCCCGCATTGTTGAGAGTGATCGGAACGCTGCTGTGTGAGATGCGCTCACCCGTTCGCGTCCGCTCGATAATGCCGCGATTGAAATCCCAGACCTCGGGCAAAGCCGTCGCCACGGATTGTCCCAAGGCGATGGGATGCCGCTGGTCGATGATGGGCGCATAGGCGTCATTATAGAACATCAAATGTTCCGGGCCCCACATCAGCACCTTGGCGACGGGGGAATTGACGATATTGACCACTGTTGCCCGCAGCGCGTGAGGCCAGGTGTCGACTGGGCCAAGCGAGGTTTTTGTCCAATCGATCCCGCGGATCAGCGCGCCACAGGCGCCGCCATCGACAGGCCAGTTGACAGTGGAAACCGTGCTCGATCCCACACGCAATTGCCGCAGGGCCGCAGCGAGAAGGTCACCCTCGGAACTATAGCGCCCTTCGGCCAACTGTCTCGATACAAAGGCCTCCAGATCAGGGGGCAGGGCGAGGGTGCGGGATGGTGCGTTGGTCATAGTCCTTACATACGCCCTGCTTTGGAAAAAAGGCGATAGAAATTGTCAGTGCTCGCCTTTGCAAGCACATCAATTTCGATCCCGCGAAGCGCTGCGAGAAGCGTGGCGGTGGTTAGAAGATTTGCCGGCTCGTTGCGGTCGCCTTCAAGCGGCGCGGGTACCATCGAGGGCGAGTCGGTCTCAAGAAGTATTCTATCCATCGGTACGCGCTGGGCAGCGTGCCGAATGTGCTCGTTATCTCTATAGGTGAGGAGCCCGCCAAAGCCGAAATACCCACCGAGGTCGAGCGTTGTTTTGAGGAGCAGAGGCCCGCCTGAAAAGGCATGAACGACGAAGGCAAATGGCTTTTCCGCTATCGCCCGACGGAGCATTTCCGACATGGAGTCGTCCTCGCGCACCGAGTGGATGACGAGCGGCAAACCGGTCTGTTGAGCCGCTTCTATATGGGCCGAAAAGACGCGCTTCTGTGTGTTCCAATCCGCATTGCCGTAAAGACGATCAAGGCCAACTTCGCCGATGCCGATCACCTTTGGATGCCGGGTCAGCGGTATGATCTCTTCGGCAGTAACATCCGCTTCTTCATCGGCCAGATGGGGCAGGGTGCCGACGGTGCAAAAGACATTGGGGTAGCGCTCGGCTATCGCGATCACGCGGGCTGCACTTCGAACGCGGATGCCAATATTCACATAGGCGTCGATCCCAACCGCGGCTGCACGGGCCATAACCGCCTCGCGGTCTTCAGCAAAGTCATCGAAATCAAGATGCAGGTGGCTATCGACAAACATGAGTGAACTCAAAACGGCAGGGCGGCAATAGCTAGCACGTGGATTCCGTTACGGAAAATACCCAGGATCGGTTCATTCGCAGTCGATGAGAATTTCGACTTTGACAGCGCGGCGCAGTTTCCTCATCAACTGTCCCTGCCGGTCCCTCCGGCTTGCCCTGTTACAACGACCCCCGGTTTTCCAATGATCAACGCCAAGTCCGAAGTCGCCATCCGCCAGCATCTGACCCTGGTGGCTCTCGGAAAGGCGCCGGCCGATCGGGCTTTGCGCGTTGGCCACCTGCTCGATGTCGCGACCCGCACCTGGCTCGACGATCAGGAAATCATCATCAAGGGCGATCGCATCGCCTATGTGGGTCCTGCTGGCAGCTATACCGGCGAGGTTGGCCAACGCGAACACCGCCCCGATCTCTGGGCCGTTCCAGGTCTTGGGGAAATCCATAAGCATATCGAAAGTTCGCACCTGACGCCTGAATGGGAGGCAGCGCTTGTGCTGCCGCGCGGCAATACCTGGACTTGCGAAGCGAGCCACGAATTCTCCAACGTCAACGGCGCCAAGACCGTTGAATTCTGGATGACGGCACGCCAGCACGGCTCCCCACTCAAGATTTTCCCACTGCCGGGCTCGGCCGTGCCGCCCACGGCCTATGAGCATGGCGGTGGCTATCTCGGCCATGATGAGCAGGCTGGCTTCATGAATGAGAGCCTGATGGTGGCCGGTCTCGATGAGGTCATGGATTGGCCCGCCGTCTGGGACGCCACCAATGGATCGCATAAGCGCCTCTGGGGCATGATCGAAGCGACCTTTGCCCAGCGTGGTGTCGTCGAAGGCCATGCCGCGGGTATCCGCGATCTGCCGACCATCAATGCATTCGCCGCCGCTGGGCTTGCGTCCGACCACGAAGCCTGGACCGCCGAGGAGTTCTGGGACAAGCTCCGCCACGGCCTGTTCATGGAATTGCGCGTCCATTCGATGCCCGATGTGCTCAAGGGGCTACTCGAGCGCGGGCTCGAAGACTGGTCGCAGATCGCCTTCGCCACCGATGACCGCAGCGCTAGCGAGACCCTCCAAAAAGGCGCGACAGACTACAATGTCCGAACCGCCATCGAAGCCGGCCTCAAGCCCGAAATCGCCATCCAGTGCGTCACCATCAATCCGGCGCGCCACATGCGCCTGACCCCATGGGTCGGCTCGATTGCCCCCGGCCGCTTTGCGGATATGGTACTCCTCTCGGACGTCAAAAGTTTTTCTATCGCGGAAGTCTGGGCGGATGGTCGCCAGGTGTCCGAGGGCAAGACCTATATCGAGTCCGTGCCCCCTATCGCTTGGCCGCAATGGGCGACCGATACGGTCAAGACCGGCGGCCCGTTCGTCGCGGATGATTTTGCGATCCCCGCTGAACCCGGCCGCGACAACATGACCGCCGCTGTCATTCGGCCGTTCCATTGGGCGGATGATTTCCTCACCTATGACCTGCCGGTCCGGGATGGTCAGGTGCAGCGCGACGAAAGCCGCAACATCACCAAATTCGCCATCGTTGATCGCTTCTCGGATAAGAAGTCAGTCTCGAAAATGTTCTGGATTGGCACCGGGCCCAAGACGGCCCATTGTGCCGTTGCCAGTTCGCTCGGCCACGACAAGCATAATATCTGGTGCGCAGGCTCGTCCGATGAAGCCATGGCCATGGCAGTCAATGCGCTGCGCGACATCAATGGGGGCTGGGCGCTAGTGCGCGACAATAAGGTCGTCGCCACTGTTCGTTACGAAGTTGCCGGTCTTATGTCCTGCCGTTCGGCCGAAGATCTCGATGCCGACATGCAGAATCTTTATGAAGAGGCGAAGGCTATCGAGTGGATGTATGAGCCGACCTTCAGCCCGCGCTGGTCTCCCGGCTTCCCCGAGCGCCTGTCATTCGCAACGCTCACCTGCTCGCCCTGGCGCTGGGTGCTCGTCGCGCCGGGCCCTCTGGCACCCGAGGGCTTCGTCAATGTCCAGACGGGAAAAACTCACTCGGTCGTCTGGTAGGCTTCCAAGGGCTCGGCCGACGCGTCAAGCGTTACCACCTGATCGCCCGGCCGGATAATGCTGCGTCGGTGGGTGATGGCGAGGATCGTCACATCCTCGAGCTGGCGCAACTCATCCATGATCTGGCTCTCGGTCGTCTCGTCGAGCGCCGAACTCGCCTCGTCGAGGAACAGCACCTTCGGGTCGCCATAGAGCGCCCGTGCAATCGAGACACGCTGCCGCTCGCCACCCGAAAGCTTAAGCCCGCGCTCGCCGACCGTCGTCTCAAAGCCGTCGTCGAGTTTTTCGATGAAATCAAGGATCGAGGCGCGCGCCGCCGCCCGCCGCATGCGCTCAGCATCAAAGACGCGTCCGAGCACGATATTGGCCGCCAGTGTGTCATTGAGCAGCATGACGTCCTGAGGCACAACGCCGACCGCGTCATACCAGCTTTCGCGCTTGATCGCGGCGAGATCGACGCCATCGATCAGAATGCGCCCCTCGCCTGGCTCTAACGATTTGAGCGCTAGCCGGAAGAGGGTCGTCTTGCCCGAACCCGTCGGTCCCGTGATGAAGGCGATGCTGCCACCCGGTACGGTGAATGAAAGCGGCATCAGTGTCTGCCGCTCACCATAGCGAAAGGCGACGCCCTCAAAGGCGATATTGCCCTGGATCGCGCCGATCGCCCGATCTCCATGCCCCGCACGATCTTCCGGCTCCTGCCACATGCGCGCAAACGGCAGGAAGCGTGAGATCGAGCGCATGACATCATCGATCGCCATGCCGATCATCTCGAATGGCCGGTTGAGCTGGACAAGGATGAGGTTGATGAGCACGATATCGCCCACCGTCATTTCGCCCGCTTCGAACCGCGGCAGCATCAGGAGATAGGTGACCGCGAGTTGCGCTCCGAGCGCGAGCCCAAAAATCCCCGAAAGCGCAATCCGCCGCCAGGACCAGCCGATCCAGGACGCCCGCGCCAGATCGGCCTTTTCCGCAAACTTCTCGCTGATCCAGCGATCGCCGTTAAAATAGCGGATCGCTTCCATGCCGTTGACGGCATTGCCGACAAAACGGGCATTGTCTTGCGTCGCTTCGATTGCCTGATCAAGCAGCGGCCGCGTCCACTTGTTGGCGAAATAGGTGAGCGTGATGAAGATCGCGCCATAGATAGTGACGATAGCGATGATATCAGCGCTGATCGTTGCGCCGAGAAGTGCGATGCCCAGGCTGATTTGCGTTACGCCGGGGATGAAGACGATCAGCACCAGTTGCACCAGCATTTGCACCGCGCCTTCGCCCTGTGACCGTGCCGTCTGGATCGCCACAGGATTGTGCTCGATGAAAAATGTGCCCGGCTTTTTGAGGAGACGGGCGAAAAACTCCGTCGCCGCGATGAACTTCAAGTCCTCCGACGTCATCAGCGACAGGTAGTTCTGCGAATAGGAAAAGAGCGTTTCAAGCCCGCGCATGACCGCATAGCCGACGAAAGCCAGCGCCATGGTGCTCGCGAGATCGCCCGCGGTGAGACCATCGATCAGCCGCGAAAAGAGGTAGGGCGTCGCGATGCCGAGCATCGCATTAATCGCCACGATCACAGCGATTCCCGCCAGCATCAGCCGGGAGTGGCGCCAAAACTGCAGATAAATCGACCTGAGGGCCGGCCCGATTGTCGCCCAGTCGTCTTTCGTCATGGCTACGCGCTCTGGCTGGAAGGGGAGGGCACCCTAGTGCGTTAACCATTGCGGTCAACCGTCAAGAAGCCCAATGCCGATGCCACCATGCGACACCGCGCGCCTTGCGCCTGCCCTTCAGAGGCGCTAGCGATCAAGGCGTTCCAGGAGCCGCAATGCCCTTTCGCATGCGCCACATAGCAAGAGATTTGGGCACCGCCTTCGCGGTGCTCGCCCTCTATTTGCTCGTGCTGCTCGCCCCGCTGCATCAGGCCGCGGGCCTTCAGCGCGATCTGTCGCGGCTCGGCTTTGAATCAAGCGTTTCCTGGTCCGTCTGCGCTTCGCTCGCCGATCACGGCGACCCCAGTTCGCCGCTCCTCGCCAAGTGCCCGGCCGCCGGCATCGGCAAGTCCGATCCGCTCGGGCCGACGCCTGTCCCACTCGTCGCCGAAATCGAGCGGCTGGCGTCGCCAGTCGTTTATGACAGCGCTTCGCTCACGCACGCACTACGTGCTGCCGATCATCCCGGCCAGCCTCGCGCGCCACCCGCGCACGCCTGAGCTGAAGTAAAACTTTTCCCTATTTTTGCGCCGGTTACTCGGGCGCTTGCTCATTCGAGGTTTTCATGACCCGTCGTCTCTCCACTCTCGCCCTTGCGGCCATGCTTCTTGCCAGCCCCGCAACGCTTGCCTTTGCGCAGGATGCCCATAGCCACACCGCCGCTCCAGCCGGTGATGTCGTCACTGTCGGCTCGCTCGAAATCTCCGGCGCCTTTACCCGCGCAACCCTCCCCAATGCTCCCGTGGGCGGTGGGTTCTTCACCATCCACAATACCGGCAGCGAAGACGATCGCCTGGTGTCGGCCAGCACCCCCATAGCCAAGGCAACGCAGATCCATGAAATGGCCATGGAAGGCGATGTGATGAAGATGCGCGAACTCGATGATGGCCTGATCATTCCGGCTGGCGAAACCGTCGTGCTCAAGCCCGGCGGCAAGCATCTCATGATGATGGGCCTCACCGGCACCATCACCGAAGGCGAAACTGTTCCTGTTACCCTGACCTTTGAAAAGGCAGGGGAAGTGACTCTTGATCTTGCGGCTGCCGGCACGGCTGCCGATGCTCCGGCAGCAGGTCACCATTGATGCGCCAGATCACGCTCGTCCGCACCGTCCTTTGGGGACTCGTCGTCGCTGCCGGCCTGACGGCTACCGGCCTCTATGCTTATACGGCCACGCGGCCCGCCCAAGCGCAGACCCTTGGCAATGGCGATTATCAATTGATCACCGCCGAAGGCCAACCCTTCACCCGAGCCAGCTTCGATGGCAGCCCCTCGATGCTGTTCTTCGGCTTTGCCCATTGCCCGGAAGTGTGCCCCACGACGCTTGCGGAAATGACCTCCTGGTACGAAACCCTCGGCGATGAAGCCAAGGAGCTAAAGGCCTACTTCGTCACCGTCGATCCCGAACGCGACACGGAAGCGGTCATCAAAGACTATGTTGCCTGGACCGGCCATGTCACCGGCGTCACAGGCACGCCGGAAGAGATCGCCAAGGCCGCCAGGGCCTGGGCCATCTACTATCAGAAGGTGCCGCTCGAAGACGGCGACTATACCATGGACCATACGGCTTCGATCTTCCTCCTCGACAAGGACGGAAATTTCGAAGGGACGATCGCTTATCGAGAGGAGACGGCGACGGCTCTGGGCAAACTGCGGAAATTACTGGCCCAAAGCTGAGCGTCTTCAAGAGCTATGCATCATGCTTCAACCTCCCCTTGTGGGGAGGTTGAAGCGGTCATGGGGTGAGATTGATCGGCCTAATACTGTGACGCTCGTAGCTGCGACTGAGCCGCTTCAAGCCCTGCCAAAGCGTCGCCGTAACCCGTAGCAGCCACAGCCTCGAAAATTCGCTCGGCTTCGCGATAGCGCTTGAGCTGATAATAGCTCCAGGCCCGTAGGGTCAGCAGATCGTTGCGTTCTGCCGCGTAGCGCGAGCGGGCATCGAGCATGGCCAAGGCGAGCCGATAATCGCCAATCCCATAGGCGCTCGTGGCCTTGAGCGTCAGGATTGAAATTTCAAGCTCGATGGCGCGTTTGTCCGAGATAGGGGCTGCAGCGGCAGCCACGGCGGCTTCATCAGGCAAGCCAAGCCGCACATAGGCGAGGGCGCGCCCATAGGCGGCATCGCTGCGGATCGATTGGCTGGCCGAATCAAGCGCCCGTCCGAAATGATCAACCGCCTGGGCGGGGCGGTTGAGGTCCATGAGACACCACGCATGGGAGAGCGCGCCACCCGGAGAAAGGCTGGCAGGCGGACTAAAACTTCGGCAACTGCCACCGCCGCTGCTGCCGCCACCTCCACCGCTGGGGACCGCATCCTCCTGCGCAGGGGCTGCGGCATAATCCTGCCGCGCCTGGGTCGTCGTCGCCCGAACGGCCTGCACCTGTGCGGGGAATAGCGTCACATGCTGCGGCCTTGGCTTTGGCAGGGGTACGTTGAACCCCGTCGTCGTCACAGAGCCAAACTGGGCGATGCGTGCCGAGCGCCCGCCCCAACTGCGCCGGATTTCTTCCACTTGGGCGGTGTTTCCAAGCGCATTGGCCGCAACCATCATGCCATAGGCCGCAGGCTCGAGATCCGATTGCCAGCCCAGCGCTGTCTGGAACCACTCATAGGCCGTCTGCGGCTGGTTGAACGCATAGGCATACCAGCCGAGTTGCTGAGCTATGTCGGCATCGCGCGCCTTGAGCGCCACCCGGACGATCCGCGAGAGCGTGTCCTCGGGAATGGTCAGGCGCGGCTCGATGGCGATCATTGCCGCCGCTGCATCGCGATAGACGCCTTCAATGGTGTCGTTGTCGTCGTAGAATTCGGCCATGGCCTTTTCGGCGGCCGCAGGATCATCGAGCTGCATCAAGGCAACCCCAAGCCCTTCGGCCGATGCGGCAGAGGGATCGGCATCAACGGCATCTTCAAAGTAGCGCCGTGCATCCTCAGGCTCGCTGCGCGCCAGTTCGAAATAACCAAGGAGCCGCAGGTCTTCCGCGTTTTTCGACGTGGTCGCTTCTTTGGCCAGCAGTTCGACGTCCGATTCTTCCGGCTTTTCGCCGTTCTCATCAAGTGCCGCAGCCACTGCGCTTCGCGCCAGGTCGATCCGGAGCGCAGTGAATTCCGGCGTGCCATCGGTCCCCGGCTTTTCAAGCGCCAGCAGCGGATCGAGCTCGGCTCGGCTCAGCAGAGCCATGGCTTTCTGCATGGTTGCGAAGCGTTCGGCCGTGTCAGTGCAATTGTTGAGGATATAGGAATAGGCGTCGATGCCGCGTTGCTTGGCATCGGTCTTGATGAAAGCTTCTGCCAGTCGCCAGAGATTATCGACGCTGGCGCAGGTTAGAAGCTGCGGCGCATTTGCCGCGATCGAAATGACCGCCTCGAATTGCCCGGCGTCAGAAGCCGCACGAAACCGTGTTCCTGCCTCGCCGCGCTCGATGGTTTCGAGGAGGTCGACAGTGGGCACGAAGCCTGGATCGGCCTGCTGCTTTTCCGCAATCGCCGCTCGCGCGCCGGCAAAATCGCCGGCCGTCACCAATTCCCAAATCCGCACGATTGTTTGGTCGGGCACGAAATCGGTGGTCAGCGGATCTGCTGGTGGCTGCCAATTGGGGTAGAGCGCCTGCAGCCGTTCGATTTCCCGCTGCAGTCTTTGCGTATCGCCCTGTTGAGCAAAATAGCGCAGCGCGGTTTCGTCGGGCTGGCCGGAGGGCGCTGTCTGCGGCACTGCTTGCGCAATGACCGGCGTTTGCGGGGCAACGGGCGCAGCAGTTTGCGCCAATGTGGTCGCTGGCTGGGCTTCAATTGCGTTCGCCGGCGCACCGGTCGGCGGCACTATGGCAAACGGGATGGTTCCGGTGCGTGCGGTGGTGATCGGATCAACCGGAGTACTTGCAGCCGCGGGCTCTTGGGGCACGGCGGCCGGCGTCTGCGCGACGGCAGGCGCATTCCATGTCGTGTTCAGCCCAGCGGCCAGGCCGATGGCCGATACGCTCAGGGCAAAGAAGGCCCAGGTCCAATATTTCATGAGCCAGCCCCCTGACCAAGACAATCAGGGCGGCTGCGGCGGAGATAGTCCAGCAACAGAAGCTGAAGGGTCGCCGCATAATAGCTCGTTGCTGAAAGGCTGCGAAGGTCTTCGGGCACCACCTGACCATTGGCGATGCATTCCATGCTCGCCTGGATCAGCCGATAACCAGGTTCGGAAATCGGCTCCACCGCCTGCCCGGTATTGAGGTCGATCTTGAAGAGCCCAACCGAAGACGCCTTGGCGCGGAACGGTTCAAGATAGGACGGATCGGCGCCGCCCCGCATCAGATAGAGCGGAATGCGGATGCCGTTATAGCCGAACTCGGCCGGAAAATCGGGCGCCGGACCAAGCTGGCCCGCGGCCATCACCACCCAATCGCCCGGAATGCCGGCGGGCGTGCTCTGCGCACGCTTCAGCAGTTCAAGCCCCGTCCCGCCGACAGATTCCCAATCGGCGGAGGGGTCGAGATCCTTGAAGACCGGCAGTGCCTCATAAATCCAGTAGGACGGATTGAGGATGGGCTGGCCGCTCGTTGCATCGCTGCCGGCAAAGCCATTGCTGCCGGGAAGGATGGCAAGGAGGCCATCGGCATAAGCGAGCAGATCGCGCCCGATGGTCACGACAATGGCCTTGGCTTCGGCCGTGTACGATGGTTCGTTCCAGACCTGTCCGGCGAGCACCAGCCCATAGGCGATCAGCATATCGCCGTCCGTCGCATTGTTCGGATCGGTCACATGCGGATCTGCATCCGGCTCCCACCGCCAGGCAGCAAGGCCGTCGTCGCGGATCATCAGATCGGTCCGGGTAAAACTCAGGATGCGCTCAAAACTCGGGCGGTCTTCGGCCAGCGCTGCCAGAATCAGTCCATAGCCCTGGCCTTCGCTGTGGCTGATATTGCCGTTGCCCGTATCGATAACGCGGCCGTTCTCGGCCACGAAACCATCGAGATAGGCTTGCCATTCCTGCGGCTCGATTACCGAGGCAGCCTGCGCTGGCAGGGTCATGAGGCCTCCCACAGCGAGAGCGATGAGCCTTTTCATGATGGCCGTCCAATTTTGGTCAACATGCGCGAGGTCATGAGCATCAGCAAAACTGCGCCCAGAACGATCGCGAAGGTAAAGTATAAAATGTTGCCTGAGAACCAGTTAGCTGCGATCCGACGCAGATTTGTCGGCGAGAATGGCTCGGGCACCACGATGCTGACCATCTCGGCCGGCACGGAGGTCACTTCATTGTCTCCCGGCGCAAGTGCGCTGACCCGGCCCGCAATTTCGCGCCACATGACGGTGTCGATCAGGCGTTCTGTCCCGGCGCGCAAGGTCGCTGGGCTCGTCGAGGTCAGAAAGGTCCAGACCCCGCCCTCGGGTTGATGCGTCTGAGAAACGACCACAGCCTCGGCACCGGGCACATAGGGCGTGTCGGGCGGCGGTATCAGCCTGAGGTCGGCGGTGTCCACGCCCAGATGCTCGCGCAACCAGGATTCGACATTGGTCAAAGGGCTACTGGTTTCCCCGCCCGCGAATTGATCGAGCAAGGAATCGTCGCCGCCCTGCGCGCCGGGCTGGCCTGCCGCGGCCACGCCAGTGCGGCCGATATTGGTCTGCGACACGGCGCCCGTCGGCATGATCAGCACCGCATCCTGCTCGGGCGATAAATCGGCCTCCGGAATGACGGTAAAATTGATCATCCTGTTCGAGGCAGTCGCCAAACGCGTCGCGAACATCAGAGCCGAGAGAACCGTGTCGCGCCCCTGGCCGATCGCGGCCGGCACATTGGTTTCGTCAACATAGGGCCAGGACGAACCGGTCAGCACCTGCAGGTCGGGCACTGTCGTTGCCCGCGCATAATCAGGCATGTGGAAGTAGCTATTGTTCGAGAGCACGAACCGCGTCGGCGCCGAACCGGTCCAGCCTGCGCCACACGCCACGTCCGAGCGCGTCTGCAGGTTCACGGCAAAGGTCGCTTCGTTGCGCCCCGGCCGCAGATTGGTCATCGGAATGCGGATGCGCGTATCCTTGAGCAGCCCGCCCTCGGTGCGCAGCATCGGGGTCGCCGAAGCAATCTGCCCGTTGGTGTAGATATCGATCTCGCTACCTGGCAGCACGTCGCGCGAATAGGCCGCCTCAAGCACCAATTCGAGTTCGCCATAGCGATAGGCATAGAAATCGGATGGCAGTTCAAACTGCATGGTGGTGGTAAAGCGCCGCCCGTTGAACTCGAGCCGGTCGACGCCGAGGCTTGCCATGCTGGCGGTCGCCCCTTCTTCCATCATCGGCAGAGGATAGGGCAGATCGAGCCGTGGCCGATCCTCGCTTGCCGGCGCTGCCGTGAGCAGGGCATCCCCGGCCCGCGCAATGGATTCCCAGTTCGGCCCGGAAATTACAAGCGTATAAGCGCCTGTCGCGACCGGAACCATGGCCGCGATCGGCCCGGCGCTCGCTTGGGCCCGTGCGGCCTCCAATTCGGCTGGCAGTTCTGCCGCCGGCATAATGGCGACATCCAGCACACCTGGGGCCGCCGCCTCGGATGGCGCGTCGGCAAAGGAAATGTCGAGCTTGGGTACACGTATCGAAAGCCCGATCTGCTGGGCAATCCGCATGGCGGCGCTCTGCGCTTGCGCATCCGCAAGCCCGTTCGCCGTAATCAAGCGCAGCGCCGTATCGCCCTGGGCATCGACGCCCACTGCCGCAAGATCGGTCAATTGCTGGATCGGCGCCAGCCCGGCCCCGGCGAGGACCAGTTTGGCGTCCGTGCTCTTGATCTCGGTCCAGAGTTGATAGGTCGAATCCACCGTGCAATCGGTGCGGTGCCGCTGGCTCGCGCGGAACTCGATCATGTTCGGCCCGGCCCGCAAGATGCCTGCGGGTACAGGCAGGCTCACGGGTGTCGCGGCCGAGGACGAGGCGATCGCAGTGTTGGAAATCTCGGTATTGTTGATGCGCACGCGCAGGCTCGAAATTTCCGGCGCAACGACGAGGGCGTTGATAAAGGAAAAATCGAGCGTTGCCGGCGCCGCGGCCTGCGCCTCGGTCAGATAGACGACGATCCCGTGCTTGTCCTCTTCGCCCGTCAGCCGAAGGCTGTCGAACGGCAGGATTGGCCGCTCGAAGGCCGCTGGGGCGGCAACAGGGGCGGGAGTCACAGTTGGCGTGCCGGGGACAGCTTGCGGCGCTGGCTGCACCACGAGGTCGTTTTCCGGCGTCATGTCGAATGGCACCGGCTGCGCCCAGGCTGGCGACAGGGTCGCAATCACGGCAGCGGAAGACAGAAGTGCGCGCATCATCATTTGCCGAGCACCTTCCCCGAGCCGAACCGCAGAAGATAACCCAGCCCACGGCCCGTCTGATAGAGCGCGATGCCGAGGAACCGCGCGGTGCCGCGCAGAATGCCGATATTGACCTGGCGGGCGCTCTGGCGCATCTGCCAATTGCCCGAGTTGGCGTAGATGAGGTCTGCGATCAGGCGGTAGTGGTAACCGCGATCAGGCGCGTAGCGGCAGCCGAAAATGACGCCCTTGCCTTCCTGGGTGACCGACTGAATGGTCACGGGAAGGTCGGTGCCATCGATATTGGAGAGCGGGGTAAATCGCAGCCCCGTCGGCATCCCGCGCCCAAGACCGGCAGCCCCGGTCGGCAGGCGCACGGCAACGCCGCCGCTCGATACGTTGACCATCATGCCGCGCATCCATTCGCCGTCGGCCCCACGGATTTCGCAGCGCCGTTCCACGGCAACGCGCCGGCTGCCCCATCCTTCGCGACGCTCGGAAACGACGCCCAGGGCGCAGCCTGCAAGGATCAGATTGAAGATGTTCCAGCCGCCCACCACCATGGTGACTTCGGCCTGATAGGGCTGGGCGCCGATCTTCCAGATCGTCATGCCGACAGCGATCACCAGCAGCAGGAAGATCAGATAAAAGGGACGTGCAAGTTCGGACAGGCGCGAGGATTCAACGCTCTCGTCCTTTGCCGTCACGGTAAAGCTCGGCTTGTAGGGATTGCGGGCCACGGAAAACAATGCACCGAGCAAATGGACCGACTGGATATATTCGTAGAGTTCGGAAATCCACGGCCAGCGCCAGCGCCCAAAGAGCGAGTTCTGCATGACGAGGTTCACCACCACATAGGTCAGGGTATAGGCGGCAAATTCCCCGCCCGATGCGGTGAACACCTGCAGATCGAAGAAGAGATAAAAGAACGGCGCAAAAAGGAAGATCATGCGCGGGATGGGGAAGAGCCAGAAGAAGGTGCTCGAGAGATAGCAAAGCCGCTGAGGCAGGTTGAGGCCGGCCTTGAAGAGCGGGAAGCTGAAGAGGAGAATCTGCATCATCCCCTGCGCCCAACGCGTACGCTGCCCGATGAAGCTGGCAAACGTCACCGGCTGCAGGCCTGCCACGAGGGGCTTATCGACATAAATCGAATTCCAGCCGCGGCTATGCAGTTCGATGGCGGTTTCGCAGTCCTCGGTAATCGAGCGGCCTGAAAACCCATTGGTGGTGACGAGCGCTTCGCGACGCAACAGCGCTGCCGAGCCGCAGAAGAAAGCGGCGTTCCAGCGGTCGAGCCCGCGCTGGATCACACCATAGAACATCTCGTTTTCCGACGGCATGACTTCGAACGTCCGGAGATTGCGCTCCAAAGGATCGGGATTGAGAAAGAAGTGCGGCGTCTGCACGAGGAAAAGACGATTGTCCCGACCGAAGAAAGGAACGGTTTCCTGAAGGAAATCGCGGGCCGGGGCATGGTCGGCGTCGAACACGGCGATGAATTCGCCGGTCGAGTTGGCAAGACCATTATTGAGATTGCCGGCCTTGGCGTGTTCGTTGCGGGCGCGGGTCAGATAGCGGCAGCCGAGGTCTTCGCAGAGTTTCTTGAGCTGTTCGTGCCGCTCCTGGGCGTCGGCGGCCTGCTCGGGATCGGGATTGTTGCGCTTGGCATCGGTCGAGCCATCGTCGAGCAGCCAGACGGTGAAGCGGTCTTCTGGATAGTCCATGCCCTTGGCAGCGGCGAGCGTGCCGGCAAGCAGTTCATAATCTTCGTTATAGGTCGGGATGAACACATCGACCAAAGGCACGGGCTCGTCGTCGGGCAAACGGATCGACTTGTGGCTCGGCATCGGCCGCACCACGACGAACAAGCTGAGGAACAGCATCAGAATGCAGTACATCTCAGCGAGATAAAGGATCAGCCCGGGGATGAAGTCCATCCACTGATCGATCGGGGGCAGGGTGCTCGTCGTGCGCCAATAGGCATAGCGCAGCACGATAATGGTGCCAAATGTCAGCAGCAGCAGCCGCCAATTCCCTTCAAGCTTCAGGAGCTTGATCACCATCATGGCAAGGAGCAGCACGGCGCCCATCACGAGATGGGTCTGCAAGCTTACCGGGATCGTCACCAGCGTGATGACGACCGCCGAGATCGCGATCCAGAGGATAACGGTCAGCGCCTTATTCATGGCCTGCTTCCTTGCCTAATTGCCGCCCGAGAGCGGCGATGGAACCGTTACCCCTGTGGAGGTTGGCCGCGGCAGACCGCCGCCGATTGGTGTGGTCGTTCCACCCGGCGCGGGCACGATCGGCGCGCCTGGCGGTGGGGTGAGGATGGGTGTCGTCGTCTGAACCGTCTGCACAGGCTGGGCCGCGCGCGTCGGCGCAGGGCGGGTCACGGCGACAGGCTGGCTGATGGGAATGACGTCAGCAAAGCCATTGGCATTTTCGGGCCTGATCGGCGCGGCGATCCGGCCGATTGCGGCTGGCGCCGCGCTCGGCGGGAAGACATCGGTGTTGATGCGCAGGCGGTACATGATGTCGAGCAGCGCTTCTTCGGAAACGCCGCGGCGGCAAAGTTGTACCCGGAGGATGATGGTGCCGCGGTCAACCGCGCCCGATGGGCGCAGGGTCGGCTCCACCCGCTGCCAGGCATAAAGGCAGACGTCGCCATTGGGCGGCCGCGCGATGGCATAGCCAAAGGGACCGTAGTCGTTCTGCACATAATAGGGCGACACGGCCATGCCCGAGCCGGGCCAGGCGGCCAGCGCTTCTTCGGTCAGGTTGACCTGAGTAAATGGCACGTCCTTGAGCGCGGCATCGCTGCCATCGCCACCCTTGCTGGTGAAGCGGATGACGCTGATCTTGTTCTCGCCGACGCTGCGCGCTTCGGTCGCGAGCGAAATATCCTGCCGGATGGCATTGGGATAGGTCGTTTCCACGACTGTGATGATCGCCGGTCCGCCCGGCGGAGGCAGGATGATGGCCTTCGAGGGCCGGATGATCTCGGCTTCCGAGCTTGGCATGTCGCTCGTTGTGGCACAGCCAGCCATGGTCGCCGCTACGAGCGTAGCTGCAATACCATTCCGGACGATGTTGCCCCACGGGAGCACAGTGCGCGTTTTGTCCTGCATGTCAGATAAATCCGAGCTTAGCCCACGATTGCTAGCAACGGCGTCCTGCCTGCTGGATAGCTATGACAAAACTAGGAAAGCATGGTTAATGAAGCGATAATTAAGCCGCTCATTCATGACATGCCTGCCAAGGCCGCAATGCGGGATAGCAACTGGAGTTACCCAACCCCTCTACTTGCTGGCATTACGAAGCTGCAGCATTGAGCGACTTCTTTTCGCCATATTTAAGAGAACCGATAAAATTTATACGGCATTGCACCAGTTGAGGTGCAATAGGGCGATTTAACTCGCAATTTATTGCCATTACGATTGGGACTAATCCCAATCAACGCGTCGGTTCTATTCCGAAGCGGTGTCCTTGCCGTAGTAATTCTGACCGAGGACGATGCGGTCACGGCCAGTCGAAATACGGTGGTCGTTGGTGTCGCGGAGCGAATAGACGCAGCCGCAATATTCCTGCTGGTAGAATTCTTCGCGCTTGGAGATTTCGATCATACGCGCCGAGCCTCCGCCCTTGCGCCAATTATAATCCCAATAGGAAAGACCCTCATAAGGGGCCGCGGCCCGCTTTCCGCAGTCATTGATCTGCGCCATGTTTTTCCAGCGCGAAATGCCAAGCGAGCTCGTCATCACCGGAAAGCCATGCTCATGGGCATAGAGCGCGGTCCGCTCGAACCGCATATCGAAGCACATGGTGCAGCGAATGCCGCGCTCCGGCTCATGCTCCATGCCCTTGGCGCGCGCGAACCAGTTGTCGCGGTCATAATCGGCATCGACGAAGGGCACGCCGTGCTTTTCGGCAAAGCGAACATTCTCATCCTTGCGCAGCAGGTATTCGCGCTTGGGGTGAATGTTGGGATTGTAAAAGAAGATCGTATATTCAACGCCGGAGGCCAGCATTGCCTCCATCACTTCGCCCGAGCACGGCGCGCAGCACGAATGCAGCAGCACCTTCTTTTCGCCGGTGGGAGGGGTCAGGACTGGACGTTCAAAATCTTCGCTCATCCGCGCGGCATAGCAAAAGCGCAGAAGGATTTCCAGTTTTTCAGCGGATCGTTATGCAGGTGGCGCGAGAGTCACATCGAAGTGTCGCTCGATGTATTCAAGCCCACCGGCCGTCATCCCGGCGCAGGCCGGGACCCATCCCGAGATTTGGAGATGGGCCCTGGGTCAGGCCCGGGGTGACATCGTGCTTGCGCTAGCTTCAATGGTTCACTTGCCGTCAATCGGCTCCGGAATCACCGTCGCCACGATCGACGCATCGAGCGCCTCGTATTCCGCCAACCCAATTGCCGCATAAAGCTCGGCCCGCGTCTGCATGTCTTCGAGCATTGCCTTGGTCGAACCATCGCGCGCGATGGTGCCATAAAGCTTTTCCTGCGCCTTGTTGGCGACGCGCAGCGATGAGACCGGCCAGATCACCATCCGATAGCCCATTTCCTCGAATTCGCTCGCGGTAAAGAACGGCGTGCGGCCGAACTCGGTCATATTGGCAAGGAGCGGCACGCCCGGCATGCGCGCGGCGAACTCGCGGAACATTTCGGCCGTGTTCAAAGCCTCGGGGAAGATCGCGTCGGCCCCGGCCTCCATGTACATCTTGGCGCGCGCCACTGCGCCATCCATGCCCTCGCTCGCCGCCGCGTCGGTGCGCGCCACTACATAAAGATGCCGCCGCGCCTTGGCTGCTGCCGCGACCTTTGCCGCCATGTCGCGCGCATCGGCGAGTTTCTTGTCGTTGAGATGCCCGCATTTCTTGGGCAGCAACTGATCTTCGAGATGCACGGCGCCGGCGCCTGCATCCTCAAAGGTGCGGACCATGTGCATGACATTGAGCGCTTCACCATAACCCGTATCGCCATCGACCAAGACCGGCAGTCCGCTCGCCCGCGCCACCTGGCGGATGAAGAACGACACCTCGTCCACCGTAATGATGCCGAGATCGGGCAGGCCCATCGAGGCGGTCATCGCCGCGCCCGAGAGATAAAGCGCTTCGAACCCGGCATTGCGCGCCTGGATCCCTGCCATGCCATTATGCGCGCCCGGCAAACGCAAAATGCCGCCGCGCTCGATCAGCGCCCGAAAGCGCAGCCCTGCCGGTTCGTTGGGCATGTCGGAGGAGAGAAGATACGGCATGGTCAGTTCCTTTCGACGCTGGCCGGTTCTGCCGCGCGTCCAGCGGTCTTATCGTTCCCGCGTCATTCCAAGAAGAGGGCTCATCGAGATGGGGTCATCGCTTTTCGATTGGGACGAAGGCGAGGTCTTCCGGTCCGGTATAATTGGCGCTCGGCCGGATGATCTTGTTGTCCTGCCGCTGCTCGATCACATGCGCCGCCCAGCCTGAGGTACGCGCAATGACGAAGAGCGGAGTGAACATCGCCGTCGGCACGCCCATCATGTGGTAGGAAACGGCGCTGAACCAATCGAGATTGGGGAACATCTTCTTGGCGTCCATCATGGTCGCCTCGATCCGCGCCGCAATGTCATACATCCGCGTCGATCCCGCCTCTTGCGACAGGTTCTGCGCGACCGTCTTGATCACCTCATTGCGCGGATCGGAAACCGTATAGACCGGATGCCCGAAGCCGATGATCACCTCGCGATTGTCGACCCGTTGGCGAATATCCGCCTCCGCTTCATCGGGGTTCGCATAACGCTTCTGAATATCGAAGGCGACTTCATTGGCCCCGCCATGCTTGGGGCCCCGCAGCGCACCGATCGCGCCGGCCAGCGCCGAGAACATGTCCGAGCCGGTCCCCGCAATGGTCCGCGCGGTAAAGGTCGAGGCGTTGAACTCGTGTTCTGCGTAAAGGATCAGCGAGACATGCATGGCTTTGACATGGCTCTCGCTCGGCGCGGTGCCATGAAGCAGATGGAGGAAATGGCCCCCAATGCTCTCGTCGTCGGTCTCGACCTCGATCCGCCGGCCATTTTGCGCAAAATGGTACCAATAGAGCAGCATCGAGCCTTGAGACGCTAACAGTCTGTTAGCAATATCCCGCGCCCCACTAACGTTATGATCGTGCGTTTCCGGCAGGACGCAGCCCAGGACCGACACGCCGGTGCGCAACACATCCATCGGGTGCGTCGCTGCCGGCAGCAGTTCGAGCGCCGCCTTGACCACCTCCGGCAGTCCCCGCATCCGCTTCAGCGAAGCCTTATATGCCTTGAGTTCGCTCGTCGTCGGCAAGGTCCCGTGGATCAGCAGGTGCGCGACTTCTTCAAATTCGCAATTCTTTGCGAGATCAAGGATGTCATAGCCGCGATAATGAAGATCATTTCCGGTGCGGCCAACTGTGCAGAGCGCAGTATTTCCTGCAACGACGCCCGAAAGCGCCACGGATTTCTTTGGCTTCGGCAAGCTCAAGTGCATTCCTCCCTAACGCCGCCCAAGCTTCCTCCAAGCCGAAGCGACTCCCTCACTATAAGGACCTCAAGCGCAGACGCAAACGAAAGGCCGCGCGCCAGGCACAATGAAAAAAGGCGCCATGCGGCGCCCTTTTAAGTCATTGATTTAAGACTAGAAATTCCAGTCTTCGTCTTCCGTCGCGATGGCCTTGCCGATCACGTAGCTTGAGCCAGAGCCCGAGAAGAAGTCGTGGTTTTCGTCCGCGTTCGGCGAGAGCGCCGAGAGGATCGCTGCGTTGACCTTGCAAGCTTCGGGCGGGAAGAGGGGCTCGTAGCCGAGGTTCATCAGCGCCTTGTTGGCGTTGTAGTGGAGGAACATCTTGACGTCTTCGGCCAAGCCGACGCTGTCATAGAGGTCTTCAGTGTAGCGCGCCTCGTTGTCATAGAGTTCGAGCAAGAAATCGAACGCAAAGTCCTTGATTTCCTGCTTGCGCTCTTCGGGAAGGCGCTCGATCTCGCGCTGGAACTTGTAGCCGATATAGTAGCCATGCACCGACTCGTCCTTGATGATGAGGCGGATGAGGTCGGCCGTATTGGTGAGCTTGGCGCGGCTCGACCAGTACATCGGCAGATAAAAGCCTGAATAGAACAGGAAGCTTTCGAGGAAGACCGAAGCGACCTTTTTCTTGAGCGCATCGCCGCTGTCATACTGCTGCATGATCAGCGTCGCCTTCTGCTGCAGGAAGGGATTTTCTTCCGACCAGCGATAGGCGTCGTCGACGTCCGGCGTCAGGCACAGGGTCGAGAAAATCGACGAGTAGGAGCGGGCATGCACCGCTTCCATGAAGGAGATGTTCGAGAGAACCGCTTCTTCATGCGGGGTCTGCACATCGGCCATCAGGCGGATCGAGCCGACACCGTTCTGGATGGTGTCGAGCAGGGTGAGACCCGTGAAGACGCGGATCGTCAGCTTCTGCTCTTCCGGGTTCAGCGTCGCCCAGCTCGGAATATCGTTGCTGAGCGGCACCTTCTCAGGCAGCCAGAAATTGGACGTCAGGCGGTTCCAGACCTCGAGGTCCTTGTCGTCCTGGACGCGGTTCCAGTTGATGGCGCGTACGCGATTGACCGGCCGGAATTGCATATTCATCGGTTTGGCAGCCTTCTTATCAGAGAGCGCAGGAGACACAGCCCTGCACCTCCGTGCCTTCCAGCGCCAACTGACGCAGGCGAATGTAGTAGATGGTCTTGATGCCCTTCTTCCAGGCGTAGATCTGCGCCTTGTTGATATCGCGGGTGGTCGCGGTATCGCGGAAGAAGAGGGTCAGCGACAGGCCCTGGTCGACGTGCTGGGTGGCCGCCGCATAGGTATCGATGATCTTTTCCGGGCCGATCTCATAGGCATCCTGGTAGTATTCCAGGTTGTCGTTGGTCATGAAGGCAGCCGGGTAGTAGACGCGGCCGATCTTGCCTTCCTTGCGGATTTCGATCTTGGACACGATCGGGTGTATCGAAGAAGTCGAGTGATTGATGTACGAGATCGAACCGGTCGGCGGCACGGCCTGCAGGTTCTGGTTGTACATGCCGGTCATCATGACCTTGGCCTTCAAATTCAGCCAGTCTTCCTGGGTCGGAATGTGAATGCCGGCGTCTTCGAAAAGCTTGGCGACCTTATCCGTGGCGGGCTTCCATTCCTGGGTCGTGTATTTGTCAAAATATTCGCCCGTAGCGTATTTAGACTTTTCAAAACCCTTGAACGTCTGCTCGCGCTCGGTGGCGATCAGGTTCGACGCACGGATGGCGTGATAGGTCACCGTGTAGAAATACATATTAGTGAAATCGACGCCTTCGTCCGAACCATAATAGATCCGTTCGCGGGCAAGGTAGCCATGAAGGTTCATGGCGCCGAGGCCGATGGCATGGCTGTCGTCATTGCCCTTGGCGATCGAGGGCACGGACGAAATATTGCTCATGTCCGACACGGCCGTCAGCGCACGGATCGAGGTCTCGATGGTCCGGCCGAAATCTTCGGAGTCCATGGCGTTGGCAATGTTGAGCGAGCCAAGATTGCAGGAAATGTCCTTGCCCATCTTGGTGTAGCTCAGGTCTTCGGAAAACTCGCTGGCGTCGCTGACCTGTAGGATTTCCGAGCAAAGATTGGACATGGTGATGCGACCCGCGATCGGGTTCGCCTTGTTCACCGTGTCTTCGAACATGATGTAGGGGTAGCCGGACTCAAACTGGATCTCGGCGATGATCTGGAAGAATTCGCGCGCCTTGATCTTCTTCTTCTTTATCCGCCCATCGGCGACCATTTCGCGATATTTCTCGCTGACCGAGATTTCGGTCATCGGCACGCCATAGACCTTCTGCACGTCATATGGCGAGAAGAGGTACATGTCCTCGTTGTTCTTGGCCAATTCGAAGGTGATGTCAGGGATCACGACGCCAAGCGAGAGCGTCTTGATGCGCACCTTTTCGTCGGCATTTTCGCGCTTGGTATCAAGGAAGCGCATGATGTCGGGGTGGTGGGCATGGAGATAAACCGCACCTGCGCCCTGACGAGCGCCGAGCTGGTTGGCATAGGAAAAGCTATCTTCGAGAAGCTTCATGACCGGAAGCACGCCCGAGGACTGGTTCTCGATTTGCTTGATCGGAGCTCCCATTTCGCGAATGTTCGTCAGGCTCAGGGCCACGCCGCCGCCGCGCTTTGAGAGCTGCAGCGCGGAATTGATCGAACGGCCGATCGATTCCATGTTGTCTTCGACGCGCAGCAAGAAGCACGAAACGAGCTCGCCGCGCTGCTTCTTGCCGGCATTGAGGAAGGTCGGGGTCGCGGGCTGGAAACGGCCGGCAATGATCTCGTCGACAAGCTGCTTGGCGAGTACTTCATCGCCACGCGCCAGCGCCAGAGACACCATGCAAACGCGATCTTCGTAGCGCTCGAGATAGCGCTTACCGTCGAAGGTCTTCAGCGTATAGGAGGTGTAATATTTGAACGCGCCGAGGAAGGTCGGGAAGCGGAACTTCTTGTCATAAGCGTAATCATAGAGATCGCGAACGAAGTTGAAGGAGTACTGATCGAGCACGTCCTGCTCGTAATAACCTTCCTCGACGAGATAGCTGATCTTCTCGCGCAGATTATGGAAGAAGACCGTGTTCTGGTTGACGTGCTGCAAGAAGTACTGGTGCGCAGCCTGCTTGTCCTTGTCGAACTGGATATTGCCATTGTCATCATAGAGATTGAGCATGGCATTCAGCGCGTGGAAATCCAGCGACTGATCCTGGCTTTGGCCCTTGGCGGCGGGGCGTTCTTCGGTGCGGTCTAGTGTGAGCGTGTCCAAAACCGTTCGAGTCCTTGCTTGACGTTTTCAACGTCCTCCGGCGTTCCGAGCAACTCGAACCGATAGAGGAGTGGCACTGCACATTTCTGGCTGACGATATTGCCTGCCGCGCCATAGGAAGTGCCGAAATTTGTATTCCCGGCCGCGATGACGCCTCGAATGAGGCTGCGATTGGCCGGATTATTGAGAAACTTTATAACTGGCTTGGGCACTGCGCCCTTACCGTCGTTGCCGCCATAAGTGGGCACCACGAGCACGAATGGCTCATCCACTTGAGGCGGCTCGCTGCCGGCATCTACCGGCAGCCTCACACTTTGCATCCCAAGCTTCTCAACGAAGCGATGGGTGTTTTCCGAAGTGCTGGAATAATAGACGATATTGCCCATGATCCCGCAGTCGGGCTCCGTTGGCGCGAGCTGGGCTCGCGCGCCTTCAAAAAATCAGGAAAGGCTACCGATCATGTCGGGACGGAAGCCGGCCCAGTGCTGATCACCAGCTACTACCACTGGTACCTGACGATAGCCCATTTCTTCGACGCGCGCATAAGCTGCAGCGTCTTCGGAGATGTCCACGACCGTGTAGTCGATGCCCTTTCGGTCGAGCGCGCGCGTGGTCGCGGTGCATTGGACGCAGGCAGGCTTGGAATAAACGGTAATGGTCATCGGATCCTCACGGAAGTGGGCTAAAAATGGAGTAGTTCAACGCTGTAAATCGCTACAAACGTCTGCCGACCGACCGCTGAAAATAACCAGCTTTCGAGGGGCTCGGGTTCGTCCGGCTCTTTCGAATCGTGACGCGCCCTGAACGCTATATGTAGTATCCCGTCTAATTCTTACTGCAAGGTATATGGTTTGTGTCAGGTCTGTCATCAACGCTTGACAGGCCATTTGTGATCCTGCGGCGAATGAAATTCGTCCAAAAAATGTCCGGATTTCGGGGCGTTTCCGACCTTTCCAGATTCGCCCTTGGTGATGCATGGCTGATGTACCAAAAAGCGATCACTTTTTTCAGCCAACGGAATCCCAGGGGACAGTCTTTCCAAGCAGTGGGATTCTCCCTTTCCCTATATGGACATAGCCGGCATCGCCGCCTTATCCCCGTCAAACACACAGAACTCCACCGGGATTTTCCGCGCTTCAGCCCATACTCGCCCATTTTCATGACCTACTAGATGTAGTGTCCGTGCGGCCAGGCAAAATTCAGCCTTTTTGCAAACCATTCCTACTTGCAACTTTTGCGGATGCGATCCATTGTCTGGTAATGCAAATCATTCGCAACAAGGCTTGCTCAATGTTAATCGGTACGCGGCGCCAGACCCTTCGCACAATGATCGCCGTATGCCTCGCGGTTACACTGGCTGCCTTTCCCGCCTTTGCGCAGGACAAGTTCAAGGCCGTGACGAGTTTCACCGTCATCGCCGACATTGCCCAGAACGTCGCCGGCGATGCCGCGGTCGTTGAATCGATCACGCGACCAGGCGCCGAGATCCATAACTATCAGCCGACTCCAGGCGACATTCAGCGCGCTCAGGGCGCTGATCTCGTCTTTTACAATGGGCTCAATCTTGAAACCTGGTTCCAGCGCTTCTTCGCCAATCTGCGTGATGTGCCGAGTGCAACAGTTTCCGAAGGCGTCGAGCCCATCGGCATTGCCGAGGGGCCCTATGAGGGCAAGCCTAACCCCCATGCCTGGATGTCGCCCAGCGCCGCGCTGATCTATGTCGACAATATTCGCGACGCCTTCGTCGAACACGACCCGGCCAATGCCGAAACCTACAAGGCCAATGCCGAAGCCTATAAGGCGCGGATCACCGAGACGATCGCACCAATCCAGACCGAGCTCTCCGGCGTGCCCGAAGCGCGTCGCTGGCTCGTAACCAGTGAAGGTGCGTTCTCTTATCTCGCTCGGGATTTTGGCCTTAAGGAACTTTATCTCTGGCCCATCAATGCCGACCAGCAGGGCACGCCGCAGCAGGTGCGCCATGTGATCGACATCATGCGCGAAAATGCCATTCCGGTGATCTTTTCGGAAAGCACCATTTCGCCCGCTCCGGCCGAGCAGGTGGCGCGGGAAACCGGCGCCAAATATGGCGGTGTTCTCTATGTTGATTCGCTCAGCGAGCCCGATGGTCCCGTGCCGACCTATCTCGACCTCCTTCGCGTCACCTCTGAAACCATCGCCAAAGGATTGGCGGAATGAACGCTCCCGCACGCTTCGATACCAATGGCATTGCCGTTCGGAATGCCACGGTCACCTATCGCAACGGCCACACGGCGCTGCGCGATGCCAGCTTCGAAATCCCGACCGGGACTATCGCGGCGCTTGTCGGCATCAACGGCTCGGGCAAGTCGACGCTCTTTAAGTCCATCATGGGCTTTGTCCGCCTGGCGCGGGGGGAGATTTCAGTGCTCGGCATGCCGGTGGCCGATGCCCTGCGGAAAAACCTCGTCGCCTATGTGCCGCAATCGGAAGAGGTCGACTGGAATTTTCCGGTGCTGGTCGAAGACGTCGTGATGATGGGGCGCTACGGTCATATGGGTATGCTGCGCATCCCCAAGAGAGCCGACCATGACGCGGTCGAAGGGGCACTCCGCCGCGTCAATATGAGCGAATTCCGCAAGCGCCAGATCGGCGAATTGTCTGGCGGGCAGAAAAAGCGCGTCTTCCTCGCCCGGGCTTTGGCGCAGGACGGCCGCGTCATTCTTCTCGACGAACCCTTTACCGGCGTCGACGTCAAAACCGAGGATCAGATCATTACCCTGCTGCGCGAGCTGCGCGACGAGGGTAGGGTCATGCTGGTTTCGACCCATAATCTCGGCTCCGTCCCTGAATTCTGCGATCGGACGATCCTGATCAAGGGCACGGTGCTGGCCTATGGCCTGACCGACGAGACGTTCACTCAGGATAATCTCGAAAAAGCTTTTGGCGGCGTGCTCCGGCATTTCGTCATCAATCATCCTTCCGGCAATGAACACGCGGGCGTTCGCGTCTTCACCGATGATGAGCGGCCGCTCTTGTTCGAGGGGGGACGAGCCCGGCGGCATTCGCCCGGCGAGGCGGAGCGCAGCTAAATGGAGGTGCTCCTCGAACCCTTCGCCTATGGCTATATGACCAATGCTATGTGGGTCTCGGCCCTTGTCGGCGCCGTCTGCGCTTTCCTCTCCTGCTATCTCATGCTCAAAGGCTGGTCGCTGATCGGCGACGCGTTGAGCCACTCCATCGTCCCCGGCGTGGCCGGTGCCTATATGCTCGGGCTGCCTTTCGCGATCGGCGCTTTTTTCTCGGGCGGCCTTGCCGCCGCGGCCATGCTGTTTCTCAACCAGCGAACCAAACTCAAGGAAGATGCCATTATCGGCCTCATCTTCTCGGCCTTCTTTGGGTTGGGGCTTTTTATGGTCTCGATCTCGCCGGTGCCGGTCAACATCCAGACCATCGTGCTCGGCAATATTCTCGCCATCACCCCCGAAGACACGCTGCAGCTCGCCATCATTGGCTTCGTCTCGCTGGCCATTCTCCTCGCCAAGTGGAAGGACCTGATGGTGGTTTTCTTTGACGAGAACCATGCCCGGTCCATCGGCCTCAAGCCGACCCTGCTCCGTGCCGTGTTCTTCGTGCTGCTATCGGCCTCGACCGTTGCCGCCATGCAGACCGTCGGCGCTTTCCTCGTCATCTGCCTCGTCGTGACGCCCGGCGCGACGGCCTATTTGCTGACAGATCGCTTTCCGCGCCTTCTCGTCATCGCTGTGCTCATCGGCACTGTCACCTCATTTGTCGGCGCCTATGTCAGCTTTTTCCTCGATGGCGCCACGGGCGGGATCATCGTCGTCATGCAAACGGCGATCTTCCTCCTCGCTTTCTTCTTTGCCCCCAAGCACGGCATGCTCGCTGCGCGACGCCGGGCAGCCGCCGCCCTGGAGACCGTCGAATGAGCACGCTTGATCTCCTGCTGCTGCCGTTTCAGTTCGACTTCATGGTCAATGCGCTCATCATCTCGGCGCTCGTCGCCGTGCCGATGGCGCTCTTGTCCTGCTTTCTCGTGCTGAAAGGCTGGTCGCTGATGGGCGACGCCATTTCGCATGCCGTTTTTCCCGGCGTCGTCATCGCCTATATCGTCGGCATTCCCCTCGCCATCGGCGCATTCGTCGCTGGCATGTTCTCGGCCATCGCCACCGGGTTCCTCAAGGACAATAGCCGCATCAAGCAGGATACGGTGATGGGTGTCGTCTTTTCCGGCATGTTTGGCCTGGGGTTGGTGCTCTATGTCAAAATCCAGTCCGACGTTCATCTCGACCATATCCTCTTCGGCGACATGCTGGGCGTCGGCGCCAACGACATCATCCAGGCTCTTGTTATCGCGGTTCTCACTGCAGGCATCATCGGCATCAAGTGGAAGGATTTTCTGCTCCACGCTTTCGATCCAGCCCAGGCTCGGGCGGTTGGGCTGCGGGTCAATCTCCTCCATTATGGTCTTCTCGCCATGATCTCGCTGACCATTGTAGGTGCGCTACAGGCAGTGGGGATTATTCTGTCGATCGCTATGCTGATCGCGCCGGGTGCGATCGCCTTCCTCTTGACCCGCCGCTTTGCCACCATGCTGATGCTGGCCACCGTCATCGCGCTCGTCGGCTCGCTGCTTGGCGTCTACTTGTCCTTCTTCATCGACAGCGCCCCGGCGCCCACCATCGTGCTGCTCCTGACCGTGGCTTTCCTCGGCGCCTTCGCCTATTCGACGGTCAGGACGGCACAGATCGAGAGCCGGGAAGTGGTTCAGCCCTAGTCGATCGCTTCGATCCCAATCCGCCGTGCCCTCTCGACCCCTTCTTTCATTTTGTGCAGTTGCTCCGGCGGATGGCCAACCCAGCCCTCGACTTCTCCGAGGACCCGCAGTGGCTGCTGGCTCCGGTAGGATTTCGTCGGATTGCCGGGGAATTTCTTGTCGGTGAGATTGGGATCGTCGATGAAGTCGCCGGTGGGTTCGACGATATAGATGCGTTGCCGGCCTTCGCCTTCGGCCAGTTCCGCGCCCCAAATGGCGGCTTCCAGCGTGGCGGCGAAGTAGATCCACGAAGCGCGATTGCGCTTGCCGAAATTGGAGTTGAAGCCGGCGGTCAGCAGGTCGCCGGTTTTGAGGTCGGCGCGCGTGCCGTGATAGTAGATCATTCAACGCTCCTCTGAAGGGGGAGCGTTGTTATAGTGGATGGTGGCGGGCTTGAAGCAAGAGCCTTGCGCCCCACATATTAGAGGTGCGGGGCATGGTCGGCGTGAAAGCGGCATTTGCCGTGGTCGGCCAGAATATCGATGACCTTGCAGGTCTCGACCCGGCCATGCGAGCACCCCTCAACCATTCTTTCCAATTCGTGCTGCAGCGCCGTCAGGCTTGCGATCTTCTGCTTGACGTCGACCAGATGCTTGCTGGCGATCTGGTCTGCCTCTTCGCAGGAGACATTCGGCTGGTCCTGTAGCGATAGAAGCGTGCGGATCTCGTCGATCTCGAAGCCGAGTTCGCGCGAATGGCGGATAAAGGTCAGGCGTTCGAGATCCGTCGCGTCATAGCTCCGGCGATTGCCCTCCGTGCGGGGAGGAGAGGGGAGGAGGCCGATCTGCTCATAGTAGCGGATGGTTGGCACCTTGACGCCGCTCGCGCTGGAGACGTTTCCGATTGTGATGCCTTGGCTCATTTTCCGCTTGCTCCTCTAGTCACTAGAGGATGTACGCCGGTTTCGATGATTTGCAAGGAGCCGGCGAAATGAGCGCAGAGGAAACCACCACACGCTTCCGTGTCGAGGGCATGGATTGCGCCAGTTGTGCCAGCAAGATCGACACCGCCGTGCGCCGCCTGCCGGGTGTGGATGATGTCTCCGTCTCCGTTGTCGCAGGCACCATGACGATTGGGCATAAGGGCGCTGATCTCGATCAGGTGCAGAAGAAAGTCAGCGATCTTGGCTATCGCGTTTCGCCACTGATACCCGGCCGTCAGGCTCCGCGGCCAACCCATGACCACGCGCACGATCACGACCATGATCATGACCACAGCGAAAAAGCCCCTGATGCCTTGGCCGGCATGCACGGTCACGACCATGGCGCCGAGACCAGTCCTTGGTGGCAAACCGGCAAGGCGCGGTTGACGCTGTTCAGCGCCGTGGCGGTCGTTGCTGCCTTCGCGCTCGAAATTTTTATGCCGGGGTGGCACACGCCGCTTTTCATTCTTGCCATGCTGGTCGGCCTGATCCCGATCGCCCGCCGTGCCTTCCAAGGTGCTATCAATGGCAGCCCGTTTTCCATCGAAACGTTGATGACGGTAGCGGCCGTCGGTGCCGTATTCATCGATGCAGCGGAAGAAGCAGCGATCGTCGTGCTGCTTTTTCTCGTCGGCGAATTGCTTGAAGGCATCGCCGCTGGAAGGGCTCGTGCCAGTATAAAGGCCTTGGCCGATCTCGTGCCGCGCCGCGCGCAGCGCGAGGTGGATGGCCGCGTAAGCGAGGTCGATGCGGCAGAGCTTGCAGTGGGTGACACTGTTCTCGTCCGTCCCGGCGATCGTATTCCGGCCGACGGCCTCGTGCTGTCGGGCGAAGGTTCGGTTGATGAGGCGCCGGTCACCGGAGAGAGCGTCCCGAATAACAAAGGCCCTGAAGATTCTGTCTTTGCCGGCACGGTCAACCAGGATGGCGCCTTGCGCATCAAGGTGACCGCGGCGGCGGCAGACAATACCATTGCCCGTATCGTGTCGCTGGTGGAAGAAGCCCAGGAATCCAAGGCTCCGACGGAGCGATTCATCGATCGTTTCTCCCGCTATTACACGCCGGGCGTGCTGCTCGCCGGTGCGCTGATTGCCATTCTGCCGCCGCTTGTCACGGGCGCATCCTGGGACGAGTGGATCTATAAGGGTCTCGCCATTCTCCTCATCGGTTGCCCCTGTGCGCTGGTGATTTCCACCCCCGCTGCGATTGCTGCAGCGCTTTCGGCCGGCGCGCGGCAGGGCCTGCTCATGAAGGGCGGCGTGGTGCTCGAACAATTAGGCAAGATCAACATGGTCGCGCTCGACAAGACCGGCACACTGACCGAAGGTCGGCCGCAGGTGACGGATGTCATGGCGGTGGGCCGTTCCGAGCCTGAGCTTCTGCGACTGGCCGCAGCGCTGGAAGTCGGCTCCAGCCATCCATTGGCGACGGCGATCCTTGCCAAGGCAAAAGCTGACGGTGTCGAACCCAGCACTGCCAGCAATGCAAGTGCGCTGGGCGGCAAGGGTGTGCTCGGCACGCTCGAGGGCGTGGAGCTGTTCCTTGGTTCACCCAAGGCGGCTGGGAATCGCGCGTCGCTACCCGAAGACTTCCTGGCGCGGATCGGCCAGCTCAATGATGAGGGCAAGACGGTTTCCGTCCTTGTTGCTGGCGGCGCGTTGGCCGGTCTCATCGCCATGCGGGACGAACCCCGCGATGACGCACGGGCGGGACTTGCCGCGCTCAAGGCGCTGGGCGCCAATGTGGTCATGCTGACAGGGGACAATGCGCGTACTGCTCGGGCTATCGGGGCTGATCTTGGGATCGATGTTAAGGCCGAACTGCTGCCCGAGGATAAGCAGCGTATCGTTTCGGGTCTCAAGGCCGATGGGAAGATCGTCGCCAAGGTCGGCGATGGCATCAACGACGCGCCGGCGCTTGCTGCCGCCGACATCGGCATTGCCATGGGCGGTGGGACCGATGTGGCGCTCGAAACGGCCGATGCGGCGGTGCTGCATGGCCGCGTGATCGACGTCGCCAACCTGATCCGGATTTCGCGGGCGACAATGGCCAATATCGGCCAGAACATCACCATCGCGCTGGGGTTGAAGGCAGTGTTTCTGGTGACGACGATTATCGGCGTTACCGGGTTGTGGCCGGCGATCCTGGCCGATACCGGGGCGACGCTGCTGGTGACGGCCAATGCGTTGCGGCTCTTGGCTTGGAAGGGGGAGCGGGTTTAGGTCGGAACCCCCACCTAGCCTCCCCCTGATAGGGGGAGGGATCTGCTGGTGGCTCGCAGCCATCAAGCCAAACTCGATAGGTTCCTCCCCCTTAGCAGGGGGAGGTTAGGTGGGGGTACTCAAACTGCCCGATAGCTCACCTTGCCCTCACCCGCAGGCGCCTCGACTAGCGCATAGCCATTCGGCCCCAGCGTCAGGGCCTTGCCATCGAACGCCGCATTGTGGCTCACTGTCTCCAGTTCAACCGCCGTGCCAGCCATGGTGACAACCCGCTCTTCGGCCGAAAGATTGAACACGCAAATGATGTCCTTGTTGCCCGCAGAGCGGCGATAGGCGAGGACGGGTTCGTCGCTCTCGAAAAATTCGATCGAGCCGGTGAGGAGCGCCGGCTGGCCTTTGCGCCAGGCGATAATCTCACGATAAAATTGCAGCGTCGAATTGGGGTCGGCATTCTGTGTTTCGACGCTGAGCGCTGCGGCGGCGTGCTTGACGGGCAGCCAGGGTGTGCCGGTGGTGAAGCCGGCATGGTTCATGGCGTGCTGCCAGGGCATCGGCGTGCGACAGCCATCGCGGCCCTTGTCCTCGGGCCAGAAGCGGATGCCGCGCGGATCGGTCAGTTCCTCATAGAGAATATCGGCTTCCTGGAGGCCAAGCTCTTCGCCCTGATAGAGGCCGACCGAGCCCTTGAGTGTCATGATCAGTGCCACGGCCTGGCGCGACAAGTCGGCCGGCGAGACGCTATGTGGCGCCCAGCGGGTCATGTGGCGGATGACGTCGTGGTTGGAAAAGCTCCAGCAGGGCCAGCCGGTGCTGTTATCGGCAAAGAAGGCCTCGATCTTGGAGCGGAAATGGGCCGCGCTGAACTTTACGCCGAGGAAGTCGAACGAATAGCACATGTGCAGCAGGTCGCTGCCGGACGTATATTGGCGCATCAGTTCAAGGCCGCGCTCGTCGTCCCCCACCTCGCCGACCGTGGTCGCATTGGGATAGTCGTTGAGCAGATCGCGCACGCGCTTGAGCCAGGCGACGTTTTCCGGCTGGCTCTTGGAAAACTGATGGCTCTGCATGTCATAGGGGTTCACCGCCGGCTTGCCATTGAGCGACTTGAGCGGCGGGTTCGAGCGCAATTGCGCATCGTGGAAATAGTAATTGACCGTGTCGAGACGGAAGCCATCGAGGCCGCGATCGAGCCAGAAGCGCATGACGTCGAGCACGGCGTCTTGCACCTTGGGATTGTGGTAGTTGAGGTCGGGCTGGGAGGTGAGGAAGTTGTGCAGGTAATATTGCTTGCGCGCCGTATGCCATTCCCAGGCCGAGCCACCGAAGACCGAGAGCCAGTTGTTTGGCGGGGTCCCATCGGGATTGGCGTCGGCCCAGACATACCAGTCGGCGCGCCCATTATCCTTTGAGAAGCAGGATTCGCGGAACCAGGGGTGTTGGTCCGAGGTATGGCTGACCACCTGGTCCATGATGACCTTGATGCCAAGGGCATGGGCGCGATCAATCAGGACGTCGAAATCCTGCAAGGAGCCGAACAGGGGATCGACCTGCATATAGTCCGAGACGTCATAGCCCATATCGGCCTGGGGCGAGGAATTGATCGGCGAGAGCCAGATGCAATCGACGCCAAGGCTGGCGATATGGTCGAGCCGGTCGATGATGCCGGGCAAGTCGCCGATACCATCGCCATTGCTGTCCTGAAACGAACGCGGATAGA
This sequence comes from Devosia sp. Leaf64, assembly GCF_001421945.1. NCBI lineage: Bacteria > Pseudomonadati > Pseudomonadota > Alphaproteobacteria > Hyphomicrobiales > Devosiaceae > Devosia > Devosia sp. Leaf64. Next base: position 312,128 of record NZ_LMLO01000012.1, on the reverse strand, counting down.
CCTGATAGATCACTCCGCCGCGCCACCATTCCGTCATTGTCAAAGCTCCATGTCGGCCCAAGGCCAAATCACCCGAAGGCTAGCGGGTTCGCGTGACGCTGTTAATGGCCGTCTGTGGCAGGACGGTGCAATTGGGGCATGCTTTTTTGCCGGACAGCGCCAAGGCTTCCGGTTTTGCGATGGACGGATCCCGGAGCGGCATTCGCTTCTGAGATTTTTTGAGAGATGAAGCGGAGACCGCTCCGGGATGCCCTTTTTCGGACAGGACTCACAGCGCCTTTTTGATCGCTCGTCGCAAGGCGGCCAATCCCGAACGGGCGCTGGAGACGATCCAGCGCCAAGGCCCCCTCGCTACTGTCGTCTGCAGACCGTCCGTGCGAGGTTGGGTGGAAAGAGCATAAAGCGGTTCGAGGACGCGGGGATAAATTGAATAAGCCAGAGGCCGGACCCATGATCATCACCACCGGATTGCTGATCGACCACACGGAGGCGATGAGCGCGCTTGTCGATCTCTATGAGAGCGAATGGGTTGATTGCTACAATCCGCGCGGCGCTTCGGCGCGGGCGGATCTGACCGAGCGGCTGGAGCGCAATCGCCTTCCCCTGGGGATCGTCGCCTTTGCGGATGGGCAATTGGCCGGCACATGTGCGCTGACGCTCATGTCTGGCGGGTTGACCGAACGCTCGCCATGGCTCGGGGGCCTCCTCGTCGAGCCGGCCTTGCGGCGGCACGGCGTCGGATTGGCTTTGCTGGATCGCGCCAAGGTCGAGGCCAAGCGGCTGGGCTTTTCGCGGCTTCATGCGCTGACGGCAGAAGCGCGGGAGCTGTTCGAGCGGGCAGGGTGGCGGCTGGCGGAGAATGTCGAAGTTGGCGGCAAGCTGCATGGGATTTACGTCGCCGTTCTCTGAAACGGATTACCGCGCGGCGAGAATGATCGGGTCCTTATCGACGAGGCGAAGGGACGTGACCATGTCGGCCACGCCCTCCTTGTATTTGCGGAAATGCGGCGTCTCGATATGGGCTTCATAGGCCGCGCGCGAAGCATAGACTTCGAGGATGCGGATGCTGTGCGGCGCGGTTTTGTCCGCGACCGCATGGAGCATGAGCACGCCCGGCTCGCGCTCGACCGAGGCGGCGATTTCCTCGGTCAGAAACGCGAGATAAGCATCGAGCTGCGCGGGGTCGACCTCGATCTCGGCGACGCGCACCATCCTTTCGCCTGCCATCAGACGACTGCCGAGATCAGCGGTTCGCCGGCAAAATGCCGTTCGAGATTGGCGACGAGAAGCGCGCCCATGGCGTCGCGGGTCTGGTTGGTGGCGCTGCCCTGATGGGGCGAGAGCACGACGTTTTCGAGGCCAAGCAGGGCCTCGGGCACCTTTGGCTCATCGACGAAGACATCGAGCGCCGCGCCGCCGAGGCCGCCATTTTGTAGCAGTTCGACCATGGCCGGCTCATCGATCAGCGTGCCGCGGGCGACATTGACCAACATGCCTTTCGGCCCGAGCGCTTCGAGGACCTTTCGCGAGACGATGCCATCGGTGCTTTTGCCGCCGGGAGCAATGACCACGAGCCAATCGCTGTCGCGGGCCATGTCTTCGAGATTGTCATAGTAGATGTGCGGCACGCCGGTCTGCTGCTTGCGGCCATAATAGACGACGCGCATCTTCATGGCCTGGGCGCGTGTCGCGATTTCCTTGCCGATGCGGCCGAGGCCGAGAATGCCGACGGTCTTGCCGGTCAGTTCGGAAAAAAGGCCGAAGCTGCCGGAGGGCCATTTGCCCTGGCGGACGAACTGGTCGCTGTGCGGAATACGACGCGCCAACGAGATCATGAGGCCAATGGTCAATTCGGCGACGGCGTCGTTGAGCACATCGGGCGTATTGGTGACGCGGATATTCTTGGCCTTGGCGGTGGCGGTGTCGATATTGTCATAACCGACGCCGAAGCTGGCGATGATTTCGAGATTGGGCAATTGGTCCATCAACGGCTTCTGCACGCCGGACCCGGCATGGGCACGAATGCGGGCGCCGTTTTCCTTGAGCCAGGCGTCTTTGTCGGACACCTCATGGAGCTTGTGGACGGTATAGCGCTCTGCGAGCGCCTTCTCGCAAGAGGCAAGCAACGGGCCGGTCTGCAGAATCTCGATGGTCATGAAAATATCCTCTCGTCCCATGAGACTAGCGGCTCAGCCGCGAGAGGCAAGGCAGGTGGGCGATAAATCAGCCGCGCGCATCAGAGCATCTTGCCCTCCATTTGCGCAAGCCAGTCCTGCATTAAAAAGCGGCATGTGCACCAGATGACTGTCTGGACGGCAGGCGACAATCGTGTAGCAATGGTTGGCGCGATGGGAACGCCGTATCAAACTTGCGAAGTATAATGGGCGAAACGACGCCGTTCGACGAAATGTACAATCCGGACGGCACCGTCCGAGAACCTTATCGAGCCCTCAGCGAATGGCTCGCCGAACAGCCCGACAGGGGTCTGGCGCTGATGCAGACGGATGCGGAAGCGATCTTCCGCAAGCTCGGCATCACTTTTGCCGTCTATGGCTCGGAGGAGGGGACCGAGAAGGTCATTCCTTTCGATGTCATCCCGCGCATCATTGCCGCCAATGAATGGCGCAAGCTCAGCAAGGGGATCGAGCAACGCGTCAAGGCGCTCAATGCGTTTCTCTATGACGTCTATCACCGCCAGGAGATTTTGAAGGCCGGGCGCATCCCGGAAAAGCTGATCCTCAACAACGCAGCGTTCTGTCCGCAAATGATGGGGCTGGAGCCCGCGCGCGGGGTCTATGCCCACATTATCGGCGTCGATATCGTTCGCGTCGGTGTCGACGAATTCTATGTGCTCGAGGATAATCTGCGCACGCCATCGGGCGTCTCCTATATGCTGGAAGACCGCGAAGCCATGATGCTCCTGGCGCCGGACCTGTTCCAGCGCTCCAAGGTCGCCCCGGTCGAGAACTATCCCGAAAACCTGCGCCGGACGCTGCAGAGCGTTGCGCCGGAAGGGGCCGGCAGCAATCCGGTGATCGCCGTCCTCACGCCCGGCATCTACAATTCCGCCTATTTCGAGCATTCGTTCCTCGCCGACCAGATGGGTGCGGCGCTCTGCGAAGGGCACGATCTCTTCGTCGATGGCGGCAAGGTCTATATGCGGACGACCACCGGCCCCGAGCGCGTCGATGTCATCTATCGCCGCATCGACGACGACTATCTCGATCCGTTGACATTCAAGCCCGATTCCATGCTGGGCGTGCCGGGTGTGTTCGACGCCTATCGCGCGGGCAATGTGACGCTCGTCAATGCGCCTGGCACCGGGATCGCCGACGACAAGGCGGTCTATACCTATGTGCCCGAGATCATCGAATTCTATCTCGGGGAAAAGGCGCTGCTTAATAACGTGCCGACCTATAATTGCACCGATGCCGACCAGCGCGCCTGGGTGCTCGACAATATCGGCGATCTCGTCGTCAAGGAGGTCCATGGCTCGGGTGGCTATGGCATGATGGTGGGACCGACCTCCACCAAGGCGCAGCACGCCGAATTCAAGAAGAAGATCCTCGCGCGGCCGGATAATTACATCGTGCAGCCGACCCTGGCTCTCTCCACGTGCCCCACGCATATCAGCGGCGATGTGGCCCCACGCCACGTCGATTTGCGGCCCTATGTGCTCGTGGGCGACGAGGTGCGGATCACGCCCGGTGGCCTGACGCGTGTGGCGCTCAAGAAAGGGTCCCTCGTGGTCAATTCCTCCCAGGGCGGGGGCACCAAGGACACCTGGGTTTTGGAAGACTGACGCCATGACCATGCTTGGACGCACCGCCCAAAATCTCTTCTGGATGTCGCGCTATGTCGAGCGCGCCGAAAACATGGCCCGCCTCCTTGAAGTGGGCTACCGCATGTCGCTGACGAGCCGCCGCGAAGGGGGAGCCAGCGAACATCTGGTGTCCATGCTGCAAGCCGCCGAAATGGACGAGGCCTTTGCCGCACGGCACGAGGTTGCCGATGTCGACACCGTCGCCCATTTCATGATGTTCGATCCCGCCAATCCCTCATCAGTCTATTCGTGCCTCCAGGCCGCCCGCACCAATGCGCGCTCGGTGCGCACGGCGCTGACGACGGATATGTGGGAAAGCATGAACGGCGCTTGGCTCGAATTTTCGCAGATCAAGCCGCGTGACGTCCGCGGCGCCAAGCTTCTCGGGCTTTTGCAATGGGTGCGCCAGCGCAGCCACGAATTCCGCGGCGCCCTCCTCGGCACCATCCTCCGCGATGATGGCTTCGCCTTCCTCCAGGCCGGCAATTTCGTCGAGCGCGCCGACAATACGGCCCGCATTCTCGACATGAAATATTATGTGCTGCTGCCGCGTTCGAGCCTGGTCGGAGGCGAGATCGACATCCAGCAGTGGACGCTGATCCTCCGCGCTGCTTCGGCCCATCGCGCCTATGGCCACGTTTATCATGACCGCTATAAGGCCCATAACATCGCCGATTTCCTGATCCTCCGGCCGGAAATGCCGCGCTCCTTGGTCTATTGCGCTCGTTTCGTGCAGCAGAACCTCGATTTGCTCGCCAAACTCTATGGACGGCGGGAGGCGTGCCAGGATGCGATCGACGACCTCCTCTCGATGGTCGAGGATTCAAGCATGGACAAGATTTTCGCCCATGGCCTCCACGAATTTCTCGATGAGTTCATCGCCCGGAACAATCGTGTCACCGACACACTCTCGGCCAGCTACAACTTCTATTGAGGCCCAAGTCATGCGCCTTGCCATTGACCATAGGCTGACCCTCACCGCGCCCGCGGGGCCGTTCCAATCGGTTTTTCACCTGCTGCTGACGCCGCCTAACGGACCGACGCAGAGCGTCGAACGCTGGGATATCGATATGGCGGGTTTTGAAACTGCCGGCCGCTTTGTCGATGGCTTTGGCAATGTCGCTCATCTCGTCAATCAGCCCCGGTCCGAAGACGAGGTCACGATCCATGTCCGCGGCACGGTCTCGACGCGAGACACGCATGGCGTGATCGGGCGCCCTGCGGGCGAACCCGTGCCGGCGCTCTATCGACGCCTGACGACGGCAACCAAGGCGCCGCCAGCGCTCGTCGCGACGTTTCGTGGAACCAAGGAAAGCCGTGTCGACGTGCTTCACAGTCTGATGGCGCGCGTCGGTGACATGCTCGGCCTTCCGGACGAGACCCCGGCGCAGACGCAGATGCAGGCCGATGGCGGGCAGTCCCAGTCACAGACCACCGAGCAAAAGACTTTGCCTGCCGCGGCAGACTACGCGCACCTTTTTATCGGCGCTGCGCGTGCTCTCGATATTCCGGCGCGTTTTGTCACCGGCTATCGCCTCAACGAGACCAACGAGACCAACGAGACCAACGAGTCGGCAGTTCTCCACGCCTGGGCCGAAGCCTTCGACGATCGTCTGGGGTGGATTGGTTTTGATCCGCAGCGGCAGATGTGCCCGACGGACGCCTATGTCAGGCTGGCCGTGGGACTGGACGCGGAAATGGCGACCGTGCTGCGCACCGTTCCCGCGGCTGAACCGGTGCAACTGCTCACGGTCTCAAGGGCTGAGTAAGTCCGGCTAAAATTAGTAGACGCGCTGATAGCTGCCTGGCTGGAAAAACTGCATCTCTTCGCCGACGCCGCTTTCCTTCTTCACGAAAGCGCGGATGCAACCGTTCCAACGCTCGACGCGGGTGGCATCAATGCCCAATTGGCGAAGCTGCATCAGGTCGAAGTTGTTGAGATCGTCCTCATCGAAATCGTCGCCGATCGTGAAGCCCTGCGCGACTTCGATGCCACGGGTGCTATCGATGCAAAAGGGTGCAGCATAGGCTCCTGCGGTCATTAGGGCAGTAAAGCCGAAGGCAATGGCAATTGGGCGCATCATGGTAATCTCCGTTGGACTATGAAATGCCGGTCAATTGTGGCGCTGCTGTGCCAGCGCGCGCTCATGGCGTCGAATAAATACGACGACCACAGGAATGGCGACGCTCAGCATCAACAGACGAATAACGTGGTGGGCAGCGATGAACGCCGTATCATAGCCGAGCGCAATGCCAAGGGCACCCATGCCCTCGATCGCTCCGGGCGATAGCCCCAGCCAAAGTTGGCCGAACGGCATATCGACAAGCTGGGACACGATGAATGCAACCAGGGTCACGATGCCGACGGTCATGGCGGTCGCGATCACGCCGCCTTTCGCTGCGGCCAGGAACTCGCTGCGGGTGATGCCGACGAAGCGTGAGCCGATCATTGCCCCGGTCAACACGAAAGTGAGAACGACGAGGGGTAGGGGAATGGCGTCGGTATAAAGACCGCCAAGCTTGGCTGCGGTGGCTGCCGCCATGGCGCCGAGGACCATGCCAGCGGGCACTTTGAGCCGCATGAACACTAGGCCTACGGCAGCGCAACCCAGCGCCACCAGGCCTAGTTGCAAGGGGCCGAGGAAAGCCGTTGCTTGCTTGATCTCGAAATGATCGATCGGCAGAAACGTCGCCCCAATCGGTACGGCGATGGTCAGCATCAGGATGCGAATGACCTGGATGATCACGATTTGCCGCGCGTCACCGACGCCTGTTGCGGCTATTCCCATCACGAAAGACAGGTGGCCGGGGAAGGAGCTAAGATAGGCCGTTCCTGGATCGAGCTTGAAAAAGCGCGTCAGCATCCAGCCCGTCGTTGCGATGATGACAGCGAGCTCCAGCGCGAGGGCCGCAAGACTAATGGGCCAACTGGCGAGGAGGGAGAGACTATCCGGCGAGACCGTCGCGCCCATCGACATGCCGATGAGAATGAAGATGACATTGCGAAGCCCATCGGGGAGGCGAACCGGCAATCCCGCCATGGCAGCGATGGTGACGGCCAGCGCCGAACCCATCAACCAGCCCGCCGGCAAGCCGACCGCGCTTGCCAATCCGCCACCTGCCGCTGCAAGGACGAGGGTCAGAAGAAAGGACAGAAAACCGCGGAGGGTGAGGTGGGGCATTAGCATGGCGGCAGGAAAGGGAGTGCGCTCCCTAAACCCTTCGCACGGGAATGTCACGGCTGGGGCGCCGGCCAGTCCATACAAATTGCAGACAATTGCAACGATCGGTGACAGCGACCGTTAAATCTCTAAGCGTCTTATGAAGTGGTAGCCCAAACTTCCAATTTCGGAAGGACCATATGATGTCGCAGCGCAGTGCAGGAATTGAAGGTCATTTAGGACATGCAAATGTCCCGCGCCTTTGGATCATCCTCGGCTTCGGCATCGCAAGCTGGCTGCTTGTCCTCGCCCTTGTCGCTGCCGCAACGACCGCTTTCCAAGCCGTCGCCAGTGTTCTCAGCTGACTGGCCCTTCTAGTGGGCCGTTGAACTCAGCAATTCGGACGCTACGGTTTTGACCAAGATCTTTGCATCAAGCCACAGCGAGAAATTCTGCACATAAGCGAAATCGTGGCCAATGCGCTGCAGCGCCTTGGAGCGATCAACCGTTGGGCCTCGCAGGCCCTGGCACTGCGCCCAGCCGGTCAGACCCGGACGGACGTGGTGGCGGAAGCCATAGTGAGGGACCAGGTCCTCGTAGGCCATGCCGCCAGCGAGCATCCCAGCGACGTGCGGACGCGGCCCGACAAGCGACATGTCACCACGCAGCACATTGATCAGCTGCGGCAACTCATCGATGCTGGTCTTGCGGATCAGGGCGCCAATCGGGGTAACGCGCTTATCGTCTGCAACCGTCTGCGCGATTCCCGAGACATCGCACCGATCCGCATACATGGAGCGGAACTTCATGATCTGGAAAACTCGGCCATCAAGACCGACGCGGGACTGACGGAAAAAGACCGGACCCTTGTCCGTATTTTTGATCAGCAGCGCCACGATGATGAGAAGTGGGGCAAGGAACAGCAGGCCTGCGCCAGCGCCCGCGATGTCGATCAACCGCTTGATCATGAGAGAAACGCTGCGCGAAAAGCTCGATGCCGGCGCTGCTGGAGCGCCATCAACCCACTGCACCGAAAGCCCATTTTGCGTACGCGTCAGTTCACGCGGAACCGACGGGCTCCAATTCAACTCAACTGCACTCTCGCGTTGCGTAACGACACTTGAAGATATGTCGTCGCGCAAGGCGATTGCTTCGCGATCTACCAAGTTGGCTGTCCCGTCCATCTTAGCCCCCAGCGTTTTACGCCGCTTAACTCTTTACTAACTATCACAGAGATCGCACGGAATGTCTCGTGCGTTCAAGACATGGCTGCCATCAAGATTAACGCGGCGCGATACTTGCCGCTTGATTATGGCAATTTTCGTAAAATTTGAAGTGATTTTGAGAGAAGGCAGCAAAAGCGAACCGGCAAATTGTTCCCACCGGATCAGTCCAAGGATGGGCAAAATGAAGAAGGTCGTATTTGCAGCTGTCGTCAGCGCGGTAGCTATGTTTGGTTCAGTCGATATGGCGTTTGCCAATCGCCCGACCCAAATTGTGGTGCAGGAGCGTGTGAGTTCGCGCGGACCACAAAGCTTCCAAGCGTTTTGCGCCTTCAATCCGCGCGAATGCCAGCCAGGTGGTGAGTCCAAGATTGCTCTAGACGATGGAGTGCTGCGGCTGCTGACCCGAGTAAATGCGCGGGTCAATCGCGCTATTCGGCCCAAACTAGACAATCCGCTCATCCAGGTTTGGCGCGTCAATCCCAGCGCGGGCGACTGCAAAAGCTACGTCGTGAGTAAGCGTCACGAGCTGATCCGCGCTGGATTGCCGCCGAGTGCGTTGCGCATCGCCTATGTGAAGACGCGCGATGGCGAGGGTCACGCTGTACTTGTGGTGAAGACCCATGACGGTGACTTGACGCTCGATAACCTAACGGGCGAGATCAAGCATTTCCGCCAAACGGGCTATCGTGTGGTCGGTATGTCCGGGGCAGATCCACGCCGCTGGGGTTAAGAAGAAACTGATATAAGTGGATGATTCGAGGGGGAGCGGACGGGTCTATGACGCGTGTGTGGGGGTTATGGTCGGCGGCTGTGGTGGCAGCAGTACTTTTCTTTGGATCTGCTGCTGCAGCCTATAGAGAACTCGTTCCTTATATTACAGGCGGCAGCCAGGCAGAGGTGCGTCTAGCCTTTCTGGCTTCTCAGCCGCCGGACCCAGGTCTCTCGCTGCAAGCCCAACGGCTCATGCTGGATGACTGCGTTTCGACGCTTTTTCCGCTCATTAAGGCGCCGCTCGGCGACCAGCAGGTTCGCGCCAAAGACAATTGTCTTATATTGTCCAAAACGCTGACAGAAGAGTCGCCGATCTTTTCCTATGCTTGGTTCGCACTCGCACTAGCGCAGGTGGTCGATGGGCAGACGTCAGAATTTCAACATTCGCTCGCTCAATCGCAACTGACGACGGCTAACCAATGGGCTATGGCCTCATTGCGGCTCAGGTTGGCGTATCAGTATTGGAGTTCCTTACCACTGACGCTCCAGGAACAACTCGGCGCCGATATTATAGTGCTCGCCTACTCCAACAATGGACGGCAATGGCTCGCGCAGAGATACGCTGCCGATCCGGCTTTTGCCGAAGACATTACCGCAAATCTCGAAAAGGCTCCGCCCAACCTTCAGCGAGCATTTATTCGTGCCGTGTCTACGCAGGGTGCCAGGTCATGACGAAACTGAATAACTTTGCCGGCACGCTGGTCGTGCTCCTGGTGGTTTTGTCTCCCATCCCTTTCGGTAGCAATCGTCCATTTTTCTGGGCTTTGTCGGGGCTCGTCATAGGGGCAGGGGCGCTTGCCTACTTTTTTCTGAGCGCCCGCAATGGAGAAAGCCTTCGCATACCGCTCCGCAGGATCGGCCCCTCAGTTATTCTGTGGGCGTTGCTTTTGGTTTGGCTAATCACCCAGGTAATGCCAGTCGGATCATTGATTGGACCATTCGCTATCCCACTTGCCGGCGGAACCATCACGACGGATACGATCAGTACTGCGCCCGGTGCGACTTGGCTTATGCTGATCAGGATCGCAGCATATGGTCTATTTTTCGTCTTGGCCCTTCAGGCTGGCGCCCGGGAGAAAAGGTCGGGCCTCATGCTTGGCGTCATTTTCTGGGGCATCGTCGTCCATGCCGGATTTTCGCTCATCCAGCTTACACAATTCGGCGACACGATCCTGGGACTTCCCAAGATCGCCTATATGGGCGTTGCTACGGGGACTTTTATCAACCGCAACTCGTTCGCCACGTTCCTCGCCATGGGCCTGAGTGTTGGTATAGCCATTCTACCCGCAATCATTACCGCAAAGAGGGCGCGCAACGAGACAGTGATGGATAAAATCTTCCGGCTATCTTTTCATGTCGCCGGTCTTTTCGTCATCATGATCGCGCTGTTGGCTACGCAGTCGCGCATGGGCCTTTTTGCCGGCCTTCTCGGTGCTTTCGTAGTGTTGTTACTCGTTCTCAAGTATAGCCGTTACTGGAAAATACTCATACCAGCAGCCCTCTTGCTGGGCGTAGCGGTGTCTCTGCTCGTGATCTGGACGTTTGGGCAGGGGGTGATAACGCGTGCCCTTGATCTGGAAGGGTCCAGCGAAAACCGCCTGGAGATCTACGCACAAGTTTGGGATACGATCCTGACACGTCCATGGATCGGATATGGTGGCGGCGCGTTCTCGCTTTTCTTCCCCGCCTTTTTCGGCCCGCCCCTCAGTCTCGTCGGCTTTTACGATAAGGCCCATAATACCTATCTGGCGCTATTCTCCGAGCTTGGTATTCCTGCCGGCTCCCTTCTGATCATCGCCAGCTTCATTCTGTTTGGCCGGATATTCTGGTCACAGATGACTGGGTTGACTCTCAATCCAGCGAGATTGGCGGCGATCGGGGTTATGTTGACCTGCGCCATCCATTCGCTTGTCGATTTCAGTCTTGAGATTCAAGCGAATACGTTTCTTTTCGTCGCCATAGCCGCCCTGGGTCTCGCAGCGTCGATGCGACAAAGCGCTTCTTCGGCGGGATAGGTTTGGGCTATCTTTTGGGAGCAGATGCGCCGGCAAACGAATATCACGTCGCCGATGTGCGTATGAGATTGCTATATGTAGCTTTGGACAAAGGAAGAAACCAGAAACCTTTCGGGTCCCGTCCAAGCTAATCTCTCTTAGTTCGCGTTCGCTGTAATGCTTGTGCATCCGTGGCTGGCGGCCGAGGTGCTGTCACCATGCTGAGATTGATTGTTGCTCAATGCCATTCTTCGGCGCGAGCAGGAGACCCCTGGCCTTCCTCGATGAATGGACAAACAAAAAAGGGCCCCTACGAGGGGCCCTTTTCTAAATCTAATAACCGATCAGCTCGGGCTGACGGAAGCATCTGTCGATGCGCCACCAGTCGGGCTCAGCGATTCCGGAGTACCGGTAACGGCAGCGCCACCAACGGCACCAGCACCAGCGCCGCCACCAGCACCACCGACGGCACCGATCGAGTACTGGCTGAGTTCAGCCTGAGTGAATTCTACGTTAGCAGTCTGAGCGATCGTTGCGAGCTGCGTGCCGTTTGGCACAATACCCAACTGGCCATAAGCGGTCAGCAGGTTGATCACGCAGAGCTTGTCGCCGGGGGCGCACTGGCCGACTGCGAGGTTCAGGTTCGCCAGGGTGGGTTCCTGGATCAACGTGGCAAGCACGTCAAAATTGCTGGACGTCGCAGCAGCAGCTTCTTCCTGGGGGGTAGCGTAAGCGGAGGGAGCCGATACGGCCACCAAGGCACTCGAAACAAGCAAAACCTTAAAGAGGTTACGCATCATGGGAAAACCCTCGTGTTAATTCTTTGTTTAGCAAACACGACTGGCCTCTAATATGTCAAGTGTCTGCGCGTAGAAGTTGGTCTGCGCCGCATGCATAACAGCTTCAGTAGTTAATTTCAGGTCCGCTTGCAACTGTGGTGCGAAGTATTTTCATAAAATTTGAAGTGGTTTTGAGAGAAGGCGGCAAATCGGCCCCTGCAGAGTGATGCCTATCAGGTCAGTCCAAGGATGGGCGTTATGAAGAAGATGGTTTTTGCAGCTGTGGTCAGTGCCATCGCTGTTTTTGGTACAGTCGATGCTGCGTTTGCCAACCGGGGCGGGCAGGGGTTCGTGCAGGAGCGTGTCAGTTCGCGCGGGCCGGCCAGCTTTCAGGCTTTCTGTGCGTTCAACCCACATGAATGTCAGCCTGGGGGAGCGTCAAAGATCGCGCTCGATCAAAGCATCATGCGCATCTTGACGCGTGTAAACAGCCGCGTGAACAGATCCATCAGACCAAAGCTTGACAATCCGTTGGTCCAAGTTTGGCGCGTCAATCCCAGTTCCGGTGACTGCAAAAGCTATGCGATCAGCAAACGTCACGAGTTGATCCGTGCCGGTCTTCCAGCAAGCGCTCTGCGGATCGCTTACGTCAAGACGCGTCAGGGATTGGGGCACGCGGTTCTGGTCGTCAAAACCGATCAGGGCGATCTTACGCTCGACAACCTCGTCGGTGAAATCAGGCCGTTCCACCAAGCCGGTTATCGCGTCGTTGCCATGTCTGGCGCCGACCCTCGTCGCTGGAGCTGAGGCAAAGTCATCATAAACCTGCATGGCGCCCATGACTTGGGCGCTGTGACGTTATTCATATGGCCGAAAAGTGGTTGCGCGGCGCTGACTTCATAGAGATAACACATCCACGAAAATCGGCGGGTGCTCCATGGACGAACAGGAAATTGATCTCAGGGCGATCTTGGGGGTGCTGCGGCGCCATGTAAGGCTGATCGTTCTGGTGGTCGTTACGGTCCTCGTGATCACCGGCGGCGTGGTTTACTCGCTCAAGCCCGAATATACTGCAACGACGCTTGTTTATGTCGATACGGCGCGCAAGGATCTCTTGGATCCCGAAGCGCTGGCCGCCGGCTCGAGTGCTGCAGACAACGCCCGAGTCGATAGTGAAGTCGAGATCGTCCGGTCGATCCCGACGCTTTTGCGCGTGATCCAGGACGCCAATCTGCTCAACGACCCTGAATTCATGCCCAAGCTCGGGTTGCGGCAGGAGCTGATGGCGTTCCTTCGGCTTGCCGAACCGACGCTGCCGACAGGGGAAGAAGCGCTCAATAATCTTGTCGAGCGTCTCCGCGGTGCAATTTCGGTGCAGCGCCGGGGCCTCACCTATCTCATTTCGATCAATGCGGAAGCGGCGTCTCCGGCAACGGCGGCGCGTATCGCCAATGCGACAGCCGATGCCTATATCGCGCTGCAGATTCAATCGAAGACGCAGTCAGTGCTCAATTCGCTCGACGTGCTTGAGCCGCGCATTTCCGAAGCGACCTCACGGCTTGCGCAGAGCGAAGGCGCCTTTGACACGTTCGTCGAAGACAATGTCGCCCGTCTTTCGGCCGGGGACAGCAGCAATATCGAGGCGCTCCGCCAGCAGCTTGCCCAAGCGACAAGCGAACGTCAGCGGCTTGGCAGCATCGTCGATACGGCAAACCAAAGCCTGCAGCAGCTCAATTACGAGCAGCTTGCCAGCTCGCTGCAGTCCGAAGCCGTCGCCGGCCTTGAACAGCAGCGCACCGACTTGTTGAACCGGATCAATTCACTTGAGCCCAATTCAACCGATGCAGTCGATCTGCGCGGCAGCCTTGCCCAGGTTGAGCAGCGCCTGCAGACGACGGCACAGCAGGAAATCCAGGGACTGCAACAGCAGGTTTCAACCTTCCAGGATGAAGCCTCGGGTCTTCGCGATCAGGTGCGGCAGCGGTTCCTCGGCAGCGATCTGCCGCCGGACGTGCTCACCAGCATTTATGAACTGCAGCAGAACTCGACACTGGCGCGGACCAATTACGAACGTCTCGTCGCGCGTGTGAACGATCTGCGGGCACAGGCCGACCTGCAGGTGGCCGATAGCCGCGTTGTGGCGCAGGCAACGCCTCCCAATGCGCCATCTTTCCCCAATTCGCGCCTGATCCTCGTTCTTGCCGGCCTCGCCGCGGTCGGTCTGGGCGTCGGTCTAGCCTTCGTCGTCGACAATTTTGTCGGTGGGTTTACCTCGACGGACCAGCTCGAAACCGTCACTCGCCGTGAAGTCATCACCGGCATTCCGCTGCAGCGCCCCAACAAACGCGATGATGGCCATATCGCCAGCGCCGCCGATCTCGTCGTCACCTCGCCGCTTTCGCACTATTCGGAAAGCTTGCGCCGCGTGCGCCTGCGCCTTGATCAATTGCTCGCGGCGCCGCGCGCCGATGGCCGACAGCGCCGGGGCAAGGTCATCCTCGTGACGTCCTCGCTGCCGGTCGAAGGCAAGACGACGACGGCACTCGCTCTTGCGCGCACCTATGGTGTGGCCGGCCAGCGGGTCCTCATCATCGATGCCGATCTGCGCAAGCCATCGCTCCACAAGCAGCTCAATGTGGAATCGACATCGGGGCTGCATGAATATCTCGCGGGCGAAATTTCGCCCGAAGAGAGCAAGTCGATCATCAATCGCGATCCGCAGTCCGGCATTTCGGTCGTCCTCAGCGCCAACCAGAGCAATCTGCCGACGGAACACCTGCTGACCAGCAAGACCTTCGTCCAGCTCATCGAGGCAGCGACGCAGGCCTTCGATATCGTGGTCATCGATACCCCGCCTGCTGGCGTCGTCGTCGACGGCGTTTATCTCATGCAGTTTGCCGACGTGATCCTGTTCCTGACGCGCTATGCCAGCACGACGCAGCGCGAAGTGCTGAACGCGCTCAAGACCATCGATCGGTCCAAGGTGGAAGATACGCCGCTGGTTCTGGCGATGACTCAGGAGCCGGGAAATGCCCGGTCCTACAATTACAAATATTCGTCCTATTACGCCGACTGATCCGAAAGGCCGGGCTTGTCCCGGCCTTTTCTTTACGCGGCGGGCTTTGGCGCGCTCGTCGACATGAAGCTGACCGCGCCGGACTTCAGGATTTTAACCGCCGTCAGTGGGCCGCCGGCATAAGCGCCGGTGTCGATGCCAATCCGGCCTTCGGCAACGGAAGGAGCGTCCATCGGCGTATGTCCGTGTACAACTGTCGTCGGCAGTCCGTGCGGCTGGCTGAGGAAGGGTTCGCGGATCCAGATCAGATCTTCGTCCCGCTGCTGCTCCAGCGATACTTTCGGCCTTATACCGGCGTGGACGAAAGTAAAGGCACCCGCTGTCACCATGATCGGCCGGCTCTTGAGGAAGTCGAGGTGATCTTCCGGGATGAAACTCTGCATCACCTGGCCACGCGTCCTGACGCTCATGGAGCGGAACGCATCGCCATCGATCCCGTAGGATGTCAGGGTTTCGCGGCCGCCCCACTCAAGCCAATCGCCCATGGACTTGGGTTGTTCGACGGCTTTTTGAAACATCACCTCATGATTGCCCTGGAGGCAGATCCGTTTGAAGCCTTCGGGCGCGCGGCGGATCAGATGGTTGAGCGTCTGGGCTGAGGCAGGGCCGCGGTCGATATAGTCGCCGAGCGTGATGATCAGCTTCTCGCCGTCTATCGACGCCGCATCCTCCGCGATGAAGGCCTCGAGCGCCTTGAGTTTATCAAGACAGCCGTGAATGTCCCCGATCGCGTAGATTACGTCGGGCTGGGTCTCGAGATGAATGCGCGGCGCCGTTTCGGCTGGGGGGCGCTTGCCGAAGATGTTGAACATGGCCCTTGAGGTCCGAGTGTGTCGCACGACCGTATCGGCGCGCCTGGCGCCTTCGCTAGCACCTTTTAAGTGATTTTGAACGGGATATTCGGGCCATACTGCAGCCGAAGGTTTCATCGGCGCTATATTGTCAAAACCGAATAAATGCCGTTCTATTGCGAGGGTAGAAGGGGGATATTCTGTTTAATTTTCGCAACAATGTTGAGAATCTCATCGGTGTGCTGCATCGGCAATTTCGGCTTGTGGCGCTTTGCTTTCTTGTACTTTTTGCAGTTCCCGTTGTCGCCGCGCTTGCCCTGCGTCCCAGTTTTACCGCGATGGCCCTCGTCCTTATTGAGCCAGCCCCTTCAGATTTGCTCGAGCCGGGTGGCCTCGGACCAGCAACGGCACCCAATACCGCCATGGTCGATGGTGCTGTCGAACTGATGCGATCCGAGCCCGTGTTGACGCGGGCGCTTGCGCTGGTGGCACCCGTCGACCCCAATGCCTTTTCGTCATCGCTCGATTTTCGCAGCAAGGTCCTGGCATTTTTCGGCAATGCTCGCGCGGAAGGTCCGTCTGCCGATCGTCCTGAAGCGCAGGTTCTCAAGCTGGCGCGGTCGGCAGTCACGGTCAATCGCCGAGGCCTGACGCCGGTCATCGCGATTTCTGCCCGTTCTGCCTCGCCGTCTTTCGCAGCCCGCATGGCCAACGCCATGGCGCAAGCGCATATGGAACTTCAGTGGGAGGCCAAGGCGGAGACGCTTGATCGGGCAAAGGGGCTCGTCGATGTGCAATTATCGACGGCAGAAGCGCGGCTGATCGAAGCCGAGGCGGACCCAGACCTTGCGCCGCAACTTGCAACTCTGCGCAATCAGCGCGATGCGCTCCAGCATCGTGCGCTGGAACTGACGATGCAGGCCGCTTTGCAATTGCCCGATGCGCGTCTCGCCGCCCCGGCATCAATCCCGGTCGAGTCGAGTTTTCCCGATGTGCGGAATACCGCCCTCATCGCGGCTCTGTTCGCCGCCGTTACTGCGATCGGTATTGGTTTCACCGCCGATGGCTGGGCGAGCGGCGTTCGCTCAACGACAGAATTTGCCACACTTGTCGGCGCGCCGCTGGCCATCGCCATGCCCAGGCTCCGGATGCGTCGGTCCGACGGTACGAGCCATGCCGATCAGGTGGTGACAGCGCCACTCTCGCCATTTTCGGAAGCCATGCGCAGCCTGCAGATGCATCTAACCCGTTCGCCCGACGCGCAGCCGAGCCGCGTGATTGCCGTGATGTCGGCTGGTGAAGGAGAGGGTAAGACCACGACCGCGCTCGGCGTCGCGCGGGCGTTTGTTGCAGCGGGGCAAAACGTGCTGCTCATCGATGCCGATGTGCGCTCGGCGGCCCTGCGGCAGCATCTCGATGTGCCATCCTCGCGCGGGTTCGAGGCGGTGTTGTCCGGAGCGCTCGGCCTTGCCGATGTCCCCTCCCTCGTGCAGCGCGATCCGCTGTCGGCGCTCAACGTTCTGATCAATAGCGGACCGAGCACATTGCCGGCCGAGGCGATCTTTGGCACCGGGATTTTGGAAAAACTGCTCCAAAGCGCGCGGTCGAGCTTCGATGTGACGGTGATCGACATGCCGTCGTTTCGTTGGCCGGCGGATAGTTCGCATATCCTTCGCCATGCCGATGCTGTTGTACTTGTCGCGGGCTGGGGCAGGGCGGAGCGCCGAGCGTTGGAAGATATGCTGGTTTCGATCAGGGCCAGCCAGGGCGGACGGCACATTCCCGTGCACCCGGTATTGTCAATGCAGCCGCATACGCTCAAATGGTCGCTGTCGCTGACCCAGTTGAGCTATGCCTCGCGCTAAGTGATCGGCCCGTAGCAATCCGCATACCAATCAACGAATGCTTTGACCCCGATATCGAGCGTCGTCTCGGGCTTGTAGCCCGTCAGCGCGGCCAGAAGCGCGGGCGCGGCATGGGTGTGTTCGACGTCCCCCGGTTGCACCGGCAACATGGTCTTCCGTGCCGTCTTGCCCAAGACCGTTTCGATCGTCTCGATAAAGGACATCAGCCCAACCGGCTGCCCGCCACCGATATTGACTGAGCGCCAGGGCGCGACGGGCGAAATCGAGTCCATTCCATCGATCATGTCCACCGCCTCGCTTTTCTGTGGCTTTACGACCATCAGGCGCGTGATCGCTTCGACGAGATCATCGATATAGGTATAGTCGCGCAGCATCTTGCCCTGGCCGTAGACGTCGATCGCCTCGCCGCGCGAAATGGCCGAGACGAATTTGAACAGCGCCATATCCGGACGGCCCCAGGGGCCATAAACGGTGAAAAACCGGAA
The DNA here is from genome assembly GCF_001421945.1 of Devosia sp. Leaf64. Taxonomy (NCBI): domain Bacteria; kingdom Pseudomonadati; phylum Pseudomonadota; class Alphaproteobacteria; order Hyphomicrobiales; family Devosiaceae; genus Devosia; species Devosia sp. Leaf64. Next base: position 294,157 of record NZ_LMLO01000012.1, on the reverse strand, counting down.
ACAGGTGGTCGGAAGATCGAACAGATGCGCATAAGAATGCGTCATCGCCTCGCCGGCTTTTTTTGTCGCCGCATAGAACGACATCGGAAAATCGGCCCGATCGGTTTCGGCGAACGGCACGGTTTCATTGCCGCCATAAATCGACGAGGTCGAGGCAAACATCAGGTGGCCTATGCCGGTCTTGCGCAGCACTTCGAGGAGATTAAACGTGCCGGTTATGTTGGCGCTGACATAGGTTTCCGGCGCTTCGAGGCTGTAGCGCACACCGGCTTGCGCGGCGAGATGGACGACGATATCGGGTCTGAAATCCGTAATCGCCGTTTCGAGCGCGGCATAGTCTTCGAGCATGGCTTCGACGAACGAGAAGCTGTTGGACTTTTGCAGGATGGCGAGGCGCGCCGCCTTGAGCGTGACGTCATAATACTGCGTCATGCCATCGAGGCCGAAGACGGTGTGACCGTCGGCCAAAAGACGCTTTGCCAGATGAAATCCGATGAAACCGGCCGTGCCGGTGATGAAGATCTTCATTTATCCCCGCCGCTTTATCTCTCCGAGCCTTAGGCGAAAAGCCTGAAGAGCCCGTTAGCTCAGGGCCATGCCGCCCGCTTCGATAGGCGCTTTGCTCCCGCTGATCCGCGCCAGTCCTAGACTGTCGCATTCCTTTCAGCGGAGCCGATCATGGCCGATATTTTCTCCTCACACAGCCTCGACCTTGCCGCGCCGGCAACCGGCGCCTTCGCCATTACGCCGAGCGACACCACGATTTTCGATCAACCGACGCGCGCTGTCTATGTCGGTGCAGCCGGCACACTCGCCGTCGAAATGCTCTCGGGCGGGTCAGTCTTCTTCGAAGGTCTTCCGGCCGGCGCTATTCTGCCGGTGCGCGTGCGTCGCGTCCTTGCTGCGAGCACCGCCAGCTTTCTTGTCGGGCTTTACTGATGGTGGGGAGCAATGGGCTTGGCCTCGCCCTCAAAACCCGGTCTGGCGCCCGAGCGGCGTCGGGCCCTTGGCTCGATGCTGATTTCGTCGCGGGGCAATATGGCTTTGCCGGTCGTTCCTTTTCCGATCCGGCGCAGTTCCGCCTCGCCGCAGGCGGTACGGTCGCGCCGACGGGGCATCTGTTCCTGGGGCCCTATGTTGCCCTGGATGCGCAGGAACTGTTGGCCGATGGCAGTTTCGCTGCCGGGACCTCGACTGACTGGACCGGTGTTGGCGGGTCTGTCGCTGTCACCTCTGGCGCCCTTCGTGTCACGGGTGCCGGTGGCAGCGGCTCGGGCGCCTATCGCACCATTGCCGGGCTGATCAATTCATCGGGCCGGGCTTATCGACTGCCTGGATCGGTCTGGCGCGGCACGGCGTCGAGCGTCACCCTAGGTTTTGGCGCCGGCGGTGCGTCGATCGCGGTACGCCATCAGGTCAATCCAGTAGAAGCGATAGGCTGCGCGGATGGTCGCGTCGTCATGCCGGAGCCGCATCATGGCCGGTGCAAGGCCCGATTGGCCATCGAAGACGAAGAACAAGAGACCTAGAAGCCCGCTAAACTGCGCGAGCCCGAGCACTGTTTCGGTTTTGCCTTGACCGATCAACAGGGTCTTGGCCGCGAAAAGACTGAGTGCCGGTGCGGCGGCGATACCCAGCCCGAACACATGCCGCGCGCCTCTCATCGCAGGCTCCTTTGGACACGAGCAGGCGTTCCAAACGCGAGGGCATGGGGCGGGATGTCGGAATTGACGAGGCTATGAGCCCCGATCACGGCCCCATCACCGATTTTGACGCCCGGCATGACCGTCACCAGCCGCCCGATCCAGACATCGGCGCCGATGCAGACCGGACGACTATGGAAGCCGCTCCTCAGAACTGGTGTGTAGGCGCTGATCCGATGGTCGCTGTCGCGGATACTGCAATAATCCCCGACGCGCGTTCCCGCGCCAATGCGAAGCGATCGCCGCGCCGAGAGGATCGTGCCCTGGTTGATCGAGCAATCAGGTCCGATATCGATCTCGCCGCCCTCGGCAACGGCAAGGCTGATATTGCCGCCGAGATAGACGCGATCGCCGATTGCAATCGTGCCGGTGACGCCTGGGCAGCGGATCGGCCCGGCGAAGGTGATGGATTTTCCAAAGCGCACCCAGGACAGATAGAGGCGGCGATACCAGAGGCTGCGCAGCATCCCGGCACCGCGATCGATGACTTTTGTGAGCCTGTGACGCGTGTCCCGCTTCATCGCGGAAGCCGCGCAGGATCGAGTATTGCGGATTGGAAGACCGCCAGCACTCCGCCGCCAAAGAGGATGACGGCGAGCCTGAAAATCCCGGTATCGAAACCGCCACGCAGCACAAAAATCGCGAGGAGTGGAATGAGCGCGGTAACCAGTGCCTGACTGAGTGGCGTAAGCCCCCGTAGCGCCCCATAGGCATTATCGAGGAGCGCCAAGACGGCGCCGAACAACAGCCCGATCACGCACACAAAGACATGGCCGCCGGCTGCAAAGGCTTCGCCGGCAAGGCCGGGCGTCAAACCGCCAAGGAGATCGCGCGCCTCCATCAGCCGCAATTCCCGGCTCAACTGCATGGGCTTTTCGGAGAACAGCGCACGCGGCAGGACTTGCTGCATCACGTCCCAGTATTGCCCGGGATTGAACCCGATCTCGGCTGCATAACGGGCGGAAAGCGCATAGCCCTCAAGCAGCGACATTTGCGATAGCGTCATCGGCAGGCTGGCGAAAAAGTCTGTCTCCTCGCCCTGGAGTGTCAGCCGGAAACTCAATGTCTGCACGGCAAGGACCGCCACGACGGCACCAGGCACGATCAAGCGGCGCAGTCTGATCTGGCCATGTGCGAGGTAAATTAGCGCAAAGCTCAGCCCCGTGATCGCAAGCTGGGTTCGTCCGCCGAGAAGCCAGAACACGGCCAGGATCAGGACCATCGAGAACCAGGGCGATGGCCCGCTATTGCGGAGTTGGCGCAGGCATAGAAGGCTCGTTGTCAGCGCGCCGAGACAACCGAAGGCATAGGTGACTGAAAAGAGCGGGGTCTCGACCGGCAGGCGCAAAAATCCGGCTTGTGCGAAACCGATCGGTCCGCCAGGTGCGAGGCCAATCGAGATCACAAGGCCGATCAGCACGGCAATGTGCCACGCCAGGGGATCAAAGGTCCAACCACGTGAAATGGTGCCGGCGCCTTCGAGCGGCTGCCGCGCGACTATCCAGTAGCCCAGCAACCAGGCGAGGCTGGCGAGCACCGTCATCAACATGACCTCGCCCTGATAAGCCACCATGGTCGCCGAGCCGTGCATCGGATCGGAAGAAATCAGCGGCAATCCGTGTGACACGAGAATGGCGGCGCTTAGCAGCAAAAGGGCAGGGCGCTGGTGCCGCACGCCGAATGCCATCGCCGGGAGCGCGATAGTGACCAGAAAAAGCGCTACGGCGAGCGTCATGGCCGCTGCCCCAATATGGCAGGCGCTGCTGCCTTTTCGGCCTGTTCGATGTCGCCGACAAAATTGGCTAGTAGAACCTGCCGGCTCCAGCGCGCTTCGGCCCTGGCGCGTGCAGCGCTGCCCAATTGCCGCGCGAGCACCGGATTATCGCAGAGGTCCGCAATGGCCTGAGCAAAGGCCACTGCATCTTGCGGTGGCGTGGCTATGCCGCACCCCGAGACCTCCTGAAATAGCGCCGAATGTGGGCTCGCCGTCGCCACCACGGGACGTCCGGAAGCCAGCATATTGGGCAGCTTGCTCGGTAGCACCAAATCCTGCGCGCAGGCGATCTGCGGCAGCAGATGGATGGTGGCGAGAGCGAGCAGATCGCCAAGCTTTTCGATCGGCTGCAGGTCGTGAAAGCGGATATTGCGCAGACCTGATGCTGATGCTTCGAGCGCCGCACGGTCCGGGCCATTGCCACAGATCACGAAGGTCAGATCGTCTCGGTGAGATAACTGCCTCGCCGCCGCCAGGATGAGATCAAGCCCATGCTTGCGCCCGAGTGCCCCGGAATAGAGTGCCACATGCTCCGTGCCGATACCCCAAAGCGCGCGAGATTGGGCGATGGCTCGTCCTGCGGCACGATTCGGTCGACGCCGGCCCAGTTGCGATGCTCGGCAATCCGGTTTGCCGGTACGCCTTCGTCCTCAAGGCGCCGACACATTGCCGGGGAAATGGTGCTGACGTGATCGAAGGCGCAGAGAATGCCCCTCTCGATCTGACGCAGGATTTTCCCCAAAAACCAACCGCGCCCGATAAGCCCCGTCGCTTCCGCCGCCTCGAGCTCAAAATCCTGGACGTGAAGCCAGGCGGTGGCGCCGCTCAGGCGCGCGGCAACAAGACCCACGGGGGCTGCCATCAAACCCGGCGCAATGGCAATAACGCGATCGGGCCGCCAGAGCAGTGCGGCCCACAGCATTGGGAAGAATGCCGCGAGAGCAAAGCTGAAATGATGGAGAAGGCGCATCGCGCCAGTGGGGTGCCGCGGAATAAAATGCGGCACGCGCAGCACGTCGAGCCGTCCCCGCCGCTCCGAATTCCAAAAACCGTGCCCCGGCCGAGCGCGCCATTCGGGATAATATGGCTGACCCGCAACAACCCTGACTTGATGTCCAGCCCGCACCAGGGCCTCTGCCAGGCCGGTGGTATAGGGTCCAATACCGATTATCTCGGGCGCGTAATTGAGGCCCAGCACCAATATCTTCATGGTGCACCGCCGCCATCTGCTAACGGGCATCTATCCCTCAGCAGACCGATATTGAAAACGCGCGAAACTACTCTGGTGCCATTGACGCTCAACATCGGCCTACCCCTCATTGGATGGACAGCTCTGAGTGTTTTACTGATCCCTCATTGGGTCAATGCAGATTCATTGCGAGGATATAGGTCAATTTAATTATATTTAACGATATTGATCCCGCATGATCTGATTTATAGTTCTGGTGCGCAGCGTCTATTCTGAAATCTGAAGCAAAACGGCAGCACCTTTCGATGCCGCCGTTTTTTTACTGTCTAAACAGTTGATCGATCAGAATTCGTCCCAATCCGTCGAGACCGCAGCATTGCCGTGGCTCAGATACTGGGCCTGTGCCGGCTTGGCCTTGGCAGTCGGGCGGCGGACGGGCGCCACGTCGACAGGTGCCGACCGCTCGGAGACGCGGAAGACTTCGACGATCGTGTCGAGTTCGTTGGCGCGGGCCTCGGTCTGCTCGATGGCCGCGTTGGTTTCTTCGACGAGCGCAGCATTGTGCTGGGTCATCTCGTCCATCTGGCGCACGGCCACATTGACCTCGTCGATGGCCTGGGCCTGCTGCGCGCTTTCGCGGGCGATTTCGGCCATCATGGCGCTATTGGCACGCATGGCCTCCAGCATGGAGCTCAGCTTGTGGGCCGCGTCGGAAACGAGGCGCGCACCGCCATCGACTTCTCGCGCGCTTTCTTCGATCAGCGCCTTGACGTCCGACGAGGCTTCGGCAGCCGATTGTGCCAGGCGGCGCACTTCGACGGCGACCACGGCAAAGCCCTTGCCCGCTTCGCCGGCGCGTGCCGCTTCCACCGAGGCGTTTAGCGCGAGGAGGTTGGTCTGGAAGGCGATATCGTCGATCATGCCAATGATGTTCGAGATCTTTTCCGAGGCGGTGGTGATCCGGCCCATGGCGGCGGTGGCTTCATCCATCACCTGGCCACTTTGCACGGCCGATTGCGTGACAGCCTCGGCAGTGGAGCTACCGCGCTGCGCGCGCTTGGCGTTCTCGGTCACAGCCTGAGCAAGCTGCTCCATGGTGGCCGAAGTTTCTTCGATCGTTGCTGCCTGGCGCGTGGTGCGTTCGGAGAGATCGTTGGCGCCGGCCAGGATCTCACCGGTTGCCACCTTTACGCCGCGCGAGGTGGTGCGGAGACGCGTCACCACATCGGTCAGCGTATCGGCAACGCGGTTCATATCGGTCTGCAGTTCAAGGAAAGAGCCCTGGTGCGAACCGGTCATGCGCTGGGTCAGGTCGGTATCGGCAAGCGCGCCGAGGACCGAGCCGGCATCGGCAAGGCCAGTGCGCACGCTCGACACCATGGCGTTGAAGTTCTGCGACAGGCGCGTGATGTCCTGATCGGCAAAGTTGGTGGTGATCGCGCGGCTGAAATCGCCAGCCATGGCAGCTTCCACCACGTCGTCGAATTCGGCCTGGAAGACTTCCATGGTCTTGGTGCGTGCAGCGGCCTTGAGTGCAGCGGCCTGTTCCTGTGCCGTCATCGACGCCATCTTGATGCCGTTGTCCTTGAAGACCTGCACGGCCTGCGCCATTTCGCCGATTTCGTCGGCGCGGTTGGCGCCGGGCACTTCGGTTTCGAAGTCGCCTTCCGAGAGAGCCCGCATCGCGGTGGTCAGGCGGGTGACGGGTCGGCCAAGCTGGGACGAACCGATATAAATGGCTGCACCGGTGCCGGCGATGATCCCGAGACCGGCGACTGCCAGCAAGAGGGTGCGCATCGTGCCTTCGAACCCAACAAGATCCTGCTGGATGGCCTGATAGTCCGCAAGGTCGGTGGCGACGATCGCGTCGATATCGGCCTGGAAGGCTTTGCGATTGGCGCGGTTCTCGTCGGTATTGCCCTGGGCATTCGCCTGGGCCGGGTCGACATCGCGGCCAAGGCGCGCCGTCTCGGCGCGGAAGGTGCGGAAGGTCGCGGCTTTATCAGCCATGGCGGTGAACGCAGCCTGATCTTCGGCTTCAACCAGAGGGCGCCAGAGATCGAGGACGCGGTCCATTTCGTCGAGCTGGGTCAGGATACCTTCGGCGAACTGGCCGGCTTTTTCGGTATTGGCTGCCGCGTAGACACCGCGGGCTTCCATGACCACGGCCGTCACGCGCCGATTGAGCGACTCGCCGTAGAGCGCGCGCTTGGAGGCGTGATCGAGGCGTTCGATCTGGTGGTCATATTCGGCCACGACATATAGGCCAATGCCGGTGATCAGGGCAGCGACAACGCCCATGATGCCGACGATAGTCAAAACCTTGCCGCGGATGCGCATGCGACAATACCTTTTCAGTGCGCCGTGGGGTTACGGCTTGGTTAAAAGCCGCCCATCTGCCGAACACCTATTCTGGGTTCTTGTCGCCGAATTGCGGTCTACTTCCGCACTATAGTAGTTTTCCTCTTAATGTATGGTGAAGCACTTATGAATCGGCCATATCTCAAGAAAAACAAGGCCTTACCCTAAAGTCGAAGTGCTGTTTTCAAGTCTGCTACAGATTTTGCAGAGGTTGTTCGGCGATTTAAGCTCGTAAATCCTAGTTTTGCTGCCAATTCGTTGTCCGCCTTCGCCGGTGCTGAGCAAGAGCCATGAATGGCGGCAAAAGGCGCATTCTTCAGAAGGCTGCGGACGTTAGCGGCGCTGATGCCCGCGCCGGGCATGATGGCAATGCGCCCGGCAGCTACTTGGTGCGCTCGTGCAAGATCTTGGATGCCTTCGAGCGCCGTGTGGGCGCGGCCCGAGGTCAGGATGGTGTCGAAACCCAGCGTAATTGCCTGCTCGATAGCCTCGTCCAAATCGGGCACCAGATCGAAGGCCCGATGGAGGGTTTTCTTCAGACCCTTGCTCCGTTCCGAGAGTTGCGTCAGCGTCTCAATATCGAGGCGCCCATCTGCATGGCTTGCGCCCAACACAACGCCTTCGATCCCTGTTTCCCGGATCGCATCGATCTCAGCCAGCATTTGCGCCAGTTCATTACTGTCAAAGACGAAGTCGCCAGCGCGTGGCCTGATCATGGCACGCGCCGAAATCCCGGCGCGTGCAGCCAAAGTCACCAAGCCGATGCTCGGGGTCAAACCGCCGAGTTCCAGCACCGAGCAGAGCTCCACCCGGTCGGCACCATTGGTTCGCGCCACGCACAGTCCTTCGGCGCTGTCGATGCACACTTCGAGAATAGTCATGCACCTGCTCCCAGCCCGAGCGCCGCGGCGCCAACCAGACCCGCATCGGCTGTTAGTTCCGCCGGAACGATCAACGGCCGATCGAGATGCCGGAGAATGCGTGGCCGCACCGCGGCGTCGATGCGCGCGATGAGTTCGCGGCTATTGCCGAGCCCACCGCCCACCGGCACGATGTCTGGCCCGATGATATTGACCACCAGGGCCAGCGGCGGCGCGAGGAGGGCAATGAAAAGATCGATGGTCTGAGACGCTGCGCTATCGCCGGCCGACCACGCGTCCACGATGCTGGTGCTCGGCAGTTCCGCGCCATGAAGATGCCGATGCAGCCTCTCCATGCCTCGTGCGCCGCCGACGGTGTCGAGGCAGCCCGAAAGGCCGCAGCCACAGGCAAAGTGCGGCAGATCATAGGGCGCGACATCGACCTTGGTCGCGACGATCGTCCCATGCCCCCATTCGCCGCCGAGCCCGCCCGCGCCGGGATGCAGCTTTTGGTCAACGACGATGCCGCCGCCAACCCCAGTCCCAAGGATGGCGCCGAACACCACGCGATGTCCGCGCCCGGCGCCCGATGTCGCCTCCGCAAGCACAAAGCAATCCGCATCATTGGCGACGGTCACTGGCCGGTCAAGCCTCGCAGCCAGTTCGTCGGACAGCACTTTTCCGTCGATACAGGGAATGTTGGCGCATGTAACCAGACCCGTCTGCGGATCGATCACGCCGGTGATGGAAATGGCAATCGGCGATCCCCCCGGCGCGCCGCCTTTGGCTACGAAACCAGCGATGACAGCAACGAAGACCTCGAAATCCTGCGTTGGCGTAGGCTGGCGGCCGAGATGGATAAGGGAATCAGGAGTCGTCGCGGTTGCGGCTTTGATCGTCGTGCCGCCAATATCGAAACAGGTGATCATGGATGGTCTTGGAAGAAAAGGTGCGCCGACACTAGCCTCTGCCTTTCCTCGGCGCCAGACGATGCCATAGCCGCAGCCCACGAAACTGGTTATGCATCGGCCTCAATTTTCTGGAGCCGCGGTTTGAATAAGGTCGGAATCATCGGGGGCGGGCCTGCGGGGCTCATGGCGGCCGAAGTGCTGGGCAGCGCCGGTTATGCCGTCACCGTCTTCGATTCCATGCCCACTGTCGGCCGCAAATTCCTTATGGCCGGCAAATCCGGGCTCAATATCACCCATGCCGAAAGCCATTCCGCTTTGCTCGACCGGTTCGGCGCTGCCCGCCCGACGCTCGAAACCGCACTCAATAGCTTCACCGGCGAGGACGTCCGGACTTGGTGCACCGGCCTTGGCGTCGAGACCTTTGTCGGTTCCTCCGGCCGCGTTTTCCCCAAGGCGATGAAAGCCTCGCCGCTCCTGCGGGCCTGGCTCGCGCGGCTACAAGATCTTGGCGTCACCATCCGCACCCAATGCCGCTGGACTAGGTTCGACGGCGACAGCCTCACCTTCCACACCCGCACGGGCGAAGAACGCCACCAATTCGACGCGGTTCTCCTCGCCCTCGGCGGCGCCTCCTGGCCGCGACTTGGCTCCGATGCTGCCTGGGTCGAACCCTTGCGCGCGCGAGGTGTCGAGATCTCGCCCTTCCTCCCCGCCAATTGCGGGTTTGAGGTTTCCTGGAGCCCATTCTTTGCCGAGCGCTTCGCCGGCGAGCCGTTGAAATCGGTGACCGCCACCAGCGCCACCGGCACCATCCCGGGCGAGTTCGTCGTCAATCGCTGGGGCATCGAGGGCAGCCTGGTCTATGCCCATGCCGCGACCCTCCGCGATGAACTCATCGTCAAGGGCACCGCCGTGCTCACCGTAGATCTCATGCCGGGCCGCTCGACTGAGCGCCTAGCCGCCGATCTCGCGCGTCAGCCGAGCAAACTGAGCTTTGCCAACCGCATCCGCAAAGGCGCGGGGCTCGATCCCGTCAAGGCCGCGCTCCTCCGCGAATGTTTTTCAAACGCCAACGCGCTCGACCCCACTGCCCTTGCGGCTGCCATAAAGGCCGTGCCGATAACCCTCGAGCGTACCCGACCCATCGCCGAAGCCATTTCTTCGGCTGGAGGCGTCGCCTTGAGTGCAATGGACGAAAACTTCATGCTCAAAGCGCTGCCCGGCACGTTCGTCGCCGGCGAGATGATCGATTGGGAAGCGCCCACCGGCGGCTATCTCCTTACCGCGTGCCTCGCCACCGGCCGCGCCGCCGCCGAGGGCATGATTGCGTTTCTCAACCCTCAGCGATAACCCGCGGCCTGCAATTCGAAGAGCTCCGCATAGCGCCCGCCAAGGGCCAGCAGCTCTTCATGCGTGCCGGCCTCGAGAATAGCGCCGTGCTCCAAGACTAGAATGCGATCGGCCATGCGCACGGTCGAAAACCGGTGCGAGATGATGACCGCCGTCTTGCCGCTCGCCAGCCCCTTGAAGCGCGAAAACACTTCCGCCTCGGCCTTGGCGTCAAGCGCTGCCGTCGGCTCGTCGAGAATGATCAGCTCCGAATCCCGCATATAAGAACGCGCAATGGCGACCTTCTGCCATTCCCCGCCCGAGAGATCGCGCCCCTGCTTGAAGAGCCGCCCCAATTGCTGGTCATACCCCTTGGGCAGCTTGGCGATGACGGCATCGGCAAGGCTCTGTTCCGCCGCCTCGTCGATCCGCCCCTGATCGTCCTTATCCTCGATCCGCCCCACGCCGATATTGTCGCGCGCGGTAAAACTATAGCGGATGAAGTCCTGGAAGATGACGCCGAGATGGGCGTGGATATCGCGTGGCGCCATATCCTTGAGATCGACACCATCGATGGTGATGCGCCCCTCGCTCGGATCATAAAGTCGCGCCAGAAGTTTTACGATCGTCGTCTTGCCCGCGCCATTCTCGCCCACCAGCGCCAGCGTCTCCCCCGCCTTCAGCGTGAAGGAGAGATTGCGGACGACCCAATTCTCTGCCTCAGGATAGCGGAAGCCGACATTTTCAAAGCGCACGCCATCCCGGATCGGCACCGGAAACGGTTTTGGGCTGGCCGGCGCCAAAACCGTCGGCTCAATCTCGAAGAAGGAAAAGAGATCGTCGAGGAACATCGATTGGCCCGCAATGGCGGTAAAGCCGAGCAGGATTTTTTGGAATAATCCATTGAGCCGCAGGAACGAGCCCGACAGAAAAGCCAGATCGCCGATGGTGAACTCGCCGGCAATGGTGCGCCAGACGATAAAGGCATAGGCGGCGTAATAGGCGAGGGTGGCGATCGCGCCGAACAGCGCGCCCCAGCCATTGCGCAAAATGGCGATGCGCCGGTTCTCGATGAAAATGTCATGCGCGAGCTTGCGAAAGCGCTCGATCAAAAACTCGCCGAGCCCGAAAAGCTTGATTTCCTTGGCCGTCTCAGCGCTGGCCCCGATATAACGGATATATTCGAGCTCGCGCCGCTCCGGCGTCCGCCAACGGCTGACCATATAGGCCATGGTGTTGAACCGCGTTTCGCCCCAGATCGAAGGCACGAAACTTAGGGGCAGCAAGAGGATCAGCCAAGGCGCATAGACAAAAAGCCCTGCCGCCAGCGTCACGACGGTGATCATGTCCTGCGCCTGGCCGAAAAGCTGGCTCAGCAGCGCATTGCGTCCCGCCGCCTGCCGCCGCGCCCGCTCCAGACGATCCTGATATTCCGCGCTTTCGAAATGCATGAGGTCGAGCTTGGCGGCATGCCCCATAAGCTCGACGCTGACTTGGTTGGAATGCAGTTCCGAGAGGATGGAATCGACGAGCCCGATGCCACGCGCAATCACATCATTGCCGAGCACCAGCGCCATTTCGAGCAGCAGCAGCAAGAGGATCGGGTTCAACAGCCCCGCATTCCACCAATCGGTCCAGTCCGGTCCGGGCGGCGTCAGCGCGGAAAGCCGCACAACCTCGTCAACGATCAGCTTGGCGGCATAGAGCACGGCAATGGGCTGCAGCGCGGCGACGAGCCTGAGGCCAATGCTGGCCGCCGTCATCGCCCGGCTGGTGCGCCAGATCTGCGCGACGAGCCGCCCCAGATGCCGCAGATTGTCGAGCCGCTGCCTAAAAGTCGGAGATTGTTCGGGAATGGGCGGTGGTCGGCGCCCTGGAAGATCGGTCATGACTGTATTCTAGTTGGGCGCCGCAGATTAGGCGAGTAGGCAACCGCGCTCCCCGACAAACGTTCCCTCGGAACGCATGGAGGAGGAACCAATGCTCAAGGACAAAGACAGCGCCGCCATTGTCGCGGTCAAAGATATCGACCGCGCGCGCCGCTTTTATCGCGATGTGCTCGAACTCGAATTGACGAGCGACGGCGATCAGGTGCTGGAGTTCAAGACCGGCAAGACGGCGCTCGTCGTCTATGTCTCGGACTTTGCCGGCACCAATCAGGCCAATGCTGTGGTCTGGGGCGTCGGCGACGAAATCGAGGCAATCACCCGGCGCCTCGCCGAAAAGGGCGTCACCTTCGAGCACTATGACGGCATGGACTATGCCGACGGCATCCACCGCGCCGGCGATTTCGACATGGTCTGGTTCAAGGACCCCGACGGCAATATTTTGCATCTCAACAGCATGTAGCGCTCAGCGCAGATTGCGCAAAAACCCTGCGAGATCGCCAGTCACGTGGTGCACATGCGGGCCGGTCGTCTGGCCCAGCTCCCAGGCTTCCACCTGGTCATGCGCAAACTCAGCGCCCGGCACCACCTGTACCGTCGCCATCCCGATCTCGTGCGGCACGACGAGGTTCTTTTCGAGATCATCGAACATGATCGCCTTGGTCGGGTCGATCCCATAGCGGCCGAGGAACCCGTCATAGGCCTGCTTATGCGGCTTGGGCACGAAGGTCATGGCGCGGATATCGTGCACGTCCTCGAACAGGTCGGGCCCGCCAAGACGCCCCAGCACCGAGCGCGCATGGTTGGTATCGCCATTGGTCAGGATGAACTTCCGGCCGGGCAGGGCGCGGATCGCGTCGATCAGCGCCGGATGCGCGGTGACGGGCGAATAATCGATGGCATGGACCGTGTTGAGGAAATGCTCAGGGTCGATCTTGTGTCCGTGCATCAGCCCGTTGAGCGTCGTCCCAAAGTCCCGATAGTAGCTTTTCTGCAGGGATCGCGCTTCCTCGAAGTCGAGGCGGGTCACGTCCATCACATAGCGGGTAATCAGTACGTCGATCTGGGCAAAGAGATTGCACTCACGCGGATAAAGCGTGTTGTCGAGGTCGAAGACCCAATCGGTGATGTGGTTGAGGTTTGGTGCGGCAGGGCTGTTCATGGCGCCAAGCTAGCACAAAATGATGAAAGCTTCATCAGGGGTGCGAGCCTCCCGTAGGAGGCTCGCGAAGTTTTGCGCTTATTCGGCGGCAGCCTGATTAGCCGTGATGGCAAGGCCGAGAGCCGAGATCAAGCTGGCCGGGTTGGCTGCAGCAGCGCTCAGAACCAACAGCGTGGTCGGGGTCGCTGGCTTGACGGCAACCTCGATGCTCTTGGGGTCATCGAGGAAGGTGTTGACCTGCGGCACGACCATGTCGGTCAGCTCGGGAACACCGGCCTGGCCGACAAGCTGCGGCACCATGGCCTTGAGGCTTTCGACGAACGCGGCGCGATCGGCACCGGACTGGCTGGCAAAGAGGTCGAGCAGTTTTGGTGCAAGACCGGCATCGTCATAACGCAGGCTCGAGCTCGTCAGCGTTACGGCCTGGAGCAGTTCCATGCCCACCATCATCTGCTGGGCCTGCTGCTCTTCCGGCGTCGCGCCCGGCTTTGCCGTTTCCATGGCATTGATCTTTTCGAACACGGCAGGGGTCAGGCCCGACATGTCCATCTTGAAATTGATGGCGCCGACATCGGCGAAATCGAGCAAGAACTGGTCGATGATCATGTGGCCATCAGCCAGGCCCCAGGTCATCTTTTCGCTGATATTGCCGTTGATTTCGGTCAGGCCAAGCGCCTGGATCACCGGGCCTGCCTGCGGGTCTTCCTCAGCCATGGAGGTCAAGTCGGCCCAGATGCCGGTGATGTCGAAGGTCGAGGCAATATCGGTGACGGCGTCGGCATCGTCATAGGTGAATTCGTTCGTCGCCTCGATCGAGTCGATCGAGAGGAAATCGGCGCCATCGCGCGTGATCTTGAGCGGACCGGTCGAAACACTGCCCACCGAAGCGAGGAGGGCGGTCATGTTCACCTCGTCTTCGGGCGGCAGATAAATGTCCGTCGCCGAAATGTCGGTCAGGGTCAGGTGGCCCGTCGGTTCTTCGGCAAAGTCGGTGTCGATATCGGGAACGGTCAGCGCCTCGGCAGTAAAGCCGCCATCATCGGCGTCGGCAACGCCGGTGAAGGTCAGTTCGGTATTGATGGTGAGCGGGTCGCCTTCCATGCCGGCCACGGCAACGGTGGCACCATCGACGGTGATGGTGGTGCCATCCAGGGTGGCGGTGCCAAACGTAATGTCATAGCCCCCGACCTTGTAGACTGCTGCAAGGCGGTCGACGAACGTCTGCGCGTCGAGCGCCATTGCTGGCTGCATCAGCGCGAGGGTCGCCAAGCCGGATGCAAGCATCAGGCCCTGGATCTTCGTGGTCTTCATCATGGTCTGCGTCATCCTTGATGTTAATGAGGTTGCGGAATTACTCGAACGCCCGCCTGTCCCCCGGTTGAATTGCCCCTCGAAGACTGACTGCAGTCGATAAGCGGCAGAATTGCGTCCGTTCTTATGGCACTGGTTTATTTCGCCACAATGTCGAACTCTGCTTAGCCAATTCGGTTCAATTTGCTTCAAGAAAGAGCCGATAGGCGGAATTTTCCGTTTCGTCCCAATAGGGAAAGCCGATGGCGTCGATATGGGCATAGAAGTCCTGGCGCGTTTCGGGCGGCACCTGCACGCCCACCAGAACGCGGGCATAGTCGGCGCCGTGATTGCGATAATGGAACAGCGAAATGTTCCAGGCGTCGTTCAGCCCTTCGAGGAATTTGAGCAGAGCGCCCGGCCGCTCCGGAAACTGGAAGCGGAAGACCATTTCATCGTCGAGGTCATGCACGCGCCCGCCCACCATGTGCCGCACATGCAGTTTTGCCACTTCATTGTCGGTCATATCGGTCACCGAGAGACCATTTGACGAGAGGAGGTCGATGATCTCGCGCTTCTCGGTGTCGCCCTGGGTGAGTTTTACGCCGACAAAGATATGGGCGCCGACGCCGTGGGCGTAGCGATAGTTGAATTCGGTGATGGCTCGCCGCCCGAGCAGGCGAATGAACGCGCGATAACTGCCCGGTATTTCGGGGATGGTCACGGCCAAGAGCGCTTCGGCCCGCTCGCCGATTTCGGCGCGTTCCGCCACATAACGCAGCCGATCGAAATTGACATTGGCGCCCGAATTGATGGCAATGAGGCTGCCTTTAGGCGCCGCGCCATCCTCGACATGCCGCCGCAATCCTGCCAGTGCCAGGGCGCCCGCCGGTTCGGCAATGGCGCGCATATCGTCAAAGATATCCTTGATCGCCGCGCAGATTTCATCGGCCGTCACGGTGACAATGTCGTCGAGCAGGTCCCGGCAGAGCCGGAACGTCTCGTCGCCGACCTGCCGCACCGCCACGCCATCGGCAAAGAGCCCGACCTGATCGAGCGGCACGGGGTGTCCTGCGGCGATCGCCGCCTTCATGCTCGCGGCTTCTTCCGGCTCGACGCCGATCACCTTTATCTCGGGCCGCAAAAACTTGACGAAAGTCGCGATCCCCGCCGCAAGGCCGCCCCCGCCCACCGGCACATAGATGGCGCCGATTTCGCCAGGATGCTGGCGGAGCAATTCCATGCCCACCGTACCTTGGCCGGCAATCACATCGGGATCGTCGAACGGATGGACGAAGACGTAGCCATGCCGTTCGGCCAAGCCTGAGGCATGGGCCCGCGCTGCGTCGAACCCATCGCCGAACAGCACCACTTCGCCACCCAGACGCTTGACGGCATTGATCTTGATCTCTGGCGTCGTCGTCGGCATCACGATGATCGAGCGCACCCCGAGCCGTGTCGCCGACAGCGCCACGCCCTGCGCATGATTGCCTGCCGAAGCACAGATCACGCCGCGTGCCCGTTCTTCCGCCGTCAATTGGCTCATTCGGTTGTGGGCGCCGCGGATCTTGAACGAAAAGACCGGCTGCAAATCCTCGCGCTTGAGGAGGATATCCTGACCGAGGCGCTGCGAGAGAAGGCGCATCGGATCGAGCGGGGTCTGTTCGGCAACTTCATAGACCGCCGAGGTCAGGATCTTGCGGACATAGTCGGTCATTGCGGGCTCCCGGAATTGGCCGTGATGGACGCCTGCTGACAGAAAATGTCAATCGCCTCAGCCACACACCCATGCGCGGCAGGCATGACACATTGTCTCAATCAAATGATTGATTGATGTTTGCGGTAGAGCTAATGATCCGCGCCAGAAATTGCTAAAGCGTCTCGATGCCCTCCTCGTCTCCATCTATGACCCGGCGCGAAAGCGGCGACGATCGGCGGATCGCCATCGCCCAGGCCGCACGCGCTCTGATCATCGAAAAAGGGCTCGAGGGTCTCCGCACCCGTGACATTGCCGAGCGGGTGGGCATCAATATTGCGACGCTTCACTACCATGTGCCGACCAAGGAAGCCCTGGTCACGCTCGTTGCCGCATCGCTTCGCGAAGACTTCAAGGCCTCGGCCCAGCGCCATCCGCGCGCCGACCTACCGGGCCTCAAACAGCTCCGCATCGAGTTCGTCGAATTCGCCGAGATCGTCGCGGACTCGCCCGAGCTGATCGGTGTCCTTAGCGAACTGATCGATCGGGCCCGTCGCGATCCGTCGATCGCCGACATCATCCTGCCCCTGCAGAGTTTCTGGACGGGACAATATGCCGAAATTTTCCGGACCGGGGTGAGCGACGGCTCGTTCCGGCCCGATCTCAACCCCGAGGCTGCCGCCGTCATCACCACGGCCGCCTTGTCCGATTGCTGGCGCCCGCATCGGCGCGCCCAGCTCCCCGCTGTCACTGCCGAACTCGAACGCGCTTTTTCAATCCCTTCCTCACAAGGATAGATCCATGTCCTCTCCCCATGCTCAAGCCGGCGCTGCGACGCCGCCCGATCCACGCCGCTGGGTGGCGCTCTTCGTGCTGCTCATCGCCAATTTCATGAACCTGATCGACGTTACCATCGTCAATGTCGCGCTCCCCTCGATGCGTACGGGGCTCGGTGCCTCGGATACGCAGATCGAATGGGTCATCGCGGCCTATATTCTCGCCTTCGCCCTTGGCCTGCTGCCCTTCGGCCGCCTCGGCGATATTCTGGGGCGCACGACGCTCTTTCTCTGGGGCGTCGCCGGCTTCACCGCGGCTTCCGCCCTTTGCGGTCTCGCGCCCAATATCGAATTCCTCATCGTCGCCCGCATCATTCAGGGCCTTGCCGGCGCCATGATGACCCCGCAGGTCCTCGCGATCGCGACCGTCACTTTCCCGCCACACGAGCGCGGCCAGGCCTTTTCGCTCTTTGGTCTTTCCGCGGGCCTTGCTTCGGTCTGCGGCCCGATCCTGGGTGGCGTGCTGATCTCGGCCAATCTTTTCGGCCTTTCCTGGCAGCCGATCTTCCTCGTCAATATCCCGATCGGCATCGCGGCCGTCGTCGCCGGCTGGTTCCTGATCCCGCGCCTGCCGGGTCATCCGTCGCTCAAGAACGACTATGTCGGCATTGCCCTCTTCGGTCTGGGCATCATGGCGGTGGTCTTCCCGATCGTCGAAGGCCGCGCCTATGGCTGGCCCGCTTGGTGCTTTGCCATGATCGTCGCCGGCCTTGCGCTCATCGTGGCCTTCGTTTTCTGGACCCGCCACCGCGCCGCCGCCGGCCAGTCGCAGCTTCTCAACTTCGACCTGATCACCAATCGTCAGTTCATGTTCGGCGCCTTGGTCGTCACCATCTTCGCTTCGGGTATTCCGGGTATGTTCATGGTGATTTCGCTGCTCCTGCAGGGCGGGTTCAATTTCACCCCGCTTGAATCAGGCCTCACCAATACGCCGTTCTCGGTTGGCGTCCTGATCGCCTCGCTCATCGCCGGCCGTTTTGGCGCCCACTATCTCCGCAGCCGCCTCGCTGCCGCTGGTGCGCTCCTTAGCTTCGGCATTGGCTGGCTGCATTTCTACATTGCCGGTGTTGGCGACACGATCGACCATTGGGCCTTCCTGCCGCCGCTCCTCATCGCGGGTATCGGCCTTGGCCTTGGTTTCTCCTCGCTCTTCCAGCTCGTTCTGGCCAATGTGCCTCAGCGCGATGCCGGTGCCGGCTCGGGCGCGCTCCAGGCGTTCCAGCAGGTGGGTGGCGCGCTTGGTGTGGCTATCATCGGCGAAATCTTCTTCACCCACCTCGGCAATTCTATGGCTACGGGCTCTGCACCGCACGCGGCTTTCGCAGATTCGACCGCCCTGGCGCTGTGGTATCAGGTGATCAGCTTCGGCCTCGTGCTCTTGCTGGCCTTTGCCTTCAAGCGTCCGGCTGCCCGGGCGCCGGGCGGCGCCCCGCAGCAGCATATCGCGATCGAAGTTTGATCTTTTGGGGGGGACGGCGGTGCGCTGCCGTCCCTCAGCTCGCCTTGAACAGCAGTTCCCAGGTCTGGAATAGCGCGAGGCAAATGACCAAGGTGCCGACCAGCAGCATCAAGCGCTTCGGTGGCAGGATGCGGACGATAAAGCCTGCCAATGGCGCCGCGATCACGCCGCCGACCACCAGCCCCGCCACTGACCAGAAATACTGATCGATCCCCTCGGCCTCGCTCCAGTGCCCGGTGAGAAGGGCGGTGATAAAGGCGATCGAAACCGCCGTCGTCACGAAGAACTCGACGGTGTTGACCGTGCCGACGATGTAGCGCGGCGCGCCGCCTGACCCGATGAGGCTCGAGGTCACGATCGGCCCCCAGCCGCCACCACCCGCGGCATCGACAAAGCCACCAGCGACACCAAGCGGCATGACGATCTTGGTCTGCGGTTCGCGATAGGCGCCCCGCACGCGCAACGCGCGATAGAGAATGAAGACACCAAGCAATCCGAGATAGCCGGTCACGAATGGGCGCAACACCGCACCATCGATCGCGGTCAGCACATAGGTGCCAAGCACGCCGCCGACGATCCCCGCCGGAGCGAGCCGCCAGAACAGCTTCCAATTGACGTTTCGATTGCGCACATGGCTCGTCGCCGAAGCGGCCGTCGTGAACATTTCGGCGGCATGGACACTGGCCGAGGCTGCGGCCGGCGGTACACCGAAGGAGAGCAGCATCGTCGAACTGACGACGCCATAAGCCATGCCAAGCGCGCCATCGACGATCTGGGCCAGAAAGCCCACCACGGCGAAAATGAAAAACTCCGAACCCAAAAGCATCCCCCAGCTTCAGTCGGTTTTGCAAACTGCGCCGGGGCAGATTCAGTTCCGGTGGTTACCCCCACCTAACCTCCCCCTGGCAGGGGGAGGGACTCGTCGAGTTTGCTTTGATGCCTGTGAGCCACTGGCAGATCCCTCCCCCTACCAGGGGGAGGCTAGGTGGGGGTAACCGCCTACCGAACGATCAGCGTACCCGCACCAAATTCGGTGAACAGCTCCACCAGCACCACATGCGGCTGCTTGCCATTGAGAATGACAACACCCTCAACGCCTGAATCGAGCGCCTCAAGACACGTTTCGACCTTCGGAATCATCCCGCCCGAAATCGTCCCATCCGCGATCAGCTTCTTGGCGTCGCTTACCGTCAGTTCGGGGATCAGCTTGCCGTCCTTGTCGAGCACGCCCGGCACGTCGGTCAGGAACAGAAGGCGCTTGGCGCCGAGCGAACCGGCAATGGCGCCGGCAAAGGTATCGGCATTGATATTATAGGTATTGCCATCGCGGCCGGGCGCCACCGGGGCGATCACCGGGATCATTTCCGAGCGGGCGAGAAGATCGAGGAGGGTCCGATCGACTTCAACGGGTTCGCCGACAAAGCCGAGATCGAGAACGCGCTCGATGTTCGAGCCGGGATCTTTCACCTTCTTTTCGGCCTTGCGGGCAAAGACCATATTGCCGTCCTTGCCGCAAAGCCCGATGGCCCATTCGCCTTCGGCATTGATCAGCGCGACGATTTCCTTGTTGATCGAACCGGCGAGCACCATCTCGACGATTTCCATCGTCCGCGCGTCGGTGACGCGAAGGCCGCCTTCGAACTTGGATTCGATGCCGAGGTTTTTCAGCATCGACGCGATCTGCGGACCACCGCCATGCACAACGATCGGATTGACCTTGGATTGCTTCAATAGCGCGATGTCGCGCGCAAAAGCCTGACCAAGCTGGGCGTCGCCCATGGCGTGGCCACCATATTTCACCACGACGGTCTTGCCCTCGTAGCGCTGCATATAGGGCAGGGCTTGCGCGAGGATGCCGGCATCGTGGCTGAAGCGATCGGTCGTGTTCTGGTCGGTCATGGGTCGACTGTTTCCTCGGGAAAGACCTGCGGACGGGCAAGGGTCTAGTGCATTTTGTCGTCCGTTTAAATGATTGGACGCGACAAAATCGTGGCCGATGATCCATTTCCTCCACAATTGCGTTGTCCGTGCTGCGAGTGCGTGGAAAGATGCTCGCATGGAGGAGCCGGAACGTCATTCCGGACATTTGCCGATGCAAGCTGAAGCCCGCGACATTGCGGACCTAATCTCTCGTTGTGCCTTGCGCGACCGTGTCGCTTTTCGCTCACTTTACGATAGGACAAGCGCGAAACTTTTCGGTGTAGTTCTGCGTATTTTAAAAGACAGAGCCGAAACCGAGGAAGCGATCCAAGAAGTCTACGTCAAGATCTGGCAAAAAGCCGATCGATATGTCTCAAGCAATACCAGCCCCATTAGCTGGCTTTGCGCCGTCGCCCGCAATCACGCCCTCGATATCATCCGGGCGCGGCGTCCGATCAGTGAAGACATAGACGTTGCCCTTGATATCCCCGATCTCAGTCCTGACCCTGAACGGCAGGCGGAAGCAGCCGAAGATGGCGCGCGTATCGAGGTTTGCCTCGCAACGCTCGATCCCGATCGTGCCGATGCGGTGCGTGGGGCCTATCTTGATGGCTTCAGCTACGAGGAATTGGCAGTCCGCCATTCCGTGCCGGTCAACACGATGAGAACATGGCTGCGCCGCAGCCTCATAAAGTTACGAGAGTGCCTGACGACATGACCGAGCAAGATTTTACAGAAGAGGACCAGGGCCGCGCCGCGATCGCCGAATACGTCCTCGGCTTGCTTGGCCCCAAGGCTCATGCCGAGATGACACGGCGGATCGAGCAGGATGCTGCCCTCCAGCGCGAACGCGATTTCTGGGTCCAGCGCTTTGCCTATCTCGACAATCAGGTCGAGCCTGTCGGCCCACCGGCCCATATCTTTTCCGATCTCGAAACGAGACTTTTCGGCGCTCAAAAGCGCGCTTCCCTTTGGGATAGCCTTGCCCTGTGGCGGTCCGTCGCCGCCGTCGCTCTGGCCGTTGCCGCTATTGCCGTCGGGTTCAGCACGCTCCAGCCCCGCCCCGATTCCGGCCAGCTCGCCAATCAGCTCGTCGCCGCGCTCCAGGCTGAAGGCAGCGATGTCGAATTCGTCGCCCTCTATGACGGCACGGGCGCTGTTCGCCTCACTTCGCTCTCCGGTCACTCCGTACCGGGCAGCGATTATGAACTCTGGGCCATCCAGGGCGGTCACGACCCCATTTCGATGGGTCTCGTCCCGATCGACGCCCGCACGACGGTCGAACTCACCGACGCCGTCCGTTCCGGCTGGGGCGAAGGCTCCGTCCTTGCCATAACCCTGGAACCCGCCGGCGGCGCCCCCAACGGCGTCCCCACCGGCCCAATCGTCGCGCAGGGCGCCGTCACGAAGATCTAGCCGAGCGCATTTGCGCGCTCGTTAGCCCAGCTCTCCTCACGATCGTCATCTTTTCACCAGCCGTCACCACCCGGACAAGCCGGGTGGTGACGGCTGCTCATCTCTCCATTTTACTCGCCGATGCACGAAGCAATGGTGCCTTGTTCCAACGCGCGCACTCAGCCCCGTTGCTGAACAACACCCACGTCCCCCACGTCATTCCCGCGAAAGTGGGAATCTCCCTTCCCGAAACCCGGATTCCCGCTTTCGCGGGATTGACGCTGCGGGTGGGGTGATAGGGTTCAAACGGCCCCGAGTGCGTAGTCTCCAATCGGGACAACCCGAACAACTCCATCCTTGATACTTCCCCACCCACCGCCTTTCCCTCGGGCTTGACCCGAGGGCCTCTGTGGGACCCACCAACATCTAGGCTTGTGCGAGCGGCCTTCGGGTCAAGCCCGAGGGAAGCGCCGTGGATCAGGAGAGATAGGTGCGAGGTCGTGCACGTCTAAGAAGCCTCAGCTGCTTCCACGCCTCTCGACGGCATCCGCCCCCATTCCTGAACAAACCCGCACGGCGGCCGTCGCCAAAAAGTTTCACTAACTTTCTCGCAAAAACACTGAAACTCGCGAAAACTGATCCGAAAATTCCTTCGTATCTCTCCATGTCCCGACGATGAACGGGAACAGAATTACACAGGAAGGAACTTTCATATGACCATTTCTCTTCGTGCTCTCTCCGTTGCAGCCGTTCTCTCGTTTGGCGCTCTCACCGGCACCGCAGCATTTGCGCAGGACAACCCGATGGTTGGCGGCGCAGCAATGTTTGCTGACAAGAACATCGTCGAAAACGCTGTGAACTCTGCTGATCACACGACGCTCGTTGCTGCCGTCAAGGCTGCCGGCCTCGTTGAAACCCTCTCCGGCCCGGGCCCATTCACCGTTCTCGCCCCGACCAACGAAGCATTTGACGCTCTGCCAGCCGGCACTGTCGAAACGCTCCTGAAGCCAGAAAACAAGGATCAGCTCACCAAGATCCTGACCTGCCACGTTATCCCGGCCAAGGCTCTCTCGACCGATATCGTCTCGATGGTTGAAGCTGATGGCGGCGAACATGTCGTCGACACCGTTGGTGGCTGCAAGCTGACCCTTAAGGCTGCTGATGGCAAGGTTACCGTGACCGACGAAAACGGCACCGTTGCCAATGTCACCATCGCCGACGTGATCCAGTCCAACGGCGTGATCCATGTCATCGACAAGGTTCTCACCCCCAAGATGTAATCTCAACTGGGTCGAAGGGTGCATTCGGCAATGAGTGGCTCCACTCCCCGGCCTGAATGCGTAACCCGTCCACGCCGACCCTCATGAGGTGATGAGGCTTCGCTCCCCCCGGTGCGAAGCCTCTCTATTTTTTGACGCATCAGCGCCCCGACGATCGGCTAAGATGCGCCTGTGCTCGAAAGGATTTTACCATGCAGATCTCTCGTCGCAGTTTTCTTGCTGCCGGCTCGGCCGTGGCCGCGATTTCGGCGCTGACGCTTTGGCGCACGGGCGATCAGCCGAGCGCTGCCGAAGGCGATTTTCCCTTCAAGCTCACCGATGCGGAATGGAAGGCCAAGCTCGACCCCGCTGCCTATGACGTTCTGCGTCACGAAGGCACAGAGCGACCCTTCACGTCTCCGCTCAATGACGAGCATGACACGGGCGTCTTCCACTGCGCCGGTTGCGACCAGGCTTTGTTCAAGTCGGAAACCAAGTTCGACAGTGGCACCGGTTGGCCCAGTTTTTACGATTTTATTCCCGCTGCCATCGGCTCCACCGAAGACAACAGCTTTGGCATGACGCGCACCGAAGTCCATTGCAGCAATTGCGGTGGTCACCAGGGCCACGTCTTCAACGACGGTCCCGCGCCGACGGGCCTGCGCTATTGCATCAATGGCGTCTCGCTGAAATTCGTCGCCGCCTGATCGGCATGGCTGAGTTGAGCGGGCCGGAGTTGCACTTCCGGCCCGAGCTTTTATAGGTGGAGCATCCTGTTCAGCCCATTGGCTCCGATGCGCATCACCATCATTGAGACCGGTTACGTCCCCGAAGCTCTCCGTCCCGAATATGGCTCTTACCCAAAAATGTTCGAGCGTATGCTCGTCAGCATCGGTGACGATTTCAGTTTTGACGTCATCGCTGTCGACGATAACGGAATGCTACCGGATCCAGCGCAGTTGGACGCTATTCTGATCACCGGTTCACCCGCCGGCGTCTACGAAGATCACGCCTGGCTGCCCCCGCTCCGCGATTTCATCCGCAAAGCCTACGCCGCTCAAATCCCCATGCTCGGCGTCTGTTTCGGCCACCAGATCATGGCCGATGCCCTGGGCGGAAAAGTCGAAAAATCCCATAAGGGCTGGGGACTTGGCCGCCACACCTACGAGGTCAAAACCCGTCCCGGTTTCATGCCCGATGCGCCCGAAACCCTCTCTATCGCCTGTTCGCACCAGGATCAGGTTGTCGAGGCGCCAACAGCGGCCGAAGTCATCCTAGGCTCGGACTTTACCCCTAATGCCGGCCTCCTCTACAAAACGGGAAAAGCCCTGAGTTTTCAGCCACATCCGGAGTTTGTGGATAGCTATGCCGAGGCGCTCGTCGATCTCCGGCGCGGCATCGCGCCAGATGAAGTTGTCGAGACAGGTTTCAAGTCATTCGACAAGCAATCCGACAGTTCTCGGGTGGCCAATTACATTGGCGCCTTCTTCCGTAACAACGCGTCATAACTTATGTGAAACAGCGTATTAACTAAGAAGGTTCATCTTTGCAGGCATGCCCTAGCGTCAAGGTCTGCAAATATGTTTGGCTTCAATAGGTTATCCATCACCAAAAAGCTCCTCATCGTCTTTATAGGCTTTGGTGTTATCGTCGCCGCCCTCGGTGGCATGGCTCTTTTCAGCGCCAAATCACTTGCCGATCGTGGCGACGAAGTCGGCACCAGTTTCGCGCCCCACATCAAGGCGGCGATGGAAATCAAGCTGAACACGACAGCAGCCCATCTTCAGTTCGAAGAGATCATGGGCGGCGACGAAACCGAAGATATTGCAGAGGTTTGGGCCAAACTCGACCGCGCCGAATTCTATCTGCGCGCTATCCAAAATGGCGCCACGAGCGGCGACGAAGCCTATCTCGCCTCGACCGACGAAGGCGTCCAAGCCGCCATTCCCAAGGTCGCGGAGGCGCTCAGCGCGTTCCGCGCCGCCGGTGAGCAGCGCTATGCCGCGCGCGGCAATGGCCAAGAGGGCGTTGGATCAGCCGCCGACGCGGCATTCGACGCAGGCTATGATCGCGTCATCAACGAAGCGACAAGCCTTGAAAGTCTCGTCCATGCGGACTTGCAGGCAGGACTTGATCGTCTCGAAACCGCTCAGGTCTTTGCGATCGCAACACTACTGCTCGCGGGGCTTGGCGCAGCAATCGGTTGCCTGACCGTCCTCGTATTTTTCCAAAAGGTCGTCGCAGCGCGGCTCGCACAACTCGTTGGCATTACTGCCCAATTGTCCAAAGGCAATACCGACATCGAAATTCCGGCGCAGAAGGTTTCGGACGAATTGACGGTGATGTTCGACGCCTTTGCCAGCTTCCGCGGCGCGCTGATCGAACAGGCCGAACTCGAGCGCACCGAGCAGGAGCGCAGCACGGAAAGCGGGCACCGCCGCCGTGCATCCGACCGGTTGACCGAAGACCTGCGCGAGACGCTGCAGGCCGTCATGGGTGGTCAGCTCGCCATGCGCGTTTCCGCAGATTACAGCCAGCCTGAACTCAGCGGTTTAGCCGGCGAGGTCAATTCTCTCCTTGATGCCGTCGACAAGGGCCTGACCGGTACCGGAAAGGTACTTTCGGCCCTGGCACAGGCCGATCTGACCAAGCGCGTCAATGGCGAATTCCGCGGCGCCTTTGCCGAATTGCAGCACAATACCAATGCAGTAGCGGACCGGCTCGGTGAATTGATGGGGCGCCTCAAGGATACTTCGCATCTCCTCAAGACAGCCACAGGCGAGATCCTCGCTGGCTCGAACGACCTTGCCGAACGCACCAGCCGCCAGGCGGCCATGGTGCAGCAGACGACATCAACCGTGGCTGGCCTTTCAGGCACCGTGACCGAGAATGCAAAGCGTGCCGTCGAGGCTAATCGCTCCGTCAACGATGCCTCGCGCATTGCGGTTGAAAGCGGCATTGCGATGGAATCTGCCAATGCCGCCATGCAGCAAATTTCGACTTCGTCTTCCAAGATCTCCAACATCATCGGCATGATCGACGACATCGCCTTCCAGACCAATCTCCTCGCGCTCAATGCGTCGGTTGAAGCGGCGCGGGCAGGGGAGGCGGGCAAAGGATTTGCCGTGGTTGCCGTCGAAGTGCGACGCCTTGCTCAATCTGCCGCCGAGGCGTCCTCGGAGATTAAGCAGCTTATCGAAATCTCTGCCGGCGAGGTCCATGCCGGCACCGAAGTCGTGATGCAGATCGCCGGACAGATTTCCTCGCTCAATCTTTCGGTCAAGGAAAGCGCCAAGCTGATCGGCGAAATCGCCGAAGCGAGCCGCGCTCAGGCGCAGTCGATCGGTGAGGTCAGCGTCGCCGTGCGGCAGATGGATGAGATCACCCAGCATAATGCTGCGCTGGTGGAAGAAACCAATGCGGCTATCGAGCAGACCGAGGCACAGGCTGAAGAACTCGATCAGATCGTCGCGGTCTTCGATATCGGCGACACACGCTCCGCAACGCGCTACGCTGCCTGAAATTAGCCGCAGCTTCAAAAGAAAGCCCCGCGGGTCAGAGGACCGGCGGGGCTTTTGCATGTCAGGTGCTGCTGCTCGCGAGCAGCATGGCGATTTCGGTGCGCAATTCCTTGATCCCCGTGCCTTTTTCGCTTGAGGTAAGCAACACATGGGGGTGCGAGGCGGGGCGCTTGGCGATCGACCAGCGCGTCAATTCCAGCGCCTTTTCGACATCGGCCGAATTCGGCTTATCCGCCTTGGTCAGCACGACTTGGTAGCTGACGGCGGCGCGGTCGAGCTCGTTCATGACGCTGAGGTCATTGTCCTTGGGGCCATGACGGCTATCGATCAGTACATAGACGCGGCGCAGCGTGGCGCGGCCGACGAGGTACTGATGGACCAGCTTGGTCCAGGCCTTCACCTTCGGCTCTGGCGCCTTGGCATAGCCATAGCCCGGCATGTCGACGATGCGTAGGTTTTCGCTCTGGCTCTCGAAGATGTTGAGTTCCTGCGTTCTGCCGGGCGTGTTGGAAGTGCGCGCCAGGTTGGACGTGCCGCAAAGCGCGTTGATCAGGCTCGATTTGCCGACATTGGAACGGCCGGCAAATGCGATTTCGACGCGGTCCATCGGCGGCAGGTCGGCAAGGCTGACGCAGCCCTTGGTGAAGAGGATCGGGCGCGCAAACATCAGGCGGCCGCGTTCGATGAGGTCGGTTGGGTAATCGATTTCGGTCATGTGGTCCTCGGCCTCAAAGACGAGGGCCCGCTGGTTTTCCAGCGGGCCCCGTATCGTGCGGGAATGTCGTTAGTTCTTGGAATTTTCAGCCGGTTTAGGCTTCTTGCGGAAGGTGTCGAGGATGTTCCCAAAAAGGTTCACCTCGGCGCCGTGGCGCTTCATGATCACCCATTGCTGGGTCACCGACAACGTATTGTTCCATGCCCAGTAGATCACGAGACCAGCGGGGAAGGCGCCGAGCATGAAGGTGAAGATGATCGGCATCCAGTTGAAGATCATTGCCTGGGTCGGATCCGGCGGCGGCGGATTGAGCTTCATCTGCACCCACATGGTGATGCCCATGATCACAGGCCACACGCCAAGGTGGAGGAAGGAGCCAACGACCGGAAGAACGGTCGGATTCCACGGGATCAGGCCAAAGAGCGTGAAGATATTGGTCGGATCGGGCGCGGCCAAATCCTGAATCCAGCCGAAGAACGGCGCGTGCCGCATTTCGATGGAGATGAAGATAACCGTGTAGAGCGCGAAGAAGACCGGGATCTGGATCAGGATCGGCCAGCAACCAGAGAGCGGATTGATCTTTTCCTTCTTGTAGAGCTCCATCATCGCCTGCTGCTGAGCAGCGCGATCTTCCTTGAGACGCTCCTGGATCGCCTTCATTTCCGGCTGCACGCGGCGCATGGCGGCCATGGAGGCATAGGACCGGCTGGCCAGCGGGAAGAAGATGGCCTTGACGATAATGGTCACGGCGAGAACCGCGAGACCGAAGTTGCCGAGGAGACCATAGAGCGTCACCAGCAGCCAATGCATCGGCTTGGTGAGGAAGTGGAACCAACCCCAGTCGATCAGGAGTTCAAGGCGATCAAAGCCATGCTCGGTCTGATAGGCCGAGATGACGTGATCTTCCTTGGCGCCGGCAAAGACGAAGCTTTCGCTCGATGCGGTGCCGCCGGCCGGCACGACGACCGGCTGGGTTTCGACATAGTTGGTCTGGTAGATCGGGGTCGTGCCCTGGGTCGAATAGGCAAATCGCGCATTGATGCCAGCACCCGGCTGAGGCAGCACGGCGGTTGCCCAATACTTGTCGGCGATTCCGAGCCAGCCAGTGGTCGAGGCGAAGTCGACCTGCTTGTCGTTTTGCAGATCGTGGTACTTGCGCGAGACGTAGTTGTTGTTGCCGAGAACGCCGATCGGGCCTTCATGCTGGATGAAGAAGTTCTGGACCGGCGGAGTGCCCTGACGAACGACGCGGGCATAGGGGAAAAGCGACACATCGCCCGCACCGGTATTTTCGACCGACTGGGTAATGGTGAAGAGATAATGCTCATCAAGCGCAATGGTGCGTCGGAAGATCAGGCCTTGGCCATTGTCCCAAACCAGCGTCACAGGCGTCGCAGCGGTCAGTGTCGTCGCGCCGTTTTCGACAGCCCAGACTGTATTGGAATCAGGCAGAGCGACAGTCGCGCCGGCCGCAGGAGCCCAGCCATGCTCGACATAATAGCCGCCGGGGGCGCCCGAGGGGCTGAGAAGCGTGATGATCGGGGATTCGGGATCGACCGTTTCGCGATACTTTTCGAGGCGGAGATCATCGATGCGCGCGCCGGTCAGGTTGATCGAGCCTGCGAGATCTTCGGTGTCGATGGCGACGCGGGTCGAAGCAGCGAGGGCGCTGGCACGATCGGCAAAGGTCTGAGCGCTGGCGGGCTGAGCGGGCGTTGCTGCCGACACAGTGCCATCGGGGTTGGCGGCCGGGACGGCCAGCGCTTCCTGTTCGGCCTGCTGTTCAGCGGCGATCCGAGCTTGCTGCTGCGCACGCTCCATTTGCGGTCCGGCAACGAGGAACTGCCAGCCGAACAGCACGAGCATGCTGAGCACGACGGCGAGAATCACATTGCGATTGTCTAGGTTCATGATGTCGATTTCCGTGGGCCGCGCCCGGGCCGTATCCGATTGTCGTCCGCTTCCGTGTCATGCACGCGGGCGATAAGACCGCTAAGGTCGGTGATCATTTTGGCAAAGGGCCTGCTCAGGGCCTCGCGCCTTGCCAGCAGCACATAGTCGTGTCCGGGCCGAAAGTCATCTGCGCAAGCTGCCGCAGCCGCCCGCAGGCGACGCTTCATGCGATTGCGCTCCGGGGAATTGCCCACCTTCTTGGTGACGGTGAACCCGACGCCAGGCAGCGCATCCTCGACGGGTGCAACCTGCATTCCAAACGCAGAGCGCCCGGCGCGATTGCCCCGGGCTGCCCTCAAAAACTGCGAGCGCCGCTTGAGGCGGCGCAATGTCGCTTCCGCTGGAGCGTCGGCCGTCATCCGGCCAACAGCCTTAGGCCGAGAGCTTCTTGCGGCCGTCGCGACGGCGGCGGTTCAGAATCGCACGGCCGTCCTTGGTGGCCATGCGGGCGCGGAAACCGTGACGGCGAGCACGCACGAGCTTGGAAGGCTGGTAAGTACGCTTCATGACTTTTAACCGCGCAACCGCACGGTTCCTCTATTGCTGGCGCTTCTCGCGCATAAAACTTATCCGGCCGGCAGGGCAGAGCGCGCCAGCTTTGTTCGAGGGGTCTATAGGGAAAACCAGCCGCCAAGTCAACGCGGCAAGGCCTGTTCTCTTGCGCTTTCGGGGCGGTTGTAAAGCCGGGCAGGGAACAGCATAAGTGCAGGCATTATTCAGCCTGCGGCGGAGCTTTGCCCGTGTCCACTCCTCCTGATCTTTGCATCATCGGTGCCGGGAGCCTCGGCGTCGAGCTCGCGCTCTATGCTCGTCGTCTTGGCGCCAACGTGGTTCTGGCCGATCGCGGCGCGCCCGAGCCGGGCGATGCCGCTCATCTTTCCCTGCGCAAGGCCGCCTTGGCGGAAAGCGCCCGGCGTGTCGAAGATATACGCAGGGCACCCGATCTCGGCATTGGTGCGTCCGAGTTCAAAGTCTCGCTCAAACAGATCAGCGAGCTCGCCACCAAGCTCGTTGAAGACCGCATGCGCGCGACTGCGCCGGAAATTCTCACCGCACGTGGTGTCACGGTGATGCGTGGGGATGTCAGGTTCATCGATGCGCGGTCGCTGGTGATCGGCGATATAACAATCAAACCGCGTGGGGTGATCATTGCCATAGGTGGCCTGCCCGTCGTTCCTGATCTCGAAGGTTTGGCAGATGTGTCTGCCTTCACCACCGATTCCATCCTCGAGAATCAGCGCAAGCTGACGCACCTCGTTATCGTCGGCGGCGATGCCAGCGCATTGGAGCATGCCCAAATCCAGCGCCGGCTTGGCGCCGAGGTGACACTGGTACCGCACGGCGAACTGCTTCCGGGCTTTGATCCCGAGGCGGTATCACTGCTGCTGCGCGCGCTCCGGGAAGAAGGCATTACCATCCATGAAGGGGCGCGTGTTTCCGCAATAAAGAAGCGGTCACAGGGAATCGGCGTGGAAATTGCCGGGCCAGATGGCACGACTGACGCACTCGACGCCTCGCATCTGCTGATTTCGATGGGTAGAGAAGTCGATCTCGACGCACTCGACATCGCCAAGCTGAAGCTCAAGCCGAGCTCAGCGTCGATTGGGTTCGTCCGCGGTGCCCTTGGCGCCTCGTCCTCGCGCTTCGTGCGATTTGCCGGCTATGCTGCAGGCCGCGCTGAGTGGTCCGAGGCCGTGGCCGAAGGCCGGGCGGCAGTCGAAGCCGCGCTTGGGCGTAGCTCTCCGCCATCTCTGCGCATACCGCGGACTGTTCTCACCGAGCCCGCACTGGCCGAAATCGCTCCGGCTGGCCTTGGGCGAAAAGGCGGCAATGAATCGATCCTCCGCGAAAACCTCGCGGAAAACGACCGCGCCGCTGCGATGGGCCAGGGCTCCGGCCTTCTCAAAGTCAGCGTGAGCGAAAGCGGCCAGATTGGGCGCGCGACTATTCTGGGGCCAGACGCCGCCGAATTGGCCGGCGTGCTGTCGCTCGTCGCGGATCGCAAAGGCGGTCTGCTCGAACTGGCCCGGCTGCCCATGCCGCGTCCCAGCCTAATGGAGGTTCTTTCACGACTTGGAGAGAACTATTTGCCCGCTCAAGACGTATCAAAGAGAGGGCAGGGCGGTCGCGCGATCCGTCGTCTGTTCGAGCGGTAGGTTGAGGGGCTGACGCCCAAGCCCGTCATCTCCTATGATCGAGCTGCGATGACAGACGAATCCAATGTGACACCGGCCCGTTTTTTCGGCCTCTCCAACAAGCTGATCGCGACGATCATCGCCGTGATTCTGCTTGTCGAAATCATCATCTATCTGCCCTCGCTCGCCACCTATCGCGCGTCTTGGCTCGATGATCGTTTGCGCGTCGGCATCGTCGCGGCGCGTGTTCTCGATGCCGTGCCTGATGTCATGTCGCTGCCGCGCAATCTGACCGATCGCCTTCTGACGTCTGCAGGCGCTAACGCCATCGTCTATCGCCGCGAAGGCCAGAGCCAGCTCATTGAACTTGCCGATCCGGTGACCCCTGAGCGCGTGGTTACAGCCGATATGCGCCAGCGCGATCTGCCGAGCCTCATTGTGGGGGCGCTCGATACGCTCTTTGCCGGCCCCGGACGCACGCTCCGCATCATTGGCGAGGGCGATCTCGAAGAGGCTCAGGTCGAGATTCTGATGTCGGAGCGGCCACTGCGGGCGGACCTCATCGATTATTCGCGCAATATCGTGCTGGTTTCTCTGGGCATCGCGGCCGTCACCGCTTTCGCGCTCTATATGCTCGTGAGCCAGCTTTTCATCCTGCCGGTCCAGCGGTTGACCACCAATATCCTCCGCTTCCGCAAGGCGCCTGAGAACGCAACGCTCATCCTCGATCCGACTTCGCGGCGCGATGAAATCGGGGTTCTCGAACACGAACTATCGGCGATGGAGAGCGAGCTTTTCAGCATGCTGCGCCAGCAAAGGCACTTGGCCGATCTCGGCCTTGCGGTCGCCAAGATCAATCATGACCTGCGCAATACGCTGACCTCCGCTCAGCTTCTGTCCGATCAGGTGGCGACTTTGGACGATCCCAAGGTCCAGCGTCTCGCGCCACGTCTCGTGACGACGCTCGACCGCGCCATCGGCTTTGCTCAATCGGTGCTCGATTATGGTCGCGAGGCCACCAGCGTGCCGCAGCCTGCGCCCGTGCAACTCAAGGCGCTGATTGAGGATGCCGCGTTCGAGGCGCACCTCGCGGGTCATCCCACGATTGCTTTCGATCTTGCAGCGCCGGGTGAGGTCTCCGTCTTTCTCGATGCGGGGCAGATGACGCGTGTTTTCGTCAATCTCCTCAAAAACGCCCGCGAGGCTCTGGAAGCGACGCAGCAGACGTCCGGCCAGAAAATCACCGCGACCGTCACGCTGACCGATACACAGGCGATCGTGTTCATCAGCGACAATGGCCCCGGCCTGCCGCCTCGTGCCAAGGACAATCTCTTCGTCGCCTTCGAAGGCTCTGCGCGTGCGGGCGGCACAGGTCTTGGCCTTGCCATCGCTCGTGAACTCACCGAGGCCAATGGCGGCACCTTGCGCTACATCGACAGCGCCGAGCCGGGCACCCAGTTCGAGTTGACGCTTCCAAGAGATATTCACAGCCTCTGACAGCTTCGCTTAAAAAGTGCGTGTCACACGCTTGCAATGCGCAAAGCACCACTATATGGGTTGCCTCGCTTTCGGGGAGAGCGAAGTTGCTCCCCACCGAATAGCATCCGCCATCGTGCGGTATGCGCGCCCGTAGCTCAGCTGGATAGAGCACCAGACTACGAATCTGGGGGTCAGGAGTTCGAATCTCTTCGGGCGCGCCATTTCTTTGCACTGCCAGCAAGGAACTCTTTTCCAGACAGTCTCATCATAAATTGCGTGCAATATCAGTCCTGCGCGCCAGTTGCGTGACGTAAGCCCGCGCGAAATGTCACGCCATCGCAGCTAGGGCGAGGTTGCTGCAGTTGAGGCGTCTGTCTGGGAATAGCGGACCGCGCCTATCTTCTCGCTGCCCGCAGAAAACATCTGTCGCGATAATCAAAAAGCAGGACTGGGTACTACCCGTCCTGCTCCTTCATACAAAAGTCCAAGCGGGCTAGCCACTTGGAGATCGTGCGGTCGGTCTATCGGCCGTAGGGATCCCAGCCGTTCGCCTGGAACAGGGCGATGATATAGCCATAGCAGAAAGCGAATGCTGTCTCGAATGGCGCTTGCCCATCGATCTCCGGCACATGGTCCGGCATGATCATGCAGTCGACGCCGGATTCTTTGTACACGCGCAGGCTGTGGGCCATATCCATATCGCCATCGTCCGGGAAAACTTCTGTAAACGAGAAGCGCTTCCCCTTGATGTTGCGGAAGTGGACGTTGAAAATCTTTCCGCGTGTACCGAACCAACGAATGACGTCAGCAATCTCCTCGCGTGGATTTTCGAGGCTCTCACCGATCGTGCCCTGGCAGAAGTTCAGCCCGTGATAGGGGCTCTCGGCGATAGACACGAAGCGCTTCAGCCCCTCGACATGTGAGATGACGCTATCTTCGATGCCGCGATAATTCGGGGGCGTCATCGGATCATTTGGATGGCACGCGAGGCGAACCTTGTTGGCCTCGGCCACTGGAATAACGCGTTCGAGGAAGTAGGTAATGCGTTCCCAGAATTGGTCCGCAGTCACCCGTCCGGCGGATGTCAGATCGTCGGCATTGGTAATCTGATCAGCGCGGAATGTCGGCACCAGCGCGCCGCCACGTCCGCGTTCAGATTGCGTTCGGGGAACGCCCAAATAGCTGAAATTGTATTTGGCCGAGTGGACGCCGAGCGCTGCGAGGTCTTCGATAAGCCGACAAATCCCCTCGATCTGACGATCGCGCTCGTCGCCCTGTCCAAGGACGATGGCAGGCGAACTCACTTTATCGATGTTTTGAGTATCGATGTTCAGCGAGGCGAGCGGGAGTTGCACCATGTCCAGCTTGAGGCCGCCAGCATCGACGCGCTCGATATGGCGCGCCAGCAGGTCACGCGTCCAATCGCGTGGCGCACCGATGGGATCAATGCAGACATGATAAAGCCCAAGCTGGGCGAGCTGGCGCAGATGGGCGTCGCCAAATTCCTCGAGCATGCCGCCGCTTAGCTGGGTGCCAACATACATGTTTAGTGTCCTTCAACTATGGAAGTGCGGTCTCGCCACGGCGCCGAGACAGGCTTGATGGCTGTGGCGGCAACACACGCTTGAGTGGGGCAATTGCGAGACTCTCCGGCTAAGAGCCAGAGAGTCTGCCCGCGGCTCACAGGGAGGCAAAAGCCGCAGGATGAGGGTTAGGCGACTTTGGCGATCAGCGCCTTGAGTTCGTCCATTTCGGTCGCGGTCAGGTTAGTGAGAGGTGGACGAACGGGGCCCGCGATGCGTCCACGTGCTTCAAGACCCGCCTTGATGATCGAAACGGCATAGCCCTTCTTGCGATTGCGCAGCGCAACAAGCGGGAAGAAAAAGTCTTTCAGGATTTGGTCGGTCGTCGCTTTTTCGCCAGCGCGCAGGGCCGAGTAGAACTTTTGGGCAAGCTCTGGCACGAAGTTGAAGACGGCTGAAGAATAGGTGGTAACGCCGGCAGAGAAATAGGCCTGAGCATAGAGCTCATGGGTCGGCATGCCGCCGATATAGACCAGGCGATCCTGAAGCTTGGTCGTGATCTCGATGACGCGATCGACCTCCCCATGTCCGTCTTTGAAGCCGATCAGATTGGGGCACTGATCGCACAGACGCTGTAGGCTATCGGCAGAGAGAATGATGTTGTCGCGATTATAAACGACGACGCCAATGCCGACCGCATCGCAGACAGCCTTTACGTGAGCGACCAAACCGTCTTGTTCGGCAAACATCAGATAGGGCGGAAGCAAGAGTATGCCGTCAGCGCCCGCAGCCTCTGCCGCCTTTGCCATTTCAACCGCCATTGCGGTGCCATAAGCGGCGCCGCCGACGATGGGGGTATTGGTTGACGTTGCCTTGGCGACCTTCGTTACGTAGGCGACTTCTAGCGGCGTGAGGGAAAAGAGTTCACCGGTACCGCCCGGCGCAAAAAGCACTGAAGCCTTATAGCCATCGAGCCAGTGGATATGTGCACGATAGGCTTCCTCATCGAAAGCAAGGTCCTTGGTGAACGTCGTGACGGGGAAGGAGAGCAGCCCGCTGCCAAGTGCAACCTTGAGTTCGGAAGGCGTCATAACAAGATTCCTGAATAGGGTGAGTGAAGAGTTGGAAGATGGTGGAGCGGTTCAGCCGCTTTGCAATTCAAGCCTGGAGGAAGAAGGAACAGCGCGACGTGACTGCTTGCAAAGCCGCACCCTCATTTCGCGCTACCGAGTGTAGTTGAGCGTCGGCAGGGCAGGATATCGTGGAAGCAATCAGCATTTTGCACGTCAGATCGACGAGGTGGCTGGAGTCCAGCGCAGCCTTTGCGATGCTGAAAGAATGCCAAAAAAGGCGAAGTCATATCAACCTCCTGATATGAGGTATGACATAATATGAATTTATCGACGATGTCGAGAGGTCGTTGCCACTTAGCGTGCGAGGCGGCGATAGCGCTTCTGACTGCCAAGCAGATGTTCGCGCATGGAGAGCCGCGCAGCATCAGGATCCTGATCGGCAATGGCATCGAGGATGCGCTCGTGCTCTGCGACAACGCCGGCGAGATAAGCCGGATCTTTTGCACTTGGCAGGGTAGGGAACTGACTGCGCGGGATCGATGCAGGCCCAAACCGTTTCAGGCCATCGATGAAAAACCGATTGTTCGTCGCTGCCCCGATCGCGAGGTGAAATGCAAAATCTGCGTCAGTGGTCGGTCGATCCTCGATCACCCGATTCGCCATGTCATGGTGGGCTGCGCGGATAGCATTTTCTTGTTCAGCTGAGCGGCGATAGGCTGCAATTGCTGCCGCCTCGGTCTCAATGGCCATACGGAATTCGAGCATTTCGAGGGTCTGGGGAATGCTCTGAATCTCGCCGGGCGTAAGATCGATCATGGCAGGTCGCGTCTGCTCCGAGACGAAGATCCCCTTGCCCTGGATTGGGGTTACGAGCCCGGATGCGCGCAGCTCGGCGATGGCCTCTCGCACAACGGTGCGGCTCACTTCGAACTGTTGTTCCAGCTGTGGTTCGGTCGGCAGTTGAGAGCCGACGGGAAGCGCTCCAGAGGCAATTCGGCGACGCAATTCGTCCACGACAATCTGCGCCAAGCGCGGGCGGCGCCGCGTAACCACTTGTTCCACTTGGTCTCTCCCCTCAACAAACACCGGTATGTGACAGACTATTGCCATCCGCTTGGAAACGCCATAATCATAATACGACATACAACCGACATGCTATGGCGGATATGGTACAAGACGGAGGAGTCTTTATGAAGCATTTTTCAAAGCATCTGCTGGCAGGTGCCGCATTCGCCCTGATGAGCGCGGTGTCGCCTCTCGCATTCGCGGCTACCCCCGATGATCAACTCGTTATCGGTACATCCCTGGCCCAGGTTCTCTCTCTCGACCCGCAGCAGGGTACCGAGGTGAAGACCCAGGAAATCCTCGCCAATATCTATGATCGCCTGGTCGAGTTCAGCTCGGAGGACAACTATGCTGTCCGTCCTCAGTTGGCAGAAAGCTGGGACATCGATGATACCGGGATCACCTTTCATCTGCGGGACGCCAAGTTTACGTCCGGCAATCCGGTGCGTGCGCAGGACGTCGTCTATTCGCTCGTCCGCCTGATCAAGCTCGATCAGTCTGCTGCCGCGTCATTCAAGAATGCCGGCTACACCGCTGATCGTATCGAGAGCTTGGTCACTGCGGTCGATGACAAGACCGTTCGTATCGAAATGACCGACGGCGTCATCCCAGAATCCCTTCTCTACCGCCTGACAATGGGCACGGCGAGTGTCGTCGACAGCGTCGAAGTGCAAAAGCATGTCGTGAATGACGACTATGGCAACGAGTGGCTGCGGACCAATGCTGCAGGTTCCGGTCCCTTTACCCTCCGCCGTTGGACGCCCAATGACATTGTCCTCCTCGAAGCGAACGCCGATTATTGGGACGGTGCCCCGGCGATGCGCCGTGTTGCCATGCGTCACGCACCGGAAAGCCAGGCAGCTCGTTTGATGCTTGAGCGTGGCGATATCGATATCGCCAATGCGTTGACTGCGCCTGACGTGTTGGTCTTTGACGGCAAGGAAGGTTTTGAGATCGGCCAGAGCAAGACTGGTGGATTTTATGCCCTGGCGATGAATGCCGGTCGCGAGCCACTCAGCAATCCTCTGGTTCGTCAGGCCATTGCTTACGGCATTGACTACGAAGGCATCGCAAACACGATCCTTGGCCCATATGGACGTGCGCGCAATGTGCCGGTGCCAGAAGATTTTGAAGGCGCTATTGCCAATCCCGACTGGTCGTTCCAGCCCGAAAAGGCGCGCGCCTTGTTGGCCGAAGCCGGCTATCCCAACGGTTTCGACCTCACCATCAAGACCATTTCTCAGACCCCGCGCGTCGATATGGCAACCGCCATCCAGGCAAGCCTTTCCGAGATCGGCCTCAATGTTCGCGTCCAGCAGGGGAATGGATCAGACATCGTTGCTGCCCACCGTGCGCGCGACTTCGATCTGCTGATCCCACAGACTGGCGCATTCATGCCAACGGCTTTGGGTTCTATCGACAATTACGTCACCAATCCGGACAACTCGCTTGAAGCGAACAATGCCGGCAATTTTGTCTGGCGTTCTGACTGGGACATTCCTGAACTCAACGCTCTGCGCAACGAAGCAAATGGCGAGCGTGACGATGCGCGTCGTGCCGAGCTGATCAAGGAAATTCAGGAACTGTTCCTTGCCTCAAGCCCCGCAGTGATCCCGATGTTCGAACGGTTCGAGCCTTATGTGATCAATGCCAAGGTTCAGGGCTATGAAGGTCATCCCCTGTCCCTGACACGGCTTGAAGACGTAACAAAAAGCTCCGGCAACTAACGGACGAACGGCCGATCATGAAGGAATTCACTTTTATAGAGTTGGGCCGGCGCATTGGGCAGTTGCTCCTGAGCCTTTTTGTCCTCCTCCTCGTCACCTTCGTGATCGGCCGCGTGCTGCCCACCGATCCTGTTGGCGCTATTGTCGGCGAACTTGCCGATCCGGCGACCTATGAAGCCATGCGCCAGCGGTTGGGTCTGGATCTGCCGATCTATCAGCAGTTCTGGATCTATCTGACATCAATGGTTCAGGGCGATCTCGGAACCGCCATTTTGACCGGCAACCCAGTCGTCAACGACTTGCGCGCCGCTTTTCCGGCAACTCTCGAACTGGCGACCCTTGCTGTCGTTCTTTCGACCGTGATCGGCGTGCCGCTCGGGATGACGGCAGCGTTCTTTCGGGATA
The DNA here is from genome assembly GCF_001421945.1 of Devosia sp. Leaf64. NCBI lineage: Bacteria > Pseudomonadati > Pseudomonadota > Alphaproteobacteria > Hyphomicrobiales > Devosiaceae > Devosia > Devosia sp. Leaf64. Next base: position 255,531 of record NZ_LMLO01000012.1, on the reverse strand, counting down.
GCTGGTTCGATCAGTTTGCCCGCGTCATCTCGCTTGTCGGCCATTCCATTCCCGTTTTCTGGTTCGGCATTGTCGGGCTGGTCATCTTTTATGCGACGCTCAACTGGGTTGGTGGTCCTGGTCGTATCGACATCTACCTTGAAGGTCTCGTTGAACCACAGACCGGCTTGCTGTTGATCGATAGTCTCCTCGTTGGTGACTATGAAGTCTTCTGGAATGCAGTCAGCCACATCATTCTGCCCGCCTGCATTCTGGCCTATTCGGCTATGGCCTATATCACCCGAATGACCCGGAGCTTCACTCTCGAGCAGCTGAACCAGGACTATGTGATTGCGGCCCGCGCCAAAGGCGCTTCCAATTGGCGCATCGTCTCGGGACATCTTCTTCCCAATATCGCCGTCCAGCTCGTAACGGTTTTGGCCATTGCCTATGGCGGGCTGCTCGAAGGGGCCGTCGTGACTGAGGTCGTGTTTTCATGGCCCGGCATCGGCCAGTACATGACCAATGCCCTCATGATCGGCGACATGAACGCCGTCGTGGCGGCAACCTTGATCATCGGCATCATCTTCATGGTCCTCAATTTCCTTTCGGATCTCGCTTATCTCGTGCTCGATCCGCGTACTCGTGAGGTGACGACGTGAACGTTTCCCAGACCGTCCCGCCGCGAACCAAAAGCTTCCTCTCCGCGTCTCGCCTCGGCTCAGGCTTTGGCTCTGCCATAGCCAAGCTCAGCCGCGAACCGCTTGGCATGTTCGGCTTCATTGTCCTGCTTTTGCTGGTCGTTATTGCCATCTTCGCGCCCTTGATTGCGCCCTACAGCCCGACAGCGCAGAACTTATCCAATGTTCTCAAGCCGCCCAGCTGGACCCACTGGGCGGGCACCGACGAATTTGGCCGCGACATCCTTTCTCGCCTCATATTCGGCACGCGTATCACCGTGCAAACCGTTCTGGCGGTTACGGTCATCGTGGGCCCGCTGGGCATGCTGATCGGTATCGTCGCTGGCTTTGTCGGCGGACGTACAGATGCTATCCTGATGCGGATTACGGACATCGTCCTTTCTTTCCCCTCGCTCATTTTGGCACTGGCATTTGCGGCTGCGCTCGGGGCAGGCCTGGAAACAGCGATTATTGCGATCTCCCTTACCGGTTGGCCTCCGATTGCACGGCTTGCGCGGGCAGAAACGCTCATCGTACGCAATACTGACTATGTCGCTGCTGCCCGTCTCTATGGCGCATCGCCGCTTCGGCTGCTGTTCCGCTATATCGCGCCCATGTGCATTCCCTCGGTCGTTGTTCGCCTGACAATGAACATGGCTGGCATCATCCTCACCGCAGCCGCGCTCGGCTTTCTGGGCCTTGGTGCGCAGCCGCCAGCGCCGGAATGGGGTGCCATGATTTCCAGCGGCCGCAAGTTCATGCTCGACAATTGGTGGGTCGCGGTCATGCCCGGCATTGCCATCCTCGTCACCAGCCTTGCCTTCAATCTGGCGGGTGATGCTCTCCGCGATATTCTGGATCCGCGCCATGCCCGCTCTTGATCCCATTCTCCAAGTCCGCAATCTGTCGGTCCGTTTCGGCCGTGCCTCTGTCAACGCCGTAAACGGGGTCAGCTTCGACTTGGGCGCCGAGCGTCTTGGCGTGGTTGGCGAGTCAGGCTCCGGCAAGTCCACGGTGGGCCGGGCGCTTATGCGCCTTCTGCCCCCCGTCGCGACAGTCCGTGCAGATCAGCTCGACTTTGAAGGTGCCCCGCTTCTGACCCGCAGCGAGCGCGTCATGCGCGGATTGCGTGGAAATCAACTGGCTCTGATCATGCAGGATCCGCGCTATTCGCTGAACCCTGTTCTGCCCGTGGGCAAGCAGGTCGCTGAGGCCGCAACGCTCCATCTCAAGGTCGGGAAGAAGGCCGCCTACGCCCGCGCGGCAGAGATGCTGAGCCGTGTCCGCATCGCAGATGTTGAACGCACCATGGCGCTTTATCCGCACCAGATCTCAGGTGGCATGGGTCAGCGCGTGATGATCGCCATGATGCTGCTGGCCGAGCCGCGGCTCGTGATTGCCGACGAGCCAACCTCCGCTCTCGATGTCAGCGTGCGCGGCGATGTCTTACGGCTCCTCGACGAAATGGTGCGTGAGAATAATTCGGGTCTCATGCTTATCAGCCATGACATCCGCATGGTCGCAGCCTTCTGCGAACGCATTTTGGTGATGTATAAGGGCGAGGTCGTCGAGACCCTGACTAAACTCGAAGATGCGCAGCACCCCTACACTCGCGGACTGATCGCAGCCATGCCCGATCCACGCAAACCGGTTCGGCGCCTGCAAGTGCTCGATCGAAAAGCCATCGACGCAGCGGGAGTTCAGCCATGATCGAAGTCAGTGATCTTGCGGTCGCGTTTGGCCAAGGCGATGCGCGTCGCCAAGTGGTAAAATCCGTATCCTTCGCCGTCGCGAAGGGTGAGACTCTCGGAATTGTCGGCGAATCCGGGTGCGGAAAATCCACCGTGCTGCGCTCGCTTGCCGGATTGGACCGCCATTGGGAGGGCTCGATCAGCCTCGCCGGCAAACCGGTGAGCAAAGATCGCAGCCGCGAGCAGCTCCTCCTAGCGCAAATGGTATTTCAGGACCCGTTCAGCTCCATTCACCCGCGTCACCGCATCGAGCGTGTGCTTGTGGAGCCAATTCAAGCCATGAAACGCGGCGGTGGGTGGGACAAGGTCGGATCTGCACTTGAGCAGGTTGGTCTACCAAGTAGTTTTGCCGAACGGTTTCCTCACGAGCTTTCCGGCGGCCAGCGCCAACGCGTTGCTATTGCGCGCGCCTTGATGCTCGAGCCGGATATTCTCTTATTGGACGAACCAACGTCGGCGCTCGACGTGTCTGTCCAGGCCGAAGTCCTCAACCTTTTGAGTGACCTCAAGGAAACAAAGCAACTGACCTACGTCCTTGTCAGCCACGATCTGGCGGTCATCGCCCACATGTGCGATCGCGTCCTCGTCATGAAAGACGGCACTTTCGTTGATCAACTCGACAAGCAAGATCTTGAGACTGGCGCAACACATCACGCCTACTCAAAGCAGCTTTTCGAAGCCAGTTATCTCTAGCTCGCATCTTTGAACTCCTGATCGGGAACGATCATGGGCTGGATAGGGGAAGAGAGCATTTGCGGCGATTTAGGTCGTCGGTGCTCCACACCAAGCGATCTCTGGTCTTGCAAGCAGTGTTGAGCGTTCCTAAAACCAGTCGCTCAAGACTGGCTTTGGGAATTGGCAATGGGAGCACATGACAGCGAGGTGCATCCTGAGGCCGCTGTTGCGCCCGGCTTCCTGACAACCCATGCCGCACAGACGTTCAATCGTCTTGCCGACGAGGCCCTGCGGGCCGATGGTCTATCGCTGGCGCTCGTAGCGCCGCTGATGCTGCTTCATTGGAAGGGGCCAATGTTGCAGCGCGATATCGTGCTGCATTCGGCAGTGCGGCAACCAGCCCTGGTCGCCGTCCTTGGCAAGCTCGAACACCTCCAAATGATCGAACGAGTGGCCGTTGCCGCTGACCGACGCGCCGCAATGATCGAGCTGACCGCGGCGGGAAAACAGGCGGCGCTGCGGGGCGGGGATATCTTGCGCTCGCTCAACAAGATCGGCCTTGCCGGGTTTTCGACCGAAGAGATTGCGCAACTGGTCGCGCTCCTTCAACGCTTCAGCGACAATCTCACCAAGTCATCAGGAACGAAATATCAGAAGTGATGTTATTGGACCATCGGGAGATGATACCATGAGCAAACGCATTCTGATTTCGGGCGCCAGCATTGCCGGCAATACGGCGGCCTTCTGGCTCGGCAAGCTGGGCTTTGACGTGACCGTCGTCGAAAAGTGGCCGGATTTTCGTAAAGGCGGGCAGAACATCGATGTCCGCGATGTCGGTCGAGACGTCTTGCGGCGCATGGGACTTGATGAGGCCGCGCTTGATCGGGGTACGAAGGAAGAAGGCACGGCATGGATCGACCATGACGGAGAGGTTGTCGCAGAATTCGTCACCGAAGACCTTGGCGCCGATGGTCCGACCGCGGAACTCGAGATCCTTCGTGGCGACCTGGCCGAATTGATCTATGACGCGGCCAAGGACCGATGCGACTTCCGCTTTGGAGACAGTATCGCGGAGTTCATCGATCATGCCGACCGCGTCGAGGTGACGTTCCAGAGCGGCCGCATCGATAGCTTTGACGCTGTGATCATTGCCGAAGGCGTCGGCTCCGCCTCGCGTGAACTGGTGTTTCCCGGCGAGAATGAACCACGTTGGATGGACCTCACGATCGCCTATTTCACCATTCCCCGCGCATCCGATGATGATCGCATGTGGCGCTGGTACAATACCACCCATGGCCGCAGCATTTCCCTCCGGCCCGATGATCACGGCACTGCTCGCGCTATGCTATCAATACGCAAGCCACATGAGGGAGAACAGGACTGGAAAGAGGAGCAGCAGCGCGCTTTTCTCCGGGATCAGTTCAAGGACGCCGGCTGGCAGGCCGACCGCGTTCTCGCCGGGCTTGATCAAACCGACGACTTTTACTTCGATGTGTTACGTCAGGTTCGCCTCGAAAATTGGTCGAAGGGCCGGATAGCCCTCCTTGGCGACGCCGCGTGGTGTGCGACACCCATGGCCGGCATAGGCGCCACGCTGGCGGTCACCGGCGCCTATGTGCTGGCCCAAGAGCTCGCCCGAAACGCCGATATCGAAACTGCTTTTTCGCGCTATGAGCAAGCCATGCGCCCAATGGTCGAGGATGGCCAAGGCGTGCCGAAATTTGGCATCAAGATGATGAACCCCCAAACCTCGATCGGTATCAAGTTCCTCCACGCCGCCCTTCATCTCGCCAGCACGCCGCCACTCAGAAAGGTGATGGGGACCGCCTTCTCACGAAAGCTAAAAACGCCGGATCTGGACGTTTACGCGACGTAACCGGAGGAGCAGCAATATTGGCGACCATCGGCTAAACATCCGACATTCATTGGTAGTATCGCACAAATGCAGTACTAAACGTCTGTCGTTTCTTGATAATCATCAGTACCGCATTCAAGAAAACTGTCGTTGACTAAAGTCCAGGAAAATGGAATGTTTGTTTCGCAGCTGAACCATATAGAACAAAAATGTCATTTGGTTCCGCTCACATGGGAGGAAATCGATGAACGTTTTGACGAAGGGCCTTGCCGCCCTCGCGCTGGCTGCCATTGTATTGCCGGCAGTTGCCATCCCCGCTTATGCCGAAGGCGAGCGGTTCGTTCTGGTGTCTCACGCACCGGATTCTGATAGCTGGTGGAACACCATCAAGAACGCCATTGCGCTCGCGGGCGAGCAGATGGGCGTAACTGTTGAATACCGCAATCCGCCGACCGGCGATCTCGCCGATATGGCGCGCATTATCGAGCAGGCCGCTGCGTCGAACCCTGACGGTATCATTTCCACTATTGCCGATTTCGACGTTTTGTCTGGCCCGCTCTCCGATGCTGTGGCGCGTGGTATCCCCGTCATCACCATCAATTCGGGCACCGAAGAACAGTCCAAGGAAATCGGCGCGCTTCTTCATGTCGGCCAGCCGGAATATGACGCCGGTTTCGGCGCCGGTGAAAAGGCCAAGGCGGCCGGCGTGACGAGCTTTGTTTGCGTCAATCACTACATCACCAATCCAGCTTCGGTCGAACGCTGCCAGGGCTTTGCCGACGCTCTCGGCGTAGAACTGGGCAATCAGATGATCGATGCGGGCCAGGACCCCGCAGAAATCCAGTCCAAGGTTGCCGCTTATCTCCAGACCAATCCCGATACCAATGGCATTCTAACCCTCGGGCCAACCTCTGCGCACCCAACCATCGCTGCCCTCAATGACAATGGCAAAGCCGGCACGATCTTCTTCGGCACGTTCGACCTGTCGAGCGAGATTGCCGCCGGTATCAAGGATGGCACGATCAATTTCGCCATCGATCAGCAGCCATTCCTTCAAGGTTATTTGCCCGTCGTCATCCTGACCAATCTTGCGCGTTATGGCGTCGTCCCGGGCAATTCGATCAATTCCGGCCCGGGCTTCATCACCAAGGACAATATTGCCCTCGTCGAGCAATATGCCGGTCAGTACCGCTGATTTCTGTGCGACGGGGCCGTTTCGATGGCCCCGTTACCTCCTTCGGCAAAGGTTTCAAAAATGGTTGAGCAGCCTTCGGGCGTAGCGGCCGCAGACGAGCGCGTTCAGCGCCAGTCGGCCCTGCGCAAGGCCTTCGTGCGTCCCGAACTGGGCGCCATGGCCGGAACAGTCGTCGTCTTCATCTACTTCGCCGTCGTCGCCGGCGGGACCGGCATGTTCGCCGCCGATGGCATCATGAACTGGGGCGTCGTGTCCGCGCAGTTCGTCATCATTGCGGTCGGCGCCTGCCTCCTGATGATCGCAGGCGAATTCGATCTGTCGGTCGGGTCCATGATCGGCTTTGCCGGTATCGTCATCGCGCTTTTAAGCGTGCATCTCGGCTGGCCCATGTGGGCCTCGATCATCGCGGCCTTCATCGTTGCCATGCTGATCGGCATGATAAACGGCTATCTCGTTATCAAGACCGGCTTGCCATCCTTCATCGTCACGCTGGCTTCGCTCTATATCCTGCGCGGCTTGACGATCTATTTCTCGATCGCCACCACGCGCCAGACCATCATCAGCGGCGTTCGCGAAGCGGCGGAAGGCGATTGGCTTGCGCCGGTCTTCGGCGGAAAAGTCCTCGGCTTCTTTTTCACCTGGCTCGCCGATATGGGCCTGATCGCGACCTTCCAGGCCGGCAATAAAGCCGGCCAGCCCGTCGTCGATGGCATTCCCATGCTGATGGTCTGGGCGCTGATCCTCATCGTCTTTGCCCACATCCTTCTCACCCGCACTCGCTTCGGCAATTGGATCTATGCCGCGGGCGGCGACGCCAAGGCCGCCCGTTATGTCGGTGTCCCCGTCGATCGGGTAAAGATCGCCATGTTCGTCTTCTCGGCCTTTTGCGCCACGGTCTTCGCCACCTGCCAGGTCATGGAGTTTGGCTCGGCGGCCGCGGATCGCGGCCTTCTCAAGGAATTCGAAGCGATCATCGCCGTGGTTATTGGGGGCGCATTGCTTACCGGGGGCTATGGCTCTGTCATCGGCGCGGCTTTGGGCGCACTGATCTTCGGCGTGGTTCAGCAGGGGCTGTTCTTTGCCGGCGTCGAAAGCTCGCTGTTCCGCGTGTTCCTCGGCGTCATCCTGCTCCTCGCGGTGATCCTTAACACCTATATCCGTCGCCTCATCACGGGGGAGCGCTAGATCATGGCCGATACACCCCTCATCGAACTTATCGATATCAAGAAGCAGTTCGGCCCCGTCATCGCGCTCAACGGCGTTTCGGTTTCTGTCATGCCCGGTGAATGCCATTGCCTCCTCGGCGACAACGGTGCCGGTAAATCGACCTTCATCAAGACCATGGCCGGCGTCCACAAGCCGACCTCGGGCGAAATCCGCATGAATGGCCACAAGGTCGATTTCGCCAATCCGCGCGATGCCATGACCGCAGGCGTCGCCACAGTCTATCAAGACCTGGCGATGATCCCGCTCATGTCCGTCACGCGAAACTTCTGGATGGGGCGCGAGCCGCGCAAAGGTTGGGGACCGTTTCAGTTCCTTGATATGGACAAGGCCAATCGGGTCACGCTCGAAGAAATGCGCCGCATGGGCATCAGTTTGCGGGAACCCGACCAGGCCGTCGGCACGCTGTCAGGCGGCGAACGACAGACTGTCGCCATCGCGCGCGCCGTCTATTTCGGCGCCAAGGTGCTGATCCTCGATGAGCCGACCTCGGCCCTTGGCGTGCGGCAAACCGCCAATGTCCTCGCCACGATTGATCGAGTGCGGAAGACCGGTGTCGGCATCATCTTCATCACCCACAATGTTCGCCATGCCATGGCTGTGGGCGACCGCTTCACCGTGCTCAATCGCGGCAAGACACTCGGCACTGCCCGCAAGGGCGAACTTCAGCCCGAACAGTTGCAGGATATGATGGCAGGCGGCGCCGAACTCGCCGAATTGAGCAGTTCGCTCGGCGGCACAATCTGAAGAATAGTCGGGGCGCCAAAAGCGCCCCGCCATCTCGTGTATCTCGAGGGAATCATGACAGACACGATCGGCGTCGGCCTCATTGGCACCGGCTATATGGGCAAATGCCACGCCTTGGCCTGGAGTTCTGTGAAATCGGTATTCGGTTCCGGCCCACGGCCGCGCCTCATTCATCTTGCCGAGGCCAATATCGATCTTGCCCGTCAACGCGCCAACGAGTTCGGCTTCGAGCGGGCGACGGCGGATTGGCGCGAACTCATCAACAATCCGGATGTGGACGTCGTCTCTATCACCACCCCGAATGCCTTCCATGCCGAGATGGCCATTGCCGGGCTTGAGGCCGGCAAGCATGTCTGGTGCGAAAAGCCCATGGCGGTGGGCTTTGCCGAAGCGCAGCGCATGGAAGCCGCTGCGCGCGCCAGCGGCAAGGTTGCCATCCTTGGCTATAATTACATCCAGAACCCGCTCATCCGGCAGATGGAAGAGCTGATCACCTCCGGCGCGATCGGCACGGTCAACCATGTCCGCGTCGAAATGGACGAGGACTTCATGGCCGATCCAGAGGCCTTGTTCTACTGGAAGAGCGAAGCGAGTTCCGGCTACGGCGCACTCGACGATTTTGCTGTGCACACTCTGAGCCTGCTCCAGGTCCTGTTCGGCAATCCGACGCGCGTTTTTGCGCACCAGTCCAAGCCCTATGCCGATCGCCCTCTGAGAGACGGCAGCCGCCGCCCGGTCGAAACCTTCGATATTGCCAGCGTCCTCTTCGAGATCGACGAGATCAGCGGCGTCCTGTCGGTCAACCGCTCGGCCTGGGGCCGCAAAGGCCGCATAGCGCTCCAGATCTTCGGCTCCGCCGGCAGCCTCGTTTACGATCAGGAGCGGATGAACGAATTGCAGCTCTACCGCGCCACCGGCCCCTCCACCGCCCAAGGCTATCAAACCATCCTCTCGGCCCCCGCCCACAAACCTTATGACCGCTTCATCCCAGCCCCCGGCCACGGCCTCGGCTTCAATGACCTCAAGGTCATCGAATGCCACGAGCTTCTCCAAACCATAGGGGGCCAAAAGGGTAGGGTGATCGACTTCGCGAACGGACTGGAAATCGAACGAACAGTCCACGCCATGGCCCAAAGCCACGAAGAGGCTGGGTGGGTGACGATCAGGTGATATCGGACGCGGGCCATCGCCCCCATCCCCATGCTCCTGTTGACCAGCGTTCTGCATCCGTCGCTTTCGCATGGTAGGCCGCTTGCGGTTAGTCTGCCGCGCTAGTTGCGGGAGCGGTGACCGAGGCCGACAAGGCTCCAAGCGTTATCGTCCCGATCGAGTTTCGGCGAAAGATAGGCAGCCTGACCACGACGCCATTGCGCATGAAAGCAGTGTCAAGGCACACCATCCGTCGTCACAAGATGCACCTCGACATCGAGGCGTCGGTACGGCTCTGGGTCGGCCGCTCCAGCTTCTAGCACGAGGTGATCGATGCGCGCCGCGTCGGCCAGTTTGAAGGGCGCGATGGTGCTGAGTTTGTCGGTGGTGGCGGCGATGGTAAGGAGGCTGCTGCGGGCTATCATGGCGCGCTTGATTTCGGCTTCGCTGGCGTCGAGGGCCGTTACACCGAGCGCTGTGTCTATGCCGCAGGCGCCGAGGATAAACATGTCCGCAAAGATTTGCTCTGCCTCGCGAATGGTTTGAAGGCCGAGGCAGGCGCCTTTGGACTGATCGTAGAGACCACCAAGGACCATGATCGTGTGTTTGGGATTTTTCGACAGTGCCGTAGCGATCGCCGGCGCGTTGGTAACGATCATCAGCGTCAGATCTTTCGGCAGGGCCTGCGCAATGGCGAGATTGGTTGAGCTGGCATCGATGAAGATCGTCTGTCCATTTCTGACCAGAGCTGCCGTCGCCGTGGCGAGCCGGGCTTTCTGATCGGCCCGGTCCGTCGTCCGGACTGACAAAGATCCGGTATCGGGGGCGGGGAGCAGAGCACCGCCATAAACCCTGCGGCAATGGCCCAAACGTGCAAGTTCGCGCAAATCCCGGCGGACCGTGTCATCCGACACCCCAAACTTCGCCGCCAGATCGTTGGCCAGCACCTTACCGTTTTCGCTCAGCAATTGGCGAATAGCGTCGAGCCGTTCATCAGTTAGCATGGATCTTCTCGTTCATTCATGTTCTTGCATGTTTATGCATCTTTTGTCATAGCGTAATTCGCGAGTGGAGAACAAGCATGCATGGCACGGGACTGATACGGGGCAACGATCGGATAGCGACAAGGCTCATCTTCGCCTTGGGCGGCATCGTGCTCGGCGCATGGGCGCCACTGGTGCCGCTGGCCAAGGCTCGGCTCGGCGTCGACGAGGGTGCGTTGGGCCTCCTCCTTTTGTGCATGGGCGTCGGGTCCATTTTAGCCATGCCGATGACAGCCTTTCTCACGTCGCGGTTCGGGTGCCGGCAAGTCATCACCATCTCCGCCTCGGGCCTCTGCATTCTCCTGCCGCTTTTGGCCACTGTGGACACGGTCTTGCTTATGGCAGCAACCCTGGTCGGCTTTGGCGTGGTCATGGGCTGCACGTCCGTGTCGATGAACCTCCAGGCGGTTCTTGTCGAACGCGATGCGGGACTATCGCTGATGTCCGGCTTTCACGCCATGTTTAGCCTCGGCGGTATTCTGGGGTCTGGTGGCATGGCGGTGTTGCTGAGCGTGGGCGTGCCTGCCTATGCAGCGGCGCTCATTATTTCCATTTTTATGCTGGGCCTCCTTGTTGTCGCCCGACCGGGCCTTCTGCCCTATCGTGAAGAGCGCGGGGCCAAGCCCCCGGCGTTTGTCATCCCCAAAGGCATCGTTTTGGCGATCGGTGCGCTCAGTCTACTTGCCATGCTTGCAGAAGGCGGCGTGCTGGATTGGGGCGCCCTTTTTATCGTCGAAGCCCACGGCGCCGATATAAGCTTGGCTGGTTTTGCCTACACTGCCTTTGCGATAACGATGACTATCGGCCGACTGTTTGGCGATAGGCTGCGCATGGCATTCGGCGATCTCGCCCTGCTGGTCGCCAGCGCCATGTTGGCTATGGCTGGGTTTCTCGCCAGTCTGTTCCTGCCCACGGCAGGCGCAGCCCTTGTCGGCTTTCTGCTGGTGGGCGCCGGCATATCCAACATCGCGCCGATCCTTTTTACCCTGACCGGCCAAACCCGTCATATGCCGGCAAACCTCGCGGTCGCTTCGGTCCTGACCGTTGGTTATGTGGGCATCATCGCCGGGCCTGCCGCGATCGGGCTGATTGCCCACGCCACGAGCCTGCAAACGGCATTTTTCCTGCTTTGCGCGGCGATGCTGATCATCGCTGTCTCTGCCCGCCCCGTCTTCAATCGCGTCTAAACGACGCCAACCGTCACGAGTTAAAAGCCATGTCTGCAACACCTGCCGCGCCAAGCGAAACGCATCACGTCCTTTCGGGAACAAGGGAACAATGGGCGACCCGAGCAGTCTTTCTCGTTGCCGGGCTCGCCATGGCGGCCTGGGCGCCGCTCGTCCCCTTCGCCAAGGCGCGGGTCGGGGTGGAAGACGGCGCGCTTGGCCTGTTGCTCCTGTGTCTGGGATTGGGGTCGATCGTCGCCATGCCGATCACCGGCGTGCTGGCCAGCCGCTTCGGCTGCCGCGCCATCATCGTCGCGAGCACGATAGCCGTCGCGATCGTCGTGCCGTTCCTCGCCGTGGTTGATACCGTTCCGGGCCTTGCCATAGCGCTTGCCCTGTTCGGGGCAAGCGTCGGAACAGTGGACGTCGCCATGAATATCCAAGCGGTCATGGTCGAAAAGGACAGCGGACGCAATATGATGTCCGGCTTCCATGGCCTCTTCAGCCTTGGCGGCATTGTCGGCGCTGGTGGAGTAAGCCTGCTGCTCGGCTTTGGCGTCAGCCCGCTGGCTGCCACTCTCGCGATCAGCGCCATGCTTGCAGTTTTGCTGGTCTATTCCTTTTCCGGCCTGTTGCCCTATGGCAACCGTGAAGCCGGCGATACGCCGCTCTTTGTCGTTCCCAAGGGCATCGTCATCTTCATTGGCCTGCTGTGCTTCCTGGTTTTCCTTGGCGAAGGCGCGATCCTCGATTGGAGTGCTCTCTTTCTCATCGGCACCCATCAGGTCGATCCTGTTCAGGCCGGCTTTGGCTACACCATGTTTGCCATTGCCATGACCCTTGGACGGTTAACAGGCGACAAGATCGTCAAGGCCCTTGGCGGCACCAAAGTCGTCGTTATCGGCGGGCTCCTCGCCGCTGCCGGGTTTCTTCTTGCGGTGTTTGCGCCGGCCCAGCCTCTGGCCTTTGCCGGCTTCCTGCTCGTTGGCCTGGGTGCGTCCAATATCGTGCCGGTTCTCTTTACCGCTGCGGGCAATCAGACCCGCATGCCGGCGAGCCTTGCCATCGCGGCTATCACGACGCTCGGCTATGCCGGTATCTTGGCTGGCCCCGCGGCGATCGGCTTCATTGCCCAACACTGGACCCTCAGTACAGCCTTTATCCTTGTCGCAGTGGGGCTGGTCTTTGTTGCAGTAAGCTGGCCTCTGACCACGCGCCGTCGCTGACGGTGCCGCCCAAACCTAACGAAATTCGAAACGCTCGGTGATGATTTCCTCGCTCCGCAGCCCCGCTGATTCAAGCTGGGTTTTGAGGTCATCTGTCATCGCGCTCGGCCCACAAAGGAAGACGCGCTGTGTCCGCGGCGCGCCTTCGAGAGCATCGACTGCGGCAAGCCTACCTTTGATGGTGCTGTCGTGGATGGTGAAACGGCCATTGGGCAGCGCTGCCATCAGTGCTTCGATTTCAGCTTTGTATATCGCCTGTTCCTCGCCGCGAACCGACCAGATGAGATGGATAACCTGCTCCGGACGCGTTTTGGATAGGGCCTGCAGGGCGGATAAAAACGGGGTGATGCCTATCCCGCCGGCGATCCATAACTGGGGCGCGGAGCTCGAGAGAATATCTTCGCCAAAATGCCCATAGGGACCATGGAGAATAGCCTCTTTTCCGGCATCGAGCTCAGCCAAGCCCTTTGTAAATGGCCCCGCCATTTTGATCGACAGGCGGACACTGCCCTGATCGTCGATGCCGGAGATCGAGAACGGGTGACGGTCTTGACCCAGTCGGAGCAGCACAAACTTACCGGGCGCGGGGACGAATGACGTGGTGCCTGCAAAGACCAGCTCACGTACATCGCCAAAAGTCTCTGCCGATTGCACACTCACTCGGACGCCGCGGCGGGGCTGCAGGAAGACGCTGTCGAACCACGCATAGGTGCCCACGGCGACGGTCAGGATCATATACCAATCCCCCTGCAGCATGATCGCATGCACGGTGCCCCCAAGAAACGGGATGATCATCAGCTTGTGGGTTTTGAGCCAACGCCGATAGGGCATCTTCATCCAGATGGTCATGGCTACGAGGATCAGAAGGCCAAAGGTGCCAACCATGCCCAGCGTATAGGCCCAGTCACGCCCCGGCAGCATGTAGGTCGCGACGAGGCTCCAGTTCGGAAGGGCCTGCACCACCAGCGCGCCAGTATGGAGCACGACGAAGGTAAGCGCTGTCTTGCCGGCAAAAGTATGAAGCGCATAGACCCGGCTGGCGCCACCAAAAAGCCTCTCCATCCAATGCCAGCGCGTCGCGAGAATGAAATTCAGCGCAAAAAGCAAAGCGGCATAAAAGCCAAGGGAACTACCCGCTTCGTAGAGCGGATCGTCCTTGCTGCCATTTTGGAGGAAATCGCCGGTCGCAAGCCGCAGATCCGTCGCGCCGATCAGTTCGAATGCCGACAGGGCCAATGCGTAAAGCGCCACGGCACCGATGGCGATGCCGACGACGTTCTGTCCCTTGAGATTGCCTGGTAGCCGATGCGACAACCAGTTGATCGGTGCGTAGAAATTCATCCCCAAAATTGCCTCCGGCGCTGTTGCGAGGCATTTGAGGGCAGGGCGCTCTGAGCACCATGGCGAGGCCTGCCGAGGACTTCCGTAGTTCTACGGAGTGGCGGCGCCGGCCGCGTTCCAGACGCGGGTCAATTCGACCACCGAGGTCGTTTCGATCTTGGCGCAAATGGAGGATCGATGGCTTTCGACGGTTCTTGGGGATAGCTCAAGCGCCAACGCGATGTCCTTGGTCGCGAGACCTTTGGAGATCAAAGCAAGGACGTCGCGCTCACGCGGCGTCAGCCGGTCCAGCAATAGGCGAAATTCGGAATGTTCGGCGTTCCGCTGCGAGATTTCAGAGAGCACCTCCTGGCCGCGCTGGATCGCCTCGATCAGGTCTTGCTCGTCGACAGGCTTGGTCAAAAAATCCACCGCGCCGTTTCGAAAGGCACGACGGCACGCATCGATATCGCCATGGCCGGTTATGAGCACCGTCGGCCAGGCAATGTTCCGACTGCGCAATTCCTCTTGCAGTTTCAGCCCGGACATTACCGGCATGCGCATATCAAGAACGACGACGCCGGCACCGAGATGAGGCAATTGCGCCAGAAAGCTCATTGGGCCTTCAAAGCTGAAAACCTTCAATCCAACGGTTTCAAGCAGCAGTGCCAGAGCTTTGCGCACGGCAGGGTCGTCATCGATGAGGTGAACGATGTCCATCACTCTGCTCTCCCTGAAACCGGCAGGACAATCCGGAAGGTAGTGTTTTCGCTCTCGACATAACTCAGACTGCCGCCCATACGCTCGACGAGCCGCTGACACAAAGCCAGCCCGAGCCCCATGCCGGCAGGTTTGCTGGTTATGAATGGCTCGAACAGATGCGCCTTTACACTGTCGTCCACGCCCCGTCCGGTATCCACGATATCGACTACCGCCGTCTCGCCATCGCGCCGCGTTGACACGGTGATTGTTCCCCTAGCGTCCGCGATGGCGTCCATGGCGTTGCGCACCAAGTTGAAGATGACCTGTTCCAGTTGAACCGCGTCGGCCCGAACCGTCAGCAGCGGATCGGCGTGAACCTGCACCAGGTTGATGTGCCGCGCCGCGAGATCGCCCCGCACCAGACTTTCGACACTGCTTATCGCGTCAGCCAAGGAGACCACCGCGGACTCATGATTTTCAAGCCGCACCCATTGACGCAGCTTGGCAAGGATTGCCGAGGCGCGCTTGGTTTGAAGGATAGTCTCGTCCAAGATTGGTTCCAGCACCGCCACGTCGCCGCGCGCCAGCAGGCGGCGCCCCGCCTGCGCCTGACTTAGGATTGCGGTCAGGGGCTGGGTCAATTCATGCGCAATCCCGCTCGCCATCTCACCCAGTCCATTGACGCGCGAAGCATGTTCAAGACGCGCAAGATTTTCGCCACGAAGCGCGCGGCGCTCAGCGCGACGGGCCGTATGCCACTGCTGCCAGGCAATGAGAGCGAGGCAGTAAATAACAAGCGTCAATCCGCTCACCGCCAGCGTGGGCCAGATTGGCAGGAGCGATGTTAGTTCCGGAACAACCGTTGCGGACAGGACCAGCGGTTGGCTCGCGCTTTCCAAGGTCCCCACAAATTCGGGGTCTGCAATTGGCGGTCCCACCAGCAGCGTGCCACCGGGCAAAGCAAGGTTCGCGACGATATCGCCGAGGTCTTGCGGGAGCAGATCGCCTGCGTCGATCGTCAGGTCGACACCACGTCCCTCGCTCACAGTGATGAAACTATACTGCTCTCCCCGCCCGGCTTTGAGCCCACTCGTCTCGGATGACGTGGCCTCGATTGAAATCACACGTGGGTAAGCGGCCTCGATTGCCTCCGCGGCATCCTGAAACATTTGTCCGTCGCCGGATTGCAGGATAGCGGCCAAGGCCGTCGAGAGGGCGATGTGCTGCTCAACGAGAGCGGATGCCCGACCCTGAAGAGACAGCGCAGTCGCGTCAAAACTCTCATAGGCATTCGCCAGGTTCCAGATGAGGACGCTGGCCCCCGCGGCGAGAACCACCAAAATTCCGGAGATGACGGTGAGGAGACGAGCGCGGATCATGAGCCTTCAATAGCCGAGCATCAACCGGACCTAAAGGCAATCCAACGGGATGCAGACGAGAGCGCGGATTCACGCCTTGCCAAGTCCAGTTCTATTTGTCAGACATATGTCATTAGACCATTGTTAAGGAAATCAGATCGCGCGCAGCGCCGGACCTGAGGGGGGTTCGGCGTCAAGAGAGCGACCGTCTCTTGCTGGCCAAATGCCTGCACCGACGGCGCATGAGGGAACGTCCATCTGGCTCTGGATTAAGGAGGGAGCTCTATGAATACACTTGTGAGACTGGCCGGCGTGTTGGTCGCCGCCACGGCGCTTTCAATACCGGCATTCGCCCAAACGACTGTTGTTGCGCCAAGCGGCAGCACCGCCGGCACCTATATGGACTACATGAAAACGGTCTACGATCGCGGCACCGGCTCTGAACTGCTGCAGATCCCGATCGCGACCTTCGACAAGGAATTCGAACTGACGCCGATGGCGGCGGAAAGCTGGACCCAGTCGGAAGACGGTCTAACGTGGACGTTTAAACTGCGCTCCGGCCTTGTGTGGTCGGACGGCGAGCCGCTGACCGCTGAGGACTTTGTCTTTGCGCTCCAGCACGCCGCGACATCCGGCTACGATTTTGCCTGGTATTGGGACTTCGCCGGCGGCATCAAGGGTTGGAAGGAAGTCACTGAAGGCACGGCAGACGTGTCGACCCTTGGGCTCAAGGCGGTCGATGATCTCACAATCGAAGTGACGACGGTCGCGCCAAAGCCCTATCTGCCATCGGTGACGAGCCTTTGGTATCCCGTGCCGAAGCACAAGGTCGATGAACTGGGTGACGATTGGTCGCTCGATGTCTCGACCATCGTGTCCTCGGGCCCCTTCGAAATCGAGAGCTGGGAAAAGTCGAACAATTCCGTCGTTCTGACCAAGTCCGATACCTATACGGGCCCTTGGTCGCCAATGATCGACCGGCTCGAACTCGATCCGACGCTCAATGCGCCTGAAGTCGGCCTCCCGGCCTTCCTTGCCGGCGATGCGGACTATTCCTTCCTCAATACCGGACAGGTGCCCGTCGCAACGTCGCGTTATCCCGACGGCATCCGCAAGAACGCGGTTTTCGCGACCTCGTACATTTCGTACGATCTCGATGCCGCGCCGTTCAACGACGTCAATGTCCGCCGTGCCTTCTACTATGCGGTCAACCGCGACGAGCTGACCTCGACGGTCCTCAAGGACATCGCCATTCCGGCCGGCTCGATCCTGCCGCCCGGCTATCCTGGCTACAATCCCGATATCGCGGCGGAAGCCGTGTTCGATCCGGAAAAGGCCAAGAAATTCCTCGCCGATGCGGGCTTCCCCAATGGCGAAGGCTTCCCGGATGTCGAAATCTGGTACCGCGACGAGGGCGGATACAACAAGGCGATCGTGCCGGCCATGGCGCAGTATCTGCAGGCCGAGTTCAAGGAAGTGCTGGGGATCACCCTCAACATCCGCGCTTTGCCAGGGCCCGAATGGATGGATGGTCTTCGCGGCAAGAAGAACAATATCTTCATTGCCCCTTATGAATACGACTATCTCGATCCGTCCAACTTCTACGGCATCTTCTACAATGGCGGCCGCCACGGCTATTTCATTCCCGAATATGATGAGATCGTCGCCAAGGCCGATAGCGAGAGCGATTGGGACACGCGCTACAAGCTCTATGCGGAAGCCGAGCAGCTCATGATCGACCAGGGCCTCATCGTGCCACTGGTGCATCCGGTGACCATTGCGGTGGTGTCCGATCAGTTGACTGGCGATGGCGTACAGCCAAATTCGCTGGGCTTCACTCAGCTCGATCGTCTCGGCCACTACTTCTTCACGCACATCACGAAGCAGTAGTCGCTCCTCGCCCAACGCGCTTCCCGGCTTTGATCGGGAGGCGCCCTCTACCAAGGGCCTATTCATGCCTCTCGTCGAAATCGAAGGCCTGCGCGTCAGCTTTCGCCAATATGGTGGCCGGGTCGATGCGGTTCGCCATGTCAGCTTCAGCGTCAATGAAGGCGAAAGCGTCGGCATTGTCGGGGAATCCGGTTCCGGTAAATCCGTGAGCTGTTCAGCGCTGCTGCGGCTGCTGCCCGCGACCGCGGAAGTTGAGGCAATCACGTTGCGGCTCGATGGCGTCGATGTCCTCAAGGCAAATAGGGAGGACCTGGCGCGGCTGCGTGGTCGTTCCGCGGCCATGATCTTTCAGGATCCGATGACGGCCTTTGATCCGGTCTTCACCATTGGCCATCAGATCGCCGAGACAATTCAGGCGCACCGGAAGATCGGCAAACGCGAGGCTCTGGCGGAAGCCGAGCAGCTTTTGCAGCGGGTCGAAATCAAGAATGCAGCCGATGTTCTGAAATACTATCCGCATCAATTATCCGGTGGCATGTTGCAGCGCGCCATGATTGCCATGGCACTGTCCTGCCGTCCGAAACTGCTGATTGCCGACGAGCCGACCACGGCGCTCGACGTCACCATTCAGGCGCAGATCCTGCAGTTGATCAAAAAAGTGCAGGCCGAATTCGGCATGGCTCTCATCATGATCACCCACGATCTCGGCGTCATCGCCGAAACAGTTGATCGGGTCGTCGTCATGTATGGCGGCGAGATCATGGAAGAGGGGCCGGTTACCGAAATCTTCGAAGCACCCAAGCACGCCTATACCAAGGCGCTGCTGGCGAGCCTTCATTCGCGCTTCGAACCATCCAAGGGCGACCCGGACGCGGTGGCGCCGGCGCTCGAATTGCGCGGTCTCGCGAAATCCTATCACACGCGCCGCCGCAGCGGTTTTCGCGTCACTCACGGCGAGTTCCAGGCGGTAAAGTCGGTCGATGTGGTCCTGCCGCGCAACCGGATCGTGGCTCTGGTGGGGGAGTCCGGTTCTGGCAAAACCACAACCGGCCTCATGGCCATGCGCCTGACGGAGCCGAGCAGGGGCAAGATCCTGGTCGATGGTACCGATATTTCGGGGCTGGACGCAGCGGCACTGATCCCCTTCCGAAAGCGCATGCAGATCGTTTTTCAGGATAGCTATTCCGCGCTCGATCCGATGATGACGCTGAGCCAGATCATCGCTGAGCCGCTCCATATTCACGGGATCGGTTCATCGCGCGAGCAAACCCAGAAAGCGCTCGCTTGGCTCGAACGGGTGGGGCTCCCGCGCAATTTTGCCAGCCGCTACCCGCACGAACTGTCCGGCGGCCAGCGCCAGCGCGTCGCCATCGCCCGGGCATTGATCCTCGAGCCCACCGTGCTCGTCGCTGATGAACCAACCTCGGCGCTCGACGTGACGGTCAAGGCGCAGATCATCAATCTCCTCAAGGACCTGCAGGCCGAACTCGGGCTGTCGATCCTCTTCATCAGCCATGATCTGTCGACGGTCAAATCGCTCACCGACAGTGTCGTCGTCATGTATCGCGGCCGGGTTGTGGAGGAAGCGCCGACCGCGCGTCTCTTCGCCGATCCGCGACATCCCTATACCCGCGCACTGCTCGATGCGATCCCGGCGACCAATCCGCGCGAAAAGCGGCAACGCACATTCCTCACCGCCGAGGAAATCCGCGCCGGCACCCCGCGCTATACCGTCATCCAGACCGGCTCCGCCCCCAGTCCCGATCCGCAACTCGTCACCATCGCCCCAGGACATCGGGTCGAGGCGATCGTGACCACGTGAGGAGATAAGCGATGCTAGGCCATATCATCCGCCGCGTCCTCTCGGTCGCTTTCACCTTCATCATCGTGTCGGTCATCATCTTCCTGATGATGCATTCCGTGCCCGGCGGGCCGTTCGATGCCAATGACATGCCGGTCTCCGAGGCCGTCCGCGCCAAGATGATGGCGCAGTGGGGGCTCGATCAGCCGCTGCATGTGCAATATTTCAATTACATGTGGGGCGTCCTGCACCTCGATTTCGGGGTGCCGTTCCAGAGCCCAGGCGAAACCGTCGTCGAGCTCATTTCCCGCGCCTGGGTGCCAAGCCTAGTCCTTGGCGGGTTGGGTGTGCTGATCGGGGCGCCACTCGGCATTCTGCTCGGCATGGCCGCAGCCCTAAACCGCAATTCCTGGATCGATTATGTCGCCTCGACCGTCGCGACCCTTGGGCTCACCATCCCGGTCTTCGTGACCTCGATGCTTCTTATTTTGATCTTCGCGGTCTGGCTTAACTGGCTTCCGGCAAGCGGCTGGCCGCAGCCCAATCGTTGGATCCTGCCGATCGCCTGCTATGCCGCGATCCCGCTCGCGACCTATGCGCGATATACGCGCTCGGCGGTGCTCGATACGCTCAATCGCCCCTTCGTCACCGTGCTGCGTGCCAAGGGCCTCAGCGAACGTCGCATCATCTTCCAGCACGTCATGCGCAATTCTGCCATTCCGCTGGTTACGGTGTTTCTGCCCATGTTCATCGGTACGGCCACGGGCTCGATCTTTGTCGAAGCCATGTTCCGCGTCCCGGGTCTCGGCGCTTATTTCGTCTCGTCGATCCAGGTGCGCGATTACACGCTTCAGATGGCGCTGATGCTGCTCATCACCTTTATGTACTGCATTGCTTATCTCCTCTCCGACATCGCCTATGCGCTCCTCAATCCGCGCATCCGGGTAGGAGGCGCCGAATGACCGATATCAGCGCGCCGGTTCCTGCCGTCCGTATGCGTAGCCCGCTCTGGTTTGCCTGGCGGCGGTTTCTTTCGAATAAGGCCGCCGTCGTTGGCGGCGCGGTGCTCACGGTCCTCATCCTGATGGCGATTTTTGCGCCTCTGATCACGCCCTATGACCCGGAGGCACAGAGCTTCCTCACCGAAGCGCTTGCCTTTCCCTCTGCCCAGCATTGGTTTGGCATCGACAATCTCGGCCGCGATTTCTATTCGCGCGTCGTCTATGGCGCGCGCGTTTCCCTGACCATCGGCTTCACGGCCGCCCTCTTTAGTGTGCTCGTCGGCATTCCTCTCGGCGCGCTTGCCGGCTATTTTGGCGGCCGCGTCGATTGGACCATCATGCGGGTCATTGAGATATTCTCGGTGGTTCCGCCTTTGTTGGCAGCCTTATTGCTCGGCGCGATCACCCGCGGTGGTTATGGCACCATCGTCTTCATCGCTGCACTTTTTGGCTGGGTGCAGGTCTGCCTCCTCGTCCGCGCGCAGATAAAGGCCTTCCGCGAGAAGGAATTCGTTCGCGCCGCCCAGGCGCTCGGTGCTTCGCCCTGGTATATCATCCGGCGCCATCTCATCCCCAATTCGATCAGCCCGATCATCATTGGCTTCGTGCTGTCCATTCCGCTCGCCATGATGCTCGAAGCCAGCCTCAGTTTCCTCGGCGTCGGCGTTCCCCCGCCCACGCCGACCTGGGGGCAGATGATCAATGAAGGCATCGACTTCATGTTCTTTTACTGGCACCTGGCCGTCTTCCCGACCGCCGCGCTTGCCATCACCGTGCTCGCGACCTCGCTTTTCGGCGATGGCCTGCGCGACGCGCTCGATCCGACCCTGAAAGGCCGCTAACCGTGTCCGACAATCTCGCCCGTCAGTTCCTCATCCGCGAGGACGTGACCTTTCTCAATCACGGCTCTTTCGGTGCCTGCCCGCGTCCGGTGTTTGAAACCTATCAGGCGTTTCAGCTTGAGCTCGAGAGCGAACCGGTGGAATTCCTCGGTCGCCGCCTCAACGACCTGATGCGCACGCCGCGCGAGGCCGTTGCGGCAGAATTGGGCGCGGCCCCAACCAATATCGCCGCGGTCATGAATGCGACAAGCGGCCTCAACGTCGTGGCGCAGTCGCTCCCGCTCAAGCCCGGCGACCAGATCCTGACGACCGACCACGAATATTCAGCGCTCGAAAAGACCTGGGCTTATGTCTGCCGCAAGACCGGCGCCGAAATCGTCGTCGTAAAAGTGCCGATGCCGCTGGTTTCCGAGGACGCCTTTACCGACGCCATTATCGCCGGCATGACCGACCGCACCAAGGTCCTGTTTCTCAGCCACATTACCTCGCCAACCGCCTTGGTCTTCCCCATCGCGCGGTCCATTGCCGAGGCGCGTAAGCGCGGTATTTGGTCGGTCATCGATGGCGCCCATACGCCGGGCCATATTCCACTGTCGCTCGATGCGCTCGGCGCCGATTTCTATTCCGGCAATTGCCATAAGTGGATGATGACCCCCAAGGGCTCGGCCTTCCTCCACGCCCGCCCCGAAGTGCAGGGCCTGCTCGATCCGCTCGTGATCAGTCACGGCTGGACCAAGGAGTCCAAGGAGCCCGGCGCGCAGGGCGCCTTCGGCAATTCGCCATTCATCGATGGCATCGAGGTTCAGGGCACGCGTGATCCCTCGGCCTGGCTCACCGTGCCTGCAGCGATCGCGTTCCGGAAGGAAAACGACTGGCTCTCGATTGCCGATCATTGTCGGCAATTGGCGCAGGACACTGCGCGCCGGCTTGGCGAATTGACGAGTCTTGCTCCGCTCAGCAGCCCGGAATTTTCGGCCCCGCAAATGGTGGCCATGCCCATCCCCGAATGCGACACAGCCGAAATTCACAAGCTGCTCTTCGAGCGCTATCGCGTCGAAATTCCAGTGTTCAAATGGCAGGACCATTGCATCGCCCGCCTCTCGGTTCAGGGCTACAATTCCAAGCCGCAAATGGACAAGCTGATCGACGCCCTCTCCGAGCTTCTCGATCTCGGATCGTTGCGAGGTCGTGCAGCAAGCCAGGGCTGACAAAGTAGGCAAACTGTGGTGAAAGGTGGCCCGCGCCGCTGTGAAGGAATGACGCCGTGAGCCAGGCAGCACTCGACTATCTCGAGCCGCTCGAAACCCGCACGCGTGGCGTAGCGGTGCTCGATGCGCTTGCCGATATGGTCGAGAGATCGGGCCTCACGATTGGCGATCGTCTTCCGCCCGAAGTTTCGCTTGCGGCAACTCTCGGCGTCGGCCGTTCCACCATCCGCGAAGCGCTCAACCGCTGGGAAGGCCTCGGCATCATCCGCCGCCGCCGCGGCGATGGCACCTATCTTTCGGCACGCGTCCAGACCTCGCGCGGCCTCGTCCCCACCATGGTGCGGCTTGAAGGCGAAGCGTTGCTGCGCCTCCTTGAAATCCGCCGGACGCTTGAAAACGACGTCGTCCGCAAGGCGACGATAAAAGCGACGCCGGCCCAGCGCGAAGACATTGGGCGTCTCTGCACGGCGCTGCTCGTCGATGTCGATGCCGGCCTCCCTTGGCGCAAGGCCGACCACGCTTTCCACGGCGCCATCTACGACGCTTCCGGCAATCCCATGTATGGCCAGCTTCTGGTCAATCTCGACGATGCCCTCGAGCGTGGCGGCAAGTCACCCTTTTCGGCCGATGCCTTCGGCCTCGATTCCTTCCCGATCCATCGCGATCTGGCCGACGCAATCCTTGCTCAAAACCCCGATGCCGCCGTGGATGCCATCGGCCGCATCATCGATGTGGTCGAGCGCGAAGTGCAGGCCATCATCGATGGCGACAAGCTGAGTTGAAGTTCAGCACCATCGGCTATCCAAATCGCTGATTGAACGCCCGCAGGTCCTGATAGAGCGCGCGATAGTGTTCAAAACGGTCGGTATAGAAATTGACGCGTTTAGGATCCGGCTCGAAGCTGCGCTCGAATTGGACGAGCCTGCGCACCGCATCCGGCAGCGATGGGAATGCTCCGCTCCCCACGCCCGCGATGATCGCAGCGCCAAGCGCGGCTGCAGCGGGAATGCTGGTGCGAGTCAGGGTTTTTCCCAGAACGTCGGCGCGGATCTGGCACCAGATATCGGAGCGCGCGCCGCCACCGCTAATGCGGATGCGTTCGGGGCTTATGCCCGCTGAACCTTCCAGCGCCTGGAACGCCCAGCGCACCGAGTGCGCCACCCCTTCCATCACCGCGAGCGTCAGTTGCTCGGGGCCGGAATTGGTATCGAGCCGCGCGAAAACGCCCCGGGATGAGGCGTCCCAAATGGGCGCGCGTTCCCCAGCGAGGTGCGGCAAGAAGATCGGTGTGGTCTCGGTGAGCGTCTCCGTCGAAGCGCGTTCGATCAAGTCTGCCGGCGAGCGGCCAAGAAGCGTTGCGAGCCAGGTCATCGACGCGCCACCCGATTGGGTTGGCGCGGCATGCATGCGGATACCCTCATAGGGCGGAAACAGGATTACGCCCGCCGTTGGGATAACCGTATCCGAGACGATACCGGGGATTTCGCTGGTCCCCGATTGATACATGGCATCGCCATTGGCAACGACACCGCAGCCGAACATGCCTGCCCAGGCATCCATGGCGCCAACCATAACGGGGGTGCCGGCAAAGGGGAGCCCGGCATCCATGCGCCCCACCTGATGATGAAACGGGTAAAGCGGTGGCAGTTTGGCCGCGGCTGAATCGACGAGGGCGAGGAGCGCATCGACATAGCGCCCAGCCGTATCGACCAGCCCCACGGCCGCGACCGCATCGCTCGCCACTTCACCGGTCAGCTTGAGTGCGATGAAATCCTTGGGCAACAGCACATGCCGCGTTGCGTCCCAATTCTGCGGCTCCGTCCGGGCGACGAAGGCCATGCGGGAGAGGGCGTGACTGGCGTCGATCGGCACCGGTCCGCCAAACCACGCGTTTTTTTGCTCAATGCTCACCTGTCGGTCGAGCTGCGCCGCGTCGTCCGCCGCCCGCGTGTCCTGCCAGGTGATACCGGGCCGCAGCGTCTCTCCCCGCGCATCGACAAAGACGTGGGAATTGACCTGCGAGGTCAGGCCGATGCCTATCAACCGCGACGGTTCTACCATTTCGGCGAAATGTCCAAGTGCGCCGAAAACGCCGCGGAGCCAATCTTCCGGCCTTTGCTCGGCCATGCCGGGGCTGGTACGAAAGGTGGAATGGGGATGCTCGAAGCTTGCCAATTGCTGACCCAATGCATCGATCAATGTGGCTTTGGTTGCCGTTGTCCCGATGTCGATCCCGATCAGGCAAAATTCCATGCCCGTTCTCCCCCGAATCCAGCTTGCCGTCCGGCAGGCGCCCCTTATAGTGCCTTGAAGCACAAGGATAACAACCGCCCGCTGCCCCGCTGGCGGAGATAGCAGGAGGGCTGTCTCGTGTCGCTCAATAAATCCACCCTGGCTTTAGCCGGTATTCTTCTCGCGACGACCGCTCTTGGCACAGGCGCTGCCTTTGCTCAGGCCAAGGTCGCCATCGTCACGCCCTATATGGCTCAGCCCGGCACCCAGTTTTACGTCGAAGCCTTCCAGGCCGTCGCCGACGAAAATGACTGGGACGTCAATGTGATCGATACGGCCGGCGATGTTGCCGCCGTCATCAGCCGTATGGAAGATCTCGTCGTCCAGAACGTCGATGCCATCGTCATCAATGTCGATCCGACCCAGGTGACCGCTGGTCTCCAGGCCGCCAAGGATGCCGGCATTCCCGTCTTCGGCATGGATGCCGGCGCCGATCCGCTGCTCGTCACCAATGTGACGTCCAATGGCTATGCCATGGCCGCCGAAACCTCGACCTATGTTGCCGATCGCATCAAGGGCGAAGGCAATGTCGTCATGTTCGTCTTCGAGGCTTTCCCGCCGGTGCAGGTCCGCGGCGTTGTCGCCGATGCGGTCTTCGGCAACTATCCCGATATCAAGGTGCTCGATCGCGTGACCCCGGACGTCGCCGATGGCGGCATTGCCGATAGCCGCGCCAAGATGGAAGCGATCCTCGCCGCCAATCCCGAGCCGGGCAGCATTAAGGCCGTCTGGGCGGCATGGGATCAGCCAGCTCTCGGCGCGCTGCAGGCCATCGAAGACGCCGGTCGTTCCGGCGAAGGCATCGTCATCACCGGCATCGACGCCAATCCCCAGGCCCGCGAAGCCATCGCCGCCGGCGGCAATTTCGAAGCCTCCGTCGCCCAGGATTTTTCCGGCATCGGCGCGACCACGGCTGATGCCGTTGCCCGCGTACTGGCTGGCGAAGAAATCCTGCAGTCGGTCACCTATGTGCCTACCAAGCTGATCACCAAGGCTAACGCCACCGAGTAATTGGTCACTTGTCCGAAACAGCTTTAGGGCAGGGGCCGGCTATGGCCCCTCCCATCCCGCTTCTCTCCGCCACATCCGTCACCAAGGCCTATGCCGGCGTTCCGGCCCTGTCCGGGGCCAGTCTCGTCGTTGCGCCAGGTGAAATTCACGCCCTTATGGGCGAAAATGGCGCTGGCAAATCGACGCTGATCAAAATCCTCGCCGGTGTCGTCGCTCCGGACACGGCCGATATCGCGATCGACGGCACGCCGGTCAGCATCGAGTCGACCAAGGCTGCATATCGCCTGGGCCTCCGTTTTATCCATCAGGAATTCAACGTCGTCCCAACCCTGTCTGTCGCCGAAAACATCTTCATGGGCCGCCGCTATCCGCGCCGCGCCGGCATTTTCGTCGATTGGGCGGAGTTGAACCGTCAGGCTCAGCGCGCGCTGGATCGTTTGGGCATCGACCATATCGACCCGCGTCAGAACCTTGGCACGCTCGGTCTTGGCGATCAGATGCTCGTCCGCATCTCCGCCGCGTTGCTCGACGATGCCAAACTCTACGTCATGGACGAGCCCACAGCCGCGCTCACCGCCGACGAGAGCCAACGCTTGTTCCGCGTCCTCCGCGAAATCCGCGCCTCCGGCAGCTCGGTTCTTTACGTCTCTCACCGCCTCGACGAGGTGATGATGCTTTGCGACAAAGCCACCGTGCTGCGCGACGGACGCTCGATCGATAGCGGCGCCCTGACCAACATCACCCACGACGATCTCGTCGCCCTGATGATCGGTAGAAAAGTCGAGGAAGCCTATCCCAAGGCCGTCGTCGCGCCGCGCGAGGCCACCGTCTTTTCAGCCACTAACCTCGTCAGCCCCGGCCTCAAACCCACCAGCTTCTCTCTCCGCGAAGGCGAAGTTCTGGGCATTGCCGGCCTCTCCGGTTCCGGCCAAAGCGAACTCATCCGCGCCATTTTCGGCGATGCCCGCATGACCGCGGGCACAATGTCCCTCGGCAACGCGCCCTATGCGCCGTTCTCCCCCGCTACTGCCTGGCAAAGCGGCGTGGCCTATGTCCCGCGCGAACGCCGCGCCGAAGGCCTCATCATGCGCCGGCCGATCTACGAGAACATCACGCTTGCGCACCTCAAGCGCCAGAGCAGCGCCGGTACCTGGCTGACCCCCAACCGCGAAAAGCGCTTTGCCGCCGACCTCGGCGCCAATATGCGCCTCAAAGCCGTCGGTCCGGGTCAGGACGTCATCGAACTGAGCGGCGGCAATCAGCAAAAGGTCGTCTTCGCCAAGGCGGTCGCGGGCGATCCGCGTTTGTTGCTGCTCGAAGAACCCACCCGCGGGGTCGATGTCGGCGCCAAATTCGACATCTATTCCATCATCCGCGAGCGCACCGCCAAGGGTTCTGGCGTCATCCTCGTCTCCTCCGATCTCCCCGAACTGATCGGCCTTTGCGATCGCATCGCCATCATGCGCGATGGCGCCATCACCACCATTGTCGACGCCGCAGGTCTGCGCGAAGACGATCTCGTCAATCTCTGTTATGGCCGGACCACCGGCATGGTTGCCTAAGAACATGGTCTTCATCCGCCGCTATGGCACCCTGATCGGCTTCGTCGCCATCCTCGTTTTCTTCTCCGTCATGCTCCCCGGCACGTTCCCGACGGCGCGCAACTGGCTCAACATCACCCAGCAGACCTCCATGCTGATGGTCGTCGCGGCCGGCATGACGGTCGTCATGGTCATGGGTGATTTCGATCTTTCGGTCGGCTCTGCCGCGAGCCTTGCAGGCATCGTCGCAGCCCTGATGATGGTCGCCGGTCAACCGATCTGGGCCGCCGTTTCGGTTTCGCTTTTGGTCGGCCTCCTCGGCGGCGCCTTCAATGGCGCCATGGTCAGCCTTGTCGGCATCCTCCCGTTCATCGCGACCCTGGCGACCATGACCATGTTTTCGGGCCTCGCCTTTGTTGTCAGCGGCGGCAAGACCATTTCGGGCCGCGCCATCCCCGAGGACTTTGGCAATTTCGCCCGCGCCGGCATTCCGCTCGGCGAATGGGGCGGCGTCGCCATCAGCCTCCCCAATCTCTCCATCATCGCTATCGTGGTAATCCTCGCGGTCTGGGTCCTTCTCGAGCAAACCACCTTCGGCCGCCGCCTCTACGCCATCGGCGGCAATATGGAAGCCGCTCATCTGAGCGGCATTGCCGTCAAGCGCCTCAGGCTCATCGCCTTCTCGTTGACTGGTCTTGCCGCCGCCGCTGGCGGTTTGATGTATGCGAGCCGCGTCGCCTCGGCCAATCCGGTCCAGGGCAGTGGCCTCATGCTCAATGCCATCGCCGCGGTCTTTCTCGGCACCACCATGAGCCGTCACGGCGAGCCCCGCATTCTCGCCACTGTCGTCGGGGTCATCGTGCTGGGCGTCCTCGACAATGGCCTCACCCAGATGAGCGTCGATAGCTATATCCGTCAGGTTCTTGTCGGCGCGCTCATTCTCGTCGCCGTCGGCGCCGGCTCAATCGGCCAAAAGCGCCGCTGAGATCGGTAGCCATTTGCCATTAAGCGAAACAACCCCGCCGAAGCGGGGTTGCTGGGGTTCAGTGCTCAGGGCTGGGGCGAGTGCACCATGCCATGGGGTTGTTCGGCGTTCGGCATATGCGTCAGGAGTTCGGTATTGGGCGCCAGCGGTTCTGTCCGCACGGCATCGCCGTAGAACACCGTGTGTAGCCCCCAATAGCTTCCCGCAATGATCACCATGGCAGCGAGGAGACCCGCAGGCACTGCGCCAATTGCCGGCATCAGCGTTTTGAGGCGTGGGCCCGATGGCGTCGGATCGGCAGCTATCAGGAACAGCGTGCTAATTATCAGGGCGTGACCGACGAGATCGATACGGCCGAAGGGATAGACCGCGGTGGTGAAAATCACCAGCAGCGCCACGGCCGACAGTCGGCGAATCAACGGCGTCCAAAGAAGGCCAAAACCCATGGTGAATTCAGCGACGCCCGCCATGGGAATGAACGTGTCCCGCGGCATGCCGAAGGTCAGGTAGGGCCGTTCTTCGACAAGCGGATAGAACCATTCGGCATAGGCGAACTTTTCAAGGCTCGACCACATCAGCGCAATGGCGACACCCCAGCGAAGCACGGCAAATCGGTGCTTATACCACTTGCTCTCCGGAGCGCTGGCAAGCGCCAGATATCCGGCGACGCCGACGCCAAGCGCCAGATAGTCGAGCAGGTGGAAGAAGTCATAGTCGCGCAGCGCAATGACCCAGAGCCCGATAATGCCCGCCGCAGCCAGCGGCATGGTCCGGCGCGAGAATACCAGCAGCGCGATCAGCAATTGCAGCCACGAGACCCACTCATTGGGCGTTTGCAGGTCTGGCGTCAGATAAACCCCGCCAACGGCAAAGATCGCGACGAAGAAGGCACCGATAATGGCCCGCATGAAATCGTCCGACCGGGTCCAGAGCGGCGCGCTCGCCCAGTCAAGTCCGCTGCTGACCGCGCTGCCAAACTTGCCTTTTGCAATGACGACCGTTGCCGCGAAGAAGGCAAGGACCAGCACAATACCGAGCCAGAACCAGCCATTGGCCAGCGTGCTGGTGATCGGGGCAGGCGCAGCGCCCACCACGTAGGGTGCAAACCATTTGACATGGGCATAAGCGGGCGTTGCGGCGCCGAACCCCGCGAGAAGAACGCCGAGCGGTAGGCCCAGGGAAAGCCGGCGTCCAGCCCCCCTGCGCAGTGTGGCGACGGTTCCTTGGTGCACTATCACTTGCGACTCCATCAGTTCTGCAACGACTGCAGCTGAGGTCGGCATAAACGTGCATCGCCCATGCATCCTTGATCTCGATCAAACGGCTCGGGAAATGGGCGCGGCATAGTCGGGCTAGCAACGAGGCCCAGGAGTCTGAGAAAATGGACGTGATGAAGTGGGGTGCGGCAGGAATTCTGGCGGTCGCTTTTGTCGGTGCGCTGTTCGTGCGCGATCAGCCTGCGGAGGCTGCGGCTCAACTCCCTCTGCCGCCCATTTGCGGCGATGCCAGTGCCGACCATGGTGGCGCTTCGATGCAGGAGCACATCGACATGATGGCAGCCAATGCCGATCCTGCCCATGCGGCGCTGCTCCAGACCATGGAGCCGATGCATTCGGATATGATGCGTGGCATGACGCCGACCGATTTTCAGACCGCCTTCGTGTGCAGCATGATCCCGCACCATCAGGGCGCGGTCGCGATGGCAAGGGTCGCCCAGCAATATGCCAATGATCCCTGGATCAAGATGTTTGCTCAGGAAATCATCACTACGCAGCAGGTGGAAATCCGCCAGATGCAAGCCTGGCTGGCGCGCTTGCCGGCTCAATAGGAAAGGCGAAGGCGACACCTCCTCAAAGTCGCTGTGCGACTAGGCGGCCCATTGCTGAGCGGCCATTTCGGACAGTGCCTCGAACACTGCTGGGCTCCGCTCGAGCCGCGCGACCGTTCGCGCGCCCTCGAGCGAGGCCACCAGCGCGGCTGCCGCAGACCTTGCCTTCCCGCCACTCAGCCCGCACCCCTCGAAATGCCGCCTTATGATCTCGGTCGAGGTCGCAAAGCCTTGGGCCACCCGTTGTGTGAGGTCGGCATCGAGGGCCGGCAGTTCATTAGCAAGGTTCTGCATCAGGCATCCATATCGGAAGTCGGAGGCCTTCATGTCGGCGGCGAACGACCCAATCAGCCTTTGCGTAAAGCCCAGCGCATCGCCTGTTGTCTCCGCCGACACTGCCTGAATAACGGCAATGCGCTGCGCGACATAGCGATCGATCGCCTCTTCTGCCAACTGCACCTTCCCCTTGGGAAAATGAAAATAGAACGAACCCTTGGGCGCCCCGCTTTCCTCAAGGATTTGGGTGAGGCCGGTGGCCGTATAGCCCTGAAGACGAAACAGGCGAATAGCTGCAGCGATGGCATTTTCACGGGCGTCGGTTTTGCGGGTCATACGGTGTCCTACCACAAGAGCCTTGACCATACTATACCAACCGCCATAGTATGGTGATCGCCATAGTTGTTTGGCTCACGCAACTCGACGCGTTTACCGCCTATGAGAGAGGTGCCGATCAAATGGTTTTCACAGATATTCAGGGCGCGCTGCCGGCGGCAATTCGCTCGCGAATGATCCCAGCGGTAAATGGCCTCGATCTTCATATTCTTGAAGCCGGGCATAAGGAGACCGGACGCCCGCTGGCGCTGCTTCTCCATGGGTTTCCGGATCTCGCCTATGGTTGGCGCCATGTGATGCCGCTCCTAGCAGAGGCCGGCTACCACGTCGTTGCGCCCGATCAGCGCGGCTATGGTCAAACCACGGGATGGTCGGCCGATTATGATGCGCCTCTCGCGCCCTTTGGCATTCTCAACATGGTGCGCGATACACTCGCCCTGGTTGCGGCCTTGGGCTATTCCCACACGTCCATGCTGGTCGGACACGATTTCGGCTCGCCCATCGCGGCCTATTGCGCCATCGCCCGCCCCGATGTGTTTCCTTCAGTCGTCCTGATGAGCGCGCCCTTTCCCGGCGTGCCGGCCTTTCCCTTCGACACCGCCGACAAAGCCCCGCAGCCCCAGCCAGCACAGTCCCCGGTGCATCAATTGGCGGCCGGCCTTGCCGCGCTCGATCCACCGCGAGAGCTTTATCAGCACTATTTCGCATCGCGCAGCGCCAGTGATGATCCGCAAAATGCACCAGAGGGCCTCCGCCAGTTTTTCAGGACCTTCTTTCACGTCAAAAGCGCCGATTGGGCCGGCAATGCGCCGCATCCGCTCAGCCCCGCAAGTCCTGAAGCATTCGCCGCACTGCCCACCTATTATGTGATGGAAAAGGGGAAGACGATGCCCGAGAACGTCGCTCCATTCCGTCCTTCAGACGCAGAGGTTGCCGCCGCCCACTGGCTCACCGAGCCTGAGCTCGATGTCTATGTCGAGGCATTCTCGCGCACCGGCTTCCAAGGCGCGATGCAAGGCTACCGTGTGCTGTCCGACCCCGCACTCGGCGCCGAGCTGCGTCTCTTTTCCGGCCGGACGCTCGATGTGCCATCGCTCTTTATTGGCGGCGACAAGGATTGGGCACCCTACATTTCGCCCGGTGCGCTGGACCTAATGCAAACTACATCAACGACGCAACTGAGGGATGTCGCGTTCGTTGAAGGTGCGGGGCACTGGATCCAGCAGGAACAGCCCGCACAACTCGCTCGCCTACTGGTCGATTTCGCGGCCAAAGTTGGAGACGGTGGCCCGAAATCCGAAAAACGCTAGGCTGCATCGCTCTCGTTTTGCGGAAACATCGCCTTGCGCGAAGTTGCATCGAGGTCGGATTTGAATGTGTGAGCCGCTTTCAGCTCCAGCGCCTTTTGCACCGCGGGACGCGACGCCATTTCCGTCATGAACCTTTGGACATTGGGATAGGCCGAGAGCCCTGCATCGCCAAAGATGAAGCCTGCCGAAGCGGCCCATCCCCAAAGAGCCATGTCAGCGATCGAATAGGTCTCCCCCGCTAGATACTGGGCGCTGCCAAGGCGGTCGTCGAGCACCTCATAGTGCCGCGCCACTTCCTTGGTATACCGGTTGACGGCGTAGGGCAGGTGCTCGGGAGCGTAATGCATGAAATGGATGGCCTGGCCGGAGAAGGGCGAAAGCCCAGTTGCGACCAGCTCGAGCCATGAGAGCATGGCGGCATAGTCGCGCCGGTCTGTCGGCACGAAAGCGCCGTGCTTGTCGGCCAGATAGAGCAGAATGGCGTGAGAGTCGAAGACGATCGTGTCGCCGTCCACAATCGCCGGCACCTTGCCATTGGCGTTGATCGCCCGAAAGCCAGGGAGGTGCTGCTCGCCCTTGAAGATGTCCACCGGTTTGACCGAAAAGGGGAGGGCGAGTTCGTGCAGCAACACCGCAACCTTCATCGAATTCGGCGTCGCGTGAAAATAGAAATCGAGCATTGATGTCTCCTGTCTAGCCGCGGTTTCGGGCTCATCTGCGGCCGAAGATGCCCCCGCGTCGCCTGACCCGGAAATCGATACGAAGATTTGCAGCTATCGCTGAGATCGATAGCTGCCCCTGCATTTGATCTCAGTAAGCCATCGATTTGATCGATAGCTCCAATCGCCGAGCCGCGTTTCAAGCCTGGCGGAGCGTGTCCTAGATCATGGGCATCATGATCGAAAGGACCGCATGATGATCTCCTGCACTTTGCTCGCCGGCGTTGCAAGCGCCGCTCTTCTCTCTCTGGCAGTGCCCACCACGGCTGCCGATATCGGCTTCGCCTCGGACCGCTCCTATCCCGAGAGCCTCACCTTTTCGGCCGAACAGGACGTATTCCTGCTCGGCTCCGTCACTCAAGGGCTGGTCGCCAAACTCGACCGGACCGGCGCCTACACGCCGTTTATCGCCGACGACAAGCTGGTCTCGACCGTGGGGCTACTGGTCGATGATCAGACTGATACGCTCTGGGTGACCAATTCCGATCCCGGAGCCGGGGCACGCACCAGCATAGCTACCCAAGGGAAACTCGCTTGCGTCGCGACATATGACGCCAAATCCGGCACGCCAAAGGACTATTACGATCTCGGCGCGCTCAGCCAAGGCACGCATTTTGCCAACGATATCGCGCTCGATGCTGCGGGCAATGCCTATGTGACCGACAGCTTCGCGCCGATCATTTACAAGATCGACACATCGGGGAAGGCGTCGATCTTTGCGCAAGACCCACAGTTCTGGTCCGAAGACGGCTTCAATCTCAACGGCATTGCCGTGCATGAAGACGGCTATCTAATCGTCGGCAAATACAACAGCGGCGAACTGTTCCGGGTGAGCCTCTCCGATCCAACGGACATTTCGAGTGTGGCCTTGCCCGAGCCACTGCTTGGCGCAGACGGTATTCATCTCCTCGATGGAGAACACCTGCTTGTCGTCCAGAACCTGGGGTCTGATCGGACAGTCGAACTGACCTCCACCGATGGCTGGAAATCTACGACCATCACGCGCAGCGAAAAGAGTGAACTCTCGATGCCGACCGCGGCGGTCGAGGCCGGAAATGGGGTCTACGTCCTCAATTCGCGCCTCGACACCCTCTTCGACCCGAAGGCCGAAAAGGTGGGCGACTACCTGCTTCAGCAGTTCTGAGCCTTACGTCAGGGCCAAAGCCCGGCCCTTGCCGTCGAGAGAATTTGCTGGCGTAGCCAGACATGGGCAGCATCCGCGTTCATTCGCGGATGCCAAAACATCGTCATTTCGAATGGCGCCAAATCGAGCGGGGTCTCGATGATCTCGAGCATGGACTCAAACCGCTGCAGAAACCGCCGGGGCAGGGTGCAGATCAGATCGGTGCTGGCCAGCATCAGCGGTGCCAATGCGTAACTTTGCACAGAGACGCTGACCCGCCTTGCCCGACCAAGCTCTGTCAGCGCCTGATCGATCATCCCTGAAAAGTGCCCACCGCTGGTGGAGATGAGCAGATGATCGAGAGCGCAGAATTCATCGAGCGTCATCGGCCCCGGATTTCGCGGATGGCCATGCCGATAGGCGGTCACGAATGCCTCTTCGAACAGTTTGCGCGCCATCAGGCCAGGCGCCGCGTCTTCGTTGACCCCGATGAAGACGTCCACCTCTCCCTGTTCCAAGTCTTCGGCAATCCGGGCCTTGTTGGGTACAGTAAAGGCAATCCGCGCGTCAGGCGCCGCGCTTCGAATTAGCGGGATAAGGTCGGGCGCCAGGATCGAAACCGGGTTATCGGTTGCGGCCACGCGAAAGATGCGCCTGCTGACGCTGGGATCAAAGACCCGCGCGGTGCCGATGAAATCGCTGAGCTGTTCCAGAAGGCTCGCCAGGTCGGGCGCCAAGGCCAATGCATGGGGCGATGCGACCATGCCCCGGCCTGAATTTGATGGAATAAAGAGCGGATCGCCGAGCAATTGCCTGAGACGCGTCAGCCGTGCCGACAGCGCCGACTGAGTAATGTTAAGCCGTGCCGCAGCATGCGTGACGTTTCGATCCCGAAGCATGGCATCGAAGGTCAGCAACAGGCCGATATCAAAGTCCGCGAGCAGATGGTTCAAGCTCTTATCCTCCGCTCCTGCGGTGTGCGGCCAGACATACCATCTCTCAACGCCGCGGTGCTTTGAAATTGCGCACTGCGACCAGCGCTTCAGGGGAATGGCTCCGGGCGATGCGCATCGCCGTCGACCGCATTTGCGATCATACTAATTCCATGAAATAGTACTAATCCGACCGCTGGGGTGGTGGCTCCCTGATCCAATGACCGAGTGCACTCGCCGATCTCATCGCGACGCACCACCGCTGATCTACTCAGCAAAAGGCCCGGCATCGCAAGATACCGGGCCTTTCATATCTTTGGTTCTAGATCAATGGCCGTAGGGATCGAGCCCATTGGCCTGGAACAGGGCGATGATGTAGCCGAACGCGAAGGCAAATGCCGTCTCGAAGGGTGCCTCGCCATCGATCTCCGGCATGTGGTCCGGCATGATCATGCAGTCGACGCCGCTCTCGTGATAGGCCTTAAAGCTCTGGGCCATGTTCATGTCGCCATCGTCCGGGAAAACCTCGGTGAAGGAATAGCGGCCGCCCTTGATATTGCGGAAATGGACGTTGAAAATCTTGCCGCGGCTGCCGAACCAGCGGATCACTTCGTCGATTTCAGCGCGCGGATTTTCCATGCTTTCCGCGATCGTGCCCTGGCAGAAATTGAGCCCATGATAGGGGCTTTCCGCAATCTGCACGAAGCGCTTGAGGCCTTCGGCATTGCCCAGCACGCGCTGTTCGACGCCGCGATAGCCCGGCGGGGTCAGCGGATCGTGCGGGTGGCAGGCGAGGCGGACCTTGGCGGCTTCCGCCACCGGCACGACGCGTTTGAGGAAATAGGTAATCCGCTCCCAGAACTGCTCGGCGCTGACTTTTCCGGCTTCGGTCAGCTCATCGCTATTGGTCAGTTGCTCATGCCGGAAGGTCGGGACGATAGCGCCGCCGCGGCCGCGCTCGGATGGCGTGCGCGGAATGCCCAGGAGGTTGAAATTGTATTTGGTCGCGTGGACACCAAGCGCCGCCAGATTTTGAATGATGGTGCACATGCCATCGATCTCGCGGTCGCGCTCGGGCGAGTTACCCAGCACGACGCCCGGCGATTGGTGGGTCCCGATACCCGAAGACGGCATCGGCAACTGCACCATATCGAGCACGAGCCCGTGCTTGTCGAGCCGCTCGATATGGCGCGCGATGACATCACGCGTCCATTCATAGGGATTGCCCGGCGGGTCGATGCAGACGTGCTTAAGGCCCAGTTGGCCCAGTTGCCGGAGGTAGCCGTCGCCGAGACGCTCCACGTCTTTGCCGCTAAGCTGGGTTCCTACATACATCGATGATCCAGAGTTGTGTGAACTTTGAAAAAGTTGTATGAAATATTTGCCGGTGCTACAAGTTGAATTCGGGCCACCTTCTCTAGGCTGAGGGGCTCGAAGACATCACATTCTGGGTGGGTTGATGATGCGGCAGGGTGCGGCGCGGCTGACGGATACGGTCAAGGGTGGGCTGATCAGCCTCATCGCGTCCGAAAACTTGCAGCCAGGCGACAAACTGCCGACAGCCGAACAGCTGTGCTTGAAGTTTGGTGTCAGCCGGACCGTTGTGCGTGAAGCCACTGCTAGCTTGCAGGCAGAGGGCCGGCTCGTCTCGAAGCGCGGTTCGGGCGTCTATGTCAGCGAAGCGCCGTCGCCGGCTCCCGGCTCGCTCGTGATGCGATCACCCAACGATATTGCCGATGTGATCGAGTTCATGGAATTGCGCATGAGCGTCGAAATCGAAGCAGCCGGCCTTGCTGCTGAGCGGCGCAACGAAACCGATCTCCTGCGGATCGAACAGGCCATGACGAGCTTTTCTCGGCATATCGAGGACAAGGCTATGGCGAGCGACGCCGATCGGGCGCTGCACCGCTCGATTGCCCAGGCGACCGGCAATCCGAAA
This sequence comes from Devosia sp. Leaf64, assembly GCF_001421945.1. Lineage (NCBI taxonomy): Bacteria > Pseudomonadati > Pseudomonadota > Alphaproteobacteria > Hyphomicrobiales > Devosiaceae > Devosia > Devosia sp. Leaf64. The sequence goes on along the minus strand of NZ_LMLO01000012.1, from coordinate 218,427 downwards.
TTCGTCGAGTTCGTCGATCAGCTCGGCGAGCGCCTGATCCCGCGCAAAGCCCTTGGCGCTGCCTTTGCCGATAGCGACGAGCAGATCAGTTTTCTCAAGAAAATCCAGGAAGAACACCGGGCCATCGCCGATGCTATCGCTGATCGCCAGCCGCAACTGGCGCGCGATAGCATGCGTATCCATCTCGATAATGGCCGCCGGCGCTATCGCAATTGGAACCTTGAACACCAGACGGGTGAACCGCGATGACCGCTGCAACTGGCCCCGTTGACTTCGTCATCCGTGAGCGCTTCGGGGTAGGCGAAAGCGCAACCTGGAACGCCGCAACCGCCGAGCTTTTCTGGTGCGACATCCCCGCCGGCAAGATCCACGCTCTTCATATTGAAAGCGGCGCAAGGCGGGAGTGGTCCTTGGGCGACGAGGTTGCCAGCTTTGGCCTCGCCACAGGCGGGGGGGTCGTCGTCGCCCTATCAAAGAGCGTCATCCTCTTCGACCCCGAGACCGGCACCCGCGAGGTTTTGGCGTCGATCGATCTGCCGCCCCAAGTCAGCCGCCTCAACGATGGCAAGGTTGGCCCCGATGGCGCCTTTTACGTCGGCAGCATGGATCGCTCGCCTCAGCCGAAGGGCGCACTTTACCGCGTCGATGCCGCCGGTCGCGTCACCCTCCTTACCGAAGGCTTTTCTACCTCCAATGGTCTGGCTTGGACCAAGGACGGGAAAACCATGTGCCACTCGGATTCGCAGGGCGAGATGTTCATCGATCGCTGGGACTTCGATCCGTCCTCCGGCGCCATTTCCAACAAGCGCCGCTTGCGCGAACACGATCTCGCTAACGGGCGCGCCGATGGCGGCGCCTTCGATATCACCGATATCTATTGGTCAGCCGCGCCCTCCTGCAGCCGCATCAATCGCATCGATCTCGATGGCAATCTGCTCGACTGGGTCGATCTGCCCATCGCCAAGCCGACCATGCCCTGCTTTGGCGGACCGGACCTGCGCACCGTCTTCGTCACAAGCCTTGATTCCGGCCTCGCCGCACCCGGCCATGACGGCATCGTCAGCTTTCGCGTCGCCACGCCCGGCCTGCCGCCTTATATTTTCGGCAGCTAGTTAAACCCATCAAAACAAAAAGGCCGGTCGCGAGACCGGCCCTTCGTCATTCTGTCCCAGCCTCAGCTGACCGGGAACTGCGTTGCTTGCCCCGCGACAATATACCAAGTCACGAAGAGCGAGTTGATCAGCGCGCCCGGCAGATAGCTACCGGTCCTCCGATAGGTGAACGTCGAGAGGAACGCGATGATGGCCATCAGCGGCAGGAACTGGATGGCGACAACGGTATTGAGCGGCTCGTTGAGGCTCAGGAGGTGTCCGTTGATCAACAACCAGCCATATTGAACGACGAGAAACACGAGGAACCCCATCGCCAGTGCGCCGATATTGCTCAGATACTGCTTGGCCCGGCTGTCGCCCGTCACCGTCAGGCCGGTGTGGAGGCCACGCAGGGCCAGCACGAAGAACAGCGTAAACGGCACGAGATAGACGAGCGCGATCTTGGCCTGCAAGAGGCTCATTGGCTTCAACGCAACGACCCAGAACCGGAAGTCGATCTTGAAGAGGAAATCGGCTGCGATGACGAAGAGATAGCCGATCCCGACTGTCGCCAGCGCAATCAGGATCGAGCCGAGCACATTGCCCCGCGCCGAAACCTTTTCGCCCCGCAACACGAAGCCGATCAGGAAGACGATGACGCCATTGAGCACCGCCCAGAAAGCGATCTGGCTGGTGATCGTCTGCGGAAACAGCGCCGAACCCGGCAGAAGCTGGCCGCCCCAATAAAGGAACAGATAATAGGTCAGCACCGGAATGAAGGCGCTGAGCGCAAACCCGATCCACCACTTGGCCGTGCGGCTGCGATGCGCCGTTGCCACCGGCGCCTGGCGCAGATGGGCGAAGGTCGCAGTCGACAGCAGCATTTCAAATGTGCCGGCGAGCAAGATGATGAAGCCGACAAAGGCGATCAGCGTGCCGATTTCCTTCCAGAGCCAGATCTGGTCCGAGGAGGGAATGGGCTTGGCGCCTTCAAGCGTCTGGGCAAACCAGTCGATCGAATAGCCGATGGCTTCGGGCGAGATATGATCGCCCGGATGGGTCGTGTTCGGGGTCTGCAGCATGCGCGCGGTGCCGGCGGCAATGTCGCCATAGACATTGCCCGGAACCACCGCATCGGTCGTGCCGAATACGGCCTGCAGTTTCGGGCTCGTCACGACGTCCTGCGCCCGATCGACGTTCCACATCAGCGGCGAGAATTCGTCGAATTTCGAGAATACGACAGCAAGGTTGCGCGGCCAGGTGGTCGAGCCTTCCTGCGCAAAGGGCGCGCCGGTGCTGGAGCCTTCGAGAACCACCGCTTTATAATCGTTCGGCATGGCCGCAGCCGCTGCCAGCACCGTCCAACCACCCATGGAGTGGCCTTCAAGGCCGATATTGTTGGTGTCGACAATGTCGAGACTGCGGAGATACGCGAGACCGGCAGGACCGCCAAAGCCATTGGCAAAGGCGGGCGCATCGGAATAGCCGTGTCCCGATTGATCGAGCGCCAACACGACATAGCCGCGGCGCGCATATTCGATGGCAAAGCCCGATTGGGTTTCGCGGCTATTGATGTAGCCATGGACCGCCAGAATGCCGGGTGCCTTGTTTTCCGCGGTCACGCCGGGCGGCACATACAGGAGACCGCTCAGAACCTGACCATTGGCGCCGTTGAAGCGTATATCGCGAATACTGATGCCGCCGGAGGTCTGGATAAAGTGCGCGAGAAGCGCACCGATAAGGATGACCACCCATCCCAGGTGGAACAGGCGAGATTGCTTTTTCATTTCAAAATTGCTCCCCAGCCAGCCGCTGCTTGGGCACAGTCATTCGGCCAGCCACTGGAATCGGTTATAGACCCAATCGAAAGAAAAGCGAACGAAAACGAAAGGCGTCACAGGTTAAGCGAAGAACCTGTTGGCGCTGCTTATCCGAGTGATTGCACTCGCTCGATGACGTTCCGTGCGACCTGGGCCGGCGTCAGTGTGGTCCCGTCGATCGTAAAAATCCCCAGCCGCCGATAAGTCGCCGCATCCTCGATCGCCTCGACGATGCCTGGCGCATGTTCGCCGCGCTTTTCAAGGCGGCGCTGGCGCTCGTCATCCGCGCAGTCCAGCAAAGTCCACGTCGCTTCGGGCCAATCAACCATCTCGTCCGGCGTTTGGACGCCGAATAACACCACCCGATCCGGCCCCACGCTTTCCACCATGGTGCGCACGAGCGCTGCATAAGTGGTCCAAGTGCTGGGTGTCGACGGAATATCAGCGCCGGCGAGTAAGCCCGCTGGTTTCATCAGCGCATCCCAGTCCAAGACAACCCACTGTGGTAGCTGGCTCGCAACCAAGGCAATGACGGTTGATTTCCCCGGACCCGGCGCTCCAAGGACAATATGCATGATGCGGCCTAAGCTCCGCGTCTCGCGTCAGCAAAAACGCCAAACGCGCGCAACAGGGCCCATGCCTGGCTCATGAAGCCGAAAAAACCGACCGTCCCGATCAGCACCCAAACAAGACTTTGGCCGAGGACGCCGTCCATTCCGGGGCTGCCCCATGTCCCGGCAAAGGCCGAGAGCCCGCCAAAGCCGCTCGCCAGGCCGAATGCCACGAAAAATGCCGTCACCGGTCCAGCAAGAACCACGGCCGCAAAAACAAAGACCATCGCCAACCTTGCCAGAGACGCCGTCTTGCCCCGAAAGGCCAATCCACAGGCCAAAAGACCGCAAACCGCACCAAAGCCGACGACCACCTCCTGGCTCGCATTGACGCCGAGACGATCGAGAACGAAAGCCGCAATCACGGCGACGCCGATCAGCCCCATGGTTGTGAGAATAAGTTTGCCCTTGTGCAGGTCGTTGCCCCTTGATGTGCCACGCAATTCTCGCATTTGTGCAGGGCTTTGGCCGCGGGCGCAAGTTCGCCGTCCCGGCCGAAGCCGGAACGATGAGCTGCAACCGTCCGTCCTAGGCCTTGAAGCCGGCAAGCTGCGCATGCAACATCGGATAAAGCTCCTCGGCCTTCATGTTCAGCATGGATTTTAAGCCCCGGGTGTCGTCGTCGGCCAAAACTTCGAGTGCGCCATTGGCAACGCCGTCATAGCCCTGCGACACGACGCTTGCCGCGCTGACCTTGGGCACATCCCAACGCGCGGACATGGCCGTGTCGATCATGCCGACCAATAGGCCAATCACCTGCGTCTTCTGGTCCTGCAACTGGAAGCGCAGACCGTTGGTCGCTGACCACATGGCGGCCTTCGAAACGGAATAGCCGGTGCCAAGCCCGATCCAGGATGCGGCCGATAGTACGTTCAAAATGGTGCCGCCGCCATGCGTCGCGAGCACAGGCGCAAAAGCGTTGGCGACGCGCAGATTGCCGAACAGATTGGTTTCGAGAATGCGCCGGAGGCTTTCTTCGGGACCCGCCAGCGAGTCGTTTTCCGGCGCGATGGCAGCATTGTTGACGAGAAGATCGACGTCGGCAGCAACCGTCGCAGCGTCGGTCACGGCCTGCGGATCGTTTATGTCGAGCGCGAAAGGCTGGATACGTGCATCTTCCCAGTTTCGCGGTTTCCGTGCGGCGGCATAGACTTTTCGCGCACCGCGTTCCAGCGCCTGCAGAACGAACTGCTCGCCTAAACCGCCATTGGCGCCCGTTACAAACACCGTGCGACCATCAAGTGACTTTTCCATGTGAGCTCTCTATATGAAGTGGGGACGATCCCCGAAAATTAAATGGGGACACTACCCACTTAAGCAAGGTGGTGTGGCGTTATTTTTAAGAGGCTGACTTGGCGAGCACGGAAAAGGCCCGGAAACCCCGCGCCGATGCGCTCAAAAACCGCGATGCGATTCTGGCGGCGGCGCGACAGACATTCGAGGCGGAGGGTGTCATGGCCCCGCTCGACGGCATCGCCGCGCTGGCCGGCGTAGGCAATGCCACGCTCTATCGCAATTTTCCGACGCGCGACGATCTGCTCGTCGAGATCATTCAATCGAGTTTCGAGACGGCGTTGGCAGAGGGCAGGGTGCTTTCCGAAACGCTACCGCCCGGTCAAGCACTCAGCGCGTGGCTCGTCAGCCTCGCCTGGCAATTGCGCATCTGGCACGATCTGCCCTATTGCCTCGCCTCCGCCCATGCCGAGCCCGGCGGCTCGCTCAGTGCGTCGAACCAGCCGCTGATCGACGAAACGGATCGCCTGCTTCAACTCGCCTTGGCGGCCGGACAAGCTGCGGAAAATGTCACGGCTGACGAGATCTATGAACTGATCCTAGCGCTCTCCTGGGCCATCGACCGTTACGGCGACAATGCCGAAACCGCGCGCCGCCGCGTCCTCATCGCCATCGCGGGCATTTGCGGAAAGCAGTCTTGACGCGGCTCTCTTTCGGCGCCGCGCCTGCCTGTGCTAATCGGAGGTACAACACCCCGAAGCGCGAACCCATTCCCGATGTCCAAGCTCGGCAAATTGCCGCCGCTCAATGCCCTGGTCGTTTTCGAAGCCGCCTCGCGGCTTGGCAGCTTTTCCCGGGCCGGTCTTGAGCTTGGTCTGACCCAGAGCGCCGTCAGCCGCCAGATCGGCAAGCTCGAAGCTTTTATCGGCTCAAAGCTTTTTGCCCGTGCCGTCCACGGCGTCCGTCTGACCCCGGTCGGCGAGGCCTATGCGGCCGACATTTCGCGGGTATTGGGTGAAGTTGCCGCCGTCACCGATGGCGTGCGTACCTGGACGGGCGCTCGCCAGATCACCGTCGCCTGTTCGCGCGGCATTGCCGATCAGTGGTTCATGCCGCGCCTCACGCGACTGCAGCACGATATTCCCGGGCTCGAACTGCGCCTCAAAGTCACCGACGACATCATGCACCTGCGGCTCGACGAGTTCGATCTCGCCGTCTTTTACCGCAGTGAAAAGCCGCTTGGGGTCAACACGATCGTCCTCGGCCGCGAAGAAATCGTCCCCGTCGCAGCGCCTGGCTTTCTCCCGCTGATGGATGTGCCCGATCCCGTCATCATCGGCATCGAGGAAACCCTGCGCGAATGGCAGGATTGGCCACATTGGTGGCGCAGCGCCGGCCTCACCGCGCCCACGGATCAACGCCGCTGGCTCCTTGGCGATTATGGCCTCTGCGTCGCCGCCGCCATGCAGGGTGGGGGATATGTGCTTGGCTGGACCTGGCTCATCCGTGAGCAGCTAGAAGCCGGCACGCTCGTGCCCATGCATGAGCACACGATGAAATCGGAAGGGCGCTTCTATCTCATGCGCCCCGCCGATCGGCATCAACGTCGCATCACCCGCGAAGTCGCCGATTGGCTCATCGCCAATAACGTCAATAACGAGGCTTAAGCTGCGACCTCGGTCGGCGGCAGCGTCTCGTCATTGGCCGGCGCCTGAATGGTCGCGGGCTTCGCGCTTTTCCGGCGCTGATGGCGGCTGTGGAGATAGCCGACGACGGTGAAAATCAGCCAGGCGACCTGGGTCAAAAGCGAGCCAAGGTTGAAATTCCAGATCAGCGAGTATATCAGGGCCACGCCCCCGAGGACGTTGAGCGCCGCATAGCGGCCGTCATCGATCGAGAGCACGCGCATCTGGATCAACGCATAGCCTGCCAGGTAGGCTACTGCGCCAACGAGCCCTACGGCAGTCGCAAGCTCCATCTCAAATGCTCCAAAATGCGCCAGGGGCGGCGCTGCAGTGCTGATCATGAATCCGGGACGATAGGCGCCGTTTTGCGCTGCGCCATCCTCCCCAAACAGAGGGGCATTTAGCCTCGAACCCGACCAAACCATGCACGCCGGATTCTGATAGGGGTATGATTTTATATCATGCCGGGCGCCATCATTTGCCCACTAGTATTCCGGCCATGGGGACGCCTCTGCTGCCCTGGCAGAACGGCGGAAGTCAAACAACAACAAGGTAGGAATATGTCGAACAACCAGTCGCCGTTCGCGCTGAGCCGCCGCCAGTTCATGGCCGGCGCCGCCGGGCTCGGTCTCACCACTCTGGCCAGCGGTCTCATCGTGCCGCAGGCCTTTGCGCAGGAAGCAACCCCCAAGCGCGGTGGCGTCCTGAAACTGGGCATCGGCGGCGGCTCGACCACCGACACGTTCGACATTCGCGTGCTCAATGATTGGGTGCCGGTCAACCAGGCCTATATGACCTTCAACGGCCTCGTCGAAATCGACAAGGACAACCAGGTCCAGCCCGAGCTCTTCGAAAGCTGGGAGCCCTCGGCCGATGCGAAAGAGTGGACCTTCAAGATCCGCCAGGGCGTCACCTTCCATGATGGCAAGACGCTCACCGCCGAAGATATCCTCTATTCGCTGAACCTCCATCGCGGCGAAGCCTCGACCTCCGCGGCCCGTTCCACCGCCGGCCAGTTCGCCGATGTGGTCAAGGTTTCGGATACCGAGATCAAGATCGTCCTCGATAGCGGCAATGCCGATCTGCCCTATATCCTGTCGGATTATCACTTCCTGATCGTCTCCGAGGGCTTTGAAGACTGGACCAAGCCGATCGGCACCGGCCCCTTCAAGCTCGAAAGCTATGAGCCCGGCGTGCGAGCCCGCTTCACGCGCAATGAAAGCTACTGGAAGCCCAACACCGCCTGGGTCGATGCCGTCGAAGTCATCGTCATCAACGATATCGCGGCCCGCACCAATGCGATGATGAGCGGCCAGGTCCACGCCATCAACCAGCTCGACTTCAAGACCGTTGATCTTTTGAAGCGCAATCCCAACCTTGAAGTCGTGCAGTCCGCCGGCGGCCAGCACTTCACTTTCCTCATGGATTGCACCCAGGGCCCCTATACGGACAACAATGTCCGCATGGCGATCAAATACGCCATCGATCGCGAGCAGCTCCTCACCACCGCCCTTCGTGGTTATGGCAAGCTCGGCAACGATCACCCGATCCCAGTCACCGATCCGTTCTATGCCGCCGACCTGCCGCAGCGCGCTTACGATCCGGAAAAGTCGAAATTTTATCTCAAGGAAGCGGGCCTCGATTCCCTCGATATCGAGCTCTCCGCCTCTGATGCTGCCTTCTCCGGCGCCGTCGATGCGGCTGCGATCTTCCAGTCTTCGGCTGCGGCCTCGGGCATCAATCTCTCGATCAAGCGTGAGCCAAGCGATGGCTACTGGTCCAATGTCTGGATGAAGGCGCCGTTCTCGATGGGATATTGGGGCGGCCGTCCGACGGCGGACCAGATGCTCACTATCGCTTACTCCTCGACCTCCGCGCAGAACGACACGCATTGGAAGAACGAGACGTTCGACGCCAAGCTCGTCGAAGCCCGCGCGCTTCTCGACAATGCGAAGCGCAAGGAAATCTACGCTGAGCTCCAGCAGCTGATCTCAGACGATGGTGGCGCGATGATCCCGATGTTCGGCGATTATCTCGATGCCGTCTCCACCAAGCTCGGCGGCGTCACCACTCACCCGATGTTCAACTTCATGGGCGCGCGCCTCGCTGAAAAGGTTTGGCTCGAAGCATAATGATCGAACTCATCCTTAAGCGTGTCGCGCTGGGGATCCTGACGCTTCTGCTGGTGTCCGCGTTGATTTTCGCGGGCACCCAGCTCCTGCCGGGTGACGTCGCCTCGGCAATTCTCGGACAGAATGCAACGCCGCAATCGCTTGCGGCGCTCCGACAGGACCTCGGCCTCGATCTGCCTGCGTGGCAGCGTTACCTCACCTGGCTCCAGGGCTTCGCCACGGGCGATCTCGGCATGTCGCTGGCCAATCGCCAGCCCGTCGCCGATCTCCTCTGGCCCCGCTTTGGCAATACCATGGCGCTTGCCGCCTATGCTGCCATTGTCTCGGTGCCGATTGCCGTCCTTCTCGGTCTTGCCGCTGCGGTCCGCCGCGGCGGCATTTTCGATCGCGGCATCAACATCGTCGCGCTCGCCTTCGTGTCGCTGCCCGAATACTTCTTGGGCCTGTTGCTCATTCTCTTCCTGTCGGTGCAGTTCAACCTCTTGCCGAGCCTTGCCGATACCTATGCGGGCATGAGCTTTCCCGATTGGCTTCGCGCCACGACCCTGCCGGCCCTGACGCTGGTTCTGGTCACCGTGGCACAGATGATGCGCATGACGCGTACCGCCGTGCTCTCGGTCATGGATCAGGCCTATGTGGAAACTGCATTCCTCAAGGGCCTCCGCACCAAGCGGGTCGTCCTTCGGCACGCACTGCCCAATGCCGCCGCGCCCATCGTCAATGTGGTGGCGTTCAACATCGCCTACCTCATCACCGGCGTCGTGCTCGTCGAAGCGATCTTCAATTATAACGGGCTCGGGCGCTTCATGGTCGATGCCGTCGCCAAGCGCGATCTGCCGCTGGTGCAGGCTGCGGCCATGGTTTTTGGGGCGGCCTATGTCATCCTCAATTCCATTGCCGATATCGCCGCCATCGCCCTCAATCCGCGTCTGAGGCATCCACGATGACAGCCAAACTCAAGGCAATCCCCATCTCCGCCTGGCTGGGCCTCGCCATCGTGACGCTCAACCTCCTCGTCTTCATCCTTGGGCCGATCCTCGCGCCCTATGGGCAGAACGAAATCGTCGGCGCGCCATTCGATCCCCCATCGGCCCAGTTCTGGTTCGGTCTCGATCAAAACGGCCGCGACATGTTCTCTCGGCTTCTGGCCGGCGCGCAGATGTCCATCGGCGTTTCGCTCGCCGCCTCGCTGATCTCCTTTTCGATCGGGATACCGCTCGGCTTCATCGCCGCGCTTTTCGGCGGCTGGGTCGATACGGTGCTGTCGCGCATCGTCGATACCGTCATGTGCATTCCGGTGCTGATCTCGGCTCTGGTGGTGTTGCAGGCGCTCGGCTCATCCGTGCCGGTGCTGATCTTCACCATCGCGCTGCTCGACAGCACCCGCGTGTTCCGTCTCGCCCGTGTCGTCGCCCAGGGCATTTCAGTCCTCGAATATGCCGAAACTGCGCGTCTCCGCGGTGAAAGCCTTTTCTGGCTGATCACTCGCGAAATCCTGCCCAATGCCCTGCCGCCGCTCATCGCCGAATTCGGCATGCGCTTCTGCTTCACCTTCCTCTTCGTCGCCGGCCTTTCTTTCCTCGGCCTCGGTATCCAGCCGCCCTTCGCGGATTGGGGTGGCATGGTGAAGGATAATCAGCAGGCCATTTTGTACGGCCTCTACGCGCCGCTCTTCCCGGCCGCCGCCATTGCGCTTCTCACCATCGGGGTCAATCTCGTGGTCGATTGGCTGCTCAATTCCGGCGCCGCAGTTCAGGGAGCCGATCGTTGAGCAATATCCTGACTATTCGTGGCCTGAAGGTCGCGGCTCCTAACGGCGCCATCCTCGTCGATGGCATCGACCTCGATCTCGCCCCCGGCGAAGTCTTGGGGCTGATCGGTGAATCCGGCGCCGGCAAGTCCACCATCGGCCTTGCCGCCATGGGTTATGGCCGTGGTGGCTGCCGCATTGTCGGCGGCAGCATCACCATTGGCGAAACCTCGCTGATGGACGGCTCGCGCGCCACCCGCGAAAAAATGCGTGGCGCCCGCATCGCCTATGTCGCCCAGTCGGCAGCGGCGGCTTTTAACCCGGCCATCCGCATTGGCGAACAGATCGTCGAAGGCGCGCTCTACCACGCCAAGATGACAAGGCCGGAAGCGGAAGCCTGGAAGCTCGAGCTTCTCAAAACCCTGCAATTGCCCAATCCCGAAACTTTTGGCGATCGCTATCCCCATCAGGTCTCGGGCGGTCAGTTGCAGCGCGCCATGGTCGCCATGGCCATGTCCTGCCGCCCCGATGTGCTCGTCCTCGATGAACCCACCACGGCCCTCGACGTAACGACGCAGATCGAAGTGCTGGCGCTGCTTCGTAGCCTGATCCAGCGCTACAAGACCTCGGCCCTCTACATCACCCATGACCTCGCCGTCGTCGCCCAGATTGCCAATCGCATCATGGTGCTGCGCCACGGCAAGCTCGTGGAAGAGGGCACCGCCGAACAGGTGCTCGAAGCCCCGCGCGAGGATTACACCCGTATGCTCGTCGCCGAGCGGCAGGGAAATCTCTCCAATGCCGTGACCGACCATCCGATTGGCGAGGTGCTGCTCGACGTAAAGGCGATCGACGCCTATTATGGCAAGACCGCAGTCCTCGAGAACATCTCCTGCCAGCTCCGCCGCGGCGAAACCCTCGCTGTCGTCGGGGAATCCGGCTCAGGCAAATCGACCCTGGCGCGCTGCATCGCGGGGCTCCTGCCGACCTCGTCTGGCATGATCAGTTTCGACAAGAACCGGCTTGAACGCTCCTACAAGAAGCGCTCGAAAGAAGAACTGCGGCGCATCCAGCTCGTCTATCAACTCCCCGACGTGGCGCTCAATCCGCGCCAGACCGTCGGCGAGATCATCGGCCGCCCGATGAAATTCTACTTCGGTATGCATGACGTGCCGCGGGAGAAGGAGGTCGCGCGCATGCTCGATCTCATCGGCCTGCCACAGGAGTTCGCCACGCGTCTCCCCGGCGCGCTTTCCGGCGGCCAGAAGCAACGCGTTTGCATCGCCCGCGCGCTGGCGGCCAAGCCCGATCTCATCATTTGCGACGAGGTCACATCGGCCCTCGATCCGCTGGTGGCCGAGGAAATTCTAAAACTCCTCAAGAGCCTCCAGTCCGAGCTTGGCCTTTCCTATCTCTTCATCACCCACGATCTCGGCGTCGTCCGCCGCCTTGCCGACCGCACGCTCGTCATGCAACGCGGCAAGATCGTGGAGCAGGGGGCAACGGCCGAAATCTTCCAGCCGCCCTTCCACCCCTATACCGAAGAGCTCGTCATCTCCGTCCCCGAACTCCGCCGCGACTGGCTGGACGACGTTCTCGCCAAGCGCAAGGTGGCGGTTTAGCTCCAAGTTATCCTCACTCTCGATGTCACCCCGGCCTTGAGCGGGGGGCATCACCCACACCGGCCGTCATCCCCGCGAAAGCGGGGATCCATCCTGAGATCTCAAGATGGGCCCCAGCCTTCGCCGGGGTGACAACCGCAAATGGGCGAGCCCACGCCCCCAAAAAACACTCGGACCACCCCATGACCATCCGCATCACCGAACACATCTGCATCCCCCTCAGCGACGGCACGCGCCTCGGCGCGCGCCTCTGGCTCCCGGAAGATGATGCCAAGGTCCCGACTATCCTTGAATACATTCCCTATCGCAAGCGCGACGGCACCCGTGGCCGCGACGAGCCTATGCATGGCTTTTTCGCGCAAAACGGCTATGCCGCGATCCGCGTCGACATGCGCGGTTCGGGCGAAAGCGACGGCCACATGGCCGACGAATATCTCAAGCAAGAACAGGACGATGCGCTCGAAGTCATCGCCTGGATCGCCGCCCAGCCTTGGTGCGACGGCAATGTCGGCATGATGGGCAAGAGCTGGGGCGGTTTCAACGGCCTTCAGGTTGCCTCAAGGCGGCCGCCGGCTCTGAAAGCCATCATCACGGCCTATTCGACCGACAATCGCTATACCGACGATATCCACTATATGGGCGGCTTGCTGCTCAACGATAATCTCTGGTGGGGCACGATCATGTTGGCCTACCAAGCCCGCCCGCTCGACCCCGAAATCGTCGGCGAAGGCTGGCGCGACGCCTGGCTCAAGCGCGTCGAAGACCTGCCCTTCTTCCCCGCGCTCTGGCTCGAACACCAGCGCTATGACGACTATTGGAAGCACGGCTCGGTCTGCGAGGATTTTTCCGATATCGAAGTCCCGGTCCTCGCCATCGGCGGCTGGGCCGACAGCTACACCAATGCCGTGCCGCGCCTCCTCGAAGGTCTCAAAACTCCGCGTAAGGCGATCATCGGGCCTTGGGGCCATATCTATCCGCAGGACGGCGTCCCCGGTCCGGCCATCGGTTTCCTGCAGGAAGCGGTGCGCTGGTGGGATCACTGGCTCAAGGGCCGCGACACGGGCGTCATGAACGAGCCCGATCTTCGCGCCTATATCAATGACAGCGTCGCCCCCACCGGTACCCGCACCGACGCGCCCGGTCGCTGGGTCGGCGAAGCCAATTGGCCGTCGCCATCTATCGCGCCCAAGACCTTCACCCTTGGCAGCGACCATGCCCTTCACACCGGCACGGCTCCTGCCGGCACGCTGACCATCTGCTCCCCCCAAAGCCACGGCAAAGCCGGCGGCGAATGGATGGGCACCGGCTGCGTCGGCGAACACCCGACTGACCAGCGCCTCGACGATGGCGCCGCCCTTGTCTTCGACACGCCGGCCCTGACCGAAAGCTTCGACGTCCTCGGCGCTCCGCTGCTCAAGCTCCGCGTGGCCTCCGACAAGCCGGTCGCCCAGGTCTCGGTCCGTCTCTCCGACATCCGCCCCGACGGCACCGTCACCCGGATCAGCTATCAGGTCCTGAACCTCACCCATCGCGACAGCCACGAGAACCCCGAAGCGCTCGTCCCCGGCCAGTTCTACGACGTCACGGTAAAACTCAACGACTGCGGCCACCGCTTCGCCGCCGGCCACGCGATCCGCGTCGCCATCGGCACATCCTATTGGCCCATGGTCTGGCCATCGCCAGAACTCGCGACCCTCACCATCGACACATCGAGCAGCACGCTCTCGCTGCCCGTCCGCTCGTCGAACGACGCGTCGGTCGTCCTCCCGCCGCCGGCCCACGGTCCCGCGACCACGACCACCCAACTCGATCCCGGCACCGTCCGCCGCTGGTCGAGCCAGGACCATGTCGCAGGCACGACCACCTATGTCACCGAAGGCATCGGAGGTCTCTTCGGCGAGGGCATTTTGCGCTTCGATGATATCGGCACGGAGCTCAGCCACTCGCTGAAGCGCAATTTAACGATTTCGGACTACGAGCCGCTCAGTGCTAACTATCTGCTAACGCAATCGTACCAGATGGGCCGCGACGGTTGGCGCATCGGCATCGACAGCACGACCGAAATGCGCGCGGACAAGGACACGTTCTATCTCACCGGAACCCTCTCGGTCAGCGAGAATGGCACGGTGGTCAAAACGCGGGAATGGAGCCAATCCTTCCCCCGCGATCTCATGTAAAAAAGAGCCCGCCAACTTGGCGGGCTCAATCATTTCAAGCCTTTAGCACGATGACCTTGGTATCAACCGGGGTCTTGGCATAGAGGTCCATCATATCCTGAGTAAGAAGGCCCACGCAGCCGCTCGTCACGCCCTTGCCGATCGTTTCCGGCATGATGGTGCTATAGATCGTGAACAGCGTGTAGCGGCCGTCCTGATAGAGGTAAAGCGTTCTGGCGCCTAACGGATTTCCAAGGCCCGGCGGCATGCCACCCGCATATTTGGCGACCTCAGGCTGCCGCGCGATCATCTCCTTCGGCGGCGTCCAGGTCGGCCATTCCGCCTTGCGCCCGATATAGGCTTCGCCGCTCCAAAGGAAACCGGCGCGGCCGATATTGGCGCCATAGCGTGTCGCCATCCCGTCGCCTTCGATACGGTAGACATAGTAATTCTTGGGGTCGACAATGATCGTACCGACGGCTTCCTTGCTGTCGTAACGCAATGTGCGGCGCATATATTTTGGATTGAGCTTGTTGAGGTTGACCGCCGGAACCGGAAACCGCTCATTGGGCAGGGGGCCATAGATCCGCTCGGCTTCAGCCGTGCTCATGCCCGTTCCGGTCGAGGCGCAGCCCGCCATGCCGAGGACTGCAAGGCTCGCAGACCCCACGAGAAACATGCGCCGGCTCATCGAACTGGCCCCAAGGCCACCGGCCATGCTCTTCACCGCATCGGTCATATCAGCGCTCATGCTTGAATTCTCCCTGCCGCCCGACCCGAGGTCTCTGCCTCTCCCAGGCTGGCAGCGGCGAGATTGGTCCCAAAGCCAAGGCTTGGCAAGGGACTTTGGGCAACAGTCGGCCTATTGCTTGGGCGCAAAAAGCCGATCGCGCGAGCCCATCAGATGGTTGCGCATCAGGGTTCGTGCCGTATCGCCGTCGCTGGTCGAGATCGCCTCGAAGATGGCTGTGTGTTCGACGAGGACATGGCTCAACCCGTCGCTGGTCCGCCGCAGCGACAGACCATGCAACCGCATGCCGACCGCGATGTGCTCTTCGAGCGCCTGCATCGCCGTCACAAAATAGGGGTTCACCGAGGCTTGGGCGATGCTGAGATGAAACATGAAATCCGCATCGGCCCGGTGCGCCTGGCGATTGGTCGCGTCCCGCAAAAGGTTCAGCGCCGTCTTGATCTTGCCAAGCGCCTCGGGGCTGCGTCGCTGGGCCGCCATTGCCGCGGCTTCTGGCTCGATGGTCAGGCGGAAATCATAGCAATGCTGCAGGTCCGACAGGTTCTCCATCTGGCCAAAGCCGAGCGGCTCGCGGATGCCTTGTTCGCGCACAAAACTGCCGGCGCCGCGGCGGGAATAGATCATGCCTTGGTCGCGAAGGCGCTGGAGCGCGTCGCGGACGACGGGGCGCGATACCTGAAACTCGGCGGCGAGGGCATGCTCTGTCGGCAGACGCTCGTCGACAGCGTAGGCGCCGGATTTGATCGAGCGCTGGATGCGGTCGAAAACCGTATCCGCGAGGTTGCGCCGCCCGGTGAGACTATCCGACATGGCTATGCACTGGGCTCCCGGCGCTGAGATATGGGGCGAGTAGGGTGGACAAGGTGTCCGGATCGCCAAAACCGCCCGATTTGGTGATGACAGTCAAGTCTCCGGCCCGGGCATTGGGCAGTCCAGGCAAGGCTTCCCCCAGGAGTTCGAGCACGGCGATGCCGAGTTGCTCGAGAATGACCTGTGCCGTGGCGCCGCCCGAGAGAACCAGCAGTGAGCCCGGCGGCGGAGAAAGTGCGGCCAGGGTTTTGCCAAGGGTGGTGGCCACGGCCTTTCCATCGGCCGGCGACGTGCCTGGCGTTGCCTGGATGATGGTGAGTTTTGAGGCGCCGACCAGCGGCGCGCCGTGCCCGTTTGGCGCGTCGATATAGCTGATTTTTTGGTCAGCGGCGCGCAGGCGATCGAGCTGGGCGAGAGTGATCGGATCGGTCGAGCCGATGACACAATAGGCCGGGCCTTTGGGAAAGGTGATCCTCGGCTCGGCAGCATCTGGTGCCATGGCTTTCGCCATCGCCTCGGCGAGCCCACGGGCGCCAATGGGCAGGTCGAATGCTCTGTTAAGCGCCTGGTCGATGTCCACCTGCTCGGCGATATCGGGAACCACGGAAGCGAGCGCGTGGCGGCCGAGACGGTCGGCAACGATGATAGGTTCGGGGACGCCAAAACCTCGGATCGCGCCATCTTTCACCAAGCGCCCAAAGGCCGGGATCGCAGGGATGACAAGACTCCTCTGATGCGGGATGGCATCGAGCTCGGCTTCGATGTTCCCCTTTAGGCGGGAGTCGACTTTCTTGAACAGTGGCGTCCCAGTCGGGAGTGCGGCAAGCGCATCGCGTACAGCGGCGTTTGCCGCTTGCGGCGAGATTTCGCGGCTATCGGTCGAGACGCTGACGATGCGCGCGCCTGTGGCGATTGCTTGGGGTAGGGCCGCCACATTGAGCGCCACGGCCGTCGAAATCCCGCGCATGGCAAAGGGCGCGGCTGCGTCCAATGCGCCGGTCAGATCGTCGGCTATGATCGCCCGTTCAAGCATGGATGAGAGCTGCTCGCCTTTGGGCCTGTACATCGGGATCGGGATCGAGGTTGGCAGCCAGCAGGCGCTGGGTATAGGGCTGCTGCGGTGCGTCAAAAATCTGCGCAGTCGGGCCGTACTCGACGATCTCGCCCGATTTCATGACGATGACGGTATCGGCAAAGTCTCTGACAACGCCGAGATCATGCGCGATGAACAGGAATGAAATCCCGAGCCGCTGGCGCAGGCCATCGAGTAGAGCGATCACCTGCGCCTGAATGGACACGTCGAGGGCTGACACCGCTTCGTCGCAGATGATCAATTCCGGCTCGAGCGCCAGCGCCCGGGCAATGGCGATGCGCTGCCGCTGACCACCGGAAAACTGGTGCGGATAGCGGTCGACATGTTCTGGCGAGAGGCCGACCTGTTCGAGCAGCTCGATCACCCGCGCCCGGCGTTTGCTCCGATCGGGCATCAGCTTGTGGATGTCCCACCCTTCGGCAATGAGCTGATAGACCGACATGCGCGGATTAAGCGATTGCGTCGGATCCTGAAACACCATCTGGATCTGCCGGCGCACGCCCAGGAGTTCGCTGCGGCCCATGGTGATGAGATCGCGACCCTTCCACAGCGCTTCCCCGCTATCGGCTTCTTCAAGCCGGAGCAGGGTGCGCGCCAAGGTCGATTTACCCGAGCCGCTTTCGCCGACAACGGCAAGGCTCTGGCCGCGCGCCAGTGTCAGCGACACGTCTTTGAGCGCGGCAAACTTGCCATAGGTTTTGCAGAGCTTTTTGGCGTCAAGCAGCAGCGGCGCCGCCTTATCGAGTAGTTTGATCTCGCCCTTGCCGGGCGCCGCGTCGATCAGCTTTCGCGTGTAGGGGTGTTTTGCGTTGTGATAGACATCGCGGGTGACACCTTCCTCGACGATCTCACCTTTGTTCATGACCACGACGCGATCGGCGATTTCGGCGACGACCCCGAGGTCGTGGGTAATCAGCACCAGCGCCATGCCGGTTTCGGCCTGCAATTCCTTGAGCAGCGCCAGCACTTCGGCCTGAATGGTCACGTCGAGCGCGGTGGTCGGCTCGTCGGCAATCAGGATATCGGGTTTCAGCATCAGCGCCATGGCGATCATCAGGCGCTGGCGCTGGCCGCCGGAAAACTGATGCGGATATTTGTGCATCGCCTTTTCAGGCTCAGGGATACCGACGCGGGTCACCAGTTCCAGCGCACGGGCCCGCGCCATGTCGGCGGGCCGGCCATGGGCGGTCATCATCTCCACGATTTGCCAACCCACGGTATAGACCGGGTTGAGATGGCCCAGCGGATCCTGGAAGATCATGGCGATCTTCTTGCCGTTGAGCGCCCGGTGCTTTTCGTAGGAGACCTTAAGAAGGTCTTCGCCCTCATAGAAAATCTCGCCCGAAACGATCTCGGCCGGCGGCATGTCGAGCAGATTCATCACCGCATTGGCGGAAACGGATTTTCCGGAGCCGCTTTCGCCAAGGATTGCCAGCGTTTCGCCACGCCCGACAGACCAGCTCACATTCTTGACCGCATTGACGGTGCCGCGGGCGGTGTGAAAGTCGACCGAAAGGTTTTTTACCGTGAGCAGGGGTTCAGACATTCTTGGTCTTCCTTGCTTCGAGGCGCCAGCGCTGGGCGGGGTCGAGTGCAATGCGCATCCAGTTCGACAGGAGGTTCAGCGATAGGGCGGTGATGACAATCATCAGGCCCGGCCAGAAGGCCAGCCACCAGGCGGTGTTCAGATATGGCCGGCCCTGCGCCACCATGAGACCCCAGGTGATATCGGGCGGCTGCACGCCGATGCCGAGGAAGGACAGCGAAGACTCGGCCAGCATGACGAAGGCGAAATCGAGCGTTGCGATGGTCACGAGCGTCGGCGCCACCACGGGCAGGATATGGCGCAGGATGATGCGCGCATGGCTTGCGCCCATCACCGTCGCCGCCTGCACGAACATGCGCTCGCGCACTTCAAGCACTTCGGCGCGGGTGGTGCGCAGATAGATCGGAATGCGGGTGATGGCGAGTACGAGGATCATGTTGGGGATCGATGGCCCCAACACATAAAGCACGACCACGGCGATCAGCAGCGAGGGGAAGGACATGATCACGTCGGCGAGGCGCATGATCACCTGCGAGGTGTTCTTGCCCATATAGCCGGCGACAAGGCCGAGTCCGGCGCCGATCGTCAACGCGGCAACCACGGTGCCGGCCGCGATCAACATGGTCGAGTGCGCCGCAACAACGAGACGTGCCAGCATAGGGCGGCCCAGCGAATCACCACCGAGGAAGAAGGCCCAGCCGCGATCAAAGCTGAACGGCGGGAAATTGCGGCCACGCAGGTTTTGATCGCCCGCGAGTTCGCCGAGCAAGGTCGGACCAAGCAGCGCAAAGAGGACGATGATCAGCAGCACCACGGCTGAGATAAAGGCCAGCTTGTCCCGCCACAGCATCGAGAGCAGCGAGGGGCCGTGCGCAGTTGGCGCAGAGGTTTTGGCGAGCGACAGGTCTGCCATCATCGCCTCCTAGTTACGAATTCGCGGATCGAGCAGGCCATAGGCGAGATCGATCAGGATGTTCATGATGAAAATGGCCACGGCGGTGACCATGATGGCCGCCAGCACCACGTTGAAATCGCGCTGCAGGATGGAGTCGATCATCAGCTTGCCGACTCCGGGGAAGCCAAAAATGGTCTCGACGATGACGGCGCCGTTGAGCAAGGCCGCAGCCTGGTCGCCGATGACGGTAATCACCGGCAGCATGCCATTGCGCAGCGTATGGACGAAAATCAGCGGCAGGTTTTTGACGCCCTTGGCGCGGGCGGTCTTCACATAGGGCGCGCCGAGGGCCGAGATCATCGAGCCGCGCACCACCTGCACCACGAGCCCAAAGGGCCGGATGAACAGTACGGCGATCGGCAGCACCCAGTGCATCGGTGTACCGACACCGGAGGTGGGCACCCAGCCGAGGCCAATGGAGAAGACAACGATCGCGACGATGGCGATCCAGAAATCGGGGGCCGAAGCGCCGATTAGCGAGACGATCGACACCAGCCGATCAAAGAACCCGCCGACATTAAAGGCGGCCAGCGAGCCGAGGATAATCGCCGAAGTGACGACAAGGCCCATGGTGATCAGCGCCAGCGGCAGCGTCCAGGCATAGGCCTCGAGCACAACATCGATGGCCGGCCGCGCCTTGCGCAGGCTCTCGCCGAAATCGAGCTGCAGCAGATCGAGCACATAGCGGCCAAACTGCTCGATGAGTGGCAGATCAAGCCCGTGGAGCGCGCGGAACTGCTGCTTCATCTCTTCGGTCGCGTCGATGGGCAGAAAGAGAACTGCCGGGTCGCCGGTCAAGCGCGAAAGGAAGAACACCAAGATCATCAACCCCAGAAGGGAGAGAAGGCTGGCGATCGCTCGCTGTCCGATCATTTTGGTCATGCCGGTCACCCGTATTTTGAAAATTTGAGGTGCCGGGAAAGTCCCGGCACCTCGCAATCAGACCCTGGGACAGGTCTTACTTGAAGCCGATTTCGCTCAGCTGCAGCTGCTGGTTTGTCGCGATGGTCGGCGTGAAGTCGAGGCGTTCGCTGACGCGGCTGAGGCCAACCATGTGGAACAGCAGGACGTCGGCAACGACTTCGTCGTGGAGGTAAGCGAAGAGCTCGGACCAGAGACCAGCACGTTCGTCGCCGGTTGCAGCCGAGGCGCGGGCGATCAGGTCGTCGACCTTGGGATCGTTGACGCCGGACTGGGTACCTTCGCTGTCATACTTGAAGAACATCGAGAAGACCGGGTCGCCGCGGCTATTGTCGTGCTGGGCAAGAACCAGACGGGTGCCTTCGCTTTCGGGGTAGGGCTTGGAGTAGAACTGCTCGTGCTCGGCCACTTCGACCATGCGCACGGTGGCGTTGAAACCGACGTCCTTGAGCATGTCGGTCAGGGCTTCGGCCACTTCCGTCACGTTGGGGAAGTTTTCGGTACGGGCAATGATCTCGATGGGAAGGCTCGTATCTACGCCGTCGGCCTTGGCTTCTTCCAGCCACTTCTTGGCCTGTTCGGGATCATAGGCCGGGACCTTGACGTCCGGGTTCCAACCGAGCGTCGTCGGCGGGACCATGGCGACGGCGAGTTCAGTGCCTTCAGGCAGAACGGTGCCGATAAAGGCTTCGCGGTCGATTGCTGCATTCAGCGCCTTGCGAACGCGGATGTCGCTGGTTGGCGCATCCTGGTTGTCGACGCGGAGATAGACGGTTTCCGAATTGAGGTAGCTGAAGTCGGTCGCCGGGTTGTTGGCAACTTCGGCGGTGATCTGCGGCGCGATATCGGCTTCACCGGCTTCGACCATGGCAGCGCGAACGGCTGGCTCCGAGCGGAACACATAGGTCGCCTTGGTTACGGCCGGGGCTTCACCCCAATAGTCATCGCGACGCTCGAGCACGATCTGCTGGCCGGCGGTCCATTCGGTCAGCTTGTAGGGGCCGGTGCCGATGGGGTCGCGGACGAATTCCATCGGGGTTTCCGACGGAACGATGGTGACAAGGCTCATCAGCAGCGGCAACACCGGCTGGGCGGGCTCGGCCTTGATGTTGATGGTCAGGTCGTCGACCACATCGAAGGTCAGCGCGGTGTCAGCGAAGTAGCGCTTGCTCTCGCAGGTGATCTGGTCGGAGAAAACGCGGTCAAAGGAATGCTTGACGTCGGCAGCATCAAAAGCCGAACCGTCCGAGAACTTTACGTCCGGGCGCAGCTTGAACTGCCACACGCCGTCGCCCTGGTCTTCCCAGCTTTCAGCCAGGCGCGAGGTGAGACCCTTGTCGCCACGCACGTCGAGTTCGGTCAGCGTTTCGCTGATATTCTGCAGAATAACGCGGCCGATATTGGAGCGGGTCGCCATGCAGGGCTCGACCAGATCAAGCTCTTC
Source organism: Devosia sp. Leaf64 (assembly GCF_001421945.1). Lineage (NCBI taxonomy): Bacteria > Pseudomonadati > Pseudomonadota > Alphaproteobacteria > Hyphomicrobiales > Devosiaceae > Devosia > Devosia sp. Leaf64. The sequence goes on along the minus strand of NZ_LMLO01000012.1, from coordinate 196,807 downwards.
GCTCAGCACAACGGTGATATCGGTATTGGCCTGCGCCAGGGCAGGGGCAATGGTCGTGGACGCCAAAAGGGCGCCGACCAGAATCGGCTTTAGCAACAAGGTAACCTCCCATCGCAGCTTGACGGTGCCATGAGCGTCGCTGCGGGGCGCTCATGCATATTCCTCCGAGGACGGACGAGGTCCTTCCTTGTGGTTGAGCTAATTCCATTCGGACCTATGTTGTCAAACCAAAAATTATCGACATTACAACTTCATACTTTGTGCGTCTTTAAGACATTGAAAATGCATAATAAAAAGAGATACGGCTCTGGCAATGATTGCAAATTTTAAGAAACTCAAGATTGACAACATGTCTGCGAATGTGAAATTTGACCCAACCAAAGTGAAGGGGAGAGCTATGTCGCCGGAGGAAATTGCGGCCCGTATGGATGGTCGTCTGGTTTCTGGTGCCGATGGACGGCTTGAGGCATTTTTGCCTTCGCCCATGGTGCAAAATCACGCCGCCTTCATCGAGCGCCTGGACGATGGCACGCTTGCCTGCCTCTGGTTCGGCGGCACGCTCGAAGGCAAGTCCGATATTTCCATCTATGGCACGACGCTCAGCGGCGGCGCCGAAAGCTGGACGCCATCGGTGCGGCTCAGCCACGATCCCGATCGCTCCGAGCAAAACCCGGTGCTCTGGCGCAATGGCGCCGGCCAGTGGCAGCTTTTTCACACCGCCCAGCCCTCGGGCAATCAGGACGAGTGCTTGCTGCGCGCCCATACTATTTCCGTCTCGGGTGGCACGCTGACCGGCGAAGAGCCGCGCACCATCGACCTGCCGCTCGGCAGCTTCATTCGCGGCCGTTTTGTCCGTCGCAATGACGGCGCTTGGATGATGCCGATCTTCCGCTGTATCTCCCGTCCCGGCCAACGCTGGAATGGCAGCCACGATACCGCCGCCGTTGCCGTCAGCACCGACGAGGGCCAGACCTGGACCATGTCCGAAGTGCCTGGTTCGATCGGCTCGGTCCACATGACCATCGTGCCGCTCGATGGCGATCACATGGTTGCCTTGTATCGCCGCCGTCAGTCGGACTTCGTCCATCGCTCGGAAAGCCTTGATGGAGGCAAGACCTGGTCTGCGCCCGCGCCGACCGACGTGCCGAACAACAATTCCTCGATTAACGTCATCCGCCTTGCCGATGGGCGCTTGGCGATGCTGTGCAATCCGACCTCGGCCGCCACTTCGTCCGATCGCCGCGTCTCGCTCTATGACGAGATCGAAGAGGGCGACGATCGTCCCGACGCCTCCGGCGGCTGCGCCCCGATCTGGGGCGTGCCCCGCGCGCCGATGGCGCTTTGCGTCTCGAGCGATGGCGGCAAAACCTGGCCGCTGCGCCGCATTGTCGACGACAGCCCCGGCACCTGCCTGTCCAATAATTCCGTCGATGGACGGAACAAGGAATTGTCCTACCCCTATCTGCTGGAAGGCGAGGACGGCGCATTGCACGTCGCCTACACCTATTTCCGGCGTGCCATCAAATATGTCCGTCTCCCCGTGGGATGGATCGACGGAGAACACTCGTGAGCGACATCATCGGCATTACCATGGGCGACCCGGCTGGCGTCGGCCCCGAAATTTCGGTGAAAGCCGTGGCGGAGATGTCAGCCGACGAACGCGCCCGCACCCGCATCTATGGCAATCGCGAAACCCTCGATAAAGCACGCACGGCCCTTGGCGTTGATGTCGACCTCGATGGCGTGGTTGTTGACCTCCCTATCGAAGGCGGGCCGCTACCCTGGGGCAAGCTCGATCCACGCGGTGGCGACGCCGCCTTCCGCTTCATCGAAAAAGCCGTTCGCGATTCCGAAGCCGGCAATATCGGCTGCATCGTCACCGCTCCGATCAACAAGGAAGCGCTGAACCTCGCCGGTCATCACTACGACGGCCACACCGGCATGCTGGCGCACCTCACTGGCCAGAAAACGGCCTGGATGCTGCTCGGCTCCGAACGGCTCAAGGTCATTCACGTCTCGACCCACGTGTCCCTGAAGACCGCCATCGATCGCGCCACGCCCGAGCGCATCCTCGCGACCATTCGCACCGGCAACGAACACCTCAAGCGCATCGGCTACGAAAACCCGCGCATCGCCGTCGCCGGCATCAATCCGCACTGCGGCGAAAGCGGCCTCTTCGGCAATGAAGACGATTTACAGGTCGTCCCCGCCGTCGCCATGGCCAAGGCCGAAGGCATCAATGTCGTCGGCCCCATCTCGGCCGACACGGTTTATCACCGTGCCTATACCGGCGCCTTCGATCTCGTCGTCGCGCAATATCACGATCAGGGCCACATCCCGATCAAGCTCGTCGCCTTCGATACCGCCGTCAACGTCTCGCTTGGCCTGCCCATCGACCGTACCTCGGTCGATCACGGCACCGCCTTCGACATTGCCGGCACCGGCAAGGCCAACCACACCAATATGCAGTCCGCCATCGCCTATGCGCGGCGACTCGTTTCGGGGAAGAAGTGATGAATCCGGCTAAAAATCTCCCCGTCTCCGGCGTCTTCTGCGCCTCCGCAACGCCCGTCCTTGAGAACGGCGCACCCGATCACGCCGCCTTCGCCGCCCATTGTAAGGCCCTCATCGAAGAGGGTTGCGATGGCGTCGCTCTCCTCGGCACCACCGGCGAAGCAAACTCGTTCAGCATCGCCCAGCGTCAGGACTTGCTCGAACAGGTCATCGTCGCAGGCCTCGATCCGCAGCGCTTGCTCCCCGGCACCTCGCAGACCAACGTTCCCGACAGCATTACGCTTGTAAAGCACGCGGTCGAAGCCGGCGTAAAAGCCTGCGTCGTGCTTCCGCCCTTTTACTATAAGGGCGTCAGCGACGAGGGCCTCTTCCGCTTTTATGCAGAACTCATCGAAGGCGTCGGCAGCAATGACCTGCGCGTCATCCTCTACCACATCCCGCCCATCGCCCAGATCGGCATCTCGCTCGACCTCACCGCGCGCCTCCGCGAAGCTTTTCCCGGCGTCATCGTCGGCGTGAAGGATTCTTCAGGCAAAATCGAGAGCATGCAGGCCTTCGCTGGGGCATTCGAGAATTTTTCTGTCCTTGCCGGCGCCGACCCCTTCATGCTGCCGCTGCTGCGCTCGGGCGGGGCAGGGTGCATCACCTCCAGCTCCAATCTCATCGGCAAGCATCTGCGCGTCGTCTTCGACAATTGGTTCGATCCCGCGCAGAACGATAAGGTCGATGCCGCCCAGGCCCGCATCAATGCCTGGCGCGATCTTTCCAACGCCTATGTGCAACTCCCCACCATCAAGGCCATGCTGGCCAAGCGTCGTAACCACGCCGGCTGGACCCGCGTCCGCCCGCCGCTGGTCGATCTGACCCCGGCCGAGCTCGACACCGTCTGGGCCAAGATGGCCGAGCTGGAGGCGCAGGAAAATGTCTGACGCCATCCTCTCCATGGCCCGCCAGATCACGCTGGTGCAGCCGTCCCGCCTCGAAATCGGCGCTGGCGCCGTTTCGCGCCTCGCCGAGTGGGCCGAAAGCTACAATCGCATCTTCGTCGTCGCCATGGCTCCAACCGTTGGTTTTGTCGATCGCATCGGCCTCAAGGGTGCTGTCGAAACTTTCACCGACATTCCGCCCGAGCCCGATCTGCCGGCGGTGGAAGCCGTCCTCGCCGCTGCTCGCGCCTTCAAGCCCGATCTAGTCATCGGTCTCGGCGGTGGTTCGGTCATGGACGTTGCAAAACTCGTCGCCGTTCTTTGGGACAGCGAGCAATCCATTCTCGATGTCGTTGGCCCAAACAAGGTCCTCGGCCGCCGCACCGCCCTTGCCCAGGTGCCCACCACTTCCGGCACCGGCTCCGAAGCCGGCATCCGCTCGCTCGTCACCAATCCCGAAACCCTCGCCAAACTCGCGATCGAAAGCCGGCACATGCTGGCCGATATCGCCGTCCTTGATCCCGAACTCACCTATTCTGTGCCCGCCGCCGTCACCGCCGCCACCGGCATCGATGCGCTGGCGCACTGCGTCGAAGCCTTCACCAATATCAAGTCACACCCGCTGATCGACGGCTACGCCACCTTGGGCATCGAACTCGTCGGAAAATACCTCGCCCGCGCCGTCGCCAACTGCTCCGATACCGAAGCCCGCGCCGGCATGATGCTCGCCTCGTATTACGGCGGCGTCTGCCTCGGACCCGTCAACACCGCTGGCGGCCACGCTCTGGCCTACCCTCTAGGCACGCGCCTCAAACTGCCGCATGGCCTCGCCAATGCGATCATCTTCCCGCACGTCCTCGCCTTCAACGCGTCGGCACGCCCGGAAAAGACCGCCGCGGTGCTGACCGCCCTCGGCCTGCCCGCCCATGCCGACGAGCGCATCGTTCTCGCTGGTGCGCAGGATTATTGCAGCGCCCTCGGCGTCAATATGAGCCTCAAAAGCCACGGCGCGGATGAAGCCGACCTTCCGCTCTGGGCTGCAGAAGCCTTCGCCATCAAGCGGCTGATCGACAACAATCCGCGCCCCCTTGCCGAGGCCGATATCTTGGCGATCTACCAAAGCGCGTTCTAACGACGTCCTTGACAGCGCAGCGACCCATGCTCACCACAGGCATGGTCGCTGTGCTGGAGGTTGTTTTGGGAAATCGTCTGTCGAAAATCGTCACCCGCACCGGCGACAATGGCACAACGGGCCTCACTGACGGCTCGCGCCTTCGTAAGGACGCGCCGCTGATCGAGGCTATGGGCACGGTCGATGAACTCAACAGCACCATAGGCTTTGCCGAGAGTCAGCAGACCGACGCCGCCATTATCGAGGTGCTGATCGACATCCAGCACGACCTCTTCGATCTCGGTGGTGCGCTCTCCATGCCCGGTCACCCGGTGCTGACCGAAGCCCATATCGAAGCGTTGGATCAGATCGTCGCGGACTGGAACGCCGATCTGCCGCCGCTTAAGGAATTCATCCTGCCCGGCGGTTCTGCCGCCGTCGCGTCGCTGCACGTCGCGCGCACGGTCTGCCGACGTGCCGAACGCCGCCTGCTATCGCTCGACGAAGAGCGGACAACCCAAGGGCGGGTCTATCTCAATCGCCTCTCAGACCTGTTGTTCATCGCCGCCCGCGTCGCGTCGGGCGGCAATGAGCGCTATTGGAAACCTAGGCCGGCACGTAGTTGAGCACGGGCGCCAGCCAGCGTTCCACTTCGGCGATTTCCATGCCCTTTCGGCTTGCATAATCAAGCACTTGATCACGCTCGACCTTGGCGACGCCGAAGTAATAAGCATCGGGATGGCCGATATAAATGCCGGACACCGATGAACCCGGCCACATGGCCATGCTCTCGGTCAGTTGCACGCCGGTATTGGCTTCTGCATCGAGCAGGCGGAACAGCGTCACCTTTTCGGTATGGTCCGGCTGGGCGGGATAACCCGGGGCAGGGCGGATCCCGCGATAGGGCTCGCCGACCAGTTCATTGGGCGCAAAGGTCTCGTCTTCGGCATAGCCCCAGAATTCCTTGCGCACGCGCTGGTGCAACATCTCGGCCATGGCTTCGGCATAACGATCGGCCAGGGCCTTGACCATGATCGACCCGAAATCGTCGTTTGCTCTTTTGAAGCGTTCGGCAATCTCGTTTTCTTCGGGACCCGCCGTAACGACGAAACCGCCGAGATAGTCATGGGTGCCGATCGGTGCGACGAAATCGGCCAGCGCCACATTGGGGCTATCGCCGCGCTTCGAGGTCTGCTGTCGCAGCGTATAGAGCGTCGCGAGTTCCGCATTGCGGTCCTTGTCGGCAAAAAGTTTGATGTCGTCGCCGACGGCATTGGCGGGCCAGAAGCCAACAACCGCCCGCGGCTTAAACCAGTTTTCGGCGATGATGCGCTTGAGCATATCCTGCGCATCGGCGAACAGCTGACGCGCCACTTCGCCTTGCTTTTCATCATCGAGAATGCGCGGATAGACGCCCTTCAGTTCCCAGGTCTGGAAGAACGGCGTCCAATCAATGTACCGCGCAATCTCGGCGAGATCCCAATCCTCGATGACCCGCGTGCCGAAAAACTGAGGCGCGTTGACCTTGTAGTCGGTCCAGTCGATCTTGAAATGGTTGGCGCGCGCCGAGGTCAGCGGCAGGCGCTGCTTGGCCAATTCCGCGCGCTCGTGCTTTTCAGCAACCTCGACATATTCGGCGCGAATGCCGGCGACATAATCCGGCTTCATCGTCTCAGAGAGCAACTGGCCAACCACACCCACGGCGCGGCTGGCATCGGTCACATAAATGGCCTGGCCCTTCGTATAGCGTGGCGCGATTTTCACAGCTGTGTGCACGCGCGACGTCGTGGCGCCGCCGATCAGCAGCGGAATATCAAAACCCTCGCGCTCCATTTCCGAGGCAAGATGCACCATTTCATCGAGCGAAGGCGTGATAAGACCCGAGAGACCGATAACATCGACCTTCTCTGCCCGCGCCGTTTCCAAAATCTTCTGCGGCGGCACCATGACGCCGAGGTCGACGATCTCGTAATTGTTGCAGGCGAGCACGACGCCGACGATGTTCTTGCCGATATCGTGGACGTCGCCCTTGACCGTCGCCATCAGAATCTTGCCGGCCGATTGCCGCTGATCGCCGCCGGTCAGGGCTTTTTCCTCTTCCATATAGGGGAGGAGCACCGCCACGGCCTGCTTCATCACGCGGGCCGATTTCACCACCTGCGGCAGGAACATTTTCCCCGCGCCAAAGAGGTCGCCGACGACGTTCATGCCGGCCATCAACGGGCCTTCGATCACATGCAGCGGGCGCTCGGCATTCTGGCGCGCTTCTTCGGTATCGGCCTCAATGAATTCGGTGATGCCATTGACGAGCGCATGCTCGATCCGCTTGTCGATAGGCCATTCGCGCCAGGCAAGGTCACGGACCTTTTCTTCACGCGCGCCGCCCTTGAAGCGATCGGCAATTTCAAGCATTCGCTCGGTCGCCGTACCGCCGGTTTTCGGCTTGCGGTTGAGGACGACATCCTCGCACGCTTCGCGCAGTTCCGGGTCGATCTGGTCATAGACGGCAAGCTGCCCGGCATTGACGATGCCCATGTCCATGCCCGCCTTGATGGCGTGGTAAAGGAACACGGCATGCATCGCTTCGCGCACCGGCTCATTGCCGCGGAAGCTGAATGAGAGATTGGAAACGCCGCCCGAAATATGGGCATAGGGCAGGTTCTGGCGGATCCAGGCCGTCGCCTCGATGAAGTCGACGCCGTAATTGTCGTGCTCTTCGATGCCGGTGGCAACGGCGAAAACATTGGGGTCGAAGATGATGTCTTCGGGCGGAAAGCCCATTTCTTCGACTAGGATTTTATAGGCACGCGCGCAAATGTCGATCTTGCGCTGATAGGTATCGGCTTGGCCCTGTTCGTCAAAGGCCATGACGACGACGGCGGCACCATAGGCCATGCAGAGACCAGCATAGTGCCGGAACTGCTCTTCGCCTTCCTTGAGCGAGATGGAATTGACGATCGGCTTGCCCTGCACGCATTGGAGGCCCGCCTCGATCACCTCCCATTTGGAAGAGTCGATCATCACCGGAACGCGGGCGATTTCCGGCTCCGAAGCGATGAGGTTGAGGAACTCGACCATGGCGGCCTTGGAGTCGATCAGCCCCTCGTCCATGTTGATGTCGATGACCTGCGCGCCATTCTCGACCTGATCGCGCGCCACAGCGAGCGCCGCCGTATAATCCCGCGCCGTGATCAGCTTGCGAAAGCGCGCACTGCCCGTGACATTGGTCCGCTCGCCGATATTGACGAAGGGAATATCGGGCGTGAGGACGAAAGGCTCGAGGCCGGAAAGGCGGAGATAGCGGCTCAATGGACGACCCTCGGCGCAACGCCTGCAACGGCATCAGCGATGGCGCGGATATGGTCCGGCGTCGTACCACAGCAGCCGCCCACCACATTGACAATGCCTTCGCGCGCGAACTCGCCCACCTGTTTGGCGGTGTCCTCTGGGCCTTCATCATATTGGCCGAAGGCGTTAGGCAGGCCGGCATTGGGGTAGGCGCAGGTAAAGGTGTCGGCGACGCCCGAAATTTCGGTCATGTGCGGGCGCATTGCCTCGGCTCCTAGCGCACAGTTTAGCCCGATGGTGAAGGGGCGCGAATGTTTGACCGAATGCCAGAAGGCAGTCGGCGTCTGCCCGGTCAGCGTCCGCCCCGAGGCATCGGTAATCGTACCCGAGATCATCATCGGCAGCGCCACGCCGGTCGCTTCGAAAGCTTCCATGCAGGCAAAGATCGCCGCCTTGGCATTGAGTGTATCGAAGATCGTTTCGATCAGGATGACGTCTGCGCCGCCCGCGATGAGGCCGTTGACCTGCTGCGAATAGGCCTTGCGCAGGTCTTCGAACGTCACCGCGCGAAAGCCGGGATTGTTTACATCGGGGCTGATTGATGCCGTGCGGTTGGTTGGTCCAACGGCGCCGGCCACAAAGCGCGGCTTGCCGTCGATAGCGGTCGCGCGATCAAGCGCGCGGCGCACGACACGCGCACCCTCGACATTGAGATCATGCACCGCCGATTCCATGCCGTAATCGGCCTGGGCAATCGTGGTCGCCGAAAAAGTATTGGTCTCGACGATATCGGCACCAGCCATGGCGTATTTGAAGTGGATCTCTTCGATCGCTTCGGGCTGGGTGAGGATCAGAAGGTCGTTATTGCCCTTCTGCGGATGATCGGAATGATGCCGGCATGCGTGACCAGACCCGTGGCCGACGAAGTCATCCTCGGAAAGCCCCAATCCCTGGATTTGCGTGCCCATGGCGCCATCCAGAACAAGGATGCGCTCACGCGCCAATTTTTCCAGGAGCTTACGGCTGGGGGATGGGTTTGCCGGCATGATGACCTCGTCTTTCCTGGCCTTTTACCGAGGGTTTTTCGGAAAAGAAAGCCAAGCCAGATGTGGTGCTCATGCCGGCAGATGTGAAGGCGCAGTCGCCTTAGAAGCTCGCCTTGGCTCCTGCATAGAAAGTCCGGCCCTGCGTGTTGTAGCCCAGAACCTCCTGGTACTTGGTGTCAAAGAGGTTCTGCACGCGGCCATAGACCTCTACCTGATCGCTGATCTTATAATTCAGGCCGGCATTGACGACGGTGTAGGCCGGAAGCGTCACGTTGACAGCTGGGAATTGCGAAAAGTCGGTATCGAGGTTTGGCCCGTTCAAAACCGCCTCGCTATGCAGCGTCAACGGAATTTCCGGCAGCGTATAGGCGATGTCGATCGCGCCGGAATGCTCGGGACGACGGATCTCTCGTGCACCATTCGGCTGGCGAGCGTCGAGATAGGTGTAGGTCACCCCAGCCGTCAGTCCCTCAACGATATTGACGCGCGCCGATAGCTCGACGCCTTGGCGGGTGCTGGTGCCGAGCAGATTGACGACCGTGCTGGGTGCAAAACCCTGCGTCTGGATCTGGTTTTCGAGCGTCTGGCTGAAATAGGTCGCATCGAGAACGACCACGCCGTCAAGCAGGCTCTGTTCGATCCCAACATCCCAGCCAAAGCTCGATTCCGCCACCAGACCGGGATTGGGAATGAACAGGGCAGGATTGAAGCCGAACTGTTCGTAGAAGGTCGGATTGGTCGAACCGGTCCCGAGCGAAGCGTGGAGGCGCGTTCCGGTATCCGGAACCTGCCATGCGCCGCTGAGGCTATAGGTGGTGACGTCGGCAAAGCCTTCGTTGAAATCGTGGCGCAGGGCTGCAGTCAGGAAAACCTGATCGAAATATGTGCCGCGATATTCCCCGACGAGCGAATTGGTAACGCGCTTCTGCACATCGAGCTTGGTCGGCACGAGTTGCTGGAAGGTTTCGTAGACGATGTCATAGCCGAGCGTAACGGTATGCGTGCTGTCGAGGAAATCGGGCGTGTCGAAGTTGCGGCCGACTTGATAGGACGCCTTGTAGCGATCGTTGGTATTGAGCGACGCACCAAACTGATCGTTGGCGCCGCGCTCGATCGTCCCGGCGCTCACGCGGGCATTTTGAAACCAAAGGCCATCTTCGCTCACCCAGCCAAGACCAAGAGCGCCCGAAAGCTCCTTGATGGTGGCGGTGTCCGGGGTGTCCTGAACGATCCCGGAAAAATCCTGGCCATCAGCGTCCGCATCGATGCGCGCATAACGGATGCTGCCATCAAGGGTAAGCTGCGGCGTGATATCGGCGGCAAATCGACCATTGGCATCGATGTGATTGGCTCCGTCGAGCTCGGTACCAAACGAGGAGACATTGAAGCCGTCGGTGTGCCGCAGAGTCAGCGAACCCGAAATGTCGAAGTTTTCCTGGCCATAGGCCAGCGCCCCGCTCGTCATCTTCGTGCCGTCTGTGCCCGTTTCACCCGCCAGAGTGCCGTGCAAACCGTCCTCGGATACCGATTTGGTCACGATATTGATAACGCCTGCCATGGCATTGGCGCCCCAGAAGGCGCTTTGCGGACCGCGCAGAATTTCGATGCGTTCGACATTGGTCATCGCCAAACGCGCAAAGTCGAATTCACCGTCCGAGTTTTCGCTGACCGGCACGCCATCGATCAGCACGAGTACATGATTGGCTTCGGCGCCACGGACACGGATCTGCGTCTTGTTGCCGAATGAGCCCGTGCGCGACACCGCAAACCCCGGCACCTGACGCAGCACGTCCGCGATATAGGGCGTGCCGCTCAATGCGATCTGATCACCATCGATCACGGTATAAGACCGGCCGATTTCATTTTCTTCAAACGGCGTCAGTCCACCGGCATTGATGACGAGTTTGGGGAGGATCGTTTCCTGAGCTGCAACGGGAAGGGCTATCGCCAAAGTGGCAGTCAGCAGGGCGATGGACGAGGTGAGCGTCTTGAAGCGCATAGGGCGTGGCTTTCGAGGTGGCGCGACGGCTCAGGCGGAAGCGTCAATGCTTCCCGCGCGGCGGCGCACAAAGATTAAAACGAGGTGGGGCGTGCGGCCGGATTAGCGGCGCGACGGCATCGGGGGACGATCGCTCATCGTCTGTCTTGTCCTCCGCCCGATCCGCCCGATCAGCCTGAAATGGATTCCACTTCCATGGCAGGTCTCCTGGCTCGCGGATCAAGCCGACGTTTCGCCTTCCCAGCCCAAAAGCCAGTGGACACTGAAACGTCGTCTCCGCTTACAGTTGCGGGGGCAGCGTCGGACTGGGGATCGCTCCTTGACCGGCTTCCCTATTATCCCCTTGCGAGGACCATGGACGGGCCGAAAATGAACAAAGCCTTAATTCAAGTCAACGACGTAAGGCCGTTCGCGAGGGGCTATCCACAGTGTCGCCTTAGTCGATCGTAATCGCGCGATTGAACACGCGCTTGTAGCCCGGCAGTTTTTCTGGATAGAGGATCGATATCAGATCCAGCAGCACCAGATCGGGGCGCATGGTGCCCAGTTCATAAAACTGCACGCCGCCGTTCGGCCCCTTCAGTGCATCGGGTATCCATACCTCTCCTGCCTGGGCCGCCGGCAGGGCGGCGAGGCGGGGATTTTCTGCTGCGATATCGGTAAGGTTGCGATAGGTCATTGCCGCCTGGATCCAGACCTTTGCCTCCCGCGCTCGGGTCACCAGCTGTTCGAGGTCATGGATTTCGAAGCTACCGGTGCTGGTATTGTCAGCAAAGACATAGCGTCCGCCTGCATCGGCAATGAGCTGCGCGATGAACGATTTGCCGCCCGCCGCAAAGAACACGCCACCAAACGCCTGACCGCTGAGGACAAACGGCTTGTCGTCTTCAGCAACCCCTGAGACCAATGCCTCAGCCGCAGCATATCGCTTTGCGACCGCTGCAAAGCTCTCGTCGGCCTTGGCCTCGGCATTGAAAAAAAGCCCCATGAACTTGACCCATTCGGCCCGGCCGAGCGGCGATGTCTCCTGCCAATCGGCAAAGTTGACGACGGCAATGCCTGCAGCGGCGAGCCGCTGGATTTCGGCCTCGCCACTCCCGCCTGCCATGAACACGTCGGGCCGCGCCGCCACCACGGCCTCGATATCGACGACACCTGAGGTTTCGTATTCGACCACCCCAGCCGTTTCCATGTGCGCGATGACTTCCGGCGTCGCGATGAAATCTCGCCGGGCTACTCCGGTCAGCGCCTTCAATCCGCCGACGGTGACAAGCGCAGGAGCCTGTGCCGTGCTGCCTGAAAACAGCGACTGAACCGGCACGCTAATCCGCGGCACATTGGCCATGTCCGGTCCGAGGTCCGGGCTTGGCGTGCCGCATTGCACCAGCACATAGTGCTCGGGTTGACCGCCCGGATAGGGTCGGTCGACGGTGACGATTTTATAATTCCCAAAATACGCGACGGAGAAATTGTCCGAGAATTCGATGCTCGATTTGGCTGCGAAATAGTCCTGCCCCGCCTCGTAAGCGGTCGCACAACCCTTCGTGTCGAGCGAGGGTGCTGCAATCGACGGCGACACGCTGAAAAGGGCGAGGAGAATGCCGACGAAACCTCGATTACAAATCACTGGACGCTTTCTCCAGTTCTCCGCGCAAAGCGGGCGAGCTCTGCAAAGCTTTGCCCCTCCGCCTGCGTGCCGTTTCCTTGTGCCGTCCATCCTTGTTCTCCGACGGTCACGATCAACTTGGCCATGGGCGCATCTGAGGGCGCAAATCCCTCCCGTTCGAGAACTGAACGCGCAAAATCTACTCGGCCTGCAAAACCGGAAACGAAGGCGCGACCGCGAGGATGCGTTCTGATCCTGAAGCTTCGATCGGTTACCGAAAAGGTAACGTTTGGCCCCGAAAACACCGCCGCAAAGGTGTCATCGGCAAGCAGGTCTTCCGGCGCACCGATGTGGAGGTGGCGCTTGCCATCGATCAGCCAGATCGTGTCGGCGGTGCGCAGCGACAGGTCGAGATCATGGCTTGAGAGAATGACCGCAATATCCTGATCTCGCGCCAAATGGCGGAGCATGGCGACCATCTCGACGCGCCCCGATACGTCAAGAAATGCCGATGGTTCATCGAGCAACAGAACGGATGGCTTTTGTGCGAGAGCCCGCGCGATCATGAAGCGCTGGCGTTCGCCGTCCGACAATTCGTTGATATCGCGATGTGCCAGATGCGCTGCGCCGACGGAGACAATAGCCTCCCGTACAATCTCTCGATCCGCATCGCTCAGCTGTCCTGCCCAGTTTACATGCGGGTATCGGCCAAGCTCGACCAGTCGAAAAGCCGGCATGGCCCCGATGGTGATGCGCTCTGTCAGCACGACCCCAACGTGCCGGGCCAGCTCGGCAGGTGACATTCGGGCGGTATCACTGCCCGCGATTGCAACGGTTCCGGAGAGCGGTGGCATGGCCCGCGCAAGAGTCCGCATCAATGTCGATTTGCCCACACCGTTGGGGCCCAAGAGGCAAACCATCTCGCCAGGTTGGACGGTCAGGTTGAGCCCGTTCAGAACGGTGCGCTTGTCGCGCCGACGGTCATAGCCGACCGCGAGATCCCTTGCCTCAAGCAGCGCCGTCATCCGACAAAGCCCCCGTTTCGGGCGCGGAGGATCACGAGAACGACGACCGGAGCGCCGATCAGCGCCGTCACTGCATTGAGTGGCAAGACGCCGAATTGGCTGGGCAGCAGCGAAATCAATTGCGCGAAAAGGGCGAGGAGAGCGCCAAGCATGATCGAGGCTGGCACCAAAACGCAGTGGTCGGAGGATTTGAGCAAAGAACGCGCGATATGCGGCACTGCTACGCCGAGAAAGCCGATTGGCCCGCAAAAAGCAGTTACCGCGCCGGCGAGCATGGACGCTGTCCCCATAGTCACGAGGCGCATTGCCTTGGTGTTGAGGCCCATGGATTGCGCGTAGGTCTCTCCGAGGAGCAGAGCGTTGAGTTGTTTGATGCTGAGGCACGCAATCAGGAGGCCGATGATGACCACCGGCGCCAGCACCTGCAATTGCGTCCAGGTCACCGCGCTGAACGATCCAAACCCCCAGGCGACCCAACGCGCCAACTGTTCCGGCGCCGCGCCGGCGACGAGGAGCGTCACGAAGGCGGAAACGGCGTAGCCCGTCATCAAACCAAAAACCAGAACAGTGGTTGGGTTTTGGAGGCGCGCTGCAACAGCCAGCGTTGGCATTAGAACCACCAAGCCGCCCAGCGTGGCCGCGATGACGAGGGCAAAATCGGTGCCGATGCCCAAGCCGCCCGTCAAAAATATGCCGATAGCGCTGCCTGAGGCGAGAATCACAAGCGCGACGCCAAGGCTTGCGCCCGACGTAATGCCGAGAACGAAGGGATCGGCCAGTGGATTGCGCATCATCGTCTGCATTTGAAGCCCGGCAACGCTGAGTGCGGATCCGGCGAGGCCTGCAGTCAAAGCGCGGGGCAGGCGGATGGAGAGGATGATTTCTGCGTCACCCGGGGCAGTGCTTATCTGCCCGGCTAGAACTGCGACGACCGACTGGAGCGGTATGGAAGTGGAGCCGAGGCAGATCGCCAAAATGAACGCGATCAGCAAGAGGATTGATATCACTGCCAATAGAAACATGTGGCGGAGCCGAGCGGAGTGACCCAGATCGCCAAGAATAATGCTGCGTTCCGAAGCCAATACCGGGTCTCACAAGACGTCACGTCGACAGCGGTGAGTTCTAGCAGAGGGTCTGAGGGCTTGGCTGCAATTTTGTGCGGATAAGTTCGTCAAGCACAGCGCGATGGACTAGATCGTCGGCTGAAATGTCATCTGCGCCGTGAACAGGGTTTGCCGTTCGGCGTCGGTAACCGTGACGGTTAGGACCAATTCGCCATCCCTTGGAATTTCCTCGGCCGCGATCTCGGCAAGAGCTTTTACCGCTTCCTTGTGGGCCATTTCTTCGTTTTCCAGCTCCTGGCCGATCGTGTCGACACTGACATCATCGTTGGACGCGAAATCGAAGTAGAACCGGGGCATCTAGCGAACTCCTCGGCAGTGAGAAGTGCGCTCTAGTGGCTTGGGTTCCTTCAAAAATCCTTGGCTACAGTTTTGCGGGATTATCCCGGCCCACTCGGCCGTCAAGATAGTGCAGGTAGGAGGGGTCAAACTGCCCAAGTTTGCGCAACTCTTCCCAGCGCAGGATCGACACGATCTGCTGGTCGAAATCCATCACGCCCCGGCCGCGCAGATCCTGCAGGGTCCTGTTGGCGTGTACCATGGAAATGCCCAGAATGTCGCCAAGGTCGGCTTGGGTCAGGGGGAGTGGGAAGGTGTTGTTATCGGTCAGCCCAGCCATGGCGGCGCGGGTGAAGAGCTCGCAGAAAAAATGCGCCATCCGCGACACAGCCTCGGCCTGGCCCAACATCAGCATCCAAGCCCTGAACGCGGCGGAATCGATGAGCGTGTCGCGCCAGAGAAGGGCGTTGAGCGTTGGCGACCGGTCGAGCGCCTCATAAACCGCGTCATGCGGAATACGCGCTATTCGGCAATCGCTGATAGCACTGAGGCTATGGTCCATCCTGTTGAGGTGGAGGCTGTGGAGATCGGGAATGTCGCCCGCGGTATGGAGCGAGAAGATCTGACGATTGCCGTTCGGGAGGGTTTTGGAGCGGCAGAGATACCCGCTGACCACGAGGCAGCAGCTCGACGACACCTCGCCATCCGAGACGATCTCGCTCCCCTTGGATAGATCGCTCTCTCGCAACGGTAGGCGCCGCAAGGCGTCGCGGTCGGCGTCGGTCAGTTTGCCGATCGTCTCAAGGCGGTGAAGCAGGGGGTCAATAGCGCTGGTCATAGCTTTCCGGTTTTCCCGACACTATGGACCCAAACGCTCAACCGGCGAGTCGGTCGCAAGTGCAATGAGAGCATCATCTTGCTTGTTTGCTACCAGAGCAAGTCTCAAGCGTCCTCGGGCAGGCCCTGTTGGATGGCGCCGCGACGCTGCAACATGGTTGCACACATCACGCAAAACAGGGCCCACGCCGCGCCGAGGCACCACCCCGCCAGCACGTCGCTGGGGTAATGCACGCCCATGTAAAGCCGGCTTATGCCAACGATGACGGTCAGGACAATCGCGGCGCTGATGCTGAAGATCCGGAGCGGCCGCGTTGGCGCGAGACGTGCGAGCAAGGCACCGATCGTGAGGAATGTCACGGCCGACAGCATCGCGTGTCCACTCGGGAAGCTCGCGGTGAACTGGGTCGACATCGCGACGAGATCGGGTCGCGGGCGGTTGTACCCCATCTTGAGAAACGTACTGAGCAGCGTTCCGCCAAGCACGGAAACGACGATCATCAGTGCTTCCGTCCGCATGCGTGCGAGAAGCAGGTAACTGCACACGCCAAGGACCAGAAGTCCCAGGATCGCGAAGCTTCCGAGGGAGGTCAGATCGCGCACCATCTCATGGACCCAAGCCGGGCCGATGATCTGATCGACATTGTTCGGGTCGCGGAAAACCATGAGGATAGCATTGTCGAAGGCTTCCATTTCGCCTTCGATCATTTCATCCGCAATGCGAAGAAATGCGAGAATGAGCCCCGAGACCAGCGCGATGCCAGTCAAGAGTTTGGCTTCCTTGGTCACGAAGCTGTGGACGCGGCGGTAGTGTTTTGAACGGCTGAGTGTGTCGAACATGGATTTCCTTCGGCGCCTTTGGCAACGCATAGGCTGCCCGCACGTTCCAATGCCAAAGTCTTACCCGGGCCAGGCACCGTGACCAAACACACTTATTACGTCCTATTCAATGCCAATGCCGGAACCGCCATCGCAACAGGCGTTTCCGCCGATTCCATCAAGGATATGTTCGCCTCGCACGAAATGCAGGCAACGATTGACGCACGGACCGACGTGACGCTCAACGTCAGACTTGCCGATGCTATGGCAAGCGATGCATCCGTCATCGTGGCCGCGGGGGGAGATGGCACGATCACGGCGGTCGCGTCCGCCCTTGTCGGTTCTGAGAAAGCCCTGGCTATCCTGCCGCTCGGTACTGTCAATGCGCTCGCCAAGGATCTTCACGTCCCATTGAATCTGCCTGCGGCCATCGCGTCCTTGGCGACGGGTGTAGAGCACCGTATCGATGTCGGCGAGGTCAATGGCCAGATTTTTCTTCATAAGGTCGTTATCGGGCTAATTCCGGGGCTCGCCGCTGGGCGCGAGCATATTCGCGGCAAGCAGACCTTTTCCGCCAAGATCGGCTTTGTGCGTTACTTTTTCCGGCGCCTCTCGCGGGCCAAGCGCCTTGCCATCGCCATCGAACCGCTTGAAGGGGAGCGGCGGCTCGAGCGGGTGCAGGCGATTGCGGTGGCCAGCAATTCCTATGACGAAGGGCTGGGCCAGTTCTTCTCGCGCAGCAGCCTCGATCGTGGGACGCTGACGCTGTACGTGCTGCGGCATCTCAATGCCGGCGACTTTTTCCGTCTCTCCACCAACATGCTGTTCGGCCGCTGGCGCAGCGATGAGGCGCTGTCGATGGAAAGCATCAACGGCGTCGTCATCACCACCAAGAAGGGGCTAGTCAAAGTCATGCTCGACGGCGAAGTCCAGGCGCTGCAGAGCCCGCTCAATTTCTCGATCCGCCCGCGGGCTTTGTCCGTCATCGTCCCGACCGAACTTGCCACTCAATCCACTGTGGAAGCCGCATGAAGATTCTGCATATCTCCGACCTGCATTTCGGCCATCACGATCCAAAGCTGGCCGAAGGCTTTGCCGACGACATCAATGCCCAGCGCCCCGATCTCATCGTTGCGAGTGGGGATTTTACCCAGATCGGCACCAAGGAAGAATTCGAGCAAGCGCGCGAGTTTCTAGACAAACTGAGCGCGCCGGTATTTGCCGTTCCGGGCAATCACGACGTGCCAGCCGTCAACATCTTCCGACGCTTCCTAAATCCCTACGGGTTTTACAAGAAGTACATTTCGCCCGACCTCGAGCCCTTCATCGAAATGGACGGCGTCGCGCTTGTTGGCATGCGCACATCACGTCGCGCGCGGCTTGAGTGGAATTGGGGGCATGGCACGATCTCGCGTGGCCAACTCGAAGATCTCGACGAGCGCTTTGCCAAGGCCTCATCCAACGCCGTGCGCGTCATTGTGGCCCACCATCCTCTGCTTTTTCCCACCGAGCCGATGATCCAAAAAACCAAGCGGGTAAAGCGAGCGGACGATGCGCTCGAAACGTTCGCCAGCCTTGGCGTGCGCCTTGTTCTTTCGGGGCACTTTCATCTGTCTTATGTGCGTAAACACGAGCAGACGGACAAACGGCGCGAGGGCCAGCCCATGGGCCTGAGTAAATCCGTCGTCGCGCCCATCCTGATTGCCCAGGCGTCCTCGGCCATCTCAACTCGCCTGCGGGGCGAGCCGAATGCCTATAACCTCATCGATATCAGCAATGAGCTGATCACCGTGACGGTGCGCGAGTGGCGCGACGGGCAATGGCATACCCGCGACCGCGCCACCGAGCCAGTCTGACCCTCAGGCCAGCCGCAACACTGCGGCTGGCATCTCGCCAAGGATTTCGTTGAGCGAACCACTGTCGACTTCGCGGCCAGTGAACACATTGGTCCAGTCTCCTGCCGCCAGTTCGCTCGGCAATTGCACCTTTAGATCCGGTGTATCTTCCGGCAGCCCCAGCCACGCCAGAACCAGAATGGCCGCATCGCCATCGCGCCGCAGGAAGCCGACCGCGCGCGAATTTTCCTCGTCGAAAGCGATCGGCTCGTAACGGCCCTTGGCAAAGAGGTTTGGGATCTCCTTGCGAAGAGCCAAGAGCCGGCTGATCACGCCAAGCTTGGTCTTGCCGCTGGTCCAATCGGCCATGGTCTCGCTGAGATCATTGGGCAGCGCGTTCAGCAGTGCCGTGCGCTCGGCAAAATCGACTGGGCGACGGTTGTCAGGGTCGACCATGCTCTGCTCATAGAGCTCGGCGCCTTGATAGATGTCGGGCATGCCCGGCACGGTCAGCTTTAGCGTCGCGGCGATGATGCTGTTCCGCGCGCCAAGCGGCCCAATCTCGTCCGCAAAGGCGCGGAAATCGGCCAGGAACTCGCCATCTGGATCAAGTGTCTGATCGACCACCGCCATCAGTGCGCCTTCGTAGTCCTCCGAGTTTGCCGTCCAAGTCGTATGCCGCCGCGCTTCGCGAACAGCCTTGGTCATGGCGTCTCTTGTGCGCTCGCGGAATGTTTCCAGTTTGTCTGGGTCGATCGCGCCGGAGCGCGCAAATTCCGCCGGCCAGGCGCCAAGCAATTGCTGGAAGAAATAATAAAGGTCGTTGGCGTCGATATCCTCGCCGAAATGGGCGCGCCATTCGGTGACCTTTGCTATCCATTCATCCGGTAGCAGCGACAGCGCGGCGATCCGGGCGCGGACATCTTCACCGCGCTTGGTGTCGTGGCTCGAACTCGTCAGCATGCCGCCGGGGAAATTTGCGGCGCGATCGCGGTTGAATGCGTGGAACTGATCGGGACTGACCGAGAACTGGTCCGGCCGCTCGCCAACATCCGACAAGGCAATGAGGCGATTGTAGCGATAGAGCGCCGTATCCTCGAGACCCTTGGCCATGGCCGGGCCGGTAAATTGCTGCAGGCGCATCGCGGTTTCGAGCACGTCGTCGCCCTCGATATTGAGGAGCGCGACATCCCTGAGGAAATCAAACAGGGCCCCATCCAGCGTCGGGGCCATCGTCTGCGCTTCGGCCAGCGCCTCTTCGATATAATTTCGGTCGCTCGCCGTCGTGTCGCCTTCGACATAGGTCCGATAGACCGAAAGGCAGGACAGGAAATGCCGCAGAGCGTTACGGATGCCGTTGCGCGTAAGATCTGCCGATGCCCTGTGGCTTCCAGCAATCGCAGTGAGCCGCGTCGTCAGGGCGTCAAGCTCGGCCGACATTTCATAGTCGATGATCTCGAGCTTGGCTTCCCGCTCCAGCGCGTCGAGCGTGCCCGTCTCGCCGGTAAAATCGCGATAAAACTCGGTCAGCGTTCCTTCTGCCGCAGGGTCGACAAGCAATTGAGCCGTCACATTGGCAAATTCATAGCCCGTCGTGCCGTCGATATCCCAATCCGACCGCAAAGCCTCGCCGGGCGCGAGGATTTTTTCGACGACGAGATAGATTGGTCGCGGGCAAGCTTGCCGCAGCCGCAACGTATATTGCTTGGGGTCGTAGAGGCCATCGATATGGTCGATGCGCAAGCCCTCGACCAAGCCCTCTTCGACAAGCTGGAATATCAGCTTGTGGGCATGGTCGAAGACCTCCTGCCGCTCGATACGGATCGCCGCGAGATCGGAGACGATGAAGAAGCGACGATAATTGATTTCGTCCGCACCGACGGAGTAGCGCGCCGCGCGCCAGTTCTGCTTGGCGATCAGCTCCGCGAGATCCTGCCGCCCCGCTTCGCTGTTGAAGTGCTGAACTGCCATCTCGATGCCCGGGGCGCGAGCCTCTGCCAACCGCGTCTTGAGCTGTGCTGCGACATCCTGATCGACGCCCCAGCCGGAGAGCAGGGCCTCGTCTATGTCGCCTGCATGTTTGAGGATTTCCCCATAGTGCCGTGGGTCGATCGGCAATTTGTGCGTGTCTTCAGCCCAGATCGCAAAGCTACCTGTGGCATCATCAAACTTGAGGGACATGCGTCCGGTTTCAATTGCCTCGCCCAGCGCAGAGCCGAGGAATGGCATGAGAACCTTATCCTGCAGCGATGGTTCAGACGGCGCCCAGTTTATGTCGAACCAATAGGCATAGCGGCTATCGCGCCCCCATTCGAGCACGTTGAGCCAATAGGGGTTTTCCGCCCCGCCAATGCCCATGTGGTTGGGCACGATATCGAGGATGATGCCAATTCCCTCGCGCCGAAGCGCCGCCGCCATTTGCCTGAGGCCGTCGAGCGTGCCGAGTTCTGGGTTGACGAGCGTATGGTCGACCGTGTCATAGCCATGCATGCTGCCGGGCCGCGCTTTGAGAATTGGCGAGAGATAGGCGTGGCTGATGCCTAGCCGGCCAAGGTACGGCGCCAGTTTCTCGGCGTCTGAAAATCCAAAATCCTTGTTAAGCTGCAGACGATAGCTGGCGCGGGGGACGGGACGCTCGTCCCGGTCAGAGGCGTAAACAGGCATTGCAAAACCTTGGCTAACGCATGTGCCTACGGAAGCGAGAAGTCTCGTCCGCAAGAGCGTCATGCGCATAAACAACAGGCTGCGACAGGCAGCCTACGACAATGGCAATCCAACGAGCCGGGTTCCGGGCATGTGCATGGGAGGGGCAGCGCGTCTCGGAAAGCCCATCGGCGCCGCACTAACAATACTGATAACTGAGCGGACGGACCGGTTATCGCCTTAATTTGTTTGGACAAAATCTATCCGCCCGAAGTTCATTGCCTCGGGTGGTCCGCAATTCCTGCCCCAATCCGTCGTTTCTCGCGACACGTGTCGGGCAAAGGGATAAGAACCTCTGGCCCTTGATGTGCATTCTCTGGCAGAACCGTCTTACTCGATCTGGCCCGGTCCATGATCCAACATTGGAGACTCTCGTGGCAGATCAGCAGATCACTCCGGAATTGGCCAATTATATCAGCAGCGCCCGGGTCGCCCTGGCTCTCGCCGATGTCAACGACGACCATCGTCTGGTCATGGTCAATACGGCTTTCTGTGATCTGACGGGCTATGGCAGCGACGAAGTCGTCGGGCAGAATTGCCGCTTCCTTCAGGTGTCGCGGTCGCGGGGTAAATCCGAAAATGTCGACGCGTTGACCGACATCCACCGTTTCCTCTCTGAACCAGACGTCCAGACGGTGCGTACACCCATCGTCAACTTCACCAAGGACGACAAGCCCTTTGTCAATTTGCTTTTCATGTCAAAACTCAAGGGACCGAGCGGAACGACGCGCTACATATTTGCCTCGCAGTTCGATGTGAGCCGGTCGCATCTTTCCATGCTCGACAGCTATGATCTGCAATTGTCGCAAGCCATTTCGGGTCTCTCACCCGTGCTGCAGGAAAGCGGCATGATCATCGAAGGTTCGCTCGCAACCATCGCCAATTCCGCCGCCATGATCGCTCAGGCCAAGATGATCCTTTCCCAGTTGGAGGCGTCCAACTCGTGACCCTCAACCAACCGGCGGTGACGACAGACATCGAGGAAGACGCCACTGTGCCGGTTATCGGCATCGGTGCATCAGCGGGCGGGTTGGAAGCGCTCCGCGACATGTTTGCAGCAGCAGGCACATCACCGGGCATGTGCTTTGTCGTGGTGCAGCATCTCGACCCCAACCACGAAAGCATGATGGCTCAGTTGATCGATCGGCACACCGAGCTGATCGTCAAGCAATGCGAGGGCGGTGAAAAGGTCGAGGCAGATACGGTCTACATCATTCCGCCAGGCCACGGCCTTGCCATTATGGATGGTCACCTGACCCTGACCGATTTCGAGCAGCCGCGTGGCCTTCGGCGGCCGATCGATGACTTTTTCATTTCGCTTGCGCTCGACCAGACGACCAACGCGGCCTGCGTCATCCTCTCAGGCACGGGTGCCGACGGCACCACGGGTCTGCGCGCCATCAAGGAGCATGGTGGCATCAGTGTTGTCCAGGAGCCCGGCACCGCGAAATATGATGGCATGCCGCTTTCGGCCGTGGGAACGGGCCTGGTCGATTTCGTTGCCGCACCCGCCGAGATCGTTGGCCGGCTCCAGTCTTTCTTCAATCGCCATAAAGTCGACAAACACGATCAGGCCGAAGTTGTCGCCGATCATGTCGATGAACTCTGCCGCGTCTTGAGGACTGCTGTCGGACACGATTTTTCCGGTTACAAGCGTTCGACCCTCGTGCGTCGCGTCGAACGGCGCATGCATGTCCTCGGCATAGCCAAAGGCCGGGATTATCTTGATCGGACGCGCACCGACCGCGCCGAATGCGAGGCATTGTTCCGCGACCTTCTGATCAATGTTACGCGCTTTTTCCGCGATGAGGCCATTTTCCGGCAGGTTGCCGAAGAGGCGATCAAGCCCCTTGTCTCAGCCGATGCCGACGAGGATGGTATCAGGGTCTGGATCCCGGGATGCTCGTCGGGCGAAGAAGCCTATTCCTATGCCATGCTCTTTGCCGAGGCTGCGGAAACCCTCAACCGGCCGTTGACGGTGCAGATCATCGCCACCGATATCGACGAGCAAATGCTTCAGATCGCGCGGGATGGCTCCTATCCCAATTCGGCCATGGCGGACATTCCGGCTCGATTGCGCGAAAAATACACGGTCCCCCACAAAGACCACTTTACGATCGCCTCGCACATTCGCGATCTCATTCGCTTTTCCAATCATAGCGTCGTCAAGGATCCGCCGTTCTCGCGCATCGATCTCGTGTCGTGCCGAAACCTGCTGATCTATTTCAACGACAAGCTGCAGCAGTCGGTCCTGCCGCTGCTGCACTATGCATTGAAGCCCGGTGGTTTTCTGGTGCTTGGTCCGTCCGAGACCGTCGGCCGCTTCGACAATCTCTTCCCAGCCGTCAACGCCCAGGCACGCATCTTCAAGCGCTCGAACGCGTCACCGAGCTATCCCATGGAGCTGCCTGGCGGACGCGGTGAGGCCGCTCCGCGTCGTGCAGATCGTGACACAAGCGAAGTGACACGGGTGGTCAAGGAAGGTGGCCTCGCCAAATCGCGGCTGATGGAGCGCTATGTTCCAGCAAGCCTTGTTGTCGATGGCGAAGGGCTAATCGTTGCTGCCTATGGCCGGTTAGGCCGCTTCTTCGATTTTCCCGTCACCCCGATGGATACAGCGAGCGCGACGTCTTTGGCACGTCCCGGTCTTCGCAACACCATCACTCCGCTGCTGCGCCAGGCCAAAGAAGCCAAGCGCCGTGTCGTCAGCCGCGACGTAAAGGTGCAGTCCGACTTCGGCACGGTGACAGCTGAGGTCGTTTGCGATCCATTGGCTGATGGCACCTTCCTCTTCGTGTTCCAGGAATCCGCGCCCTTTGCCATGTTTACCGATGGCGACACGCTGGCTGAAAGCGATGGCGATGAACATCTCGAAGCCATCGAGAGCGAACTGCGTCTGACCCGTCATCGGCTCCGCTCCGCCGTGGAAGAGCTCGAAACGGCCAATGAGGAGCTCAAGAGCTCCAACGAAGAAATGATGTCGATGAACGAGGAGCTTCAATCGACCAATGAAGAGCTCTCGACCGTCAACGACGAGCTCAAGACCAAGGTCGATCAGATTTCCGTCGTCAACGCCGACCTCCGAAATTTCCTGGATTCAACCGATCTCGCCGTTATCGTTCTCGATCGTGACCTGCGGGTCCGTAGTTTCACCAATGCCGCAACGACAGTCTTCCCGCTGCAAGCCGGCGACCGTGGCCGTTCGCTCTCCGAAGTCGCAAGCCGTCTGGCCTCGCCCGACTACTTGGACGATGCTCAGCGTGTCGCGGAAACGGGCGAGTCCATCCAACGTCGCGTGCTAAGCCAGGACGGTCGTCGGACCTTCGCGCTCAAGATCCGCCCCTATCGCCTCGCATCCAATGAGATCGATGGGGCCATGCTGGTTCTCACCGAACTGACAGATCTCCTCTCCATGGAGCGCGAGCTCGAGCAGGGCCGTGAGCGCCTTGATATGGCGGTCCGCACCGCCGGAATTGGCGTCTGGGAATATAGCCCGCTAACGGGTCGAGCCATTCTCGACAATTTTGAATTGGCCAATTTCGGCATCTATGAGCGCGATGGCGCTGTCGATGATCTCATCAACTACGTTTTCCCCGCCGACCGTAGGGTGGTGAAGGAAAAGCTCCACGACGCCTCGCTTGGCCGCGGTGATTTCGAAGCGACCTTTCGTCTTCAATCGGCGACCGCTGGCATTCGCTGGGTCCGAGCCTTTGGCCGCCTGATCGACGATAACGGTGAGCGTCGCCTGATTGGCGTGACCATCGACGTCACGCCGGAGCACCAATTGGCCGAAACGCGCGACGTGATGCTGCGCGAAATGAACCACCGCGTAAAAAACCTCTTCGCGCTCATCGCCGGGATGATCCGCATCGCGTCGCGCCGGTACGAGAAGGTTGGCGACATGGCCGAGGATATTGGCTCGCGTATCGCCGCGCTTGGCCGGGCCCACTCCTTGTCGACCAGCGCGCAGGGCGAGCAGTCGGCCAATATCAAGGACCTCATTCTGGCGACGCTTGCCCCCTATGAGGGCCATGCGCAAATCCATTCGTCGGGGCCAGTGCTGGAGGTCAAGGCATCGGCCATCTCGTCCTTTGCCCTCATCATCCACGAATGGGCCACCAATTCCGTCAAATATGGCGTCCTCGGTCCCGAGCCGGGGAACCTTTTGGTGGAATGGTCTGTTCAGGACCACCGGCTGTCCCTCGAATGGACAGAGCAGCGGGCGACCGCTGTGCCGCACATTGAAAGTTCCGGTTTTGGAACCATCCTTATGGAGACCTCGGCGCGACAATTGGCGGGCGAACTGATCACCACAGTGGATGACAATCGCCTGAAACACGAGTTGAGCGTGCCGACTTCGGTAATTGAGTTAGATGAATAACAAGATCTTGCTGGTCGAAGATGAGCTTCTTACAGCGATGGACGTTGAAGACACCCTGCGTGAAGCGGGCTGGGATGTAGACGGTCCGTTCTCCAGCGTTCGTAATACCCTTCGTTATCTCGAGAACAATTTGCCGCTTTGCGCGGTTCTCGATGTGCGTCTTGAAGACGGGGAAGTCCTGCCTGCCGCAGATGTGCTGGCAGAGGCCGGCGTCCCGATTGTTTTTCACTCCGGCCATGCCAGCCACGACCAACTCTCGTCGCGTTATCCGGATGCCTCGTTCTGCGACAAGCCGGCTTTGCCGCAAATGCTTGCCCAAGCTGTCGAGCAGGCCGTCGATCGCGTCCGCGGCAGCCTCGACGAGTTGCAGGCCGTCCGCGCCACTTGATCGCGTTAGCGTCCCTCAAAACTGAGCGTTGAGACTAGCGTCGCAATCCGCTGGGCTAGTTTTTCTGCTGGCTCCACCGGTTCGGTTCTGAGCCAGTTGATGGCGAGCCAGCTTAGTCCACCTGCAAAAAAGCGGTTCACCGTCTGGGCATAGACCGAGCTCGCTTCCGAAGGTGCGATATGGCCGGGCACGAGGCGCGTTCCCGTCAGCGAAACCAGGTCATCGAAAAAGCTCGCGTTTCCGGCCTCTTCCATGACCCGCACAAAGAAAGTGCGGTGTTGTGCAAGATAGGCGAAAATTTCCAGCGCCGCCTTTTCGATATGCGCCCGTAGCGCCTCGCCCGCCAATTCCTCATTTTCCTCTGAATGCGCCAGAGCCTCATCAAGGCGCATGAAGGCAGCCGCGCGCGCTGCGGCGGCGAGATCTGGAAAATGCTGGTAGAATGTGGGGCGCGTGACGGCAGCTTTTGTTGCGACCTGCGTAATAGAGAGGCCGGACAGAGGTCCTGCGTCCAGCAGTTCAATGACAGCGTCCAAAATGGCGCCGCGGGATCGTTCGAGACGAGCGTCCATGGGTCCTTGCATAACCTACTTTACAATCGTAAATCTATGCCGTAATTTTACATCTGTCAAATAGGCGGCAGTATGGCCGCAGCCAGTCGGAGAGCTCGCATATGCGGTCCCGTTCATCATCAATCCTTCGATCCGCCACGGTAGTCGCGGTCATGGCGTCCCTTTCCGCGTGCTTTTCCAGCGCCACCCCGCCG
Source organism: Devosia sp. Leaf64 (assembly GCF_001421945.1). Lineage (NCBI taxonomy): Bacteria > Pseudomonadati > Pseudomonadota > Alphaproteobacteria > Hyphomicrobiales > Devosiaceae > Devosia > Devosia sp. Leaf64. Next base: position 170,163 of record NZ_LMLO01000012.1, on the reverse strand, counting down.
GAAAAGCCGCTGGCGCTGGTGCAGGTTCAGTCTGTTGCACTTTCCGATGTTGCCAAGTCGCTCAAGATCACCGGAGCCGTTCAATCGCGTGCCGAGACGCCGGTCGCGTTTTTGACCGCGGGGCAACTGACCGAGCTTGGCGCCAAGATCGGCGAGGCTGTGACCAAAGGCCAGGTTCTCGCGCGCCTCTCCTCGCAGGAGCAGGAAGCGGACGTCGAAGCGGCCGCTGCCGGCCTTCAGGCCGCCGAAGTGCGGCTGAAGCAGGCCAACGCGACGCTCGATCGTCAGAAATCGCTGTTCGACCAAGGGCTGACCACGAAGAGCGCCTTCGATGGTGCGCAGACCGCATTGGAAACCGCCAGCAATTCCCGTGACAGCGCCCAGGCCCAGCTTGATCTGGCGCAGGAAAGCGCCGGCTATACCGAACTCAAGGCACCGGCCGATGGCGTCATCATCCGTCGACTGTACGAGATCGACGAGGTGGTCCAGGCCGGCTCCCCGGTTTACGTCATCGCTGAAAACGGCCCGCGCAAGGCGGCGCTCAATGTGCAGGAAACTGCGATTGCGCGTTGGGACAGGTCGAGGCCGGTGCAGGTGTCGCTGGTCTCCAATCCTGCGATCTCGACGACCGGAACGGTAACAGAAGTAGCTCCCTCACTCGATGCGACCGGCACGGTTCAGGTCAAGGTGACGCTCGACGACGGCTCGAAAATGCCTTTGGGATCAGCGGTAACGGCGGTGCTGTACTGGCCTGCGGAAACCCGCATCGATCTCCCCGCGAGCGCCCTTTGGCAGACGGGCGAGGTGGCACAGGTCTGGGTGGTGGACGCGCAGAACATCGTCGCGCTCAAGCCCGTCGAAATCGAATCCTACGGCACCGACGATGTGGTGATCAGCAGCGGCCTCGAGCCCGGTGATCGCGTCGTCGTCTCCGGCACGCAATTCCTTTCACCCCAGCAAAAAGTCGATGTTCAGGACCTCGGCGCATGAACAAGTTTTATTCCATCGCCCTTACCCTGGTGCTCGCCAGCACCTTGGCTGCCTGCAGTTCCGAGGCGCCACCAGAAGCGCCGATCCGCCCGGTGCTCTCCATTGTCGCCGGGCCCAACAGCGCCGCGGTCGCTGGCTTTGTCGGGGTCATCGAGCCGCAAGTCTCGGTGGACCAATCCTTCCGTGTTGGGGGCACGCTCGTGACCCGCACAGCCGAAGTCGGCGATACCGTCAGCATCGGCGACCCCATCGCAACGCTCGACGCCACCACCTACGATCTTTCGCTCGAAACGGCGCGCGCCAATCTCCAGACCGCTCAGGCGCAATATGACAATGCCGCCGCCAGCGAAGGCCGGCTGCGCACGCTCAACCAGAGTGATGTCATTTCGACGTCCAATCTTGAAGAATCCGAGCAACAGACGGAAGCCGCCCGTGCTGGTCTCGTCCAGGCCCAATCCCGCGTCAAACAGGCCGAGGAGCAATTGGCCTATACTGGCCTCAAAGCCTCGATCGACGGCGTCGTGACCGCCATTGGTGCCGAGCCCGGCGCGGTTGTCGCTGCCGGCCAGGCCGTGGTCACCATTGCCCAGCCGCAGGATCGCGATCTCGTCATCGATGTGCCCGAAGAAGTGGTGCAGGGCCTCTCGCTGGGCGATCGGTTCACGGTCGTGCCGCAGCTTGCAGCCGATGTCGCTGCCGATGGGACACTGCGCGAAATCGGGCCGCAGGCCGATCCCGTGACCCGCACCTGGCGCCTCCGCATCGGCCTTGAAAATCCATCGCAGGATTTCTGGCTCGGCACCACCGCAAGCGCTGTTCCGCAAGGTGGCGTGAGCGGGGCGATCGAACTCCCCCAGGTGGCCATCAAGACCGTCGATGGCGCGACCAGCATTTTCGTCGTCAACGAAACCGATGCGACCGTCAGCCAACGCAACGTCACCGTTGCGCCGGCCGCCAACGGCTTCGTGACTATCCAATCCGGCTTGGAGTCAGGGGAGCGGGTCGTCATTGCCGGGGTCAATAGCCTTGCCGATGGCCAGAAGATCAAGCTCGAGCAGGAGAGCAAGTAAATGAAGGGCTTTAACCTCTCCGATTGGGCGCTCCAGCATCGCTCGCTCGTCTGGTATTTCATGGCCGTAGCTCTGGTCGCCGGCGTCTTTTCCTATCTCCATCTCGGCCGCGAGGAAGATCCGGCCTTCACAATCCGCACCATGGTCATCGTTGCCCAATGGCCGGGCGCGTCGGCCGAGGAAGTGACCGATCAGGTCACCGAACGGATCGAGCGCGAACTCCAGGATTTGCAGACGCTCGATTATAGCCGCTCGGTGACAGTTGCCGGCAAGACGACAGTCTATGTCACGCTGCGCAATGAGACGCCTGCCGCTACCGTCCGTTCGGTGTGGGAAGAAGTGCGCTCGATGATTGGCGACATCGCCTACACCTTCCCCCAAGGCGTGCAGGGCCCGTTCTTCAACGACCGGTTTGGCGACGTCTATGGCAATATCTTCGCGTTCACCGGCGATGGGCTGACCCAGCGCCAATTGCGCGATTATGTCGAAGACGCCCGCTCGAAAATTCTGACGCTCCCCGAAGCCGGCAGCGTCGAACTCGTCGGCGCGCAGGATGAAAAGGTCTTCCTCGAATTTTCGACCCGCCAGCTTGCCGCCCTCGGCATCAGCGAGGCCGAGGTTATCGCGACGCTGCAAGATCAAAACGCGATCACCTCGTCCGGCGTCGTTCAGGCCGGGTCACAGCGCGTCGTTGTTCGCGTCGGTGGGCAGTTTACCTCCGACGAGAGCCTCAAGAACATCAATCTCCGGCTCGGCGAGCGCTTCTTCCGCCTCGTTGACGTAGCCACCATCAGCCGGGGCTACACCGATCCCCCGACCGCGCTGTTCCGCTATAATGGCCAGCCGGCTATCGGCCTCGCCATCGGCATGAGGGCAGGGGGCAATTTGCTCGAATTCGGCGAAGGCCTCGAACATGAGGTTGACCGGATCGTCGCGGAACTGCCCTATGGCGTCGAAATCCATCGCGTTTCCGACCAGCCGCATGTGGTCGAAGAAGCCGTCAACGGCTTCACCAAGGCGCTCTTTGAAGCCGTCGCCATCGTCCTGATCGTCAGCTTCGTCAGCCTTGGCCTCCGCGCCGGCATGGTTGTGGCCCTATCGATCCCGCTCGTCTTGGCGATCACCTTCCTCGCCATGTCCTATCTCGGTATCTCGCTCCAGCGTGTGTCGCTTGGTGCGCTGATCATTGCGCTGGGCCTCCTCGTCGACGATGCCATGATCGCGGTCGAGATGATGGTGTCCAAGCTCGAAGCGGGGGAGAGCCTCCGCAACGCGGCGACGGCTGTCTATACCTCGACCGCCTTCCCGATGCTCACCGGGACGCTCGTGACCGTCGCGGGCTTTATCCCGATCGGCCTCAATCCGAGCCAAGCCGGTGAATTCACCTATACCCTCTTCGTGGTCCTCGCGATTTCGCTGATCGTGTCCTGGGTCGTTGCAGTGCTGTTTACGCCTCTGCTTGGTGTCACCATTCTGCCCAAGCAGATGAAGCACAAGGGGCATGGCAAGGGCCGCCTGATGACGGGCTTTTCCAATCTCATCGAAGGCGCCATGCGGCTCAAATGGCTGACTATAGCCTTCACCGTCGCGCTCTTCGGTGTCTCGGTCTATGGGCTCACCCATGTGCAGCAGCAATTCTTCCCGTCCTCGGACCGGCCCGAACTGATCGTCGATTGGCACCTGCCGCAGAATGCGTCGATCGCCGAAACCCAGGCGCAGATCGCCAAGTTCGAGAGCGAAGCGCTGATCGGCAATGCCAATATCGACCACTTCTCGAGCCATGTCGGGGAGGGCGCGCCGCGCTTCGTCCTGACGCTCGACGTTCCCGCCGGCCGGCCCTCGCTGGGCCAGACCGTGATCGTCACCAAGAGCATCGAGGTCCGCGATCAGGTGAAGGAGGAGATCGAAGCCTATCTCCGCACGACTTTCCCCGGCACCGATACCTATGTCGGCACGCTCTCGCTTGGCCCACCGGTATCCCGCCCGATCCAGTACCGCGTCAGTGGTCCCGATATCGAAACCGTCCGCACGCTTTCCCAGCAGCTCTCGGCCAAGATCAGCGAAAATCCTAATCTCGGGCTCGTTCGCTATGATTGGATGGAGACCATGCGGGTCGTCGAAGTTGATGTGCTTCAGGACAAGGCGCGGCAATTAGGCATCACCAATGCCGATATCGCCAATGGTCTCAACGGTATTTCGAGCGGCCAACCGATCACCCAGATCCGCGATAGCATTTACCTCGTCACGGTTGTAGGCCGGGCGGAAGCGGCCGAACGCGACTCGCTCGAAACGCTGCAGAACCTGCAGCTCTCGACGGGTGACGGCCGTGCCATTCCGCTCTCGTCGGTCGCAACGCTTTCCTATACTCAGGAGCATCCGATGATCGTCCGGCGCAATCGCGTCCCGACGCTCACCGTCAGTGCCGACGTGCTCGGCCATCTCCAGCCGGCAACCGTTGCTGCCGGTCTGAAGCCTGCAGTCGATGCTTTCAGCGAGACGTTGCCCGCCGGCTATTCAATTGCCGTCGGCGGCACAGTCGAGAGCAGCGCCGAATCCACGGCACCGATCATCGCCGTCGTTCCGCTCATGCTCTTCGTCATGGCGACGGTGCTAATGCTGCAATTGCAGAGCTTTTCGCGACTATTCCTCGTCGTGGCCGTGGCGCCGCTTGCTTTGATCGGTGTCGTCGCCGCGCTGCTGCCGTCGGGCAAGCCGCTTGGCTTTGTCGCCATTCTCGGCATTCTGGCGCTGATTGGCATTCTCGTGCGCAATTCGGTTATCCTGATTGTCCAGATCGAGCATTTGCGGAGCGAAGGCATGGCAGCCTGGAAAGCGGTGGTGGAAGCCACCGAGCATCGCGTCCGCCCGATCCTTCTCACCGCGTTGGCCGCAAGCCTTGGGCTGATCCCGATCGCAACCGAAGTGTTCTGGAGCCCCATGGCCTTTGCCATGATCGGCGGCATCCTCGTCGGCACTATGCTGACGCTGGTTTTCCTGCCGGCACTCTATGTCACCTGGTTCAGGATCAAGCCCGAACCAGAGCCGCCGCGCGAAGACGTCGCGCCAGTCCAGGCGTGATCTTGAGAAGGCCCGCACATGATGCGGGCCTTCGCTTTTATGCAATCTTTATACCGCCGCCATCCAATCCATATGGAAGCTTGAGGCGCCGCGGATGCAATGGAGAGGCTCCAGTCGGAGTTCTGTCCATGCTCGATATTCTCTTCATCTTTCTTGGTGCCGCCATGCTCGCCGCTCTCGCGGGCTATGCGTTGGCGCTCGATCGGCTTTAGCCCTGCCATGTTGCTTGTCTCATTCCTCGTCGCGCTGGTGCTTGCCATCTATCTTCTGGTGACGCTGCTGCGTCCCGAGCGGTTCTGACCGGATCGGAGTTTTCAAATGACCATCATCGGATGGGTGCAGATCGGCCTTGTGCTGATTGCAACGCTTTTGCTTGCCAAGCCGCTCGGGCTCTATATGGCGCGCGTTTTTTCGGGCGAGCGCACATGGCTCTCGCCGGTCCTGTCGCCGGTCGAAACCGGTTTCTACAAACTGGCCGGCGTTCGGCGCGAAGACGAACAGGGCTGTCTCAGCTACACCTTTTCGGTGCTCGCCTTCAGCCTTGCGGGTCTGCTGGCGCTCTTTGCCATCTTGCGTCTGCAGGGCGTGCTGCCTTTCAATCCGCAGGGCTTCGGGCCCGTCGCGCCAGACCTCGCCTTCAACACCGCGGTCAGTTTCGTGACCAATACCAACTGGCAGAACTATGCCGGCGAAAGCACGCTGAGCAATTTCAGTCAGATGGCTGGGCTGACGGTGCAGAATTTCCTGTCGGCTGCGACTGGTATCGCCGTTGCCATGGCTGTTACGCGGGCCTTCATCCGCTCGAAAACCTCGGCGCTGGGCAACTTTTGGGTCGATATGACCCGCGCCACGCTCTATGTGCTGCTCCCCCTCGCCATCATAGTGGCGCTGGCCTTTGTTGCCATGGGCCTACCGCAAAACCTCGATGCCAACTTCGTCGCAACGACGCTTGAAGGCGCGCAGCAGACGATTGCGACCGGACCCGTTGCAAGCCAGGAAGCCATCAAGCAACTTGGCACCAATGGCGGCGGCTTCTTCAACGTCAATGCCGCGCATCCGTTCGAAAACCCGAATGCGTTTTCGAACTATCTCAATATCATCGCCATGCTCTCGATCTCGCTGGCGCTGGTCTATTCATTCGGCCAGTTGGTCGGCAATCGCCGCCAGGGCTGGGCGCTGATTTCGGTGACAATCATCATGCTCGTCGTCGGCACGGGCGTCGTCTATTGGGCCGAAACGGCGGGCAATCCGCTGCTGCACGGCGCCGGTCTCGATGTCGCCATGGGCAATTTTGAGGGCAAGGAAGTCCGCTTCGGCCAGTCCATGAACGCGCTTTATGCCGCTGTCACCACGGGTCTTTCCGATGGCGGCGTCAATGCCATGCATTCTTCGCTCACCCCGCTCGGTGGGCTGGTGCCGATGTTCCTGATCCAGCTTGGTGAAGTTTTGCCGGGCGGTGTGGGTTCGGGGCTTTATGGCATGCTGGTCTTTGCCATCCTCGCGGTTTTCGTCGCGGGCTTGATGGTTGGCCGTACGCCGGAATTCATGGGTAAGAAGATCGAAGCGCGGGAAATGAAGCTGGCCATGCTGGCCATTCTCATCCTGCCCTTCGTGATCCTGGGGTTCACCGCCATTTCGGCCGTCGCCGAATTCGGGGTCAGCTCGATCATGACGCCGGGACCGCATGGCCTCAGCGAAATCCTTTATGCTTTCACTTCGGCTGCGGGCAATAACGGCTCGGCCTTCGGCGGTCTCACCGGCAATACGCCTTGGTACAATACGACCCTCGGCATTGCCATGATGCTTGGCCGCTTCGCCTATATCGTGCCGGTTCTGGCCATTGCCGGATCGCTCGCCGCCAAGCCACGCGTTCCGGCCTCCTCGGGCACTTTCCCGACCGACCGGCCGCTGTTTGTCGGCCTCATCATCGGCATCATCCTCATCATGGGCGGGCTGCAGTTCTTCCCCGCTCTCGCTCTTGGCCCCATCGCCGAGCACTTCGCCATGCTCGCCGGCCAAAGCTTTTAGGACCAACGCAAATGTCCACGACGACAAAATCCATATCTGTCTTCAGCCCCACCATCCTGGTGCCGGCCCTGCGCGATGCCGTGATAAAGCTCGACCCGCGCCAGCTCGTGCGCAATCCGGTGATTTTTGTCACCGAGATTGTCGCCGTGGTGGTGACGGTCATCTTCATCCAGGACCTTCTGACCAGCAGCACGACCGCTGGTTTTTCCGGCCAGATCGCGCTCTGGCTCTGGTTCACCGTACTATTCGCCACCTTTGCCGAGGCCGTCGCCGAAGGGCGCGGCAAGGCACAGGCCGAAAGTCTGCGCCGCGCGAAGACCGATCTCTTCGCCAAAAAGCTGCTTTTCCCCGACAAGCCCGGCGACCGTTCCAGCGAAGTCATTCCATCGACGGCCCTCAAGATCGGCGATGTCGTCATCGTCGAGGTCAACGACCTCATCCCAGGCGATGGCGAAGTCATTGAAGGCGTCGCCTCGGTCAATGAAAGCGCCATTACCGGTGAATCAGCACCCGTGATCCGCGAAGCCGGCGGTGACCGGTCGGCTGTGACCGGCGGCACGCAGGTGATCTCGGATTGGCTCAAAATCCGGATCACGACGCGTCCCGGCGAAAGCTTCGTCGATCGCATGATCGGCCTCATCGAAGGTGCGAAGCGGCAGAAGACGCCGAACGAGATCGCCCTCTCGATCCTGCTGTCGGGCCTGACGCTGATCTTTCTGATTGCCGTCGTCACGCTCTATGGCCTGGCCGCCTATTCCGGCACCGATCTTTCGGCGGTCGTGCTGGCGGCGCTGCTCGTGACGCTGATCCCGACCACGATCGGCGGGCTACTCTCGGCCATCGGCATTGCCGGCATGGATCGGCTGATCCGCTTCAACGTCATCGCCACTTCGGGCCGTGCCGTGGAAGCTGCAGGCGACGTTGATACGCTGCTCCTCGACAAGACCGGCACCATCACCTTCGGCAATCGCATGGCTTCGGAATTCATTCCGGTCGGTGGCGTCAGCGACAAGGCGCTGGCCGAAGCCGTTCTGCTCTCAAGCCTCGCCGACGAAACAGCCGAAGGCCGCTCCATTGTCGCTCTCGCCCGCGACGAGTATCGCGTGACCGAACCCCCACACGCCGCTATAGCAACGACGTTCATCCCCTTCTCCGCCCAGACCCGCCTCTCGGGCGTGGATGTCGAAGGCCGTCGCATCCGCAAGGGTTCAGTCGACGCCGTGCTCCGCTTCGTGGGTCTCGATCGCGATCAAGCCGGTGCCGAGTTCATCAAAGCGGTTGAATCCATCGCCCGTTCCGGCGGCACGCCGCTGGCCGTGGCCGAAGCCGATCGCCTGCTCGGCGTTGTGCATCTCAAGGACGTCGTCAAGCCCGGCATCAAGGAGCGCTTCGCCGCGCTGCGCGCCATGGGCATCCGCACGGTCATGGTCACCGGCGATAACCCCATCACCGCCGCCGCCATCGCCTCTGAGGCTGGCGTCGACGACTTCCTCGCCGAAGCGACGCCCGAGCAGAAGCTCGACTTCATCCGCAAGGAGCAGACCGGCGGCCGGTTGATCGCCATGTGCGGCGATGGCACCAATGACGCGCCCGCCCTCGCCCAAGCAGATGTCGGTGTTGCCATGCAGTCGGGCACGCAAGCCGCTCGCGAAGCCGGCAACATGGTCGATCTTGATAGCAGCCCCACAAAGCTCATCGAGATCGTCGAGATCGGCAAGCAAATCCTCATGACGCGCGGGGCGCTGACGACGTTCTCGATTGCCAACGATGTCGCGAAATATTTTGCCATCATCCCGGCGCTGTTCGTCGCGACCTATCCCGGCCTTGCTGCGCTCAACATCATGGGCCTCGCTTCGCCGCAATCGGCCATTCTCTCGGCCGTCATCTTCAATGCCTTGATCATCGTCGCCCTGATCCCGCTGGCTCTCCGCGGCGTCAAATATCGCCCGGTCGGCGCCGCCGCGCTGCTCTCGCGTAATCTGCTGATCTACGGCCTTGGCGGTCTCGTCGCGCCTTTCGTCGGCATCAAGCTCGTTGACATGATCGTCACCGGCCTTGGCATTATCTAGGAGTTTGCCATGCTCAACCAAATTCGCCCGGCCCTCGTACTGACCGTCACGCTGACCCTCCTTCTTGGCGTCGCTTATCCGCTTGCCATTACCGGGGTCAGCCAGGCCGCTTTGCCCTACCAGGCCAATGGCAGCCGCATCGAACGCGATGGCACCGTCATCGGCTCGACCCTGATCGGCCAGAATTTTACCGGCCCGACCTATTTCTGGCCGCGCCCATCGGCCACTGGTCCCGATCCCTACAATGCTGCGGCATCGAGCGGGTCCAACTATGGTCCGACCGACAAGCGGCTGGTGGACCGCGTTGCTGAGGCAAGCCAGCAACTGGGGGGCCAAAATATTCCTGCCGATGCCGTCACAACCTCGGCTTCGGGCCTTGATCCCGATATCACGCCGGCCAATGCACAGATGCAGGTGGCGCGGGTGGCGCAGGCGCGCGGGATTGAAGCGGGGCGTCTTGAAGAGCTCATTGCCAGCATGACGCAATTGCCGGTTTTGGGTATATTCGGCGAACCGCGTGTCAACGTTCTCGCCCTCAATCTGGCGCTCGACGAATTGGCGCCCGAGGCGAGGTAAAATGGGCCAAGGCAGCGAGCAGAACCGGCCCGATCCGGACGCTCTTTTGCAGCTTGCCGCGCGTGAAAAGCGCGGCAAGCTTACGATTTTTCTCGGCATGGCGCCGGGCGTCGGCAAAACCTTTGCCATGCTCGAACGCGCTCAGGCGCTGAAGGAGCGCGGCGTCGATGTGGTCGTGGGGCTGGTCGAAACACATGGCCGCTCGGAGACCAGCGCCCTCGCTGAAGGTCTCGAAACCCTGCCGCGCCGGGACGCGCAGGGTGCCTATGGTGAATTTGATATCGACGCCGCCCTCAAGCGCCATCCGCAATTGCTGATCGTCGATGAACTCGCCCACACCAATCCCGACGGCGCCCGGCATCCCAAGCGCTACCAGGATATCGCAGAATTGATCGCCGCGGGGATCGACGTCTGGACCGCGCTCAACATCCAGCACCTCGAAAGCCTCTCCGAACTCGTCGGCCGCATCGCGGGCGTTCCCGTGCGCGAGACCGTGCCCGATATCGTCCTCAAGGGGGCCGATGAGGTTATTCTCGTCGATCTGCCGCCGGCCGAGCTGATCGAGCGCCTCAAGGCGGGAAAGATCTATCTGCCCGACAATGCCGGTCGGGCGCTCGATGGGTTTTTCAAACCATCGACGCTTACGGCGCTACGCGAGCTCAGTCTCCGACGTGCCGCCGATCGGGTGGACGATCAGATGATCGATTTCCTCCGCCAGAGTGCCATCGAAGGCCCCTGGGCGACAGGTGAGCGGCTGCTTGTCTGCGTCGGGCCCGATGGCATGTCCGACACGGTGGTGCGTGAAGCCAGCCGGCTCGCCTCGGGTCTCAATGCCCGGTGGATCGTGCTATCGGTCTTCCGCCCGCATAGCCTGCCACCGAGTGGCGCCGCCAATGACACGCTTGAAGCAACGCTGCGCCTGGCGGAGCGTCTCGGCGCAGAAACCCGCCGCGAAAGTGCGCGCGATTTTGTTGACGCCATCCTCAGGATTGCCCGGCGCGAAAATATCACTCAGATCGTCATCGGCCGTAGCAGCAAGGCGCCCTTCTGGCGTCGCTCCCTTCCTGATGCGCTCCTCGCACGCGGCGGAGAAATCAGCGTTCATGTTGTGGCGACGCGAAAGGACAAAGGCCGGATCAGTCTCTCTCGGCGCAAGACGCCACCCGAATGGGCGTTGACCCTCGGCGTGCCGATCCTCGCGGTGGGTGCGACGACGCTTCTGGGGCTTGGCGTGTCCGCGCTGGTGGCCCTTCAAAACCTTTCGATGCTGTACCTTGCGGCGGTGCTGATCTCGGCGGTCGTCGCGGGTCGCCTCTCGGCGCTGATCGCGTCGCTCCTTTCGTTTTTCGCCTACAATGTTTTCTTCATCGATCCGACGGGCCGCCTCACCGTCGCGCGACCCGAAGAATTGCTCTCACTTGCCATTTTCGTCGCCGTGGCGCTGGCGGCGGGCCAACTCGCGGCGAGCCTGCGGCTCAGCGTCGACCGCACCGCCCAACAGGCCCGACAGGCGCAAGCGCTTCTCGATTTCGCGCGGAAAATGACTGGAACCTTTGGCCGTGATCAGGTGCTCGACACCATGGCGAGCCATTTCCACACGGCGCTCGGTCGTGGCGTCATCGTCCTTGCGCCAGATGAAACTGGCGAACTCGATGTCATTTCCGCTTGGCCACCCGACCAAACGTTTGATGCCACCGCGATGATCGCGGCGCGCTGGGCGCTCGACAAGCGCGAGCCTGCCGGCTTTCTCACGGGCACCCTGCCGCAAGTGCCCTATCTCCTGCGGCCCGTCATGGCCGGGCAACGGGTGCTCGCCGTCGCCGGCTTTGCCATGCGGCACGAGGATGGCGCTCCACGCGAGAGCGAACAACGCACGCTCGATGCGCTCCTTGAACAATCCGCGATCGCGCTCGATCGTGCCCGGCTTTCCCGCGAGAGTGCCCGCGCGACCGTCGCCCGCGAAAGCGAAAAGGTGCAAGCGGCGCTCCTCTCTTCGCTCTCGCATGATCTCAAGACCCCGCTCGCCAGCATCACCGGAGCCGTTACAAGCCTTCGCGAACTCGGCGATAGAATGCCTGTCGAAACACGTTCCGATCTGTTGCTCTCAATTGAAGAGGAAGCCGGGCGCTTGACGCGCTTTGTCGCCAATCTCTTCGAGATGACCCGCATCGAAGCGGGAATGATCAAGGCGCGTCGCGATCCCATCGACCTTCGCGATGTCATCGCCTCCGCAGTGTCCCGCGCCCGGCGCATTCATCCCGGCGTCGATTTCGACGTCAGTCTCGCCGATGATCTGCCCGCCGCCGCCGCCGATGCTCCGCTTTTGGAACAGGTTCTCTTCAATCTTCTCGATAATGCGCGCAAATATGGTGGCGATGGGACGATTTCGGTCTATGCCCGTGGCGAGGGCCGCGAAGTTGTGCTCGCCGTGACCGACGAAGGCAAAGGCATCCCGGAGGCGGATCTGGAACGCATCTTTGAAAAATTTTATCGCCGCACCAAGGGCGATGGGCGCGCCGCGGGCACGGGCCTTGGCCTTGCCATTGCGCGCGGGCTCATCATGGCCATGGGCGGAACGATCAAGGCTGAAAGCCCTGCCATACGTCGCCGCGGCACGCGTTTTGTCATCCGCCTGCCGCGCAGCGAGCGAGCAGCCTCGTGAAGCCGCGTATCCTCGTTGTCGATGATGAACCCCAGATCCAGCGCTTCTTGCGCGCAGCACTCGAAGCGACCGATTTCGAAGTCGAAAGCGCAGAAACCGTCGCCGCTGCAAAGCGCCTAGCCGCAACACGCTCGCCTGCCTTGATCGTCCTCGACCTAGGCCTTCCCGATGGGGATGGCAAGGAAGTCATTCAGACGGTGCGCGCCTTTTCGACCGTGCCGATCATCGTGTTGTCGGCCCGCGATCAGGAGGCCGAGAAGATCGCTGCGCTCGACGCGGGAGCGGACGACTATATCGAAAAGCCGTTCGGCATCGGCGAATTTCTCGCACGCCTCCGGGTCGCTCTCCGGCATCGCGAACCCGCAACGATACCGCATAAGCCGCAAGCCTTCGGCGATATCGTCCTCGATCGCGACAAGCGGCTCGTGCACCGGGCAGGGGACACCATCCACCTGACGCCCAAGGAATACGATCTCTTCGTGCTGTTGGCCGATAACGCCGGGCGCGTCGTGACCCATGCCATGGCGTTGCAACGGCTCTGGGGACCCGCTCACAAGGACGATGCGCAATATCTGCGGGTGCTCGTCGGCCAGTTGCGGGCAAAACTTGGCGCCGGAACGGGCCTCATCGAAAACGAAACCGGCGTCGGTTATCGTCTGCGCGAGGCCTCGGAGGCCTAGGCGAAGACGTGACCTTTTCCTGCGACCTGCAGGAAAACCACGTCACCCGGCTGGTGCTCCACCGTCGCGGGCACATCGACGATTATCGAAGGGACATCCGCATCCGGCTTGATCTCAAGCCGCCACTGCGCGCCACGATAGGCGCGGTGCGTAATGACACCCTTCGCGCCGTCGGGACCCAAAACTATATGTTCTGGCCGCACGAGAATCTCCGCACGCCCCTGATCCGGATGGTTGACCGCGATCATGCCCAGAGGCGTGTGGGCGACACCGTTCTCAAGCGCCCCTGTGACCACGATGGCCTCGCCTAAGAACCGCGCAGTCTCGACATCGGCCGGCTGCGCGTAAAGCCGCTGCGGCGGGCCCGCATCGGCCACCGATCCGGCGCGCATGACGACGAGATGGTCGGCAAAAGCCAGTGCCTCGGCCTGATCATGGGTCACAAGTATAGTGGTGATCCCTGCCTCAGCGAGCAAATCGCCCACCATGTCGCGCATGGCCTCGCGGAGACCGGTGTCGAGCGCCGAGAATGGCTCATCGAGCAGCATCAAGTCCGGTTTCTGGGCGAGCGCGCGCGCAAGCGCCACGCGCTGCTGCTGGCCACCCGAAAGTTCGTGGGGGCGGCGCGCTATCATTTCCGGTGGCAGGCCGACGCGTTCAAGCAGTTCCCCGATCCGCGCGCTCCGGCCAGCATCGCTCTTGGGCACGGCAAAGCCGATATTTTCCCCAATGCTCATATGGGGAAACAGCGCACCTTCCTGCGCCACATAAGCAATGTTGCGCCGATGGGGCGGCACGCTTTGCCCCGCCTTGCAGAGTGACCGGTGCGAGAGTGTGAGGCTGCCGGCGTCGAGGTTCTCGAAGCCGGCGATCAGCCGCAATAGCGTTGTTTTGCCAGAGCCCGATGGGCCGACCACCACCGTCCGGCCGCCTCGCGGCGCCGTTAGGCTGACATCGCGCACGCCCGGCTGGCCGCCGTAAAGCTTCGTCACGCCGTCAAGCACGAGCATCAGCCGCGCTCCGGGCGATCGGCTTGCAGTTGCAACAGGATGACGAGGGGACAGGAGAAGAGGATCATCAGCACCGCATAGGGTGCGGCGGAAGCAAAGTCGAGTTCGCTTGTATAAGACCAGAAGCGCATGGCCAGCGTCCGCGTGCCATTGGGCGCCAGCATCAGCGTCGCTGTCAGTTCCGTCGTGATCCCCAGCGCTACCAACGCCGCACTCGCCGCCGCGCCGGGTGCTGCAAGCCGGATCGTCGTATGCCAGACCGCAGCCAGCGGTTTGCGCCCAAGGCTTGCTGCTGCCCGTTCAAGCTCGACCGGCGCCTGCGCAATGCTGGTCCGTAGGCCAACAAGCGCGCGAGGCATGAACATCAGCACATAGGCAAAAAGCAGTGTCGCGACGGTCTGATAGAGGGGCAGTGCGACCTGAACGGTGATCGTCACCAGCGCCAGCGCGATGATCACGCCTGGCAGAGCGCCGACATAGGTGTGGCTCCCCTCGAGCCAGCGCTGCACTTTGCTTGGGGCCCGAACGGCAAGCCAGGCCATTGGAATCGCGGCCAGCGTCGTGAGCAACGCCCCGCTGAGCGCCAAAACCGCCGTCTGGCTCAATGCCGGCAGAATGAACTCAAATTGCCAGATTTCCGCGCCGCCCGCCCAGAGCCAACGCCCGAGCGTCAGGATCGGCACGCCCAGCGATAAAGCCGCAAGACCGGCTGGCACAATAAGGACTATCCAGCGCCACTTGCCCAATGCCTGGACCATGCGCCCGCGTGCGGCGCCGCCGCCAACCCGCGCGTATCGCTCCTCCCCACGCAAGCCAGTCTCGAGCCCAAGCAGCATCAGACACAGCAAGACCAAGACGCCGCCCAGCAAATTCGCCGATGGCCCGCTATAGGCAGACTGGAACTGATCGACGATCACGGTGGCGAAAGTGTCGAAGCGCGTCAGGACGAAGAGCCCATATTCGGCCATCAGATGCAGCCCGATCAGCAGCGCCCCGCCCATGATCGCCAGCCGCAATTGCGGCAGCACCACCTGCAGAAAAACCAGATGCGGCGGCTTTCCCATGGACTGCGCCATTTCTTCGAGCGCCGGATCGAGCCGCCGCAATTGCGCAGCGATAGGCAGGTAAACGAAGGGGAGATAGGCAAGGATCGAAACCAATACCGCCGCGCCAAGCCCATGAAAGCGCGGCATAAAGGCGCTCCAGGCGTAGGAATGGACGAAAGCCGGCAACGCCAGCGGCGCGACGACCAGCCAGGACCAGAAGCGGGCAAAGGGCAGGTCCGTCCGCTCGATCAACCACGCCAGCCCCAGCCCCAGCGCTACCGATAGCGGCAAGACCAGCCCAAGCAGCGCAAAAGTGTTGAGCAGCAGCGCGCCAACCTTGGGGCGGAGCACAAGGTCGGCGATCACCTGCCAGCCGCTGGTTGCCGCGATATAGACGACGAACATAAGCGGCAGCAGGCAGAGTGCGCCGGTTAGCACAGCAAAAGCGGTGACGACGGGATGCGCCGGGCGCCACCGCAAGCGGCGCCGCGGGCCATCCGCCATAGCGATTTCCGTCACCGCGCTCATGAGCTGACTAGAGAAGCCCGGCTTCCGTCATCAAACGCGCCGCGCCGACGGTGTCGAGCTGGCTCGGATCGATCTTTGGCGCATCAAGGCTATCGAGGGCCGGGAGCGCCGGATTGGACGCGTGATCGACACCGACGGCATATTCGAACGAAGTGCCATCGCGCAGCACATCCTGGCCCTTGGCGCTGGTGATGAAGCGGAGAAAGGCTTCGGCCTCGTCCTTGTGCTTGCTGGTCTTGAGAATGCCGCCGCCCGAGATCGAGACGAACGCGCCCGGGTCCTCATTGCCGAAATAGTGGAGGGCGGTGCTGTTGCTGTTCTCGCCCGTGCCGGCCTGATCGCCATACCAATAATAGTGGTAGATCAGTGCGCCATCGACTTCGCCATTGTTGGCTGCCGCCAGAGCAGCGCGATTGCCACGGACGATCACCGCGTTTTCTTGCATGCCCTTGAGCCAGGCCAGCGTGGCGTCCTCGCCTTCGAGCGCGAGATAGGCCGCGACGATCGCCTGGAAATCGGCGCCACTGGGCGAAGCGGCCCAGCGGCCCTGCCATTTGGCATCAGCCAGTTCCGCCATGGTCTTGGGCAGATCGGCTTCGGTCAGCTTGTCCTTGTTATAAGCAAAGACGGTCGAGCGGGCGGCGATGCCCATCCAATTACCATTGGTGGGGCGGAACTGCTCCGGCACCTGCGCCAGCAGATCCTCCGGCAGCGTTTCGAAGAGACCAGCTTTATCAACCAGCACCATGGCTGGCGAATTCTCCGTCAAAAACACGTCAGCCGGCGAATTTTCGCCTTCTTGCACGATCTGGTTGCCAACTTCGAGGTCCGACCCCTGGCGCAGCACCACGGGAATGCCGGTCTCGTCGGTAAAAGCCGAGGCCCATTCCTGCGCCAGCGTTTCGTGCTGGGCATTGTAGACGATGAGCGGGTCCTGCTGGGCAAAAGCGGCGGTAGAGAGCGCGAGGGAGATGAACGTCCCGACGAAAAGCGGCAGTTTGCGGATCATTCCGACTGTTCCATCGAAAAATGCCGCCCGCGGCGGCTAAAGATGATGCCCAGTGTCTAATTTGTAGCGCGGCGCTTGTCCATGCCAGTTGATTTCAAAAGGTGATGAGCCTAATCACCTTTGCAGCTTTCATTGGAGAATGGCGCGATGTTTTCGATTGGCAGGCGCTCGCTGCGCGGTTTGGCCTTGGTTCTGGCTCTGTCGGTTTCCCCGGTTGCGGTCATGGCCGAAGCGCCGAGCGAGGAAGCGGTTCTGCAAAACTATGCCGATCTCGCGCTTGCCGGCTATGAGGATGCGCTAAGCACCGCCAAGGCGCTCGAGGCTGCCGTCGATGCCCTGATCGCCAAGCCCAGCGAAGAGACCCTGGCCGCTGCCCGCTCCGCCTGGAAAGCCGCCCGCATTCCCTATCAGCAGACCGAAGCCTTCCGTTTCGGCAATCCGATCGTCGATGAATGGGAAGGCAAGGTGAACGCCTGGCCGCTCGACGAAGGCCTGATCGACTATGTCGATGCCAGCTACGGCACCGAAAGCGACAGCAACGCGCTCTATGTCGCCAATGTCATCGCCAACCCAAAGATCACGATCGACGGCACCGAGGTCGACGCCACCAATATCACGCCCGAACTCCTGCAGAACGAATTGCAGGAAGCCGCTGGCGTCGAGTCCAATGTCGCGACCGGCTATCACGCCATCGAGTTTCTCCTTTGGGGGCAGGATCTCAACGGCACTGGCCCTGGCGCCGGCAATCGCCCCTATACCGATTATTCGACCGCCGAACATGCCGATCGCCGCGGAGCCTATCTCAAGGCCGCAACGACCCTCCTCGTCAGCGATCTCGAAGAAATGGTCGGCAACTGGACGGCCGATGGCGCAGCCCGCAAGGCCCTGCCGGAGCGTGGTCTTTCCGCCATTCTCACCGGCATGGGCTCGCTCAGCTTCGGCGAATTGGCCGGCGAACGTATGAAGCTCGGCCTCTTGCTGCACGATCCGGAAGAAGAGCACGATTGCTTCTCGGACAATACCCACGTGTCCCATCTTGAAGACGCCGTCGGCATCCAGAACGTCTATCTCGGCCGCTATGTGCGCGTTGATGGCTCCGTCGTCGAAGGCCCCTCCATTTCGGCCGTCATCGCCGACAAGGACGCCGCTCTCGACACTGAGATCAAGGATCTGCTGGCCGATACCGTCGCCAAGATGAACGTCATGGCCAAGCGTGCCGAGACCGTCGAAGCCTATGACCAGCAGATCGCCGAGGGGAATACCGAAGGCAATGCCGTCGTTCAGGCCGCCATCGATGGGCTCATCGCCCAGACCCGCGGCATCGAACGCGCCGTGGCGCTTCTCGATCTTGCGGATGTGACCATCGAAGACAGCGACTCGCTCTCACATCCAGATGCCGTGTTCGAGTAAATCTCGCATAAGTCTTCAACCACCGGCTGTCATCCCGGCGAAGGCCGGGATCCATCCTGAGATCTCAAGATAGGCCCCGGCTTGAAGCCGGGGTGGCAACCGGTGTGAAGGTTTCAGTTCGGTCTTTTCCATGCACATCCGCCTGACATTCGCGCTCGTTGCCCTCCTTGGCACTGGTCTCGTCTTTGCCAATGACCTGACGCAGCGCACGGATATTTCCGGCGACGACCTCGCCCGTGTGGCGGCCGTTACGGCACCTGCGACCGATTTCTCCAAGCCCGAAAAGTTCGAAACCAATCCTGCCGGCAAGGCAACGACCCGCTTTTCCGTCAACGCAGACTCGTTCAGCCATTTTCAGGCCAATCTCACGTTCGAGCAGGAAGAACAGTTCAAGCTCGGCAATGCGCTCTTTCGCAAGATCTGGGTGAGTTCGCCGAGCTCCACGCAGGCCTCGGATGGCCTTGGCCCTCTCTTCAACGCTCGCGGCTGCCAGAGCTGCCACATCAAGGATGGTCGCGGCCATCCGCCATTCCCCGGCCAGGCCGAAAACGTCTCAATGTTTCTGCGCCTTTCGGTGCCGCCGAAAGAGCCAGATACGCGCCTTGCCATGGATGGTGTCATCGCCGGTGAAGTCGGCGACCCTGTCTACGGAACTCAGCTTCAGGACTTTGCCGTTCCGGGCCTCAAGGCCGAAGGCCGCATGGTCATCGACTACAAGGACCTGCCGGTTACCCTTGGCGATGGCACCGTCGTCACGCTTCGCCAGCCAACCTATTCCGCTGCCGATCTTGCCTATGGGCCGCTCGCCGCTGACGTCCGCCTCTCGCCGCGCATCGCCAATCCCATGATCGGCCTTGGCCTCGTCGAGCAGATTCCGGCCGAAGACATCCTCGCCCATGCCGATCCCGAAGATCGCGACGGCGATGGCATTTCCGGCCGACCGAACTGGACCATTGCGCCCGAAACCAAGACCGTTGCCCTAGGCCGTTTCGGCTGGAAAGCGGGGATGGCGACCATCCGCAGTCAATCCGCGGCCGCCTTTGCCGGCGACGTCGGGATTTCGACCCCGCTCGTCAATCTGCCCCATGGCGATTGCACCGAATTCCAGACCGCCTGCCTTGCCATGCTGACCGGCGAACAGCCACGTCTCGGCGTCAGCGAGGCGCCCGATCCGGTCCTCGATCTCGTTACCTTTTATGCCCAGACCCTCGGTGTCCCCGAGCGGCGCGACGTCGACGATCCCAAGGTGCTGGCCGGCAAGAAAGCCTTTTATAGCGCCGAGTGCGCGAGTTGCCACGTGCCCAAATTCGTCACCAGCAAGGCCGCCGAGAATCCAGCGCATCGCTTCCAGCTGATCTGGCCCTATTCCGATTTTCTCCTCCACGACATGGGCGAAGGCCTTGCCGATCATCGACCGGAAGGCCAAGCCGATGGCTATGAATGGCGCACGCCGCCGCTCTGGGGCATCGGCTTGACGCAGACGGTTTCGGGGCACACCTTCTTCCTCCACGATGGCCGCGCGCGTGACCTCACCGAAGCCATTCTCTGGCACGGCGGCGAAGCCCAAGCCTCGCGCGATGCCTTCGCGGCAATGAGTGCGGACGAGCGCGCCGATCTCGTGACCTTCCTGGAGTCGATGTGATGCGGATTCTTTTTGGTGCGGTTCTTGCCCTTGCGCTTTCGGCTCCGGTTGCCGCTCAAACGACGACGCCTTCCGAGGTGCTGCGCTCGAGCGTCAGCAATTTCGTCCGCCCGCAGATGAATTCTTTTGCCCGCGAGGCCGAGACGCTCTCGTCGGCAGTGATGACGCTCTGCACCACTCCGTCTGCCGAAACGCTTGCCGAGGCAAAGACCGCCTTTAGCGGCGCTGCCACGGCCTATGGTCGCGTCGAGTTTTTGCGCCTTGGCCCGCTGATGGAGGACAATCGCGCCGATCGGCTGCTATTCTGGCCCGATCGGCGCAGTATCGGTCTAAAGCAGGTGCAGGCCGTGCTCGCCGCATCCGAAACGCCGTCGCTCGAAGAGCTGACAGGCAAAAGTGTTGCCGTTCAGGGTTTCGGCGCTCTCGAATTCGTCCTTTTCGGCACCGGACAGGAAGCCCTGGCCTCAGCCGCCGGCCAAGCGCGTTGTGGTTATGGCAAGGCTATCGCGCAAAACATTGCCCAGATTGCCGCTGCCCTTGCCGACGGCTGGAGTGACCCGAACGGCATCGCCAAGCGCCTTACCCAGCCAGATCCGGCAAATACCGACTATCGCGATACGACGGAGGCGCTTGAGGCGCTGATCGGCGTCGTCGCGCACGGGATCGAAAATGTCCGCGATACCCGTATCAATCCCTTCTTGCCCAAGGACGATGCCAAGCCCAATCCGCGTCTCGCCCTGTTCTGGCGTTCAGAGCAGACGATCCCCATGCTCCGCGCCAATGTCAGCGGCTTGCGCCAACTCGTCGAACTTTCGGGCATGGTTTCGGATGGTGCGCTCGCTGCCAAAGTCACCGACGCCTTTGATCGTGCCGAGGCCGCCCTTGATCGGGTCACCGATCCGATCGACACAGCGCTCGCCGACCCCGCACAAACCGCGGCGCTTGGCGATCTCGTCGTTGCAACGCAGGACCTGCAGCAACTGATCGGCGAGGAACTCTCGTCCACGCTCGGCCTCAGCGTCGGCTTTTCCTCGCTCGACGGAGACTGATCATGTGGCAGCGCCGCGCCTTTCTCAAAGCGACTGGCGCCGGCTTTGCCGCGAGCCTCCTGCCGCGTCAGGCCTTCGCGCTCGAGCGCAATGATCTGGTCTTTGCCAGCGCCATCCAGACCGCTTCCGGCGCCTATGGCGCGGTGCTGATGGGCGAGCGCGGCGACATCATTTCTACTCTGGATCTTCCGGATCGCGGCCACGACATCACCATCAGTCGCGAGGCGGGCAGGGGAGTCATCTTCGCCCGCCAACCCGGAACGTTCGCGGTGGTCTTTGATCCCGATGGTCAAGCCGCACCTCAAACGCTGACCAGCATCGACGGCCGCCACTTCTTCGGCCATGGCGTCTTCTCGCCCGATGGCAAACTGCTCTACGCGACCGAAAGCGATTATGAGGCCGCCCAAGGCGTTGTCGGCATCTATGACGCGACCAATGGCTATCGCCGCATTGGCGAATTCCCCACCTATGGCACCGGCCCCCACGAAATGCTGCTGATGCCCGATGGCGTCACATTCGTCGTCGCCAATGGCGGCATTGAAACCCACCCCGATTTCGGCCGCGCCGAACTCAATATCGAGACCATGGACCCATCCGTCGTCTTCATCGACCGGCGCGACGGCCGGCTAGTCGGCCAGTTGCGCCTCGATGCCGGTCTCCACCAACTCTCCATCCGCCACATGGCCATCGATGCTCGTAGCCGCGTCTGGTTCGGCTGCCAATATAAGGGCAGTCCTTCGTATGCGCCCCAGCTCGTTGGCTACGCCACTATGGATGGCGACATTCGCCTCATCGAACTGCCCGCCGACACCATCCTCTCCCTGCGCAATTATGTGGGCTCCGTTGCCGTCTCCGCCGATGGCAGCAAGATCGGTGTTTCATCACCCGAAGGCGACCTGCTCGTCGCGATCGATGCCGAGGGCAGGCAGCCCGCGGTCGTTGAAACGCTCCGCAGCGGCTGCGGCCTCGCGGCCGATGGCGCGGGCTTCATCGCCACCAGCGGCATGGGCGACATGATCGGTATTGCCGGGGCCGAGCGTCCAACCCAAAGTTTCGATTTTCACTTCGACAATCACATGCTGCGGGTTTGAGCCGCCTTTTTCATCAGCCAACCCTTGTTCCTGGGCATCTGCCAGCCCATTGTTGAGCCAAGGAGTTTGCCGATGACCAATCCCTTTTTAGAAGCCTGGACCACGCCCTTTGAGGCGCCGCCCTTTTCCGCGATCAAGACCGAGCATTTCGCCCCGGCCTATGATGCAGCCATCGCCGAACATGCCGCCGAAATCGCTGCGATCGCCGACAATGCCGAGGCGCCGAGCTTCGAAAACACGGTTGTCGCGCTCGAACTGAGCGGCAAAAATCTCGATCGGCTCGATCTCGTCTTTTCCCAACTGACTTCGGCCAAGGCCGACGATGCTCTGCAGGCCGTCGAGCGCGATGTTGCGCCGCTCCTCGCCCGGCACTGGAACGCGATTTTCCTCAATCCAAAGCTCTTCGCCCGCGTCGATGCACTTTATACGCAGCGCGATGCTCTGGGACTCTCGCCCGAAGCCCTTCGCGTCCTTGAGCGCTATCATCTCGATTTCGTCCGCGCGGGCGCGCAGCTTTCGGCCGACGAACGCCAGCGCTTTGCCGATATCGTCGAGCGCCTTGCCGTCCTTGGCACCACCTTCGGTCAAAAAGTGCTGGCCGATGAGCAGGATACGGTCTTCGCGCTCAGCGAAGCCGAGGCAGAGGGGCTGCCCGAATCCGCCCTTGCCGCCGCTGCCGAAACCGCGCGCGACCGGAAACTCAACGCCCCCTATGCGGTGACGACATCGCGGTCGAGCGTCGAGCCCGTGCTGCATTTCGCGCGCGATCGATCGGTGCGCGAAAAAGTCTGGCGCGCCTTCGTCAAGCGCGGCGCCAATGGCAATGCCAATGATACCCACGCCGTCATCGCCGAAATCCTCGGCCTCCGCACCGAGCTCGCTAAACTTCTCGGCTATTCGACCTATGCCGAATTCAAGCTCGCCGACAGCATGGCAAAAACGCCGAAGGCCGCGCGTGATCTCCTGGAGCGCGTTTGGGCGCCGGGACGCGAACGGGCGCTGGCGGACAAGGACGCGCTACAGCACTTGATTGACAGCGAAGGCGGAGATTTCAAGCTCGCCGCTTGGGACTGGCGCTACTACGCCGAAAAGCTGCGCCTTGCCCGCTACGATTTCGACGAAACCGCCATCAAACCCTATCTCGAACTCGATAAAGTCATCGAAGCCGCATTCTATACGGCCGAGCGCCTCTTCGGCGTCAGCTTCGTGCTGCGTCCCGATATCGAAGGCTATCATGACGATGTCCGCGTCTGGGAAGTCCAGCGGGCAGGGCGCAGCATTGGCCTCTTCTATGGCGATTTCTTTGCCCGCCCCGGCAAGCGCAGCGGCGCGTGGATGACGTCGTTCCGCAAGCAGTCCAAGCTCGATGGCGACGTGCTGCCGCTCATCGTCAACACCTGCAATTTCATGAAGCCGCCCGCCGGCCAACCAGCTCTGCTTTCGCTGGATGAAGCCCGCACCGTGTTCCACGAATTCGGCCACGGGCTCCATGGCCTTCTTTCCGATGTCACCTTCCCACGCATTTCCGGCACCAGCGTCGCGCGCGATTTCGTCGAACTGCCTTCGCAAATTTACGAGCACTGGCTGGAATCCAAGCCCGTCCTTGAACGGCTCGTCCACTATCGTACGGGTGAGACTATCCCACCGGACTTGCTCGAAAAGCTGAAGGCGGCGGGCAAGGCCAATTCAGGCTTTGAAACCGTCGAATTCGTTTCCTCGGCGCTGCTCGACATGGATCTCCACTCCAAGCCGCTCGGCGACAATCCCGACATTGTAGCGCTCGAAGCCGAGACTCTCGCCGATATCGGCATGCCGGCCGAAATCGCCCTCCGCCACGCCAGCACCCACTTCCTTCACCTGTTCTCCGGTGATGGCTATGCGGCCGGCTATTACAGCTATCTCTGGTCCGAAGTGCTCGATGCCGACGGATTCGACGCATTCGAGGAGGTCAGCGATCCCTTCGATACGGCGACGGCCGAACGGCTCTACCGCTATGTCTATTCGGCCGGCGGTTCGCGCGATTATGCCGAGGCCTATCGCCTCTTCCGCGGCCGCGATCCCGATGTCGGGGGCCTTCTCAAGCACCGTGGCTTCGAAACCGAAGGCGGCGCCACCGGGTAAGGCCACCGCGCCGCTCAAATCCGGCGATCATGATTGGGCTCCGAGACTTAGGCAATTGTGACGGTGCGGCAAAGTCCAGCACAATCATTGGCCGAGGTCCGCCAGCGCCCTCTTGCAATCTTGTTACCGTTGAGGTCCTTATCTCGGCGGTGCAGCTTGTGGGAGGGCAGCATGATCTCTGGCCGTCATCTGGTTCG
Organism: Devosia sp. Leaf64; assembly: GCF_001421945.1. Lineage (NCBI taxonomy): Bacteria > Pseudomonadati > Pseudomonadota > Alphaproteobacteria > Hyphomicrobiales > Devosiaceae > Devosia > Devosia sp. Leaf64. The sequence goes on along the minus strand of NZ_LMLO01000012.1, from coordinate 145,907 downwards.
TTTCGTGTTCGGTGCTCTGGCGCTGGCTTTGGCAACATCCTTGCCGGCCTCGGCCGAAAGCAAGGTCACGCTGATCGAGAACACCGATCTCCCGGGCTTCGATTATCAGATCATTAGAGATACCGATCTGCCCACCTGTCAGGCGGCATGCACCGACGACAATATCTGCCGTGCCTTCACCTTCAATGCGCAGAGCAAGTGGTGCTTCCTCAAGGGCGGCCTTGGTGACGAAGCCGAATTTACTGGCGCCACCTCCGGCCGCGTGAGCCATTCACCATCGCCCGCCGTGACCGAAGCGGTACGCCAGGCCGAATTGCCGTTCCCCGCTCAGGACATTATCGACTCTGCCAAGTCTTTCGCGACTAGCCTTCCCGACACCGACGCTCCTGCGCCGAAGGCTGTCTATGGCGATCTCGTCACGTCGGGCGATGAAGCCGCAACCGAAGAAAACTATCCCGCCGCCATGGTCGCCTATCGTCAGGCGCTCGCCATCAATCCCAATGACGGCGCTGTCTGGCAGGCGCTGGCCGAAGCCGCGCTCCGCCGTGCCGATGCTGTCGCCGGGCAGAGCGAGGGCGACAATAGCTACGATCTTTCTTATGTCGGCTCCAACGCGGCGATGAACGCGTTCCTGCGCGCCACGGAAGTCGAAACCCGCGCTTCCGCCCTTCGTGCACTCGCCAATAGCCTTGAATATCGCGAGATGTGGCGCGAAGCGATCGCGACCTACCGCTTGGCCGTCAAGCTCGTGCCTGATGCCGATATCGAAGCGCATCTGGACGATGTTGTTGCCCAGCATGGTTTCCGCATCACCGATCACGTAGTCGACGCTGAAGCCGCCTCGCCGCGCATCTGCATGGTCTTTTCCGATCCCCTCGGCAGCACCGACTTGTCTGCCTTCGTTTCGGTGGCCAATGCGCCGCAGGTGTCGGTCGAAACCGAGACCAGCCAGATCTGCGTCGAAGGCGTGCAGCATGGCAGCCGCTATGACATCAAGGTCCGCGCCGGCCTCAAATCCGCCGATGGCGAAGAACTGGCCAAAGACGTCGATCTCAACGTCTATGTGCCCGATCGCGCGCCCTTTGTCGGCTTTGCCAACAATGCCTATGTCATGCCCGCCGGGCTTGGCGGCGGCCTGCCGATCACCTCGGTCAATGCCGAAACCGCCGAAGTCATGATCTACCGGATCGGCGACCGCTCGATCGCTACTGCCGTGCGCGATGGCATTTTCCAGGGCAATCTTGCCCAATACAATGCCGAGGAAATCGCCGACCGAACCGGCCAGGAAGTCTGGAAGGGCGAGGTCGATCTCGCCCAGGGCGAACCCAACGCGCTCGTCACCACTGCTATTCCAGTGGCGGACACGCTCGGCCAGATGGAAGCTGGCGCCTATGTCATCACCGCCCGCATCAAGGGCGATACCGATGAGGAATACTGGACCGAGCTGGCCACGCAGTGGTTCATCGTCACCGATCTCGGCCTCACCACCATTGCCGGCGATGATGGCGTCCACGCCTTCGTGCGCAGCCTCGATAGTGCTGAGCCGGTGGCCGATGCCACTGTCCGGCTCGTTGCGGTCAACAATGAAATCCTTGGCGAAGCCAAAACCGATGCCGATGGCCGCGCCGTCTTTGCGCCGGGCCTCGCCCGTGGCACTGGTGGCCGCGCGCCGCAATTGCTGGTGGCGGAAACCGCCGATGGCGACTATGCCTTCCTCGATCTCTCGAAGCCCGCCTTCGACTTGACCGATCGCGGCGTCGAAGGGCGTCCGTCGCCCGGCCCGCTCGATGCGTTCATGACCACGGAGCGCGGCGTCTATCGCCCCGGCGAGACGGTCTATCTCACGGCACTCCTGCGCGATGCCAAGGCCGAGGCGGTTACAAAACTGCCGTTGACGCTGCAGATCGAGCGGCCCGATGGCGTCTTGGCCGACACGCAGGTGCTCAATGACGAAGGCGCCGGCGGCTATTTCACCGCTCTGCCCATGCCCGATGAGGCCATGCGCGGCTCGTGGACGCTGCGCCTTTATTCCGATCCGAACGCCGATGCGCTCTCGACAACCACCTTCCTTGTCGAAGACTTCGAACCCGAGCGTCTGGCCTTTGAAATCAAGCCGGAAGGCGATGGGCCGTTCAAGGCCGGCGAAGTCAATGCGATCGATATCGCGGCCAAGTATCTCTATGGTGCGACAGCGCCTGGGCTTTCCATCGAAGCCGATGCGATCCTAAGCCCGCGCACGACCCTGCCGGATTTCCCCGGCTTCACCTTCGGCCGGCTCGACGACACCATCGAAACTACCCGCGAGCCGCTCGGCATCGTCGGCATCACCGATGATGCAGGCAATGCCGTTGCCGAGGTAACCTTGCCCGAAGCGCAGGTGACGACGCGGCCGCTCGTAGCCCAGATTCTTCTTCGCCTTGTCGATACCAGCGGCCGCACGGTCGAGCGCAGCATCACCCGCGCTGTCGAAGCCGATGGCGTGCGCATTGGCATCAAGCCTGTCTTCGATGATGCCTCTGGTTTGCAGGAAGGCAGCCAGGCGCAGTTTGAGCTGATCGCCGTTTCGCCCGAAGGCGAGAAGGTCGCGGCCAGCGATCTCAACTGGACGCTGTCCAAGGTCGAGACCAATTACCAATGGTATCGCGATGGCAGCACCTGGAAGTGGGAAGGGATCACCACCGCCCGCGATATCGCCAATGGCACCGCCGAAACCACCGATGGCGGCTCCGCGACTGTCGGCGCCAATGTCGATTGGGGGCTCTATCGCCTTGAAGTCGAGGGCGATGGCACCTCGTCGAGCTACGAATTCTATGCCGGCTATTATTACGCCGATGCCGGCTCGGACACGCCCGACACGCTGCAGGTGGCCCTCGATAAGGACGCCTATAAGGTCGGCGACACGGCAAATCTGAAACTCGATCCGCAATTTGCCGGCAAGGCGCTGGTCATGGTGATCGACAATCGCGTCATCGCCATGGAAGCCGTTGATGTGCCAGAAGGCGGCACGACTGTCGGCCTGCCGGTCACCGAGGAATGGGGCCCCGGCGCCTATGTGACCGCGATCCTCTATCGCCCGTCCGACGCTGCCGAAAAGCGCATGCCCTCGCGCGCGCTTGGCCTCGCTTTCGCCGATGTGGAGCCCGGCGACCGCAAGCTCGATGTCAGCCTTGAGACGCCGACCGAAACCCTGCCGCGCGAAGCCTTCACCACCAAGGTCAAAATCGCCAATGTACAACCGGGCGAAACGGCCTATGTCGCCGTGGCGGCCGTCGATCTCGGCATTCTCAACCTCACCAATTTCAAAGTGCCGGCGCCCGATGACTACTATTTCGGCCAGCGCCAACTCGGCATGGATATCCGCGATCTCTACGGTTCGCTGATCGATCCGACGCAGGGTCTGGCCGGCGCGATGCGCTCGGGCGGCGATGGTGGCGGTTCGCGCTTGGGCACGCCGCCGCCGACTTCGGTTCTCGTGGCGCTCCATTCGGGCATTGTCACCGTAGGCGAAGACGGTACGGCCGAAGTCAGCTTCGACATGCCCGATTTCACCGGCACGGTGCGGGTCATGGCCATGGCCTGGACGGCGAGCGCCGTGGGTCATACCTCAGCCGATGTGCTGGTGCGCGATCCGGTCGTCGTCACCCTCAGCCCGCCGCGGTTCCTCCGCGTCGGCGATGAGGCGCGGCTTCTCGTCGAGGTCAACAATGTCAGCGGCGAAGCCGGCACCTATAAGCTCGCGCTTTCAAGCGTGGAGGGGATTTCGGTCTCGTCCGAAGAGCAGGATGTCACCCTCGACAAGGAAGCACGCACCTCGCTCGATTTGAGCCTCAATGGCATGCAAATCGGCGATTGGCCGGTGGCGCTCACCATCACCGCGCCCGATGGCACGGTCCAGACCAAGGACCTGCTCCTTGGCGTCCGGCCGACCTCTGCGCCGGTGACCACCAGCCGTCTCCTGCCGATCAAGGCTGGCGAAACCGCTGAAATCGGCCGCGATATCTTCGAGGGCTTCCTCGCCGATACCGGCTCGGTCACCCTTGCCATCGGCCCCATCGCCCGTCTCGACGTACCGGGGCTCCTCCTCTCGCTCGATCGCTACCCCTATGGCTGCGCCGAGCAGACATCGAGCCGTGCCTTGCCGCTCCTTTACCTCAACGATGTCGCCCGCATGATCGGCGTCGCCGAGGACGACAAGCTCAGCAAGACCGTCACCGATGCCATTGCCAGCGTTCTCGCCAAGCAGACATCGGCCGGCGGCTTCGGACTTTGGGGGCCATTCGATGGCGGTGATTTCTGGCTCGATGGTTTCGTGACCGACTTCCTCCTCCGCGCCAAGGCGGCCGGCTATGCCGTGCCCGAACAGGCGCTCGGGATGGCGCTCGATAATCTCTCGAACCAGCTCTCCTATGCCTCTGATTTCGACAATGGCGGCGAAGCCATTGCCTATGCGCTCTACGATCTGGCGCGCGCCGGACGCGTGGCGATGGGCGATCTTCGCTACTATTTCGAAGCCCGCCTCTCCGCCTTCGGTTCGCCGCTGGCCAAGGCACAGCTCGGTGCAGCACTCGCCCTTTATGGCGATACCAGCCGGGCGAGCGAGGCTTTTGCCGCCGCGCTTGACAGCCTCAGCGCCCGCGAAAACGCCAATCGCTATCGCGACGACTATGGCAGCCGCATGCGCGACATGGCCGGCGTCCTGGCGCTGGCGGCTGAGTTCAAGCCCTCGGGCGTTGACCTGACCTCGCTTTCCAACCAGCTCGCCAAGATGCGGGACCGCACCACATATACGTCCACCCAAGAAGATAGCTGGACGCTGCTCGCCGCCGCAGCACTTGGCGCTTCGACCACCGATGGCTCGGTGAGCCTCAATGGCGAGGCGCTAACGGGCCAGGTCTATCGCCGCTTCGAAGAGACTGGCTTCACGCCGATCGAGATCGGCAATAATGGCGAAGCCGATACCGAGGCCAAGGTGACTGTCACGGGATATCCCGCGACCCCGCCCGAGGCGAGCGAGAACGGTTTCACCATCACCCGCGACTACTACCTGCCCGATGGCACCGAGGTCGATCCGACCGACGGATCGCTCAGCCAGAACGACAGGCTCGTCGTCGTGCTGCGCGTGCGGCCGGATAATCTCGGCTCTGGCCAGTATATCGTCGCCGATCCGCTCCCGGCCGGGTTAGAAATCGAGAACCCGAGCCTGTCGGCCGGCGATGGTGCGTCGGACTTCAATTGGCTGAGCCTTGATGCGCCGAGCCATGTGGAATCGCGGACCGACCAATATGTCGCCGCCTTCCGCTACTCGTCCGATCCCGGCACCTTCACCACTGCCTATCTCGTGCGGGCGGTGACCCCGGGCAGCTTCGTGCTGCCGGGCGCGACGGTGGAAGACATGTATCGGCCCGAGTTCCGCGCCAATACCGCCGCCGGCGCCATCGAGATCACCGCCAGCGGTCCATGATCGAGGCGGACGGAGATAACAAAGCCAAACGGCCGCGCCCCTGGGTGGCGCGGCTGACCCTGCTTGGCTTTTCGCTCTTTGTGCTGGTACTCGCCTCTGTGATCCAGCTCACCTCCTGGGTCACGACCATTTCGGCTAATCTGCCGCCCGTGCCCAATGTCGCCCTCATGCCGGTCTCGGTTGCCGTCACCGACCGCAACGGGCTCCTTCTTCGGCCCTTCACCACCGCCGACGGCCGCTGGCGCCTGCCCGCGACCAAGGCCGATGTCGACAAGCGCTTCATCGACATGCTGCTCGCCTATGAGGACCGCAATTTCGCGCGCCACGAAGGCGTGGAATGGTCCTCCATGGCGCGCGCGGCCGGGCAGTTCGTCTTGGCCGGCGGAAAAATCGTCTCTGGTGGTTCGACGCTGACCATGCAGGTCGCGCGGCTCGTTGAAGGTCAGCCGACCCGCAATGCCTATGGCAAGCTGCGCCAGATGGTCCACGCCCAGCAGCTCGAGGCCAATCTCAGCAAGGACGAAATCCTCGATCTCTACCTGACCCTCGCCCCCTATGGCGGCAATATCGAGGGCATTCGCGCCGCGAGCCTGGCCTATTTCGGCAAGGAGCCGACGCGGCTGACGACAGCCGAGGCAGCGCTGCTCGTCGCCCTGCCGCAATCCCCCGAAGCACGGCGTCCCGATCGCGACCTAGTTGCCGCACTCGCGAGCCGTAACAAGGTGCTCGATAGACTCGTGACCACCGGTACGATCGCTGCAGAAGAGGCCGAGGCCGCCAAGCGCGAACCCATACCCGATGCCCGCCGCGCATTCCCCATGCTCGCGGCGCATATGGCCGAGCAGGCCACAAAAGCCCAACCCGAAGCCCGCACCGTGGCGCTGACGCTCGATCGGCAATTGCAGGATGCGCTGGAGCGTCTTGCAGCAGCGCGGGCAAGGCTGATCGATCCGCGCGTCTCAGTCGCCATTGTCGCCGCCGATATCGAGACCGGCGAGGTCCTCGCTTCCGTCGGTTCGGCAGGCCTGTTCGATCAGCAAAGCGCGGGCTTCGTTGATATGACGCGGGCCATCCGCTCGCCCGGCTCGACCCTAAAACCCATGATCTATGGCCTCGCCTTCGAGCTTGGCCTTGCCCATCCGCAAAGCCTGATCGAAGATCGCCCCACCGCTTTCGGCGGCTATGTGCCGGTCAATTTCGACGGCTTTAGTCGCGGCACCGTCACCATTCACGACGCGCTGACGGAATCGCTCAATATCCCCGCCGTTGTCGTGCTCGATGCCGTCGGCCCGGCGCGACTCGTTTCGCGTCTCCGCCGCGCCCACGCCGATCCGCGCCTGCCGGTCGATACGGCCCCAAGCCTTGCCGTGGGCCTTGGCGGTGTCGGTATCACCTTGCGCGATCTCGTCTCTGTTTATGCCGCCATCGGCCATGGCGGCGTGCCGGTGACGCTTTACGATGGCATCGGCCCGCGGCCGGAGCAGCAGGTGGCAGCGCCCGTGCTCGATCCGGTCTCGGCTTGGTATGTCGCCGATATTCTGGCCGACGTGCCGCCGCCTTTGAACGGCTCGCCCGGCCGCATCGCCTATAAGACCGGCACGTCCTATGGCTATCGCGATGCCTGGGCCATCGGCTTTGATGGCAAGACCGTCATTGGAGTCTGGGTCGGCCGCCCCGATGGCGCGCCCGTGCCGGGGCTTTCTGGGATATTGGGCGCCGCACCCGTGCTGTTCGAAGCCTTCGATCGCCTCGGCAGCCGCAAGGCGCCATTGCCTAAGGCCCCGCCGGGCGTGCTCTCGGCCTCCAATGCGGAGCTGCCAACCCCGCTTCGCCGCTTCCGGCACCCCAACGAAAACCTCGTCGCCCGCGTCGCTTCGCCAGAAATCGCCTTTCCCGGCGATGGGGTAGACGTCGATCTCGGCCTAGCCTCGGGATCGCAAGCGCCGCTCACCGTAAAAGTCCGCAACGGCGTCCCGCCTTTCACTTTCTTTGCCAATGGTGCGCCGTTTGGGCGGTCGCAATTCGGAAGGCAAGATAGCTGGACGCCGGATGGTCCGGGCTATGTGACGCTCTCCGTCGTCGACGCCGAGGGCAGGGGGGATAGCGTCACGGTGTTTTTGGATTGATTTTTGGGCCCGCCATTGCGGCACGCTTGCCTGTTCACATCTACCGGCTGTCATCCCCGCGAAGGCGGGGATCCATCTTGAGATCTCAGGATGGCCCCGGCTCAAGGCCGGGGTGACATCAAGAGTGGGCTGTCGTCTGCTCAGGTATGCGTTTGATCATATGCTAAGGAGAAAACCCCCTCAGGCATTCGCCCAGCCGCCGTCCACCACGAACTGCTGCGCCGAGATCATCTTGCTGTCATCCGCCGCGAGGAACAGCGCCATGCGCGCGACATCCTCCGGCATGACTCTTCCGGCAAGCGGCTGGTTGGCTTCGATTTCGGCTTCCCCCTTCGCATTGAGCCAATGGGTGATCTGCCGCTCCGTCATCACCCAGCCGGGCACGAGCGTATTGACGCGGATGCCGCTCTTGCCAAGTTCGCGCGCCATGGACCGGGTCAGCCCATGAGTCGCAGCCTTGGCTGTTTCGTAAACCGGGATTTTTGAGGTCATGATCATCCAGCTGATCGACCCGGTGTTGATGATCGAGCCGCGCCCAGCCTTGATCATGCCGGGCGCCACGGCCTGGATGGCGAAGAAAGCATGCTTGAGATTGACCGCCATGCGCTCGTCCCAATAGGCGGGGGTCACCTCGCTCCAGTCGTGGCGCTGGTCATGCGCGGCATTGTTGATCAGCGCCAGCGTATCCCCATGGGCGGCGGCAAAGCCGGCGATGGCGGCCTGATAGGCTTCGGTGTCGGTGACGTCGCAGAGGGTGAAGAGAACAGTCTGGCCGGCCGCGGTTAGTTCCTCGGCCAAGGCCTTGCCCGCCTCATCGGCGATATCGACAAAGCCCACCTTCGCCCCCTGCGCCGCAAAAAGGCGGACAAGCGACTCGCCGATCCCCGAGGCGCCGCCGGAAATGACGACCGGCATGCCGGCAAGGCTGGGATAGCGGGCGGTTTCAGTCATGGCGGCTCCGGAAGGCTCGATAGTTTTTTGCTATCTAGCCTCCCAACCGCTGCAAGAAAACCGCAAAATCAGCGGAGCTGGTTCGCGGCTATAAACGCGTCGAGTTTTCCCTGCTGCGCCGGTGTGAGCGGCCAGGCGGAAGGCGGCCGCGTCGGGCCGCACTCGCGGCCAAGCGCCTTGAGTGCGGCCTTGACGCCAGTGACATTGGTGCCGTTCATTTCTTCGGCCCGGATATCTTCGAAGGCGCGCATGCCGGCGACGAGTTCATTGGCCTCGGCATAATTTCCGGCCTCAAGTGCGGCGTGAATGGCGAGCGACCGTTCTGGCCAGACATTGATGAGCCCTGAGGTAAATCCGCGCGCGCCGACAGCATAAAAACTCGGCGCCCAGACTTCGGCGAGCCCACCGACCCAGACGATCGCGGGATCGCAAGCGGCCTTGGCTTCGGCAAGCTTGAGCGGATTGGGCGTCGCCCATTTGACGCCCTTGACCCCCGGCACAGCGCAGAGATCGGCAATGGCCCTGGTGCCGATCGCGTCGTTGCGCAGATAGAGCATCATCGGCAATCCGCCCGAGGCATCGGCAACGGCCTTGATGTAATTGACGACGCCGCGCGGCGACACGAAGGGATCGGGCGGCTGGTGGATCATCAGCGCCGTAGCGCCAGCTTCGGCGGAGGTCTTGGCCAGCGTCGTCGCGTCGCGAATGCCGCGGCCAATGCCGGCGAGCACAGGCGCTCGGCCATCAACCAGCGCGACGACCTCGCGCACCATGGTCGAGGCCTCGTCGGTCGTCAGCGCATAGAATTCGCCGGTATTGCCGTTGACCACCGGCATATGAAGCCCCGCGGAAAGCGCGCGATCGATGATCGGCACCAGTTTTTGCGGCGCCACGTCGCCCTTGTCGTCATAGGGGGTGACAAGAATTCCGGAAATGCCGGTCAGTGCCTGGTCGAGAGTGAGTGGCATATGCTTTTCCTTGTGCTCCAGTGGCGCCCTATGCTCGATGTCATCCCCCCGCAGGCGGGGCCCATCCTGAGATCTCGAAGATGGATCCCCGCCTGCGGGGGGATGACAGTCGGTGGACGTGAGGGCATCGTGTTCACCACGAGGTCCCCGCATTCCCTCAATAAATATCCGGCTCCCCAGCCGCAGGCCCAAACCCGCGCTCCAGAAAGTCAAAATCGCAGCCCTTGTCGGCCTGGGTGACATGTTTGGAATACATCCAGCCCCAGCCGCGTTGAAAGCGAGGTTCGGGCGGCGTCCAGGCAGCGCGTCGGCGCTCGATTTCGTCTTCGGCGACCAGCATGTCGAGCCGGCGATTTTCGAGATCGAGTTTGACGATATCCCCGGTCTGCAGCAGCGCCAGCGGACCGCCGACATAAGCCTCCGGCGCCACATGCAGCACGCAGGCGCCATAGGAGGTGCCGCTCATGCGCGCGTCGGAAATGCGCAGCATATCGCGAAAGCCCTGCTTGATAAGGGCTTTCGGGATGGGCAGCATGCCCCATTCGGGCATGCCGGGACCACCGAGCGGACCCGCATTGCGAAGCACCAGAACGTGGTCTGGCGTGACATCGAGATCTTCGTCGTCGATCGCCGCCTTCATCTCGGCATAGGAATCAAAGACCAGCGCCGGGCCCTGATGCTGATAATATTTCGGGTCACACGCTGCAGGTTTGATCACCGCCCCATCGGGACAAAGATTGCCGCGCAGCACGGCGAGGGAGCCCTCGTGATAGACCGGGTTCGACAGCGGGCGAATGACATCGTCATTATAGACCTTGGCGCCATCGAGGTTCTCGCCGAGCGTCTTGCCATTGGCGGTGATGCAAGAGAGGTGGAGGCGATCGGCAATCTGGGCCATCAGCCCCCTGATCCCGCCGGCGATGTAAAAGTCTTCCATCAGATAGCCGGTGCCCGACGGGCGGACATTGGCGAGAAGGGGTGTCGTCCGTCCCAGCGCGTCGAGATCGTCGAGATCGAGGTCGACCCCGGCGCGGCGCGCCATGGCAATGATGTGGACCACGGCATTGGTCGAGCAGCCGGTGGCCATGGCGACAATGGCGCCATTGCGTATCGAGGCTTCGGTGACGATACGGTTGGGCGCGAGGTCCTCCCAGACCATGTCGACAATGCGCCGCCCGCAATCGGCGGCCATGCGCTGGTGTGCTGAGTCGACCGCCGGGATGGATGACGCGCCGGGCAGGGTGAGGCCCATGGCATCGACAATGGCGGTCATGGTCGACGCCGTGCCCATGGTCATGCAGACGCCCGCCGAGCGTGCGATGCCGCCTTGAAGGCCTTGCCATTCCTCGTCCGAAACATTGCCGGCGCGGCGCTCGTCCCAATATTTCCAGGCGTCGGAGCCTGAGCCCAGTGTCTTGCCGGCATAATTGCCGCGCATCATCGGCCCAGCGGGCAGGTAGATCATCGGCACATTGGCGGTGATCCCGCCCATGACGAGGCCGGGCGTGGTCTTGTCGCAACCGCCCATCAGCACCACACCGTCGAGCGGGTGCGAGCGGATGGTTTCCTCGGTCTCCATGGCAAGGAGATTGCGATAGAGCATCGATGTCGGCTTGGTAAAACTCTCGTCGACCGAGAGCGTCGGCAGCTCGACCGGAAACCCGCCTGCCGCGAGCACGCCGCGTTTCACCGCTTCGACACGCTCGGGAAAGTGGCTGTGGCAGGCGTTGAGTTCGGACCAAGTGTTGAGGATGCCGATCACGGGCTTGCCCATGAAATCGGCCTCGGAATAGCCGAGCTGCATCAGGCGCGAGCGGTGCCCAAAGCTCCGGAGGTCGTCAGGCGCAAACCAGCGCGCGGACCGCAATTGCTCTGATGTCTTGCGCATGATCTCCTCCTCATGCCGTCGCTGCAGGGAAGCAAGGGGCCCGCCTCCCAACGGGCCCCCAGCCGTGTCGATCAAGCCTTGATCCGCTTTTTGGTCAGAGTTTGACTAGCGTCCGCACATCGACCGGCAAGCCGGTGGCAAAGGACTGGTTGGCCGCAATACCGGTCAGGATCGAGAGCGCACCATCGCGATGGTTGGCGCCATAGCCAGGGCGCGGCGTCGCGTTGCCGAAGATCTCTTCGAGCATGATCTTGTCGCCGCCGCCATGGCCGCCTTCGCCGGCCGGTACGTGAACCACTCGAGATTCGCCATGGAGCGGGAAGTGGTAGAGGTCGACGCCCTTGGCCGCGCCCTCTGCCGTCGAGGTCGAGCCGGCATTGATATAGGATGTCTCGCGAACCATCAGCTCGAGCCGTCCACCGGTGCCGTTGATGGCGACGTTGAAGCCTTCCCAGGGCGCATAGGCATAGAGCGAATAGGTCATCACCGCCTTGTTGCGATAACGGACCATGACATTCATTGTGTCTTCGATGGAAATGCCGTCGCCAAAGACGTTCTGGTCGCGCTGGTAGCCGTCTTCCTTCTCCGCGTCCCAATAGAGCGCCTTCTGCGTCGGGGTCGCGGTCAGATCGATGGCAAACTTGTCGTCCTTGGCCGCTTCGACGCCGGTCGTGCGGGTATAGGGTGTGAAAACGCCGCGTTCTTCGGCATTGGCGCGGCCGTAAAACTTGAGATCGCCCATGGCAAAGACTGTGTCGGGCTGGCTACCGAGCCAGAAATTGACGAGGTCGAAGTGGTGGGTCGACTTGTGGACCATCAGGCCACCGGAATTGCGCTTGTCGCGGTGCCAGCGGCGGAAATAATCGGCGCCGTGGCGCGTATCGAGCAGCCATTCGAAGTGGATCGAGGTCGGCGTGCCGATGGCGCCTTCGGCGATCAGCTCGCGCAGGGCCGAGTTGTGCGGGGCATAGCGGTAGTTGAAGGTCACGCGGACATTGCGTCCGGTGCGCTCGACGGCGTCCAGAATCTCCTGGCACTTTTCCTTGTCGACTGTCATCGGCTTTTCGGTGATGACGTCGCAGCCGAGCTCCATGGCGCGGATGATGTATTTGTGGTGGGTGCGGTCGACCGAAGTGACAATCACATATTGCGGCTTGGTTTCGGCGATCATGCGCTCGAAATCTTCGGCCTTATAGGTCGGCACGGCTTCGCCGCCGAGTTCTTCGACGAAGACGCGGTTGGTATAGTCCATGCGCGTCTGGTTGGTGTCGCAGAGTGCGACCATGCGGGAATTGTCCTTGTGGGGTCCCAGAATGGCCTCGTAGAACATCCTGGCCCGTCCGCCCGTGCCCACGATTGCATAAGTCTTGGCCATTTCCGCTCCTTGCATGCCGGCTCATCCGCGGCGCGATCAACAGGGGTATTCGCCGCGCGGTTACATGTACCATACAAGATTGGCGGCGTGCACTTGTTCTTTTGGCGCAACCTAAAAAAGGCGAAACGCGCGGCCCCAAGGGAGCCGCGCGTTTCGATTCTTTCCAACAATTCAGATGCTTGGCGCTCAGTTGGTCCGCGCCAACTGCCGGTTGAAGTAGAGCGCGAGGAGCGTACAGACCGCACCCGACAGCAGATAGGCACCCGAGGAAATCAGCCCGAACGAGGCCGAAAGCGCCAGCGCCACAACCGGCGCAAAGCCGGCGCCGAAGAGCCAGGCCATGTCCGAAGTCAGCGCCGAACCGGTATAGCGATAGAGCCGGCTGAAGTTCGAGGCGACCACGCCCGAGGATTGGCCAAACGAAACGCCGAGAAGGGCAAAGCCCACGACCATGTAGATGATTTCGCCGATCTGTCCGGCGCCCAGCAGCAGCGGGGCAAACACGGAATAGACACCGATGAAAGCGGCCGAGACGCCGAGCAGCCAGCGGCGCCCGAAGCGGTCGGCGAGGAAACCCGAAAGGATCACCGCGACAAGGCCGACACAGGCCGAGCCGACTTCAATCAGCAGAAAATCGACCGGCGGATCTTCGGTATAGAGGAACACATAGGAGAGCGGAAACACCGTGACCATGTGAAAGAGCGCAAAACTGGCAAGCGGAGCAAAGGCGCCGATGACGACATTGCGCCAGTCATTGGCGAGCGTTTCGCGAATGGTCGAGGGGATCAGTTCGCCGCTCTTGAAGAGATTGGTATATTCCGGCGTAACAACGATGCGGAGGCGTGAGAACAGCGCCACGACGTTGATGGCGAAAGCCACGAAGAACGGATAGCGCCAGCCCCATTCGAGGAAATCCTGGGCCGACAGCGCCGAGGAGAGATAGGCGAACAGCGCACTCGCGACGATCAGCCCGATCGGAGCGCCCAGTTGAGGCATCATCGCATACCAGCCGCGCTTGTGCTGCGGCGCATTGAGCGCGAGGAGCGAGGCGAGCCCGTCCCAAGCACCGGCAAGCGCGAGGCCTTGGCCGATGCGGAAGATGATGAGGATGGCAATGGCAAGCCAACCCACCTGATCATAGCTTGGGAGGAACGCCACGGCCACCGTCGAAACGCCGAGCAACATAAGCGCGATGGTCAGCCGCACACCGCGGCCATAGTTTCGGTCGACTGCCGAAAACAGCACCGTACCGAACGGGCGCGCGACGAATGCGAGCGCAAAAACCGCGAAAGAAAGCAGTGTTCCGGTCACCGGATCGGCAAAGGAAAAGATGACCGAGGGAAAAACCAGCACCGAGGCAATGGCATAGACGAAGAAGTCGAAGAACTCGGACGTGCGACCAATAATCACACCGATGGCGATTTCGCCAGCGTCAACTGGTCGATGACTGTCGTTGACGTTGCGCGCGTCTTGCTCAGCCGATGTTTCACCGACATGCGTAGAAGAAGCGGCCATATCGCTAAGCTCCTGACTTTAATCGATTTTCCTTTGAGGGCTATTCCGGCTCGCTCAATAGGACGCCCAGGATATGGGCAATTTCGTTTTCTCATGCATTATAGCGCGGCGACTTACGAGTGGACAAAATGTCCGATGGCGCTGTTCGCTCCATGAGAGTAGGCCGCAAGGAAAGCGCAGTCTTCCTCCCAAGGGCCGCCATGTCACGTTTTGCCAAATTCCTGTCTGTCTCTTTGCTGGCACCATTCCTTGCCGGTTGCAATGCCGTGGTGATGGCGCCGGCCGGCGATATCGCCGTGCAACAGCGCGATCTGATCATCATCGCTACGGTGCTGATGCTCCTGATCATCATCCCGGTCATGGTGCTGGTGGTGCTCTTCGCCCGAAAATACCGGGCGTCCAACACTGAAGCCGAATATGAGCCAGATTGGCACCATTCGACCCGGCTCGAACTCGTCATCTGGTCGGCGCCCCTCGCCATCATCATCTGTCTTGGCGCGGTCACTTGGGTGTCGACGCATTTGCTCGATCCCTATCGCGAACTTGGCCGCCTCGGCCCCGATCGTCCGGTCCCCGCCAATACCGAGCCGCTTGAAGTGGAAGTGGTCGCGCTCGATTGGAAGTGGATGTTCATCTATCCCCAGTACGACATCGCGACCGTCAACGAACTCGTCGTGCCTGTCGATCGTCCGATCAGCTTCCGGCTGACCGCGTCGACGGTGATGAACTCGTTCTACATCCCTGCCATGGCCGGCATGATCTACGCCATGCCCGGCATGCAGACCCGCCTTCATGGCGTCATCAACAATCCCGGCGAATACAAGGGCATTGCCGCTCACTATAGCGGCCATGGTTTCTCGGGCATGCACTTCGTCACCAAGGGTGTCAGCGACGCTGAATTCGATACCTGGGTCGGCGACGTCAAGGGTTCGCCCGATATGCTCAACCGCCAGCGCTATCTCGAAGTCGAAAAGCCCAGCGAACACGTGCCGGTCATGCATTTTGCCGGCGTTGAAAGCGGGCTTTATACCGCCATCGTCAATATGTGCGTCGAACTCGATAAGATGTGCATGAGCGAGATGATGTCGATTGACGAGCAGGGCGGCCTTGGCCATGCCGGCATCGATAATCTCGCACCCGCGCTTTATGGCGGCGGCGAACGCAATCGCTCGCCCTTTGGCCCGCAAAAGACCTATGTCGCGGCGATCTGCTCGACCGACGAAGCCATCGCCATGACCGCAAAGCTCCCGGCCATCCACGCGCCGAACAGCGCGCCGCTGCTTGGCCGCGGCATTGCCCGGCCGGAAGCTGTTGCCCAAAGCAATGCACCCGCTCTTGACTGGCTCGCCGGCAAGCTCGCCTTCAATCAAAACACATCGACTGACGCGCTATGACAAACGAGTTCTGGTCCTTCATCTTCGGGCGCCTGACCTGGGACGTGCTGCCGCTGCACGAACCGATCGTCGTCGTCACCTTCATCGTGGTCGCCATCGCAGGCCTCGCCGTCGTCGGCGCCATCACCTATTTCAAGCTCTGGGGCTACCTCTGGAAAGAGTGGTTCACGAGCGTCGATCACAAGAAGGTCGGCATCATGTATATGGTGCTGGGCCTCGTCATGCTGCTGCGCGGCTTTGCCGATGCCTTGATGATGCGCCTCCAGCAGGCCATCGCCTTCAATGGTTCTGAAGGCTATCTCAACGCCCACCACTATGATCAGCTGTTTTCCGTCCACGGCGTGATCATGATCTTCTTCGTCGCCATGCCGCTGATCACCGGCTTCATGAACTATATCGTTCCGTTGCAGATCGGCGCGCGCGACGTCAGCTTCCCCTTCCTCAACAATTTCTCGTTCTGGATGACGGCGAGCGGCGCTGTGCTGGTCATGGCGAGCTTGTTCATCGGCGAATTCGCCCAGACCGGTTGGCTGGCCTTCCCGCCTTTGTCAGGCATCGAACATTCACCGGCCTCGGGCGTCGACTATTACATCTGGGCGCTGCAGATCGCGGGCGTGGGCACGACCCTTTCGGGGGTCAATCTCATCGCGACCATCATCAAGATGCGCGCGCCAGGCATGACCTTGATGAAGATGCCAGTCTTCACCTGGACTTCGCTCTGTACCAACGTCCTGATCGTGGCGTCCTTCCCGATCCTGACCGCCGTGCTGACGTTGCTCGCCCTCGATCGCTATGTGGGGACGAACTTCTTCACCTCCGATTTCGGCGGCAATCCGATGATGTATGTCAACCTCATCTGGATCTGGGGCCATCCGGAAGTTTACATCCTTATCCTGCCTGCCTTCGGCATCTTCTCCGAAGTCGCCTCGACCTTTTCGGGCAAGCGCCTCTTTGGTTACACGTCCATGGTCTATGCCACGGTCGTTATTACAGTGCTGTCCTATCTCGTCTGGCTGCACCACTTCTTCACCATGGGGTCCGGTGCGAGCGTCAATTCGTTCTTTGGCATCACGACGATGATCATCTCGATCCCCACGGGGGCGAAGATCTTCAACTGGCTCTTCACGATGTATAAGGGCCGGATCCGGTTCGAACTGCCGATGATGTGGCTCATCGCCTTCATGCTCACCTTTACCATTGGTGGCATGACCGGCGTGCTGCTCGCCGTGCCGCCGGCTGACTTCGTGCTGCACAATTCGCTGTTCCTCGTGGCGCACTTCCACAACGTCATCATCGGCGGCGTGCTGTTCGGCATCTTTGCCGGCATCAACTACTGGTGGCCCAAGGCCTTCGGCTACAAGCTCAACCAGTTCTGGGGCAAGATCTCGTTCTGGCTCTGGAATGTCGGCTTCTGGCTCGCTTTCGGTCCGCTTTATGTGCTGGGCCTGATGGGTGTCACCCGGCGTCTCCGCACATTCGATGATCCATCGCTCCAGATCTGGTTCATCATTGCCGGTATCGGTGCTCTCGTCATCGCCGGCGGCATCGGCGCCATGATCATCCAGTTCACCGTCTCGATCATGTCCAAGAACAAGGAATGGGACACGACCGGCGATCCGTGGAACGGCCGCACCCTCGAATGGGCAACGTCTTCGCCGCCGCCACAATACAACTTCGCCTTTACCCCGATCATCCACGATGGCGATGCCTGGGCGGATATGAAAGCGCGCAATGCACAGCGTCCGGTCACGGGCTATATGGACATCCATATGCCGCGCAATACCGGCACGGGCATCATCCTTGCCGGCCTCAGCGTCGTCCTTGGCTTTGCGCTCATCTGGTATATGTGGTGGCTCGTCATCCTGAGCTTTGTCGCCATCATCGGCGCGGCCATCATGCATACCTTCAATTATGACCGCGATTATTACATCCCGATCGAGGCTGTGGCCGAGGTCGAAGACGAGCGCACGCGCCTCTTGAGCGGAGCACGCTAAGATGAGTTCACCCGCCAACACGACGACTGCCGACGCGCCAGAATTCTACGAGATCGTGGCGCACGATCACCCCGCTCACGCCTCGACGCAGATCGGATTCTGGATCTACCTGATGAGCGATTGCCTCATCTTCGCGTCGCTCTTTGCCATCTATGGCGTGCTCGGTGGTAGTTTTGCCGCCGGTCCGTCGCCCGAGCATCTGTTCAATCTGCCTCTCGTTGCCGTCAGCACGACGGCCCTGCTTCTGAGTTCCATCACCTATGGCTTTGCCATGCTGGATATGGACGAGGGCAAGCAGAAGAGCACGCTGATCTGGCTCTCGATCACGGGGCTTTTGGGCGCGGTGTTCCTGGGTCTGACGCTCTATGAATTCTACCACATGATCCAGGAAGGCGCGGTGCCGCAGCGCTCCGCTTTCCTCTCCGCCTTCTTCGTCCTGGTCGGCACGCACGCCCTCCACGTCACCTTCGGCATCTTGTGGCTGATCACGCTTGTCGCTCAGATCAGCATGAAGGGCCTGATCCCGGCCAACAAGATCCGCGTTCAGTGCCTCTCGATGTTCTGGCACTTCCTCGACGTCATCTGGATTGGCGTCTTCACGGTTGTCTATCTTATGGGGATGCTGCGATGAGCGCTCAAAGCCCGGACACATTGACGGCCTCCGAAATGGCCCATGCCCACCCCAATCCCCATGCTCATGGGGACGGGCACGATCACGGCACACGCCGCACCTATCTCATCGGCTTCGCGCTGTCGGTCATCCTCACGGCTATTCCGTTCTGGCTGGTGATGGGCGATGTCATCGCCGATCGCACGATCGCAACGCTCCTCATCATGGCGTTTGGTGTTGCCCAAATCTTCGTTCACATGGTCTATTTCCTCCATATGAACACCAAGTCCGAGGGCGGCTGGACCATGATGGCGGCGATCTTCACCATCATCGTCATCGTCATCGCGCTCTCCGGCTCGCTCTGGGTGATGTTCCACCTCAACACCAACATGATGCCGGGTCACACCATGAACCCCGCGGACATGATCTAGCGCCGATGACCGACCATCCGGCCCAGGGGGGAAAGCGCTTCTCCCCGGGCCTCATCGCTTTTGCGACATTCGCCGGCGTCTGCGCGGTATTGTTTTTCGGCCTTGGCATCTGGCAGGTCGAACGCCTCGCCTGGAAAAACGGGCTGATCGCCGCCGTCGAAACCCGCGCCCATTCCGAACCTGTCGCACTCAACACGACCGACTGGTCGACCATCGATCCCGAGGCCAGCGAATATCAGCGCGTGCTGGTCAATGGCAGCCTGCTCCCTGGCGACATCCTCACCCAGGCGGTGACCGCCGAAGGCCCCGGCTTCTGGGTCATGACGCCGCTGCGTCTGCCTGACGGCCGTGCGGTGCTGATCAATCGCGGCTTTGCGCCCAAGGATATGGATGTCGCGCTCGATGCGGAGACGCCGGTGACCATCAAAGGTCTCCTCCGAGTCTCCGAGCCAGAGGGCGGCTTTCTCCGCAGCAACGATCCCGCGGCCAATCGCTGGTTCTCCCGCGATGTCGCCGCCATCGGCGAAACGCTAGGGCTCGAAAACCTCGCGCCCTTCTTCATCGATGCCGATAGGGTAGGGGACGTCTATCCGCGCGGCGGGATGACCGTGATCAGTTTTTCCAACAATCACCTGATCTATGCGGTGACTTGGTTCGGCCTCACCGGCCTCTGCCTTTTCGCGCTCGGCTATCTCTTTAGGGACCGTTGGCGGCGATCACCGGCAGGCTGATTTCGAACAGCGCGCCACCCTGCGGTGCCGTCGCCACCGTGATCTTGCCGCCATGCCGCTTGACGATGTCGCGCACCAGGCTCAAGCCCAGCCCCGCGCCATTGGGCGATTGCGACAGCCGGTGAAACGGCCAGAAGATCTCTTCGCGCTGTGTCGGGTCGATCCCCGGCCCATTGTCCGAAACGACCACCCGCCCATCGGTATTGACCTCGACCCGCACCGACACCGCCGCGCCGCCATGCGACATGGCATTGTGGACGAGATTGGCGATGGCCCGCGACAGCGCCGAGGCATCGCCCTTGACCATCACCGGCTTTTCGGGCCCCACGAACTCGATCTCGCTCCCCGCATCGATCGCGAGCGGCGCCAGATCCGCCGTCACCTGCGTCGCGATATCGACGATATCGACCGGCTCGAACCCATCGGGCGACAGCGCCATGCGGTGAAGGTCGAGCAATTCATTGGCCATGCCGCCGAGCCGGGCCGAGTCCCGCTGCAATTGCCGCTTGTGCGGCCCATCGGGCAGGCTCTCGAGCCGCGTCTGCAAAATCGCGATCGGCGTGCGCAATTCATGCGCCGCATCCGCGAGAAACCGCCGCTGCCGCGCGATACCGCTATCGAGCCGATCGAGCGCCTCGTTAAAGGCCCGCACCAGCGGAATGAGTTCGGTCGGAACGTCCTCATAGGAGAGCCGCACATCGCTCTGCCCGATATCGATCAGCGCCGCATCCTGCGCGATCTTCTCCGTACCCCGCAGCGAGCGCTGGATCAGCGACGGGATTGTCAGCACCGTCGCGGTCGACAGAAGGAATATGAGCCCCAGAAACGCCGGATTACCGAACGCCTTGCCAAGCACGCCAAAACTCAGTGTCGGTCCGCCACCCGTCATCACCCAGAGCCGCCCGATATCGGTATTGCGCGAGCGGACGATGGCATAGGGCGAGCGCGGATCGCCGAGGTCGTTGATATTGGCCGATGCAACATGCACCAGCGTTTCCGGATGCTGCATGGCCGGCGGTGGCACATTACCCCGCGTCAGCATCTTGCCGTCGACATCGACGACCAGAAACCAGAATTCGGGATAGTTCGCGATGGTCTTTTCAAGGTCGCCATTGGGCGCCAGCACGAAGCCCCCATCGGCCCCGCGCTCGATCGAGCGCGCGATATCGCCCACGACATCCTCATCGAGATTTTGCTGCACGCCCATGGCGAGCAAGATCGGCACGGCCGCCAGCATGACGAAGCCGACCAGAACAGCGATCTGAATGCCGATCAGGCCCTTGGTCAGAACGCGTCTGAGGGAGAGCGGAGCATGCTTCATGCCGTGGCTTTCAAGAGATAGCCGATGCCGCGGATCGAGTGGATTTCGACCCGCCCCGGCGCGATCTTGCGCCGCAGCCGCGAAATATGCGCGTCGAGCGTGTTGGAGGCGATCTCGTCGTCAAAGCCATAGACGGCCTCTTCGAGGATCGAGCGCGCCACGGTCCGCCCCGCGCGCTTCACCAAAACTTCGAGCGCCAGCACTTCGCGCCGCGTCAGCGTCAGCGGCTCGCCCGCCGCCACGGCCGAGCCATCGCCGAGATTGAACGTCAATTGCCCGACGGTCACGGCCATGTCCGCAATCATCGCCGGCCGCCGCATCAAGGCGCGAATGCGCGCCACCAGTTCGTCGACGACAAAGGGCTTTGCCAGATAATCGTCGGCCCCGGTCTCGAGCCCTTCTATTCTCTGCTCTGGCGCCCCAAGCGCCGACAGCACGATGATTGGCAGGCCGGTCTGGATTTTGCGGATGCGCGGAATGATGGTGAGGCTATCCCCATCTGGCAATTTCCGATCGAGCACGGCAATGGAATGCACGCCGCTTTCGACGGCTTCGAGTGCCATTTCCAGCGTTGTCACATGATCTACAAGAATGTCGTGGCGTTCGAGTGCACTGATCAAAGCCTTGGCCAGATCAACCTCGTCCTCCACCAGAAGAATACGCATGGCTACCTCGTCTTGGCGCTGGTTATGCCGCGCAATGATTGCCTTTGCATTGCGCAGATTTGGCCTTTCCGTAATGTTGCGGCAATATGGCTGGTGGAAAAGAATGGCGATACGAGCATTTAAGACGCGTCGGGTCCGTTCGGGTCCGGCGTCATAGTGGTGATTTCATGCACTCCGTGCTGCCCCGGCGGCGATGATCCACTTCCAAAGGGCTCCGTATAAGCTTGCGCCAGGCCAGTGCCCCAGGCCGATAGACCATTGATCGACCAAATATCAGGACACCTCGATGACCACAGCCCATGAGAAGCCCGAATGGGCACAGAGCAAGCGGGAAAAGAAGAATGCCCGCCTGGTCGCTGAGGGCAAGAAGCCCAGGCGCCGCTGGGGCCCTTGGGTCGTCCTTGGCCTGATCATTATCGGTGGTGTCGCCTTTTTCCTGACCCGCCCGCCCGCACCGGCGCCTGAAACCGATACAGCGGAAGCCGCGCCTGTCGTGCGCCAATTGCTGACCTCCGAAGTCACCGCGATTGCCCCACAAACCCTAAGCCAGACCGTCAAGGTCACGGGCACGCTCGTTCCCGCCCAGCAGTCCGTCGTTGCCTCCCAGGCTGCCGGCCGCGTCCTCAGCGTTGCCGTGCGTCCCGGCGATAGTGTCGCCGAGGGCGATGTGCTGGTCGAAATCGACCAGGCCAATCTCTCCCTCGCGCTCGCTCAGCAGCGCGCCACGGCCGATGCCACCCGCGCCCAGCTCGTCTCCTCCCAGCAGCAGCTCGAACGCACCCAGGAACTTGCCCGCCAGGGCCTCGCCAGCCCCTCGGCGCTGGAACAAGCCCGGTCCGCCACTTCTGCGCTCGAAGCCAACCTGACCGCACTCGAAAGCGCCGTGCAGACGGCCGAACTGGCGCTCAGCAACGCCACCGTCACCGCGCCGATCACCGGTATCGTCTCCGAACGTTCGGTCGAGCCGGGTCAGACGATCAGCGCCGGCACGCCGGTCATCACTGTCGTCAATCTCTCGCAGATGGAATTCCAGGCCGCCGCCTCGGTCAATTCGAGCGCGCTCGTCTCGCCCGGCCAGAACGTGGTTGTCACTGCCACCGGCCTCGATAACGAAACCTTCGATGGGCAGGTAACCCGTGTCAATCCGGTCGCCCAGACCGGCACCCGCACCGTGCCGATCTATGTGCTGCTCGACAATGAGGATGGTCGCCTGCGCGGCGGCATGTTCGCCACCGGCCAGATCACCGTCGCCGAAAAGGCCGACGCCATTGCCGTCCCTCTTGCGGCCCTGCGTGAAGATGCCGAGGGCAGTTATGTCCTCAAACTCGACAATGGCACGCTCGCCCGTCAGGCCGTCACTCGCGGCACAACCTGGGACCGTGGCGCCACCGTCGAAGTTGAAGGTCTGACCGCCGGCGACACCATTGTCACCGCCCCGTTGACTGAACTTTCGGCCGGCGAAGCCTATGAACAGATCGAGGGCTAGACGATGTTTCTGACCCGTATCAGCGTCAATCACCCCGTCTTTGCCACCATGATCATGGTGGCCATCGTGGTCTTCGGTTTTTACTCTTATCAGCGCCTCCCCATCGAGCAGATGCCCGATGTCGATTTCCCGGTCGTTGCCGTCGTCGTCAGCTATCCCGGCGCTTCGCCTGAGGCGGTTGAGGCTGATATCATCGAGCCTATCGAAGACGCGGTGAACACCATTGCGGGCCTCGACACCATCCAGTCCACGGCCCAGTCCGGCCAGGCCATGGTGCTGATGATCTTCAATCTCGAAGAAAATTCGCAGCAAAAAGCCCAGGACGTTCGCGACAAGCTCGATCCGGTCAAAGCCAATCTGCCCGATGGGGCAGGGGAGCCGCAGGTGCTGCGCTTCGACCCTTCCGCCTTGCCGATCCTGTCGCTCGCCGTCAGCTCGACCACGCTCTCCGATCGCGATCTCACTGCGCTGACCGAAGACATCATCGTCAAGCGCATCTCCAATATTTCCGGCGTCGGCAGCGCCAGTGTCGTCGGCGGCGTGCCGCGTCAGCTCAATATCAATATCGATCCCGATCGCCTGACTGCGTTCAACATCACCCCGAGCGCCGTCACCCAGGCGCTGCAGAATGCCAACAAGGATTTGGCCGCCGGCTCGATCACGCAGGGCAGCATCGTCCAGTCGATCCAGGTCTTGGGCCGGCTCGAAGATCAGCAGGATTTTTACGACATCGTCGTCGGCAATCAGGGCGGTCAGCCGGTCACCCTGCGCGATGTCGCGACCATCGAGGACGGCACGGGCGAAGCCTCGAGCCTTGCCATTCTCAATGGCGAACGCGCGCTCGCCGTCGATATTCTCAAGACCCAGGGCGCCAACACCGTCGGCGTCGCCGAGGAAATCCGCCACACCATCGATACCTTGCTCGCAACCGAACTGACGGGTGGCGATGTCAAGATCGAGGTCGTCGTCGACAATGCCAAGCCGGTGGAAGATTCCTTCCATGCGGTCCAGAACATGCTGATCGAAGGCGCACTCCTTGCCGTCGTCATCGTGTTCCTTTTCCTCAATTCCTGGCGCTCGACTGTCATCACGGGCCTGACCCTGCCGATCTCGATCATCGGTACCATGGTGGCGCTCAACGTCATGGGGTTTACGCTCAACATGATGACGCTGCTCGCCCTCTCGTTGGCCGTCGGTATCCTCATCGACGACGCCATCGTGGTGCGCGAAAACATCACGCGCCATCTCCATATGGGCAAGAGCCATAGGCAGGCAGCCTTCGATGGCACCAACGAAATCGGCCTCGCCGTCATGGCGACGACGCTCTCCATCGTCGCTGTGTTCCTGCCCGTCGCCTTCATGGACGGCATCATGGGCCGCTTCTTCCTGCAGTTCGGCGTCACCGTCTCCGTCGCCGTCCTGATTTCACTTTTTATCGCCTTCACGCTCGATCCCATGATGTCGAGCGTCTGGTATGATCCGGCGTCCAATCCCAATGCCAAGCGCGGCCCGATCGGCAAGGCGGTGCAGCAGTTCGATCGGTTCTTCGAGTGGATCACCGAGGGCTATCGCCACCTGATTCGCTGGGGCCTCAAATGGCGCAAGAGCGTGCTTTTGATCGCCCTTTTGTCGTTCCTCGGCAGTTTCGCGCTGTTCCCGCAGGTGGGCGTCGAGTTCATCCCGGCAACCGACAATGGCAATTTCACCATCAGCGTCGAAACGCCTGCTGGCTCGAGCAAGGAATACACCGCCGAAAAGATGCGGCAGGCAGAGACCATCATCCGCGCCTTCCCAGTCGTCGAAACCACCTATTCGACCGTCGCAGGGGGTCTGCAAGCCTCGGGCCAGAACACTGGCTCGATGACGGTGACGCTGGTCGATAAGGAAGATCGCGACGTCACGCCTGTCGAGTTCATGCCTGAAGTTCGACGTGCTCTTGATGCGGTGCCCGGTGCTACCTTCCAGGTGGCGGCAGCGTCGGGTCTTGGCGGCTCTTCCGCACCCGTCTCCATCACGCTTTACGGCGACAGCTTCATCGTTCTCAAGCGCCTCGGCGACCAACTCATGCGCGAGCTTGGCAAGATCGATGGCCTTATCGACATCAAGTCGAGCCTTGACGATGCGCAGGCCGTGGTGGGCATCAATATCAATCGCGACCTCGCCGATAGCCTCGGCGTCTCGATCGCTCAGATCGCCTCGACCATGGCGCCTCTGATCAGCGGCGACGATGTTTCGGATTGGACCGCGCCCAATGGCCAGGTCTATTCGGTCGTCGTGCGTCTCCCCGAAGCCTTGCGCAGCGATATCGACGCCATTGGTAATCTGCCGATTGCGACGGGGTCGAGCGGCATGATCACCCTCGGTCAGGTTGCCGATGTCGTCGAAAGCACGGGTCCGGCCACCATCAACCGGCAGGACCTGCAGCGTGGCGTCACCATCGAGGCCAATGTCGAAGGCGTCGAACTCGGTACCATCACGCCGCAACTGCAACAGGCGATCAACACGCTCGATTTCCCCACGGGTTATCGCTCGTCCTTCGGCGGCGACGTCGAGCAGATCCAGGATGCCGGCGCGGCTGCGGGTTCTGCCCTCCTCCTGGCGGTGATCTTCATCTATCTCGTGCTCGCCAGCCAGTTCGGCAGCTTTCTCCAACCGATCGCCATCATGGGCTCATTGCCCCTGGCGCTGATCGGCGTCATGGTCGGCCTTCTCGTTGGCGGCTCGACGCTCAACATGTTCTCGGCCATCGGCTTCATCATGTTGATGGGTCTCGTCGTGAAAAACGCCATCCTGCTCGTCGACAATGCCAACCAGCATATGCGCGATGGCTGGAACCTCTATGAGGCTCTGGTCGAAGCCGGCGTCACCCGCTTCCGCCCGATCATCATGACTACCCTCGCCATGATCTTCGGCATGCTGCCCCTGGCCCTCAGCCTCCACGAAGGCTCCGGCCAAAACGCGCCGATGGCCCACGCCGTGATCGGCGGGCTCATCAGCTCGACTGCGCTGACCCTCCTCGTCGTCCCGGTGCTTCTCACCTACATCGACAGCTTCAGCGCCTTCACCCGCCGCTTCATGCCTAAAGCGCCGGATGATCACGAGCACGGACACGTCGAGGCGAAGCCCGCGGAGTAATTTTGCTCCTCCACGCTGCCCAAGATAGCCCGGCGAAAGCCGGGCTATTCTTTTTACGCTCGATCTCCTACCGCACGCGGTGCAGCTCCGCCCCCCTTCAGGGGGAGGTTGGGAGGGGGCCTCATCCGCGTCCAGGCACCTTGAAAGCAGCCCGCTCCGCCGCCGCCTTCTCCCGGCTCACGCACCCCAAAGCATGGTCATTGACCAGTCCCATGGCCTGCATGAAGGCAAAGACCGTCGTCGGCCCCACGAAGGCCCAGCCGCGCTTCTTCAGTGCCTTCGAGAGCGCGATGGCCTCCGGGCTCGTCGTCTGGCTCTGCGGGGGCGGGGCTTCGCCTTCGGGTACCTCATAGCGCCAGACGAAAGCCGCGATCGACCCCGCCTCTTTGATCAGCTCCTGCGCGCGCTTGGCATTGTTGATCGCGGCCGCAATCTTTCCCCGGTGCCGCACGATGCCCTTATCCTGCAGCAGCCGCTCGACATCGGCCTCTGTGAATTTTGCCACCGCATCGATCTCGAAATGGGCAAATCCGGTCCGAAACGCATCGCGCTTGTTGAGGATTGTCCGCCAGCTCAGCCCGGACTGAAATCCTTCTAGGCAGATCTTTTCGAAAAGCCGGCGATCGTCGCTGACTGGAAAACCCCATTCATGGTCGTGATAGGGCACAAATTCCGGCGCCCCCGCACACCAGGCACAGCGCTCGCGCTCATCCGGGCCGGGCAAGGTTCCGCTCATTCCATTTTCCCCAAACCGTAACCGATTCCGCCAAAAGGCCAGCTCGATGCTAACGTGATGCTACCGAAAGAGCATCGGAAACCCCGTTGCACAACGCGCCCCCATCGACTAGTTTGCGCCCACTGATCGGGGCCAGTCCCCGAATCCGGCCTGCACCCGTAGCTCAGCTGGATAGAGCGCTGCCCTCCGAAGGCAGAGGTCGTGAGTTCGAATCTCGCCGGGTGCACCAGTTTTTTCAAGACATTTGAGACTGCCGAGGGCAGAGCACGCGATCCGCTTTGGGCGTTTTCATCACCTTTGATTTGCCGTTTGCAGAGCGTCTAACTATCGGGAAACAATAGGTTTTCCGCGCGATCCATAGATGCGGTGGATCAGGTTGACGTTGTTGGCGTGGAGCGCTCGATAGGGTTCGTGCAACGCCAGCGTTCCGCGGGCGAGGGCAGGCTCGATGAAGCTTTCGAGCGGGTCGGTGAGAAAGTCTCCGCTATCCATGCGATCGATAAGCTGGAGATTGTAGGCGATCATCGCCTCGGTAAAATCCTGCGTGTACCCGCCATTGGCAATGACATCGAAGCGGCCATGGCAGGGATAGACGCGCTCGGCTGGGATGGCGGCGATCTGGCGATAGGTGCGGAGTTGGAGAGGGAGTTCCGAGGTCATCGCCATGGTGTTGAAAGGCACAGTGTCCTCGCAGGCGTCGGCAGCGAGGAGGATTTTGTCCTTTGGCAGATAAGCGACGAGATGCCCGAACTGGTGAACGAAGGTCTCGATCAGTTCGATCTCGATATCATCGAGATGAAGCGTCATGCGGCCATCGAAGGTCCGGTTGGGCAGGACGACTTCTTCGACACCGGGATAATAGGGATCGCCGGCAAGTGCCCAGATTTCGCCGGTGCGGAAGAGTTCGGCATTGGACTCGATCTTGAGGCGCGTCGTCGACGTGCTGATGATGTCGCTGTTTTTATAGAGAAAATTGCCGGCGATGTGGTCGCAGTCCCAATGAGAATTGATGACCGAGACGTGCCGGATGCCCATGTCCCGGATAAAGCGATCGATCCAAAGAATGTGCTCCTTGTAGAGCATGGTGTCGAAGATGATGGCCTTATCGCCTCGATGGATGACGTAGCAGCAAACGCCGAGCTGCATGTCGATATTGCTCTGCAGCCAATCTGGATAGCTCGCGATATCGCGGCCGTCGTAAAAGCAGATGAGATAATCGGTTAGGTTGGCGACGCGCATATTGGGCGTGAAGGGCGCGCGTTCGATCGTTTTATCCTGCGCGACGTGCGTGATTTCCACGGTGTTCATGGCACATTCCTCATGGCAGGGAGAGGCGGCCCGCAGGCCGCCTAGTGTTCAGTCGGCCCAGCGCACGGAGCCGTAATCGATATTGCCGGGGGCATAGGCGGCGCGAAGTTCGAGGTCGATCAGGCCTTCGGGATGCACGACGACATCGTCTACTTCCACGAAGGGAATGAAGAGGCCGTTGTCGACATAGAGCTGGCTGGCTTGTTCGTAGAGCGCGTTGCGGGCAGCAATATCGGTCAGGGTGCCGGCCTCGTTGACGAGGGCATCGGCCTCGGGAAGGGCGCGGCCATAGAAGTTGATGGGCGCTTTTTCGGTGAAGAAAATTGCCGCCTGGTTTTCAGGGTGGAGCGCGTCGGGCGTCAGTTTTCCTATATAGAGGTCCGGGCCATTGGGATTGTCCTTGAGGCCGAAAGCGGCACCGGAGGGCAGGATGGTGACCGTCGCGTTGATGCCGATGCCGGCAAGTTCAGCGACCATCAGGTCGGTGACGCGGGTCAGGGAATTGGCTTCTTCGGTGCTGATGCCAATGGTCAGCGTGATCGGGCCCTTGGCGGCAACGGTCGCCTCGGCGGCGGCAGTGTCCGTGGGAAACTCCAATGGCGTCTTGGGATCAAGCATGATGGTTGGATAGAGCGACT
The DNA here is from genome assembly GCF_001421945.1 of Devosia sp. Leaf64. NCBI lineage: Bacteria > Pseudomonadati > Pseudomonadota > Alphaproteobacteria > Hyphomicrobiales > Devosiaceae > Devosia > Devosia sp. Leaf64. Next base: position 117,174 of record NZ_LMLO01000012.1, on the reverse strand, counting down.
TGGCCGTGTGGCCATAGGCGCCATAGGCATCGGCGACCCAGTTGCCCGGGTTGACCGCGGTGAGGAAGGCGGCGCGGATGTCGGGGTCGGTCAGCGGAGATTCCGGCTTGACGAAACCGATGATCAACGAAGTGCTGGGCGCAGAGGTGATCTCGAGGCCTGGTGGTAGCGCGGCAAGCTGCGCCCAGGGGTAATTGGCTGGTACGGCGTCGGTTTCCTGGGCCTGGAGACTGAGGACCTGCTGGCTGACTTCGGGCATCAACGGCAGTTCGACCGTGTCGAAAAAAGACGGTTTGCCGTAGTAGCCGTCGAAGCGTTCGAGCGAATAGCCCTGGCCGCGATCAAAGCTTGCAAGGGTGAATGGGCCGGTGCCGACGGCGTTGGTGTCGAGCCAAGATGCAGCATTATCGGTGCCGGCATGTTCAGTCAGCGCGGCCGGGCTGATAACCTTTGGACTCCAAGGACTTGCGAGACTATCGAGGAACGATGGCTGGGGCATGCCGAGGGTGATAGCGACCGTGTCGTCATCGACAGCTTCGATCTTTTCCATGTTCCAAAGGAAGTAGGAGAGGATCAGGTCGCTGTCCTTGCGGCGCTGGAAAGAGGTGACGACGGCTTCGGCGTTGAACGGGGTGCCGTCGTGGAAGGTGGCGCCTTGGACGAGATTGAAGGTGTAGGTCAGGCCGTCTTCGGAAATGGTCCAGTCGGTGGCGAGGAGGCCGCGAATTTCGGCGCTGCCGGGGACGTATTCGACGAGGCCTTCGTAGACGTTGTTGATGGCCGAGAGGCCATCCATTTCGAAGGCGTTGTCGGGGTCGAAGCTGTCGAAATCGGTGGCGATCGGCAGGCGGAGAACTTCCTGTGCTTGCAATGGGTTAAGGGCGCCGGAAGCGATTACGCCGATCAGGATGGCGGCCGAAACAGCGAGGCGAAGCGTGCATTGCCGGTAGGCCGGCAGTCCTGAAAACAACATGGGGTCTCCTTGTTGGACAAGGAAGTGACGAAGACCATCCGCGCCACTTCCTGGCTTGCGAGGTCTCCCGGGCTTTTGTCCCGCCGTGCGTCCATGGGGCGGCTGCCCCATGGTGGCAGCTCTCGGACCAGACACGCCTTTCGGCATCGGAACCCTAGCCACCAATCTCATTGTCATTAGTGCAAAGCGTGTGCCATCTGGTTGGGGAGTGCTAACATTCCGTTATCGTTGACTTCTTGGCAAAGGCGACTTGGATAGAGAACGGGGAATTGCGTAGAAATTAGTCGCATTCCCAAGTGCTGATTAGAAGTTAGGCGGCGGTTTCCACGACGGCGATGATGTCTCCGCCGCGGACCGTGCGGCCGGGAGCAGCCTTGACGGTGCGGATGCGACCCGGCGCGTGGGCGGTGACGGCAATTTCCATTTTCATGGATTCGATGATGGCGATGGTTTCGCCAGCCGCGACGGAAGCACCTTCCTCGACGAGCACTTTCCAGACATTGCCGGGGACGGCGCTCGAGACGGCAAAGCAGCCTTCGGGAACGTCGGTGTCGCTGCCTTCGGGCGGTAGATCGTCGGCGACGAAGCTGTCGAGGCCCTCGTCCTTCCAGCGTTGCCGCTCGGCATTGAAGGCGGCTCGCTGGCCGGAGCGGAAATCGCTGATCGAGGCGGCGTTGCGATCAAGGAAGCCGGCATAGTCGGCGTAGGAGAATGTGGCCTCCTCGATGCGGAGGGGATAGGCGCCATGGGGGAAGGCGGCGCGGGCGTCCATGAGCTCTTCGTGGCTGACGGGAAAGAAGCGGATCTGATCGAAGAAGCGCAGGAGCCAGGGCGAGCCCTTGGGGAAGTAGGGCGTCGTGCGCCAGGTGTTCCAGACCTGGATGGTGCGGCCAAAGAGCTGATAGCCGCCGGGCCCCTCCATGCCATAGATGCACATATAGGCGCCGCCGATGCCGACAGCGTTTTCCGGCGTCCAGGTGCGGGCGGGATTGTATTTGGTGGTCACGAGACGGTGACGCGGATCGACCGGGGTGGCGACGGGCGCGCCGAGATAGACGTCGCCGAGACCAAGGACAAGGTAACTCGCGTCAAATATCACGTTGCGGACGGCTTCAATGCTGTCGAGGCCGTTGATGCGGCGGATGAATTCGATGTTGTCGGGGCACCAGGGGGCGTCGGGGCGAACGAGGTCCTGATATTTGCGCATGGCAAGCTGTGCCTCCGGGTCGTTCCAGGAGAGAGGCAGGTGGACGATACGGCTTGGGATGCTGACGTCTTCGGCGCGCGGCAGGTTTTTTTCGATTTCGGCCAGCATGCCGAGGAGGCGCTCACGGCTGAGGACCGTACTGTCATAGTGGATCTGGAGGGAGCGGATGCCGGGGGTGAGGTCGATGAGGCCGGGCAGTTTCGCCGCCTCAACCGCTTCCATCAGCAGATGCACGCGCAGGCGGAGGGCGATGTCGAGGGTCATCGGCCCATATTCGACGAGGAGATTATCGTCTCCTTGGCGGCGATAGACGACTGGAACGACGCCAGAGTCATCGGCGCCCACGATGGCCGAGCCGGTATCGATGCCGGAGCGGCTGATGCTGGGTGCCTTGATGGGGTCGGCGGGGCGCGCGACGGGATGGAAGCGGATGGTGTCGCCGGGGCGGAACTGGCCCATTTTCCATTGTTCGTCGCGGGCAATGACGGCGGGGCAGACGAAACCGCCAAGGCTCGGGCCATCGGGGCCGAGAATGATCGGCATATCACCGGTAAAATCGATTGCGCCGATGGCGTAGGGATTGTCGTGGAGGTTGGAGGGGTGGAGGCCGGCTTCGCCGCCATCGCTGCGAGCCCAACGGGGTGTGGGGCCCATGAGCCGGACGCCGGTGCGGGCGCTGTTGTAATGGACTTCGTAATTGGCGGAGAAAAGGTCTTCGATATCTTCGGGCTGGAAGAAATCGGGGGCGCCGTGGGGGCCATAGAGAACGCCGACATCCCAATGCCGGGAGAGTTCGGCCGGGTCGCCGGCTGGTTGGACATTGTCTTGTGGGGTACGGGCGAGGTGCAGCGCGTCCCCGGCCTTGAGCGTGCCGGTGGCGTGACCACCGAAGGCGCCAAGACCGAAGGCGGCGCGGGACCCGAGGACATGAGGTGCCTTGAATCCGCCGCGGACGGCGAGATAGGTGCGTTGGCCCGCGCCCGCGATCGCGCCGATCGAAAGGGTCTGGCCAGCGGCGATGGTGAAGGCTTTGCCGTGCGGTACGGCAATTCCATCGAGCGTCGCGGGCATGTTGGCGCCCGCTAGGGCGACCGCCGCTTCGGCGTGAAATTTGAGGACCGGACCGGAGACGGTGAGCTCCAGGGCGGCCGTTACATCGGCATTGCCGACGAGCCTATTGGCGTGGCGGAAGGAGCGTTCGTCCATGGGGCCGCTCGGGGGGACGCCGACATGCCAGAGATGGAGGCGCCCCGGTAGTTCCTGGAGGCTCGACTGGGCGCCGGGCTGGATAACGTCGATGCTGTCGGCGACATAGGCGAACTGGCGCAGAGCGGTGGTTGCGACCTTGCCAGAGGCGAGGAGATCGGAGGACGCGATGGCCTGAAGGTAGCCGAGATTGGTTTCGATGCCGCTGACCGCACTTTCGGCAAGGGCGGTCTGGAGCGCGGCGATGGCGGCGGGCCGATCTTCGCCCCAGACGATGATCTTGGCCAGCATCGGATCGTAAAAGGGCGAGACCTCGGTGCCAGTGGCGATCCAGCCATCGATGCGGGCGTTTTCGGTGAAGCTGACTTCGGTCAGAAGGCCGGCGCTGGGCTGGAAATTGGCATTGGGCTTTTCGGCATAGAGGCGGGCTTCGATCGCGGCGCCCTTGGGGATCAGCGGACCGGCCGCGCCGATCACGTCTTCACCCGCAGCCTGGCGGATCATCCACTCGACGAGATCAATGCCGAAGACAGCCTCGGTGACCGGGTGTTCGACCTGGAGGCGCGTATTGACTTCGAGGAAGTAGAATTCTTCGCGCGCGGGGTCGTAGATGAATTCGACCGTGCCGGCGGAGGCATAGGAGACGGCACTGCCGAGATCGACGGCGGCCTGGTGAAGGCGCGCGCGGACCTCGTCCGAGAGAAGCGGTGCGGGGGTTTCCTCGATGACTTTCTGGTTGCGGCGCTGGAGGGAGCAATCGCGCTCGCCCAGAGCGATGACACGGCCCGCGCCATCGCCGAAGAGTTGGACTTCGACATGGCGCGCATCGGAGACGAAGCGTTCGAGATAGACCCGGGCGTCGCCAAAGCTGGCGGTGGCGGTGCGCTGAACGGAAGCAAAACTTTCGCGGAGGATTTCGGGGTCGGCGCAGAGCTGCATGCCGATGCCGCCGCCTCCGGCGGTGCTCTTGAGCATGACCGGATAGCCGATGGTTTCGGCGGCGCTCAGCGCTTCATCGATATCGGCGATGAGGCCGGTGCCGGGGAGGAGCGGGACGCCATTGGCCTTGGCGAGGTCGCGGGCCGTGTGTTTTAGGCCGAAGGCTTCGATATGCTCGGGCCGGGGGCCGATGAAGGTGATGCCTTCCGCGGCGAGCCGACGGGCAAAGCCGATATTTTCCGAGAGGAAGCCATAGCCGGGATGGACAGCCTCTGCGCCGGTGGCCCGGCAGGCGGCAATGACGGCGTCGATGTTGAGATAGCTTTCCGTTGCCGGTGCCGGGCCGAGGCGCACGGCTTCATCGGCCAGGGTGACGGCAGGGGTAAAGCGATCGGCATCGGAATAGACGGCGACCGAGGCAATGCCCATGCGCTTGAGGGTCCGGATGACGCGGACGGCGATCTCGCCGCGATTGGCGACGAGGACTTTGGTGAACATGGATCAGGCTCCCGGCGGTTCAGAGATGACCGGGTCGTCCCGCGTCTGGCCCAGGGGGAATGCCGGGTCGTCCCGGTCCGGGCTGGATGGATGTGCGGCGCCCGCAATGCGGGGCGGCCAGATGGAAATGTCTTGGCTGAGAAGCGCGCCATAACGCTCGCGCTCTTCAGGGCGGTCGCGGGGGCGCTCGAAGGCGATGACGCGGGTGGCGAGGGTAAAGGCCTCGCGCATGTCATGGGTGACCATGACGACGGTGAGCGCGGTTTCGTGCCAGAGCGTTTTCATGAGCTCGTGGATTTCGGCGCGAATGCCGGGATCGAGCGCGCCAAAAGGTTCGTCGAGAAGGAGGACGGCCGGCTTCATGACGAGAGCCTGCGCCAGCGCCAGGCGCTGCTGCATGCCGCCCGAGAGTTGGGCGGGATATTTATCCTCGCTGCCCGAGAGACCGACAGCAGCGATCATGGCGCGGGAGGTTTCGATGGCCTGACGGCGTTTTTGTCCGAGGAGACGAATGCGCGTGGACGAGCCACGCATTTCGAGACCGAAGAGGACATTGCCGAGAACGGTGAGATGCGGGAACACTGAATAGCGCTGGAAGACGACGCCGCGATCGGGACCCGGCTCGGCGACCAAAGGCGCGCCATCGAGCGTGATCGTGCCGCGCGTCGGTTTTTCGTCGCCCAGCAGCAGGCGGAGAAAGGTGCTCTTGCCGCAGCCGGAGGGGCCGACGAGCGCCACAAATGAGCGCGGTTCGATGGTCAGCGAGATGCGCTCGAGGACCACCTGATCCCCATATTCCTGCCAGACATCCTTGACCACGATCCGGCTCATTGGGCGGTCCCCCGCGTCCAGGGGAAGATGGTGACGCGCAGCCAATCGAGCGCGACATTCATGATGACGGCGAGCAGCGTGATCCAGGCGACATAGGTGAAGATGACATCCATCGAGAGATAGCGGCGGACGAGGAAGATGCGGTAGCCAAGGCCGGAATCCGAGGAGATGGCTTCGGCGGCAATCAGGAACAGCCAGGCGGGGCCAAGCTGCAGCTTGAGGCAGGTGAAGAGCCGCGGCAGGGTCTGGGGGAGGACGACGCGCATGGCGATCTGGAACGAGGAGGCGTCGAGCGTCTGGGCCTTGACCAATTGCTCATGGGGCAGATCGAGTACCTTGAAGGCCAGATCGCGGATCATGATCGGGGTAATGCCGATGACGATCAGCGTGATCTTTGACACTTCGCCGAGGCCCATGACGATGAAGAGCACGGGCAGAAGGGCGAGGGGCGGGACCATTGAGACGACGGCGATGAAGGGCGCGAGCAGCGCCCGCAAATAGGGGAACATGCCGACGAGCATGCCGACCACGAGCGCGATGGCCGTCGCTATGCCGAGGCTAGCGCCGAGGCGGCCAAGGCTGGCGAGGGTGTCCGCCCAGAGAAAGAGTTCTCCGGTGCGGACATCGGGGGTAAAGGCCATGCGGTTGATGGCATCGCCAAGCGCCGCAATCCCCGGCAGGAGCTTATCCGCAGGATTGTCGGCGAGCCGCGCGGCGGACCCGATGGCATAGGCCAGGAGGACCAGGATGAATGGGCACAGGGCCAGCGTCAGCGCCGTGATCCGCGACGGCTTATAATTGATCCACCGCATGGGAGGGTGCCTCAGAGCGCGTTGTCGGCGGCGAGCTGCATATAGTCGTCAGTGAAGCGCAGCTTGACGAAGTTGGGATCGCCGAGGACCGTGCCGTCAGCCAGTTCGATGCCGATGACGTCGGCCGAAGGCGCGCCCGAGCCGAGGAGGCCCTTATCGAAGAGGAAGGTGCGGACCCGGTCCATGGTCGCGGACAAATCGGGCGAGGTGACGAAGGTGACGGCCTCCTTTGGATCGGCAAAGAGCTTGGTCGCGGCAAGCTGGGTTTCAAATCCGGTCTGATCGGTGCCTGATGCGGCACCCATGGCTGCGCGGGCGGCGGCGCCTTCCGGCGTGTCAGCGGTCATAAGGGAAACGGTTTCGTACCAGATGCCGGCCAGGGCCTTGCCGAAGTCGGGATTGGCCTCGAGCACTTCGGTATTGGCGACCATGAGATCGATGATTTCGCCGGGGATCATGGAGCTATCGAAGACGCTCGTTGCATCGGGCAGAGCGAGGATTTCCGAGACCATGGGGTTCCAGGTGACCAGCGCAGTGACGTCGGCCGTCTGGAAGGCGCCGACCATATCGGGATCGGCGGTGTTGACGACGTTCACGTCGCGCTCGGTGAGGCCGACGCTGTCTAGGGCGCGGGCGAGGAGATAGTGAGAAACGGAGAACTCGACGAGGTTGACGGTTTGACCCGCGATGTCGGCGAGTTCGGTCGCGTTCTTGAGGATGACGGCGTCATTGCCCGAGGAGAAATCGCCCACGATGACGGCGGTGGTATCGACGCCGCCGGCAGCGGGGATCGAGAGGCCGTCCATATTGGTGAGGCTGACCGCGTCATAGGCGCCGGCGGTGTATTGGTTCATCGACTCCACGTAGTCGTTGAACTGGGTCACCTCGATGGTGATGCCGTATTTCTCGGCCCATTTGTCGACGATGCCGTGCTCCTCGGCATAGCCCCAGGGCATCCAGCCGACATAGATCGACCAGGCGACCTTGAAATCGGTCTTGGCCTGGGCAAAGGCAGGCAAGGTGAGCGCCGTGGTCGCTGCGAGGACGATCGCGGCGGTCTTCAAGAGGTTCATGTCTAGTCCCTTTCCGTTCGGTCAACTGGAAGGGGATTGGTGGCGACCATCATGCCGCCAATCCCTTGGCCACAGAGGTCTCCCGGGCTTTTGTCCCGCCGTGCACCCGGCCGGATGTCTCCCGGTCCGGTAGCAGCTCTCGGACCAGACGCATCCCTGATGCCGGAACCCTAGCCGCTAACTCATGCAGGGTGAGTTGCAATCGGCGTGCCAAGTTGTGGCGGGTGTTTCCGGGCGGATCGGCGGGCTTCTGAGCGTTTCAGCGGTGAAAGCTGCGGCAGGCTGCACAAACGGTGGGCGCTGCCGCAGGTCGCATCAGGCGGTGGTCTTAGCCTTGCTGGCGATATAGGCGCGCCAGCCGCCGAACTTGGTGATGTCGGCGGCATCGTCGAGCGCTGTGGCTTCGCAAAGGAAGCCGGTGACGTGGCGGCCATCGGCGAGGACGAGCTTGCCGACGCCGAGGGGCGCGGGGATCTTTGACACGAACGTGCCGAAGCCGGCGGCGGGGAGGGACCAGACCTCGATAATGATGGGTTCGCCGTTGGTTTCGGCGACGCGCTGGAGGCCAGGTTTGGGTGGCACAGTGCCTTTGAGAGCGTAGAGCCGGTATTGTGGCGCGGTCTTAGTTTCTTCGACGAGCCAGCCGCCGAGCGCGGTCAGTTCGGGATTGAGCGGCATGCCGGTCAAATGAGCGCCGACGACGGCGATTTCGATGCGATCGGTGGCGGGGATCGTGACGGCGGGGATGAGTTTGGTGCGATCGAGGCCGCTGCCGGTGGCGGCGGCTTGGTGCATGGCATTGGCGAAGGGGGCGAGGGCGTCGTCACAATCTTGTGGGGCGACGAGCGTGACACCGAAGGGCAGGCCATTGGCGGTGAAACCGGCGGGGACGGCGATGGCGCTGCAATCGAGGAGGTTGGCGAAATTGGTATAGAGGCCGAAGCGGGAATTAAGCGCGATCGGATCGGCGCGCATGGCCTCGACGGTCTGGATATCGGGCGAGGTGGGGAGAAGGAGAACGTCGGCCTTAGCCCATTCGAGGAGGGTCAACTGGCGCAGGCGGCCGAGTTCGTAGCGGCCATTGAAGGCGTCGACGGCGCTGAATTTTGTGGCGCCGCCGATAATGGTGCGGACGGTTGGGTCCATGTCATCGGCGGATTTGGCGAAGAAGGTTTCGATGGCCGCGAGGCGTTCGGCGACCCAGGGGCCTTGGTAGAGGAGGGCGGCGGCATCGCGGAAGGGGGTGTAGTCGATGGGGACGATTTCGGCGCCGAGTTTTTTGGCGCGCGCGATGGCTTCCTCGTAAAGATCGGCAAAGGCGTGGTTGCCGTAAAATTCCTTGTCCTTGCCGATGAGGACGCCGACGCGGAGTTTTGGCGGGAGGCTCATGGACGCTGGTTTGCGCGAGAAGGGGTCGGCGGCGTCGTAACCATTCATGACGGCGCGGACCGCGATGCCGTCGGTGACATTGGCGGCCATAACGGTCACCACGTCGACGCTGCGGCAGGCGGGGACGACGCCGGTATTGGGGACGCGGCCGGGGCTTGGCTTGATGCCCACGAGATTGTTGAAGGCGGCGGGGACGCGGCCGGAGCCCGCGGTGTCGGTGCCGAGGGCGAAAGCGGCTAGGCCGCTGGCGACGGCGACGGCCGAGCCGGAGCTTGATCCGCCGGAGACGTAATCAGCGTTGAAAACAGAGCGCGGCGCGCCATAGGGCGAGCGAGTGCCGTTAAGGCCGGTGGCGAACTGATCGAGATTGGTCTTGCCGACGACGATGGCCCCCGCTGCGCGGAGCCGGGCGATGACGGTCGCGTCCTGCTCGGGGGAGTACGCGAAGGCGGGGCAGGCGGCGGTGGTCGGAAAGCCTGCGGCGTCGATATTGTCCTTGATGGCGAAAGGGATGCCCCAGAGCGGCAAGCTATTGGGCTCCGGTGCGCGCGCGAGGAGGTCGGCCGCGGCGGCGCGGAGCTGGTCAGGTGTGGCGCGGGTGATGAACACGGCCGGATCGGTTGCCACGTCGAGCCGTTCGATCAGGGCGTTGACGAGGTCGAGCGGCGATGTGCCGGCAGCGTAGAGCGCACGGAGGCTCGTGAAATCGAGGATTTGGGGAAGGGTGTTTGTCATCCCTCTGCTCCTGCGAAGATCTGCACGGCGACGGGGGTCGGGTTGAAGCCGTTGCAGGGATTGTTGATCTGGGGGCAATTGGAGATGACGCAGAGCACGTCCATTTCTGCGACCATTTCGACATAGGAGCCGGGCGCGGAAATGCCGTCGTCAATGACGAGATCGCCATTGGGTGCGATCGGCACGTTCATGAAGAAGTTGATGTTTGGCACGATGTCGCGCTTGCTCATGCCGTGGCGCGAAACCTCGGCGACGAAGTTTTCACGGCAAGCGTGCTCGAACTTGGTGTGGTGGCCGAAGCGGACGGTATTGCTTTCGCATGAGCAGGCGCCGGCCGAGGTGTCGTGGCGGCCGCAGCTGTCGTCGGTGACGGTCAGCATGACATTGCCCTCGCTCGACATCAGTTTCGAGCCGGTGCTGATATAGGCCGAGCCTTGGGCCTGGAGCGTATCCTGAGCGCTATAGCGCTCGGCGAAATCGTCGGCTTTGTAAAACAGCGTGTCGATCGCTTGTTGGCCGCGGGTATCGATGATGCGGAGGACCTGACCCTTGCGGACCAGGCCGGACCAGGGCTGACGCGCTGGAATGTCATGCTCGAAAATGGGCGTCTTTGATGTCATGGCGCGCTCCTCAGGACAGGCGGTAAGCGTCGGTATTTTCAAAGCCGCGAACGGCTTCAGGCGTGGCCGTTCGGCAGAAATCTTCGCCCGACGAAGCTTGCGGCTTCAGCATGGACACGTCGATGGGTGTGGCTGTGTAGGTTGCCGCGGGATCGAGTGGGTGCGGGCAGTTCGAGATGGCGATGAGGAGGTCCATTTCGGCGCGGATTTCGACGAAGTCGCCGGGCTTTCGTGCGTCTTGTTGCCAGGACAGCGTGCCGTCTTCGGCAACGGTAACGGGCGCGAAGAAGCTGATGAAGGGCGGGATATCGCGCGGGTCGAGACCGAATTTAGCCGCGGCCAGGAGGAAATTGGTGCGGGTGTTGCGGAGGTTTGGGTCGTCGCCATATTTGCGGACTGTGCCAGCGGCGTTGAGGCCGCCAGCGAGGACGTCATGCGCGCCGCTTGTGTCCTCGACAATCGAGAAGAGGACGCGGCCCATATCCGAAAACAGCAGCCGGCCTTTGCCGAGCGCGGCGGTCCATTGGATTTTGATGGTGTCGGCGTGATTGAGCCGCTCGGAGGTGTCTATGGCATTCCAGGCGAGAAGGGCGACGGCGCTCTTGCCTTCGGGGGAGAGGATGCGCAGGCGCTCGCCTTTCTTCAGCCGGTAATTGGCGTACCAGCCGCCAGGCACGGTTTCGGAAAAGATCGCCGAGGAAGGTTCGAGAGGTGCCTGGGTCGGGTCGGTCGGGCCCGGCATGGCCTTGGGCGCCTGCCCGGTGCCGGCGGCCTTGAGCGCTTCGTAGCGGGCGCGGTTGGCGGCGATCTGCTGCTCTGTTTCGGTATCGGAAGCCGGCATGGCTCTTTCTCCTTTTGGCGCTAGAGCGCGATACGGGGATCGGCCAGGGACTGGGCGATTTCGACCAGCATGGTGACCAGGATGTAGAAGGCGCCGAAGACCAGAGCGACGCCGAGAACGGCGGGCAGGTCGGAGGTGGCGAAGGACTGGACGGTGTAGAGCCCAAGGCCGGGCCAGGCGAAGACGCGCTCAACGATCAGCAGATTGCCGAACAGCAGGCCGACCTGGAGGCCGAGCATGGCGAGCGGGGCGGAGGCAGCGTTGCGGAGGCCATGGCGCACGAAGATATAGCCCGCGCCGAGCCCCTTGCCGCGCGCGGTACGGATATAGGGCTGGCGCATGACATCGACGAGCGCTGAGCTCAGCGAACGGCCGACTGAAACTGCAATCGGTACGGAGAGGGCGAGGGCGGGCAGGAATAGATGGCGCAGCGCGCTGAGGCTGACCTCGGGGCGGCCGAGGAGCAATCCATCGAGCACGAAAAAGCCGGTGGGGCCGGAGAAGCGGCGAATGTCGAGACGGCCGCTGCCGGGGAACCAGCCGAGGCGGAACCAGAGGAAATAGGCGAGAAGCAGCGCTGTCAGGAAGATGGGGACGGAGCCGAGAGCTAGCATGCCGACACGGACGCCACCGGAGCGCTGGAGAGTTGCCTGGGCAAAGGCGAGGATGAAGGCGAGCGCCGTGCCCATGAGCATGGCGGCGATGATCAGTTCGAGCGTGGCCGGGCCATAGCGCAGGACATCTTCGGCAATCGGCTGGCGGGTGCGGATGGAAGTGCCAAGATCGCCTTGGGTGAGGCGGCTGACAAAACTTCCGTATTGCACGAGGAGCGGGTCATTGAGGCCCATATCTTGACGGAGCTGATCGACAGTTTCTTGCGGAGCGGAAGGACCAGCCAGCGAGCGCGCCGGATCGGAAGGGATGATGCTCTGGAGGCAGAAAACGATGAAACTCATGACGAGCAGGACGAGAGCGAGGCCGGCCAGACGCTTGAGGAGGTAGGAGGCCATGGCTCAGGCTCCCCGCAGCGCCGAGCGAATGCCATCGCCGGCAAGGTTGGCGCAGACGGACATGACGAAAATCACGATTGCCGGGAGAATGGGCAGCCACCAATAAGTGGTGAGGCTATCGATCGAGCGGGCCGTCATGGCGCCGAGTTCGGGCGCCGGGGCGGGAAGGCCGAGGCCAAGGAAGGACATCAGCGACAGGGTCAGGATGATATTGGCGACATCGAGCGTCGCCGCGACGAGGAGCGCGGGCACGGTGCCGGGCAGCAGATAGCGCAGCATGAGGCGCATGCGGCTGACACCAGCAATCCGGGCGGCCTCGACATGGGGGCGGCTGCGAATGCGCCGGACTTCGTCGCGCGTCATGCGGGCATACCAAGGCCACCAGAAAATGGTGATGGCGATCATGGTGTTGAGAAGGCCGGGGCCAAGCGCCGCGACGACGGAGATGGCGATCAGCGTCGAGGGCAGCACGAGGAAAAGCTCGACGATACGCTGGAACAGTGCATCGACCCAGCCGCCCATCATGCCGGCGAAGACGCCGACGGCGCTGCCGATGACGAGCGCGATGCCGATGACGGCGAGGCCCGGAAGCCAGGTGTAACGCACGCCGAGGAGGACGCGCGAGAATAGGTCGCGGCCGATTTCATCGGTGCCGAACAGGTGGGTCGCGCCGGGCGGCAGATAAGCATCGGCGACGCGCAGCATGGGATCGAACGGCGCGATCAGCGGGCCGAAGACCGCGAGAAAGGTGACGGCAAGAACGCCGAGGAGACCGACGCGTTCGAGCCAACCGATGCGGCGCAGCCAGCCGCCGGTGTTTTGGCTGGTGATGGGTCCGGAGGTCATGACGCTCATAGCCGTGCCTCCTGCGCATGGAGCCGCGGAACGGCGCTGACCAGGGTTTTGGTATAGGGCGCCTGCGGGGCGGAAATGATCTGGTCGGGTTCGCCAATTTCGACCAATTGGCCTTTTTCGAGGACGGCGATGCGATCGGCGATGAGGCGCGCAGCGGCGAGATCGTGGGTGACGAACAGCATGCCCATGCCCAATTGGCGGCGGAGGGTGCCGAGGAGATTGAGCGTCTGGGCGGCGAGGGAGACGTCCATGGCGCTGATCGGCTCATCGCAGAGAAGGAGGCGCGGCGGCACGACGACAGCGCGAGCGACGGTGACACGCTGGCACTGGCCGCCGGAAAGTTCGGAGGGCAGGGCCTCGGCAAGGGCCGGATCGATGCCGACAAGATTGAGGGCTTCGGCGATCCGCTTGTCCTGTTCGGACCGGTTAAGGCCAAGAGGGCGCAGGCGATCGCGGATCTGCTCGCCGATCGAGAGCCATGGCGTCAGCGCGGCAACGGCATCCTGAAAGACCACTTGTGGCGGTACGCCGCCGAACCAGGAGACATCACCCTCGTCGGCCTGGGTGAGGCCGGCGGCAATGCGGAGGAGCGTCGATTTGCCCGAGCCGCTTTCGCCGACAAGGGCCACGCATTCGCCGAGGCGGATGCGAAGATCGACGCCGGCGAGCACTTGGGTGTGACGCTTCTTGCCAAAGAGCGTGTTGCGGCCGGCGGGAAAGCTCTTGCGGATACGATAGAGTTCTAGGGCATCGGCATCGCTTGCCATAGCTTCGGGCCATTCCGGCGCAGTGCGGGCGCTGAGGAGAAGTTCAGGAACGCGGTCGCTGTGAAAGCAGGCGGCGCGGGAGCCGGCTGCGGTTTCCTTGAGGTCCGGCCGCTGGAGGCGGCACGCGCTGCTCGCGAGGGGGCAGCGTGCCTGGTAGTTGCAATGGGTACCTTCCGGGCGACGGCGATCGCGATCGATCGAGAGGCTAGTGAGCTGGCGATTGCGATCGGTGTCGAGATCGAAGCGCGCGGAGAGCAGGCCGGCAGAATAGGGATGGGCTGGGGAGACGACTACTTTTCGTGTGTCGCCGAGCTCGGCGACGCGGCCGCCGAACAGCACCATGACACGATCGGAGAGTTCGGCGGCGACGGCGAGATCGTGGGTGATGAAAAGGATGGCGGTTTCCTGCTCGCGCGCGAGATCGGTAAGCAAAGCGAGGATTTGCGCCTGGACGGTGACGTCGAGGGCGGTGGTCGGTTCGTCGGCAATGAGAAGCCGCGGCTTCGCAGCCATGCTCATGGCGATCAGCACGCGCTGGCGCTGACCGCCCGAGAGACGATGGGGCATGTCGCGGGCGATACGCTCTGGGTCGGGGAGGCCGACGCGGGTCAGCCAATCGAGCACTTCGACTGACGTGAGGCCGGTTTCGGCCATTTGCCGGCCGATGGTCATGGTGGGATTAAGCGCGCCCATCGGGTCCTGCGGCACGCCGCGCACGAGGGTGCGGCGGATCTGGCGTAACGCGTCCGGCTTGGCGCCAACGACTTCGCTTTCGGCGAGGCGGATGCTGCCCGAAATGTCGGGCTGGCTTTCGGCGGGCAGGAGGCCCTGGATGGCGAGGCCGATCGTCGATTTGCCGGAGCCGCTTTCGCCGACAAGCGCGACGACTTCGCCGGGCGCCATGTCGAGATCGATGCCATCGAGGACGGTACTCGCCTGACCATCGCGGCTGAGGCGAACGTGAAGGCCGCGGATGGAGAGGACGGGGTCACGCATAGTAGTCAGGCGCCAGTTTGATTTTTTGCACCAGCACCGGATCGTGGGTCAGGAACATCGGGGCTCCGGTTTGCTGGCGGAGCGCATTGATGCGGCGGATCGAGGCGATGGCTTCTTCGTCGCTCGTGGCGGAGCCGGGTAGAATTTCTTGATCGAAATTTTCGATCCAATCGCCGACATCGGCGGTGAGGATGACCTTGCCGGTTTGCGGCAGATCGACGATGAGCGATTGGTGACCCGGCGTGTGGCCGGGGGTGAAGATGGCTTCAATGCCATCGAGGATTTTGGAGTCGCCGTCGATGACGTCCCAGCTAAGGCCGGGAAGGTCGTAGTCTTCGGGGAAGTAGGCGATCTTTTCGGCGTTCGAGAAAGCGTAGTCGTATTCGCGCTTTTGGACGACGATGCGCGCTTGCGGCATGCGCTTGATGTGGCCGCTGTGATCGGCGTGGAGATGGGAGAGGATGAGGACGGAAATGTCCTCAAAACCGATGCCGATCGATTTGAGCTGGGCTTCCATTTCGTGGACCGGCTTGACGACCGGCGGCGGAAACCAGCGGCCGGGAGAAAAGTATTTCTCTATTTGGCCGGGATCGACCAGGTGATGGCTATCGAGCCCGGCATCGAGAAGGACCCAGCCGTCACGTGTGTCGAGGAGATAGGTGCAGATCGGGACGGAGACGATGAATTTCGGATCGGCGCCGCGCAGCGACACGGTCATCGGCAGGATTTCGTAACCGCAGAGCAGCACGAACATGCGCTTGACAGCGGTCATGAGCGCCACCGGAATATTGCTTTAGCTTCTGCCGGCTTCATGCCGATCCCTCCGAACTTGAGGGACGGCGAGACGCTGCGCTCGCCATTCCCTGGCTTACGAGGTCTCCCGGGCTTTTATCCCGCCGTGCATCTGGCCCGATGTCTCCCGGACCAGCGGCAGCTCTCGGACCTGTCGCGCATCTGCGCCGGAACCCTAGCCACCAACTCTGACCATGACTTTGCAAGGACCATGCCAAGCCAAACCGCGCCCAAGATCAACGGATATTGGGCGCGGCGGGCGGTTGGATGATCGTGGGCTGGTGAAATTTCGGGCTATTGCGCTAAAATTGAGCACGCGGTTTGGGCTTGAAATAGGTCTGGGCCGGGCTTGCTGTGAAGCATAGCTATAAGCCACGCTCTTCCGAGAAAGATCCTGCCGAGGTTCTTGCCCTCTCCGGTGATCAGCGGAAGACCCGCTCGAGCGCGTCGCGCTCGGTATGAAGCTCCCAATAGAGCGGGGCTATGGCGTCGGCTGTGGCCTCGGCATCCTGGCCGATGAAGGCGCCGATTGCCACATGACCGACCTGCACGCCTGAGGGCGCTACTTCGGTATGGAGCGCTAAAGACCAGTTGCGCAATGCGCCCATGGCGATGCCTGCGGCGGCAAAGGCCGGATAGCCCATTTCTGGGCGCACGGAAGACGCGCCGGTGGTCACAAGGATCGTACCGCTGTTGCGCGCCAGCATATCTGGCAAGACCTCGGCGACGGCGGCAATTGCGCCAAAGAGCTGGAACTCGAACCATGGCTGCAGGGTATCAGGCGTGACCCGCGATGCCGGCGCCTGCGGCAGGGTGGCGTTGGACGGAGAATATTCGAGGACGTCGATCGCGCCGAAATGCGCCTTAACGGCAGCAAGGCCGGATTTGATCGAGTCCACGTCCGTCACGTCGGCACGGAAGGCTGCAGCGTCGATGCCAAGTGCGGTGAGGTCCGCGACGAGCGACGCAAGCTTGGCGGCATCGCGCGACAATAGCGCAACTTTGTAGCCTTCCTTACCGAACAATTTGCCGATCGCGTGGCCCATGCCCTGGCCGGCGCCGAGAATTGCAATGACTGACATCTGAGGTCCAATCTCTTTTACGAACAAAATGTACGTGACGATATGTTTGATATCGGCCATACCCACAAGAACGCACAGAATGGTGGCTTACGATCACCCATGATCGGATTGGAGACATGATGACGCCAAGCAAGCCCGTGACCCCCGGGATCGATCCGAACCGCGCCGATCATTGCAGGGTCGTTGCCGCAGTGCTTGACCGGATCGGCGATAAGTGGACCATTATGGTGGTGTCGGAGCTGACCGATGGACCTGCGCGGTTTACCGAGATCATGCGCGAGATCGGCGGGATAACGCACCGCATGCTGACCCTGACCTTACGTGGACTTGAGCGCGACGGGCTCGTGACACGCACCGCCTATGCGACGGTGCCGCCAAGGGTCGAGTATGAGCTCACCGAACTTGGGCATACCCTGACCACGACGCTCATACCGCTCGCGCATTGGAGCGAAGCCAATTGGCAAACGATCCGAGC
Organism: Devosia sp. Leaf64; assembly: GCF_001421945.1. NCBI lineage: Bacteria > Pseudomonadati > Pseudomonadota > Alphaproteobacteria > Hyphomicrobiales > Devosiaceae > Devosia > Devosia sp. Leaf64. The sequence continues at coordinate 100,073 of NZ_LMLO01000012.1, read as the reverse complement.
ATCGCAGCAACGCCACGATGCCCGGTCGGATTCGGTTCGGGCAGATCAGGCGACCGTTCCGGAATGACAGTTCGCTCTGAGCCCTCTGTCTTGGTCAGAACCCGGTGAGAAGGGCCAGCCGTAAAAACCGGCCCTTCACGACTCTGCCCATCAGGCGCCGATGGTATAAATCTGATCCAGAGCGGCAATCTCTTGAGGCGGCAGGACTAAGTTGGCGGCGGCCAGGTTTTCCTGCAGATGCGCCACGGACGATGTGCCGGGGATCAGCAAGATATTTGGCGAGCGTTGCAGGAGCCAGGCAAGCGCGACCTGCATGGGCGTGGCGCCAAGCCGCTGAGCCACGTCCGACAGGGTGGACGATTGGAGAGGCGCAAATCCGCCAAGGGGGAAGAACGGCACGTAAGCGATACCGACAGCTGCAAGTTCGTCAACCAGAGCATCATCGCCACGATGGGCGAGATTATACTGGTTTTGCACGCAGACGATCTCCGCGATCGAACGACCTTGCTGGACCTGGATTGGCGTCACGCTGCTGAGCCCGATATGCTTGATGAGGCCCCGCTGCTGCAATTGGGCCACGGCGGTCATCGGCGCTTCGATAGAGCCTTCGGTTGGCTCCATGCCGAACATGATGCGCAGGTTGACCACCTCCATCACCTCGAGACCCAGGTTGCGCAGATTATCCTCAACGGCGCGAGTGAGATCAGCAGCCGAAAAGGCTGGCAGCCAAGAGGCGTCATCGCCCCGAACCGCCCCGATCTTGGTGACGATTGTCAGATCATCCCCATACGGGTGGAGGGCCTCGCGGATAATCTGATTGGTGACGTGTGGACCGTAGAAATCGCTGGTGTCGATGTGATTGACTCCGTTGGCGACTGCGCTGCGCAGCACGGCGATCGCCGCTTCACGATCCTTGGGCGGCCCAAAGACGTGAGAGCCTGCTAACTGCATTGCTCCATAACCGAGGCGGTTCACGTCACGGTCGCCGAGGCGATAGGTGCCGGCAGTCTGAATATTGGACATCTCGTTCTCCATTGCTGCAGCCTAATTAGTCATTGGCGATTTTGATGATAAGTAAGCATTATCGGCACACGCTGTGCAGGCAGGCGGACAATGGATCAGGATCTCAACGATCTCAGGGCTTTTGCAACGGTGGCACGGCTCGGCGGTTTCCGCGATGCAGCCCGGGTGTTGGGCAAGAGTGCATCGAGCCTCAGCGATGCCGTGCGTCGGCTCGAACTTGGCCTTGGAACGCGCCTTCTCAACCGCACCACGCGGAGCGTCGTGCCCACCGAAGCGGGGCGTGACCTGCTTGGGCGGCTGGAGCCAGCGCTAGAGGAAATTCGGTTGGCGCTCGATGTGGTCAATGCACATCGGGACAAGCCGATCGGAACGTTGCGGCTCAATGTTCCCACCAGCGCCACCCGCACCGTGTTGCCAGCGATCCTCCCGGCCTTTCTCGCAGCCTATCCCGATATTCGGGTGGAGATTATCGCCGATGAGAACTTCGTCGATATCCTCGACAGCGGCTGCGACGCGGGCATCCGCTATGAGGAGCGACTGGCACAAGATATGATTGCCGTACCTATTGGGCCGCGGGTGCAGCGCTTCGCGCTTGCAGCGTCACCGGATTATCTCGCGCGCCGCGGTACGCCTCAGCATCCGCGCGACTTGCTGGACCATGCCTGCATCCAGGGCCGCTTCCCGAGTGGCGTCGTCTTTTCGTGGGATTTCGAACGTGACGGCGAAGAGGTCCGCATCGTGCCGAACGGTCCGCTAATCGTGCAGGCCGGTGCAGCGACCGAACTGGCCATCGATGTCGCCATTGCCGGCTCGGGCATCATCGCCTTGTTCGAAGACTGGCTACGCCCTCACCTTGCCAACGGCGCCCTCGTTCCGGTGCTCGAACCATGGTGGACCAGCTTTTCCGGTCCGTTTCTCTATTATCCGGGACGCCGCCTCGTCCCCGCACCCTTGCGCGCATTTGTCGATTTTCTTCGGACGCAAAGGTACGATGATTCGTTGGTCGATTTGCGCACTGCAGCCGACCGCCCACCATCCTAACTCCGCTGCTTCCCTCCAGATTTAGCCTTGGGCAACAGGATCATGCCATCTAAGACGACAATCTCGGAGGCTATATCGCCGCTGGAATTGGTTGCTGACCCCTCACTTTTGCAGCGCGTTTCGCTCCGTATGCCGCTTCTGCGCCGCCGAAGCTGCGTTAGTACTGATCGCAGCTTTCGTACGCCTGCCGCGATCAACTCTAAGGTGTCGACCAACACCATGTTGGCGAGATGGCCGCCCTTCATTGCCAATATTGGGCGAGCGTCGTTGGCGTGTGCATGTTGTCGTAGAGATAGCTCCAGAAATCGCTGCGTCGGTCTTTGGGGACCGTTTTCCAAACCTCGTGCACGGCCAAGTCGCCGCCGTAATAGGCATAAACGAAGGGGGCGCGGAGGTTGTGGTTGAGAAAGGCGAGGCGCGAGCGCGCGGTGACCGGGTCCTGCAAGGCCTTGTCGGCCGTGATGGGGACAATCTCATCAAGGCTCATGCCCTCGGCGTGCATCATCCAGGCGGCATTGCAGCGCATCGCGCTGCGCAGTCGCTGCAGGGCAACGCCGAGTTCGTCCTCGGGGCCATCGACCCAATCGAGGAAAAACATGCCATTGTCGGCAATGCCTTCGAAGAGCGCGCTGCTCGCCGAGCTCGTCACCACCTGGGCGCCGTCGAGTGGCATCCTGCCCTCGGCGACGGCCCGCTCACGCAGGTTCATATGGACGAGGTGTCCGGGGAAAACCTCGTGCGTTGCCAGGTGCTTGAGCGAGAAGCGGGTGTAGGGAAAGTCTAGGTTCAGCAGCACTTTTCGCGTTGGATAGTCGCAATAGGCGGAGAAGGGCACGGCGGTGACGCCTTCGGGCTCCATCCATTCGTGTGCGAAGGGATACATGGTGGCGTCGACGCGCTCGCGGCCTTCGAGGATCAAGCCTTTGAGTTCTGCGAGCACCGCCTCCTTGGGCACGCGGGCCTGGGCTTCCCACCGATTGAAATCGTCGGTGAGACTGCCGCCGGCATAGCCAAGTTCGTCTAGTTTTTCGCGGATTGTCTGGCGATAGACATCCAGTTCCGCATCCGAGACCAATTGCGTTTTTACGCGGATTTGCCGGGCAACACGGTCGGCGAAGCTGATCGGCTTTTCTTCGAACGTGGTCACGAGCGCGAGAAGCGAGTCGATCATTTCGGCGACATAGTCGCGGCGAAGCGGCGTTTCGGCCTCGCTGGCATTGCGGATAGCGAGCGCCTCAAGCTTTTCGCGCACTTCGGTGTAGTCGCGCAGCCCTATCGGTTCGACTTCTGCCATGGCCACGGGAATGAGGCCTTCCTTATCGAGGAAGCCATCGCTGCGGGGTGTCTTGCGATAAAGCGCGTCGATGCCGGCTGTCAGGCCCGCAAGTTCATTGCCGATCAGCATGAGAAACGTCCTATTGGTGGCCGGCGACCGGCTTGGGGTGGTAGGGGGCTTCGAGGAGGGCAACGTCTTCGCCGCTGAGTTTCACCTCGAGCGCGGCGACGGCATCATCGAATTGGTGAAGCTTTGAAATGCCGACGATAGGGGCTGTGATGCCGGGGCGTGTCGCGACCCATGCATAAGCAATCTGGGCCGGTGGGCGGCCATGGCGCTCGGCAACGGTCCGGAGGGCTGCAACCACCGCATCATCCTGTTCGCGGGAGCGATCATAGAGCGCGGACGCGGTCTTGTCGGTTTGCGAACGAGTGGTTTCGGTGTCGGTGCGTGCCGCAAGGCGCCCTCGGGCGAGTGGGCTCCAAGGGATAACGCCAATGCCTTCGGACCGGCAGAGCGGCAGCATTTCGCGTTCTTCTTCGCGGTAGATCAGGTTGTAGTGCGGCTGCATCGAGACGAACGGGGCCCAGCCATTGGCACGCTGCAAGCCGAGCGCCTTCATGAATTGCCAGGCATGCATTGAGGAGGCGCCGAGGTAGCGCACCTTGCCCGCGCGCACCACGTCGTTGAGCGCATCCAGCGTTTCCTCGAGCGGGGTGTCGTAGTCGAACCGGTGCAATTGGTAGAGGTCGATATAGTCGGTGCCGAGGCGTTTCAGGCTGCCATCGACCGCCTCGAAGATGTGCTTCCGCGATAGGCCGCGATCATTGGGGTCGCTGCTCATCGGGTTGTAGAGCTTGGTTGCGAGCACGAGCTTTTGGCGCTTTTGCGCGGAGAGGATCTTGCCGACCACCTCTTCGCTTGCGCCCAGCGAATACATATCCGCGAGGTCAAAGAAGTTAATCCCGAGATCGACGGCCTTGTCGATGATCGGTCGCGTGGCGGCTTCGTCGAGAACCCATGGCGCCCAGGTCGGTGAGCCAAAGGTCATGCAGCCGAGTGCCAGTCGCGAGACTTTAAGGCCCGTACGGCCCAGGTTGCTATAATCCATTAGTACACCTTCAGCAGGAAAACATGATCGGTTCGTCTGCGGCGGCTTAACTTACCGCAGATTTTCGCGTGATTTCATCCATTTGTGCACATTCAAACAGCGAAATCAAACGCTGTACAAAAAAATTGCATGCCCACTTGCGATGTAGAGAACGCGCGGTTACGGTCAGTGTATCAACGTGGTAGAACACATGTTTACGTTAGACGCGTCCAGCATCGACAAGTCGCTTCCCGTTCCGGTGGGGACGCAACTGCATGGCCTTTTGAGCTATATGCTTGCGTTCAGCGACATGCCTTATGGCACCAAGCTGCAGTCGGTCAGGCAGTTGGCGAGCGAGATCGGCATCGCGCCGATGACCGTTAGTCAGGTCTATCAGCAGCTGCGCGATGAGGGCCTGATCGAGATGCGGGCGGGACTTGGCGCTTTTACCGCACGCGATCCCCTGGCTGCGGCAGGCTCCGGCCAGCCGATCAATGCGTTGCGCGGTGATATCGAGGCGATCCTGGCCAAGGCCGAGGCGCTCGGCGTGTCTTCGATGGCGCTTGTCTCGATGATCAATGCTGGCGCGCAGATGCGGCGCCCGACCACCGGGCTCAATATCGTTTTTGTCTGTATTTTCGAGGGGCCGGGCCGCGACTATGTCGAGGAAATCCGTCCGACGCTTGCGAGCAACGACCATATCGATCTCGTCACGCTCGACAGCATTCGCGAAGACGGTCCACAGCGCCGCGCCTGTGCCGCTGCCGATATCGTCTTGACCTTCGGGCACAGGGAAGCGGAGGTCCGTGCGCTGGTCGAGGGTGGGGAAGTGCTCGGCCTGCGGTTCATTCCGTCCCAGCGCACGCGGCAGAACCTGGCCGGGCTCGACTCCCGGTCGCGCGTCGCTGCCGTCACCCACTTCAAGGAATATATCGCGATCATGCGTCCAAGCGTGCGTGAGTTTGCCCCGCATATCTCGGATATCCGCGTCACCTGGTCTTCGGCCGATGATCTGGCCGAGGTGATCGCCGGCTCGGATGCGGTGGTCTATGCCTCGGGCGCCGATCATGTGGCCCAACTCGTGCGGCCCGGCGTCCAATGTTTCGAATATCGCCATGCGCCGGATTCCGGCGCGCTCGACACCATTCTGGCCCCGCGGCTCGCCGATCTCAGGCGCGCCAAGGGCGGTCAGCTCGCGGGCCGACTATCCGCTTAATTAGTCAAAGCAAGGGAACAGGGAATGAGAAAACTACTTTTGACGACCAGCGCTCTTGTCGCGCTGAGCATGCTGCCGATGCAGGAGATCGTCGCGCAGGATCAGGACACGCTCATCGTGGGGATGGACGTGGACGCCGGTACGCTCGATCCGCGCCTGATGCGCGACACCACTGCCTCGCGCACCGCTGACCTCATCTATTCCGGCCTCGTCCACATCACCCCGAGCCTCGAGCCGGTGCCGGACCTCGCCGAAAGCTGGGAAACGCCGGATCCGCAGACGTTCATTTTCAAGCTGCGGCCGGACCTCAAATTCTCGGACGGTAGCCCGCTGACGGCCGACGATGTCGTCTTCACGTATACGACGCTGATCGACCCCGATCTCAATGCACCAAGCCGTGCGCTCTACGCGCCGATCTCGGCTGTCGAAGCCGTCGATCCGCAGACGGTCAAGTTTACGCTTTCGGCGCCCTATGCGCCGCTTCTCACCTATCTCGATATCGGCATCATTCCCAAGGCGCTTGTCGAAGGCGGCACTGATATCGCGCTCAATCCGGTCGGTGCGGGGCCGATGAAGCTCGTCTCGTGGAATCGTGGCAGCGAGATCGTGCTAGAAGCCAATGAAAATTACTGGCGCGGTGCACCGACCATCGAAAACGTGACGCTGAAAATTATCGGCGACAATTCGGCCCGCTCGCAGGCTTTCGAAGCCGGCGATCTCGACGTCATTCAGTCTCCGCTCGCCCCTCAGGATATCGAGCGCCTCGCAGCCGACGATCGTTTCGGCAATGTCATCACCGCGGGCCTCGGCGTCAATTACCTCAATTTCAACGTCAAGGATCCGCTGCTCGCAGATCCGAAGATGCGCCAGGCCTTTGCCAAGCTCGTCGATCAGACGACGATCGTTGCGGACATCTATCAGGGAGTCGATCAGGAAGCGCATTCGATCATCCTGCCCTCGTCCTGGGCCTATCTGGACACCATTGCGCAACCGACCTTCGACATGGAAGGGGCCATCGCCCAGTTCAACGAGCTTGGCTGGACCGATAGCAATGGCGACGGCATCCTCGACAAGGACGGTAAGGACCTCGAAGTGGTTCTTTCGACCCACAGCGAAGACACCAACCGCGTGCAGACCGTCGAATTCCTCCAGGCCATGTTCGAGTCGGCTGGGGTTAAGGCAACGGCGCAGATCACCGACTGGCCGTCTTTCTCGACCAACTATGTGCAGCAGGGTAAGCACCAGATCGCGCTGCTCGGCTGGCTCAACATCGTCGATCCCGATCGCCTGATGTTTGCCCAGCTCTCGACCGGCGGGCCGACCAATTGGGGTGGTTACTCCAATCCCGAAGTCGATGCGCTGCTGCAGGAAGGCCGTTCGACCCTCGATCAGGCTGGCCGTGCCGCTGCCTATCAGAAGGCTGCGACGATCTTGGCGGAAGAGCTGCCCTATTACATCATCTCGGCCCAGGGCTATCAGTTGTTCTACGCCAAGGACCTGCCCGTCGAAGTCCAGGCGACACCGCGCGGCAATCTGCGTGGCCTGATCGGCCTCACCGACTGATTGAGACCATCCCGGCCGGCGCTTCTGTGCCGGCCGGCCTCATGCCCATTCCAAGGACATCGCCATGGCCTTCTCCCAGCGCCTCAGCGCCGACTATTACGCCTCCGTCCATCGCGATATCCGTGCGCGGATGGCCGAAGACGGCGTCGATGTGCTGCTGCTCGATTCCAATGACGACGTCATCTATACGACCGGTTTTTCCCACTACACGACCGAACGCCCCGTCGTCTTTGCGCTGACGCAGACCGACGTCTATCTGCTGATCCCCGAACTCGAACGCCACCATGCGCTCGACCAGAAGACCGCGGCGGAGCTCGTCGTTTACTTCGAATTCCCCGGCCGCGATCGTCCCTTCGCCGTCCTTGCCCGCACCCTCGGCGACATCAAGGGGACCGTGGCGCACTCGCCTGGCATCTCGCTGGCCCGCGTGGGCCAGATCGAAAGTTCATTCCCCAATGCCAAGGTGACGGCGTCTGGCATCGTCGGAAAAATGCGCCTGACCAAGCGTCCAGAAGAACTGGTGCTGCAGCGCGAAGCCGCGCGGATCTCCGATTCGATGGTGAGCGCAGGCGTTGCTGTCATCGACGAGGCGCTGCGCAGCGGCAAGACCATGCCGACCGAAATCGAGATCGAGGCCCATATCATTCGCCACGCGCTCGACACGATGTATCGCGAGCACGAGGACATCATGCTCGTCCAGGGCATTGCCGGCGGTCTCGTTTATTCCGGCCTGCGCTCGGCTTTTCCACATGGCATGCCGACCGGGCATCGCCCGCAGCGCGGCGAAAGCATGATCCTCTCGCTCGGTTGCCGGGTTGGCGGGCGCGCTGCTGAAAGCGAGCGCACCTTTATCCTCGGCGAACCCAGCAAAGAGCAGGAACGCATCTACAATCTTGCCCAGGAAGCCCAGGCCATCGGAACGGCCGGGCTCGTTGCCGGCGCCACCTGCGCTTCGGCCGATGATCGGGCGCTCGGTTTTATCCGCGAGCAGGGGGGCGGGCAATATTGCCTCCATCGCGTCGGCCACGGCATGGGTGTGATGTTCCACGAGCCGCCATGGGTGGAAGGCGGCGACGATACTGTGCTCGTGCCCAACATGGTCTGCTCATCCGAACCTGCACTCTATGTCCCCGGCCTTGGCGGTTTCCGCCTCGCCGATACGGTGCTCGTCACCGAAAATGGTCCAGACAGTCTCACCAAATTTCCGCGCAAACTCGACGAGGTGATCCTTGGTTGAGCGCAACTCCGACACACAAGGGCAATGCCGATGCTAGCCTATGTCATCCGCCGGCTGCTGCTGCTGATCCCCATGGCTATCGGCATGGTGGTGGTCACCTTTGGTCTCCTGTTGATCATCCCGGGTGATCCGGCCGCCGTGCTGCTCGGCCAGGACGCGACGCCGGAAGCCATCGCCAACCTGCGCAATACTTTGGGGCTGAATGACCCCTGGTATATCCGCCTTTGGGACTATTTCGCTGCTCTGTTGCAAGGCGATATGGGACGCTCGATCTTCCAGAATCAGCCGGTCGCCGAGATTATCTTTGGGCGCCTCGGCGCGACCATCGAACTTGCCGTCGTGGCGCTGCTTCTCGCCACCCTGATCGGACTGACGCTGGGCGTCCTCGCCGCTATTCGTCAGGGTTCGTGGATCGACACCGTCACCATGCTCTTTGCCCAGCTTGGCGTGTCCATGCCGGTTTATTGGCTCGGTCTGTTGCTCATGCTGCTCTTTGCCGTTCAGCTTGGTTGGCTGCCATCCATCGGTCGTGGCGTGCCACTGCCGGAAGCATTCCTGGCGGCTGTCACCGGACGCCCGCAAGTGCTCTGGGATTCCATCAGCCATATTGCCCTGCCGGCATTGGCGCTGGCGGCGAACTCGGCGGCCATCATCTCGCGTCTCGTGCGCGCCTCGATGCTCGAAGTGCTGCGCGAGGACTTCGTGCGCACCGCCTATGCCAAGGGGCTTCGCAGGGGGCGCGTCGTGATCCGTCATGCCCTGCGCAATGCGCTTCTCCCGGTTCTCAGTGTGATCGGCCTTCGCTTCGGTGCTCTACTTGGCGGGGCAGTTCTCACCGAATCCATCTTTGCCTGGCCGGGCCTCGGACAGCTCACCATTGCCGCGATCTCGCAACGTGACCTGCCGCTGATCCAGGGAATCGTGCTCACCTTCGCCATCGTCTTCGCGCTAGTGAACCTTGTGGTGGATCTTCTTTACGCAGCGGTCGACCCGCGCATTCGGCTCGGGTGATGACCATGCGTTTGCCAAAAGCCTTCACCAATGTCTCGCTCGTCGTCGGCGCATTGATCTCGCTGACCATCATCCTTCTTGCCATCTTCGCGCCCTTTGTCGCGACCCATGGCATAGAGCAGATGGATATGCGCAATCGCTTCGACGGTCCGACGCTCGAGCATATTCTCGGCACCGACAATTTCGGCCGCGACCTCTGGTCTCGTCTGGTTTTCGGCGCCCGCATCTCGCTGACCATCGCCGTCATCGCGGTTGCGGTCTCGGCTGCCATTGGTACGGTCGTTGGGCTGGTTGCGGGGTATTTCGGTGGCTGGGTCGATCAAGTCCTGATGCGGATCACCGACATTTTCCTCGGTTTTCCAGCAATCGTCCTCGCGCTCGCCATCGTTGCGGTGCTTGGCCCAGGCATCACCAATGTGGCGCTTGCCATTATCGTCGTCGCCTGGACCGAATATGCCCGCGTCGTACGCTCGACGACCCTGGTGCTGCGCGAACAGAACTATGTGCAGGCGGCCAAGGCGCTGGGCGCAAGTCCAATGCGCATCATCTTCAGGGAAATCCTGCCCAACGCCCTTGGGCCGATCATCGTCCTCGCTTCGCTTGGCCTCGGCACCGCGATCATTTCGGAATCGGCGCTGAGTTTTCTCGGCTTCGGCCTGCCGCCACCGGCCCCGACCTGGGGGTGGACCCTTGCCTATGGCACCCGCTTCATGCGCGACGCGCCCTGGCTCTCAATCATTTCGGGCGCGACCATCATGGTGACCGTGCTCGGCTTCAATCTCCTCGGCGATGGTCTGCGCGATGTGCTCGACCCGCGCCAGCTCTCTCGCGGCGGCGGCAAATCCGCCAAGGCAAAGTAACTAAAGGAATTCTTTCATGGTCAAGTCCATCAACCAGCTTCGCCCGAAGTTCACGACCCATGCCGATGGCAGCGACGCTGTGCTCTTCATTCACGAACTGGTCGGCGAGGAAGATGGCCCAACCATCGGCATTTCCGCCTCGATCCACGGCAATGAAAACAGCGGCTCCCAAGCCGTTCTCGACCTTTATCGCGCGCTCAAGGACCAGCCGCTCAAGGGCCGCATCTTGCTGCTGCCCGTCGCCAATCCCTATGCCTTCGCCGTCAACGAGCGCTTTGCGACTATCGATAAGGTCGACCTCAACCGCCAGTTTCCCGGCAATCCCAAGGGCACCTATTCCCAGCAGCTCGCCCATGCGCTGACCAATGAGTTCCTCAACGTCATCGACGTGCATATCGATCTCCATTCAGGCACCGATCGTCCGACCGTCGACTATGTCTACATCTGGAACGACGAGCGCCTGTCGCGCGCCTTCGGCTCAAAGCTCCTCTATCGGCCGGTTGAGAACAAGCAGGGCACCGTCTTCGGCGGCACTACCAAGTCGGTGACCATTGACACCCGCAATATCCCGGTGGCGGTGATCGAACTTGGTGGCGGTATCGTCGACCAGACTCCTTACGTGAAGCAGACCGTCGACGGTGTGCTCAACATGCTCAAGACCATCGGCGCCATCCCGGGCGATCCCTGGACCAATCCCAAGCAGATCGTCGTCAATGAACTGGCCGGCATTCGTCCGACCCAGGGCGGTTGGCTCGAGCCGCTGGCCCCGGCCAATGGTGAGGTGATCAAGGGCGGCCAGCTGCTCGGGCGCGTCGTCAGCCCCTACACGTTCGAAGTGCTCGAAGAAATCCCGACCCCATTCGAGAACGGCGTGATGATCATGCAGCACCTGACCCGCAACCTCGTCCATAGCGGCGACTATGGCTTCATGGTCGGCAATCTCGACGGCGCGACCGACTAATATTCCCAACATGTCGGGCACACCCCTTGCCCGACATAGGAGACGACGGCAATGAGCGACATCACCACAGATACCTCTCTCCCGGTTCTGCAAGTCTCGGATCTCGAAATCGAGATCCAGAGCGCTAATGGCGCTTTCGCCGTCGTCTCCGACATGAATTTGTCCGTCAGGGCAGGGGAGACCCTTTGCATCGTCGGGGAAAGCGGCTGCGGCAAATCCATGACCGCGCTGTCGCTCCTTCGGCTCCTGCCGGATGCTGCAAAGATCGCCGGCGGCAAGGTTTTGATCGATGGCGAAGATTTTCTCGCCATGAACCAGCGCCAGGTTGAGGATTTTCGCGGCGAAAAGATCGCCATGATATTCCAGGAACCGCTGACTGCGCTCAATCCCGTGCTGCGCATCGGCGAACAGATCGCGGAATCCGTGCGCCAGCATCGCAAATGCAGCCGCCGCGAGGCCGATGCCCGGGCCGTCGATGTCTTGCGCCTCGTACAGATGCCCGATCCCGAACGTCGCGCGGGTCAGTTTCCGCATGAACTTTCGGGCGGCATGCGCCAACGCGCCATGATTGCCCTGGCACTCGCCTGCGATCCAAAGATCATTATCGCCGACGAGCCGACCACGGCGCTCGATGTGACCATCCAGGCTCAGATCCTGGGCCTGATCTCTGATCTGCAAAAGCGCCTCGGCACGGCGCAGATCCTTATCACCCACGATCTCGGCGTTGTTTCCGAAGTCGCCGACCGCGTCATCGTCATGTATGCGGGGCGCAAGGTCGAGGAAGCGAGTATTTTCGATCTCTTCGATCGCCCCTTTCATCCCTATACGATCGGCCTGATGGGCGCCGTGCCCGGTGCCGGCGCATCGAGCGAAGCCGGGGATCGCTTGGCCGATATTCCAGGGACCGTCCCGCCGCTCTGGGCCCTGCCTAAGGGATGTGCCTTCGCGCCGCGTTGCCCCGGCGCCTCGGCGCGCTGCCTTGAAGAACGACCGCCATTTGAAGAAAAACGCCCCGGTCACTGGGCTGCCTGCTGGGAGCACGATGATGCAGCCTGATCGCACCCCCTTGCTCTCGGTCGAAAATCTCGAAGTGCACTTTCCCATTCGCGCCGGCGTGCTGCAGCGGCAGGTGGGCGCGGTGAAAGCCGTCGACGGCGTCAGCTTTTCGCTCAATCGCGGCGAGACCCTCAGCCTTGTGGGCGAAAGCGGCTGCGGCAAGTCAACGACCGGCCTCGCGCTCATGGGTCTCGTCAAACCGACGGGCGGGCGGGTACAGTTCGACGGCCAGGAAATCCGCGGCTTCAACCGCGCGGCGCTGAAGAGCTATCGGCGCAGGATGCAGATCGTCTTCCAGGACCCGTTCTCCTCGCTCAATCCGCGCCAGCGGGTCAAGGACATCATCCGCGCCCCGCTCGACATCCACAATGTCGGCACCTCCGCCGAGCGCGATGCTCGCGTCGCCGAACTCATGGAGCGCGTGGGTCTACGTCCGGACCAGGCCGACAATTTTGCCCATCAGTTTTCCGGTGGCCAGCGCCAGCGCATCGGCATTGCCCGGGCACTGGCCCTCAACCCCGACGTCATCGTCTGCGACGAACCCGTCTCGGCCCTCGATGTGTCGGTGCAGGCGCAGATCCTTAATCTCCTCAGCGATCTGCAACGCGATCTTGGCGTTTCCTATCTCGCGATCTCGCATGATCTCGGCGTGGTGGAGTTTATCTCCCATCGTGTGGCGGTCATGTATCTCGGGAAGATCGTCGAGATTGCCCCGAAAGCCGCGATCTTTGCCGCACCCGGCCATCCTTATACCGAACTGCTGATGCGCTCGGCGCCCTCGCGTGATCCGCGCAAGCGTCACAGTTTCAGCGCCAGTAATGACGATATTCCGAGCGCGACCAAAAAGCCGAGCGGCTGCCCGTTCCATACGCGCTGCCCCCTCGTCACCGCCGTCTGCAAGACCACCGAGCCCGCCCTGACGGCTCGCGACGATGGTCGCCTCGTCGCCTGCCACAACCGCTGAGTTGACCTAATGACCACGTCTTATCTTTTCATCGGCGGCAATGTGCTCGACGCCGAAGCGGGTGTCCTCAAGTCCGGTCTGGATGTCCTGGTCGAAAACCAGCGGATCACCGCCATCGGTGCCGGCCTCGCCCGTCCGGAAGGCGTGGAAATCATCGATGCCGCTGGCAAGACCATCATGCCTGGTCTCATCGATTGTCATGTTCATGTCGTTGCCGAAACGCTCGATCTCTGGGCCAATATGATCGCGCCCGCGTCCCTCGCGGCCCTGCGCGCTGTCCGGGTCATGGACGAAGCCCTGCATCGCGGCTTCACCACGCTCCGCGATCTGGGCGGCGCCGATTATGGCCTCGTCCGCGCGGTGAATGAAGGCGTCATCGCGGGCCCTCGTCTCGTCATCTGCGGCAAGGGCCTGACGACGACCGGCGGCCATGCCGACCTGCGCAATCGCACCGACGACCGACCGGGACTTTTTTCGGACCGCCTTGGCTCAATGGGCCTTATCGTCGATGGCGTCGACAATGTCCGCGCCGCCTGCCGCACCATGATCAAGGAGGGCGCCAACTTCATCAAGGTCATGGCCAATGGTGGCGTCTCCTCGCCCAATGACCCGATCCACTCGATTCAATATTCGCGCGACGAAATCCTCGCTATGGTGGAAGAGGCGGATAATGCCGGGCTCTATGTCGCCGCCCATGTCTATACCGACCGCTCGATTGCCCGCTGCGTAGAGCTTGGCGTCCATTCCCTCGAACATTGCAACCTGATCGAGCCGGACACCGCCAGAATGGCTGCCGAGAAGGGCTGCATTGCCGTGCCGACGCTTGTTGCCTATGATGCGCTGGCGCTCGAAGGTGAGGCTCATGGACTGGGGGCCGCCGAGTTTGCCAAGATAGACATCGTTCGCAAGGGTGGCCTGCGTTCGCTCGAGGTCATGCGCGACGCTGGCCTGCCCATGGCCTTTGGCTCTGACCTGTTGGGGCAGCTCCGCAAGTATCACTGCATGGAATTCGATCTTCTCGCCAAGGTGCTGACACCGCAAGAGATCATCCAATCGGCGACTGTGATCGGCGCGCGGCTTTGCCGGCTCGAAGGCCAGGTCGGCGTGATCGCCGAAGGCGCCTTTGCCGATCTGCTTATCGTCGACGGCAATCCGCTGTCCGACATTTCCCTGCTTCAGGACGACGGCGCGCACATGCCGTTGATCATGGCGAACGGGCGCGTGATCAAAAACGTGCTCCACTAGGCCGCCTCACACTGGTCGTTCTCGATGATTGACAATCCTGCCAAGCCGCTGCGGCCGGCCGACTGGCTGGCCGGCTTCACCGTATTGATCCTTTGCCAATTGGCTGGCGAAACCCTGGTGCAACTGCTCCGCCTGGTCTTGCCCGGCTTTGTCTTTCCAGGTCCCGTCGCCGGCATGCTGCTGCTTCTGGCTCTGCTGACCCGTCTTGGCGATCGCGCCCGGCCCATCATCGCCGCGGCCGATGGCTTGCTGGGCATTTTATCCCTGCTTTTCGTGCCTTCGGCTATCGGCATTATTCAATATGGCGACATGATCCTCGCTTGGGGCGGTCCGCTGCTCCTGGCTGTCCTCGGATCGACCGTCCTCACGCTTGTCGTCACCGTAGGCGTCTTCCTTGCCACCGAAGCATGGATCAGGCGGAGGCAGGGATGAGCGGCTTGAGCACAATCTGGGTCTACCTTGCCGCATCGCCACTGACCTGGCTCGGCGTAACGCTTGCGGCCTATATTCTGTCCCTGCGTATCGCGGCCTGCCTTGGCAATTCGCCTCTCGCCAACAGCGTGTTCTTGACCGCGGCCATGGTCATCCCGCTGCTGCTGCTCACGCACACGTCTTACCCACGTTATTTCGAGGGCGCGCAGTTCGTGCATTTTCTCCTCGGGCCGGCGACTGTGTCGCTGGCTGTGCCGCTCTATCGCAATCTTGCTGCGGTGCGGCGCTCCATCCTGCCCATCATTGCGGCGCTGGTCGCTGGCTCCTTGACGGCGATGGGCAGTGCCCTTGCCATTGCCGCGGCTTTCGGCGCGCCGGCAGACGTCTTGGCATCCATTGCGCCAAAATCGGTGAGTGCACCCATTGCCATGGAACTGGCCAAGGGTCTGGGCGGCGTTCCCTCGCTCGCAGCCGTGCTCGTCATCCTGACCGGCATCACCGGTGCCATCACCGTCACGCCGCTGATGAACGCCTTGGGGGTCCGCAATTATGCAGCGCGCGGCTTTGCCGTCGGCATCGCCGCGCACGGTATCGGCACGGCTCGCGCCTTTCAGGTCAACGACACCGCCGGCGCCTTCGCCGGCATCGCCATGGCGCTCAATGGGGCGTTTACGGCGTTGCTTGTCGCAGGATTTCTGCTGTTGCGATGAGCCAGGACAGGGATCGCAGCCAAGTTCGGGCTAACTCTCTTAAAAAGTTGAGGGCGTCGTACCCCGCTTTCAAAAATGGCGACATAGGGGGGTCCTCATGCGCTGAAAGCCGCATCTGAGGCGGAGCCGATCATGTTGCTTGAACCGTAGCAGCCACTAGGGATGCTGCGTCTCAGAGCGATAGAGTTCGTGGGCTATGGCGGGGAAAGGGCTCACGACTTCCAGATGCGTAGGTGCACCGCGAAAAACAACCGCCTTAACGGCGCAAAATTCGTCTGAGTTACAAGGCTCGAGTTTGTTGACGTGGTGGCAGAGAGAGGCGGCTCTGGAATATGCCCCAATCAGCTCTGAAGATAATGGCTCTCGCAAACAGAAGTCTGGCCTATCGGCCGTCGATTGGGAACCCAAGCATCAGTATCGACAAAAGGCTTTGCCTTCGCTCCATCCGAGAAATCCTGGCAGTTGCTCGACCTTTCAGAAAGATCCCTTAGACGCAGCATCACTTGGAGATAATAGTAGTCCGGTTGACCGCAGATGTGCATCAACGGTCTTTTGTGTCATTTGCCAAACCTCTATCCAATATTCGGCGTTATCAGACATTTCCTGGTCCCACCGATGCAGACGGCCGCCGCTATTCAGGAGGAAATTCGGTGGTCCTCGCTTAGTGCCGGAGCGAGACGAGCGTTAGCCGCGAACTTCTCATACCCGCATCCATTCTTGAGGTGCATCCACAAGAACAAGTCGTCAACTGTTGTTGACCGCCGACTGGCCTTCCGGCTCATGATAATCGACGATGGTAACCGAGCGGCTGCGTTTACATGAGGCGCTTGTCCTGCGTCGCTCTCCGAAGGCAGAGGTCATGAGTTCGAATCTCGTCGAGTGCACCAATACTTAGCCTAAGTAATTGATGTAAAACATTAAATTTGGGACAAGTTTTGGGACAACGCTCTCTCTCCACAGAAACGATTCGATCTCGGTTGCTCCTGCCGTCAGCGTGAACGATCTTTTCGCCAGAACGCGAGAAAGACGTATGCCGACTGTAAAACTCAAAGGCGCCGATCATATCTACGAACGGATTCCGTGGACGGTCGTCTGACCTCCTACCAGGTCAAAATCCGCCGCAAAGGCTTCCCGAGCCAAACAGTATCTTTCGATGACCTGGAGGAAGCCAAGCGGTTTGTGCGTCAGGTGCTGAGCGACCATGATCGCGGTCACAAAGTGGACCGCTTGGTCTCTCATCGTAAAACCGTAGCGGACGTAATCGACGCTGCCATAACCGCGATCGAGAACGGCACGCGCAAAATCAAGGGCGCCAAAGAAGAGCTCTACCGGCTCAAGGCCATCAAACGAAATTATCCTGTTCTGATGTCGACGCCGCTCTCGGACGCTACCGAAGATATCTTTGAGGATTGGATCGAGGATCGGCTCGAAACGGTGAAGCCGAACACGGTGCTCCGCGATTTTACCATGCTCAAGCCGCTCTTTGCAAAAGCCGTTCGTACATACGATTTGCGTCGTTCCCCGCTCGAATACATCAAGCCGCCACGTGAGATCGACGAGCGGCCGCGACGTCTGCTGGAGAAAGAGGAGGAACTGCTGTTTGCGGAACTACACGCAGCGGATGACCCCATCGTGCCGCTTGCAGCGCAATTCGCGCTGGACTCTGGCTGCCGGCGCAGCGAGCAACTCCGGGTTCAATGGAGAGACTACGATGCTGAAGCAGGAACCATCTGGCTTGCTGATGCGAAGAATGGTCGTGGACGTTATCTCATCCTCTCGCAGCTCGCCCAAGACATCGTCGAAGCGCTGCCGGGGCGCCAGGATGGTGGAGCAATCTTCAAATGCACAGGCAGCAAGCTCAAGAAGGCTTTCGAATATGCACGTGCTGCCAAGAGAGCCAAGGCACTCGGACGCCCAGACCTCGGAAGTGTTAGGACGCTGCGCTGGCATGACTTCCGTCACGAGGCGGTGTCCCGTTGCTTTGACGCCGGCTGGACCAGCGAGCTGGTTATGGACTTTTCAGGGCACGTCGATATCAAGTCGCTGTTGCGTTACCGCAAGCCCAAGGTTGACGAGACCGTGGCACGGCTCCGGACGCTGGAGCGCATGGGGCAAGAAGGCTTCGACGCTGAGGAGGGAGAAGCCTTCTCCATTTCCACGAAATCAATTCCGGCCCGACAAGTCCATAGAGCCGAGCATCTGGCGTGGGTCTTAGACGCGGCCCTGCTGGATGTTCACCCCAAGGCCATCGCGTGATCCAAAAAATCACGAGCCGCGGCTTTTTCACCTTCGGCCTGTCGACTTGACAGGCCGCCCGCCGGCATCGGGCTTGATAGATCGCGCTGAGGATCATCCCATGCCGTAGTCAATAGCCCTTGGACTCGACCTGCAGAGGAGGACCTGTTTCCCCGAATGGGCCTTCCTTGTCGGCAGAGTGTCCCCACATCTTGCTGGACGGCCGGATACTTGCAAATACCTCACTGTTGACCTCAAATTGGTCTCGCCTAGTTAGGCGAAGCGGCAAATACCTTTCCCTCTCCCCATTAAGCCACGGGCAACCAACGAAAAACGCTGGAGAATTTTGCTTTTAGGCTGCGTCGAATTACGCGGGAGTCGTGGCGGGTGTTTTTCTTCGCTTGAGCGCGTTCATCACGGGTCGTTCGAATAAGTAATGTACAGCTGCGCTGGCCGCTATGCATAAAGCTGCCACGGCGACCAATGTCATAGGTCCGGAAAAGATGTTCCATCCCAAAACAACAGGCGTCATCCTGAACATGACGATCGATTGAAGGAGGTAAAGGGGATATGAAATGTCTCCAAGCCATCTTGCAAAGGCCGGAACTCGCCAGTTTTGCTGCTGCAGGTATAGCGCAGTTGCAACAAACAATGATGCTGGCACTCCGTAATATATGAACCTCGCCGACTGGCCTAATGAATACGTTGACGCGACCACAACACTTGTAACCAACAAGCATAGTAAGAGCCGGCCCGAAATTTTTCGACGAGAGTAAGCGCTTGCTAGCGCTACGCCGAAAGCGAACTCGAGATAGACCGGGTTCCGAAGGTAGACGGTAAGGTCCCAGTCAGTCGGCAGGATGAACGCCACTAGACAAAGTGACACCAAGCTAACTGTGATCTTGGCCGTCAGTCCTGCACGAGACGTAGTCATCACGGCTGCGAACACGGCGTAAAAGATCATCTCGTAAATGAGCGTCCAACCGGGGCTTAAAACTGGATAGGGTTCTCCTCCCGGATTTGTTGCCGGCAGCAGAAGCAGTGATTTGATGTAGTAGGCTCCGTATTCGTCCCAGAACCCTGTTAGATAGGAAAAGATGATGGGTGCTTCAATCAGCAAGCAAAGCCACCAAAGTGGGTAAATTCTGGTAACTCTCGCGCATACAAAACGACCAACCATGCCCCAGCTTTGCCTGGTGGTGTAGGCCATTATAAACCCAGAGATAACGAAGAATATGTCGACGCCGATAATGCCATGATGGGCGCCGAATAGGGGCAGCGAAGAGTACAGCGAGCCAATTCCGCCTAGGTGTGCGAGCATAACAAGAAATGCTGCTAATCCCCGGAGAGCTTGGACGGTATCGAGTTGCCCTGATTTGATCCGGCTCATCCATCTCTCCGACGCCACTCCGCCGGCCTATATCAGACCGGATCCGAATTGAAGAGCAAGAGGCTGGATCGCGCTTAGGGTCATCCCGTGCCGTAGTCGGCAGGCCCTAAACTCTACGGGCAGAAGAGAGGGCCCTGTTTCGTCAAACGGGCCCTTCTTGTCGGCTATGCCAATAGCGGAACGATCGGCGGCTTTTTGCTTGGTTAAATATTGAGGTGATCCACCACTTCCGATCGTACCCCATTGCGACCGATTGCTAACTGCGGCAGAACGGGCGCTGTGCCACAGCGTGACGCCGGGCGCGCGGGCTAAAAATTAGACAAATCGCTGACTAAGGATAGATGTGGCTCGCATGCGAATGGAAGTAGGTGATGCGCCTGGTCCGAGTGCGTCTTTTGTCATGTGCGTCAATCGAGATAACCCTTGGCTCATCGAAGCAATCGACAGCGTCCTTATGCAGGAAGATCGCGATTTCGAATTCTTGATTGCTGCGAACGATTGTGATGATGCATTGTGGTCTAAGCTTGTCTCATATTGTTCTAAAGATAATCGCATCCGTCTTTTTAGAACTGCAGTCGGTCAACTTGCTTTCAATTTAAACGTGTTGGCAAACGAGGCTAGTGGGGAATACCTTGTACGCATGGACTCGGACGACGTGTGCACTCCCCAGCGTCTTGGTGTGTTGAGACATAGTCTCGCAACAGAAGCGGTTGATATACTCGGGTCTGCAGTGGTGCTGATCGATGATGCTGGCAAGTGCATTGGGCAAATGGATTTTCCCATAACCCATCGGGCTATCGTGCGTGCGTTGCCAACGCGTACAGTGTTCTGTCATCCCGCCGTCGCCATTCGTCGGCAGTTTCTTCTGGATATGAAAGGTTACCTAGGCGGGTTTGCTTCTGAGGATACCGATCTGTGGCTGCGTGCGCAAAGGGCTGGTGCAACCATGGCCAATCTGCCGAGCCCGCTGCTACAGTATCGTGTGCACAGGCGGCAAACGATAATGTCCTCTATTGGCTATGCCGAGGTTGCGGGGCATTGGCTGAGAGAGTGGTTGGTAGCCCCAAGTTGGCGGCGTCTTTACGGCTTTCTTTTAGCTTCTGGGAAGGCAATTTTTGCAAGATGGCTTCCAGGAATTGGACGCTATCGAACCGCAAGGCAAAAACGTGACGGATTTGACGGATGACTACGTCTCGTCCGAAGCTAGTTTTTTTTGTATCCGTCGATTGGTTCTTCTATTCGCATTTCCTAGAGCGGGCGATGGCGGCTCGTGATGCCGGATATGAAGTTGTCGTACTCACCCGTATTATTGATCATGGCGAGCGCATCAAAGCTGCTGGGCTAAGGGTTATCCACCTCGATCTGGATCGTCGCTCTTTGAATCCCCTGGGGGGGGTGAAGGCCTTATTTCATGTCTGGCGAGTGTTCAGTTATGAGAAGCCCGCCTTAGTGCACCAAGTGGCACTGAAGCCGATTTTGATCGGTAGTCTAGCGGCGAAGTTCAGCGGTATACCTCACATCATTAATGCTGTCGTCGGAACTGGTTACTTGTTCTCGTCCCGGTCATTTACAACCAGATTACTGCGCCCCATCGCTCAGATCGCATTGAAGCGTCTAATGAATCCGCGTGGAAGCAAGGTGGTATTTGAAAACAATGACGACCTAAGCACCTTTGCGAACGGGGGGTACGTGCGGGAGAATGACGCAGTGTTGATAGCGGGCGCAGGTGTTAGGCCGGATGACTACCCGGCGGGAGGGGTTTTTGCGTCGCCACCTTTGGTCGTACTGGTCGCGAGACTTCTCTGGGACAAGGGGATTGGTGAATTTGTCGAGGCGGCCCGTCGGATAAAACGGGCGGGTATCTCGGTTAGGTTTGCTGTCATCGGTGATATTGATCCAGGCAATCGAGCTTCAATTGATGAGGCCACACTCAGAGATTGGCGCAAAGAGGGGCATGTTGAGTTCTGGGGGTTTCGCACAGACATCGCTTCCGTGCTTCAGCAGGCAGCAATCGCTTGTCTTCCATCGTATCGAGAAGGTTTGCCGAAGTCGCTTCTCGAGGCGATGGCCGCGAGTCTACCTTGCGTTACAACCGACGTTCCTGGCTGCCGCGACGCAGTACGCCACTGTGACAATGGCCTGCTCGTCGCGCCGCGCGACGCAACGTCACTGCAACAAGCGTTGCTGAAGCTCATCTGTGATCCTGACCTCCGCGCGCAAATGGGTAAAAGGGGGCGGGCTCGTGTCGAAACGGAATTCTCATCGCAACAAGTGATCGGGCAGACTTTGGCCCTGTATCATCGGATGATTGCGGGTAGGGGGTGATAGTCACGCTTAGGCTGGCCGCAGTTCGGTAGCTCTGTTGACCGAAAACCAGAGTTCTTATATCCCGGCGTGAACCCCATACTCTTCAAACCTCACCTGTGATCCACTTGCGTCGCTGCATGCGAAATATGTGGATTATTTAAATAGTAAAGCTTGCCGCGGTAATAAGCATGAAAAAAATCGCTCTCATTACAGGTGTTACCGGTCAAGACGGTGCCTATCTAGCGGAATTTTTGCTGGAGAAAGATTATGAGGTACATGGGCTGAAGAGAAGGACGTCTCTCTTCAACACCGATCGTATCGATCATTTATTTCAGGACCCGCATGTTTCAGATGGGCGCTTTGTCCTTCATCATGGCGACATGACGGACTCATCCAGCCTTATTCACGTTATCCAAAAGGTCCAGCCGGATGAAATTTACAATCTAGCTGCGCAAAGTCACGTGGCGGTAAGTTTTGAGGAGCCGGAGTACACGGCAAATTCAGACGCTTTGGGTGCGTTGAGAATTTTGGAAGCTATTCGTATTCTTGGTTTGACCAGCAAGACTCGGTTTTATCAGGCAAGTACATCTGAACTATATGGATTGGTTCAAGAGGTGCCGCAGAAGGAATCCACGCCGTTTTATCCGCGTAGCCCATACGCAGTTGCGAAGCTCTACGCTTACTGGATTACCGTCAACTACCGCGAGGCCTATGGAATATATGCCTGTAACGGCATTTTGTTCAATCACGAAAGCCCCAACCGCGGCGAGACCTTCGTCACCAGAAAAATTACGCGAGCACTCGCCCGAATTAAACTTGGGCTGCAGCAGAGTCTCTATCTCGGCAACCTGGATGCGAAGCGCGATTGGGGTCACGCGCGTGACTACGTGGAAATGCAGTGGCTGATGCTCCAGCAAGACCAGCCTGAGGATTTTGTCATAGCCACAGGCGTGCAGTACAGTGTCCGTGACTTCGTAGACGCTGCAGCGAAGGAGCTTGATATGCAAATCCGGTGGGAGGGGGCCGGCGTCGATGAGAAGGGCTACTGGATTAAACCAGGAGGCGCGACCCTAAGCAGTCCGATAGTAGAGGTTGATCCACGCTATTTCCGGCCGACAGAAGTCGAGACTCTGCTAGGCGATGCGACAAAAGCGAAAACGAAGCTGGGATGGGAGCCACGGACTAAATTCTCGGATTTGGTGGCCGAGATGGTCCGGGAGGATCTAATTTCAGCGCAAAGAGACGAGCTGGTTAAGCAGCATGGTTTTGATGCATTCGACCGTCGTGACTGACGCGGGTTGTTGGTTGTCCCTCTAGCTACCTTGGAATCGTATGCGCATCTTGCTAACCGGTGGCCGCGGAATGGTCGGTCGGAATATTATTGACCACTCGAAGGCGGCAGAGCACGAGATGCTCAGACCTACTAGTCAAGAGCTAGACCTGCGGAACTTTGCGTCCGTCAGTAGCTGGTTCAAACGGTATAAGCCGGATTTCGTTATTCATGCTGCTGGCCGTGTTGGCGGCATTCAGGCAAATATCCGCGAACCCGTTGCATTCCTCACAGACAACCTTGACATGGGGCGCAACATACTTCTGGCGGCTCGTGAGGCCGGGGTGACGCGCCTGCTGAACCTTGGAAGCTCTTGCATGTACCCGCGCAATGCCCAGAATCCTCTACGCGAAGAGATGATTTTGACGGGGGAGTTAGAGCCAACCAACGAAGGCTACGCTCTGGCGAAAATTCTCGTTGCTCGGCTTTGCGAATATATCGAACGCGAAGATCCGCGCTTTCAGTATAAAACGTTGGTCCCGTGCAATCTTTACGGGCCGCACGACAAGTTCGATCCGGCGCATTCGCATCTCGTTCCCGCGATTATCCATAAGGTCTCTCAGGCCAAGAGGACCGGTCTCACAGAAGTGGAAGTCTGGGGCACGGGTAACGCAAGGCGCGAATTTATGTATGCCGGCGACCTTGCCGACTGTGTATGGAGTGCAGTGGAGCGGTTTGAGGCGCTACCTGGGCTTATGAACGTTGGCCTCGGTTCGGACTTATCGATCCTCGATTATTATCATGCTGTCGCCCGTATTGTCGGGTATTCGGGTACGTTCGTTCACGATCTTACCAAACCGGAAGGCATGGCTCAGAAGCTTGTGAATATCGACAAGCTTAAAGAATGGGGCTGGCGCGCGACGACAAATCTGGATCAGGGCGTCGAGCAGACCTACCAATTTTATTTGCAGGGACATCAGGCATGAGCAATCGCAACTATTCTTTGGCGACATCGACCTGGGATGATGCAGAGTATCAGGCGATCCAGCGGGTGATCGAGTCTGACATGTTCACCATGGGAGCGCATGTTCAAGAGTTTGAAAAGCAGTTCGCTGCCTACACAGGCAGTCGCTATTGCGTAATGGTGAACTCAGGGTCATCGGCCAATCTCTTGATGATCGCTGCGCTACGCTTCCGCAAGGATAACGCGCTTCTGGCAGGCGATGAAATCATAGTGCCGGCGGTTTCTTGGAGCACGACGTACCATCCACTTCAGCAATACGGTCTCAAGCTCAAATTTGTTGACGTGGACCGGGACACATTAAACTACGATCTAGGCGCTCTCGCGGATGCGGTGACTGAAAAGACGCGCGCGATCATGGTTGTCAATCTGCTCGGAAACTCCAACGATTTCGCTGCCATCGGCAACATTGTTGGCGAACGCAATATCATCGTTGTCGAGGATAATTGCGAGTCACTAGGCGCCACATATGGCGGTCGTCAAACCGGCACGTTCGGGCTATTGGGCAGTTACAGCGCCTTCTTCAGTCATCATATATCCACGATGGAAGGCGGGATGGTGGTGACGGATGACGAGGAACTCTATCATATCATGCTTTCCGTGCGTGCCCATGGCTGGACGCGCAACCTGCCGAAGCACAACTTACTGACGGGCACTAAAAGTGACGATGCCTTTGTAGAGTCGTTCAAGTTCGTTCTTCCCGGATACAACCTGCGTCCGCTGGAAATGAGCGGCGCGATCGGGATTGAGCAGGTCCGAAAACTTCCAGACATCGTCTCTGAGCGCCGGAGAAATGCGCAGCTTTTTAAGGAGCTTATGCGCGAGTATCCGCAATTCCGTACGCAAGAGGAAATTGGCGAGAGCAGTTGGTTCGGGTTCAGCTTGATTGTTGAAGCGGGGATGCCATTCAAGCGTGCGGATGTTGTGCGCGTCTTCAACTCGCACAAGATCGACGTACGCCCGATCGTGGCTGGGAACTTTGCCAAGAATGAGGTGCTACGCTGGTTTGACTATGAGATCCACGGGGGGCTGAAGAACGCCGACGATCTCGACGAGAACGGGCTTTTCATCGGTAATCATCATTATGAACTGACGGAGCAGTTCGAAACTCTGAGGGCCGCCCTGAACGAGCTCACTAAGTCGGCAAACACATGAGTGGTGACGCTAACGAAATTAAGGCGGCGCGGGCGCACGCAGTCGGACCGGTAACTGTAATCACGTCCAAGCCTGACGGGCAGCGCTATTGGAACGAGCTCTGGGAAGGGCGCGAGCTCCTTGGCATGATGGTGTGGCGCGATATGGTGGTACGCTACAAACAGACGGCCATGGGCATAGGTTGGGCACTGTTGCGTCCGCTCGCTACTATGTTGGTCTTCTCTCTAGTGTTCGGTAATATCGCCAATCTTCCTTCCAACGGAGCGCCGTATGCACTCATGGTGTTCGCGGGATTGCTGCCTTGGCTGTTTTTTTCGGCAGCGCTATCGGACGGAAGCAACAGTGTTGTGGGCAATGCCAACTTGGTGTCGAAGGTCTACTTTCCGCGCCTCATCATCCCGTTGTCTTCCGTATTGGTAGGGCTGGCGGATTTCCTATTGGCCATGACGGTATATCTCGTTATGTCCTTCGTTTACGGCATGCCGCCAGGGCTCAATGCGCTATTTCTGCCGCTTTTTTTGTTGCAGTTATGTTTCCTAATTTTGGGATCGAGTCTGTGGGTTGCGGCTTTGAGTGTCTGGTATCGTGATTATCGGCACTTGCTGCCCGTTGTTCTCCAACTTGGCGTCTATCTGTCGCCGGTTGGTTTCGCTAGTAGTGTTGTCCCTGAGAAGTGGCGTCTGCTGTATGCTCTGAATCCCATGGTTGGAATCATTGACGGATTTCGTTGGACTCTCCTAGGCGATGCACAGGGCTTGCGGCCGATCGAGGTACTGGTGTCTGTAATAGTGACCACATTGATCCTCTGGACAGGTCTGCGTTTCTTCCGCGGTAGTGAACACCGTTTTTCGGACGCGCTCTGACCATGAGTAAGAGCATTGTCGTCGACGGCATATCTAAGAAGTTCAGGATTCATCACCAAGAGCAAAGCAAAGGCGCTCGGCGTGGCCTTTTAGGAAAATTTCTGACACGAGGGGATCAAAATCAATCATCCTCGGACGAAGACTTTTGGGCTCTCCGCGACATTAGCTTCGAGGTAGAACAAGGCGAGCGAATGGCGATCGTCGGGCGAAATGGCGCCGGCAAGTCCACGCTGTTGAAGATACTTTCGCGCGTTATGTCCCCCACGGAAGGGCGCATTGAAATCCGGGGGCGCCTAAGCAGCCTTCTTGAAGTTGGTACAGGCTTTCATCCAGAGCTGACGGGCCGAGAGAACGTTTTTCTTAATGGCGCGCTGCTCGGTATGTCTCGTGCAGAGGTACGGAAGAAATTTGATGCCATCGTAGACTTTGCAGAAGTTGAACGTTTTCTGGATACGCCAGTTAAACGCTATTCTAGCGGAATGTACGTGAGGTTGGCATTCGCTGTTTCTGCGTTCCTCGAGCCTGATATCGTCGTCCTTGACGAGGTTCTGTCCGTAGGGGACGCTCATTTCCAGCAGAAATCCTATGCAAAGATGCGTGAACTTGCATCGCAAGGCCGAACTGTACTTTTTGTCAGTCATAGCATGAGCGCCGTTAAGGACCTTTGCGAAACTGCAATTCTCATTGAGCATGGTCGGATCAAGCAGAAGACGCGGGTCGATGACGCGATTGGCGACTACATGAGGCATGCCATGCATGTCGGTGGTGCCAACATGCCTCTGGAAACGGACCAGATCGACTTGCTTGCTGTGCACGCCACCCAAGGCGGCCGCAAGAATCCTAACTTTAACTTTGACGGCAATCTGCCGATCGATATCGAATTGATCTACCATGCGAAGGAGTCCCTCAGGAACTTCCGGATAGGCTTTTACATCAAGAGTATATTCGGCGAGATTATTTCGCGGGTACTTCTTGCGGATCTCGCGCCGGACCTGGAAAGTGTAGAGCCGGGAACCTATCGCGCGACGGCACAAATTCCGGAGGGGTTCCTTGTAGCGGGTGATTACGTTCTGGAGGTCCACTCGAGCCAGTTTGGCGTACGTGATTACTTCGCCAGTAATGCACTGCAGCCCTTTCGGATCAGCCGCCCGACGTTGTTCAATCTGCAGCACGAACGGGAGCAGACATTCGGTCACGTATATCTGCGGCCTCAGTGGCAGCTCGAGCGGATTTCCGACTGATATGATAGATATCAAACTCACTACATGCGCCCCCAACTGGCCTTGGGCCCGCCAAACGCCTAATGCTCAGATGGAATGGGGTCCGTTTAGGTTCCATGTGGATAAGTTTGTAGAGCGTTGCGACGCGTGGGTTGTCTTCGAGTCCTTATCTCAACCAGAGGAAACAATATGCCCGCCGGAGAACGTTATCTTTATCGCTGGAGAGCCTGATTCAGTTGGCTCATACAAGCCGGCGTTTTTGAACCAGTTTGCCCATGTAGTCAGCGGGCGGAATGACCTCGACCACGGCGGACAAGTCAGAATTCAACAGGGGCATCCCTGGTTTGTAGAGAAGACTTTCGACGAGCTTGCGTCCATGCAACCTTTTCCCAAGCAACGTGAAATGTGCGTCATATCATCAGACAAGGCCTTTACCGACGGTCACCGCGGAAGGCTCGAATTTGTCGATAAGCTCAAGGCCCGCTTCGGAGATCGCATAGATGTCTGGGGCCGTGGAATACGCGATTTTGATAGCAAATGGGACTTGCTGTCTTCGTACCGTTTCGCAATCGTGCTAGAAAACTACCAGGGTCCAGATTGGCTTACTGAGAAACTGCCGGACGCGCTGCTAGCGTACTGCTACCCAATTTATTATGGATGCAGCAACCTTGAGCGCTATTTGCCTGAAAATGCGTATCTTAGAATCGATATCGAGGATCCTGACGCGGCATTGAATGCTATCGAACGTCTGCTCAACACACCGGACGTATACGAAGATAGCCTCGGTTATATAGCGAGGGCACGCCTATACTATCTCTACAATCTACAGTTTTTTGCCAACCTCGCGATTAGGCTTCAAACGTTAGTAGTCGACCGTCCTCCAGCGCGATTGACGTTGGCTCCGAATTCAGAATTCCCGATCACTTTAGACGATGTTGTTGGAGGTGTGGAGCCGGCATCGTCTGGAAGAGTTCTCACCAAGGCATTTTCTAAGCTATTCGGCCGGGGGACAGGTAACCGACAACCATGACGAAACGCGCGATCATCGCATGGTTAAAGAGGCCGCTTTACCGATTCGCACGTTCTATCGTTGCACGTGGGCTGCGACCGGAAACGGCCGCGCTGCTCGCTGTATCGAGATCAAGAACGGCAGAAGATCGCAGCCAGCGCGAGGCTGCCGAATGGATACTACGCGCTGCACTGCCACAAGGCCCAGCTGACTTGCTTTTGGCTCGCGATCGACACGACGCGCTTCTGGAAAAGCCGTTGAGTGCTGCATCAGTCGAATGGGCCCACTGGATTGCTCGCGACTGCATCGCGAGGGACGTTCAGGGCTCACTACAAATGCCGTTGGTTAAAAGCATCAATTCCGATGATAATACCGCTCCATTCTTTAATGGCGAAAATACAAAAGTAATGCAAGGGAGCATAGTATCGCCAGACAGTAACATTGGCGCGAACACATATATAGGATTCAATTGCCATATAACAAAAACAAATATTGGCCGCTATGTTTCCGTTGCTGATGGGGTGCTAATTGGTCCTGGAGAGCATTTCCTGGATCAAGTTTCAACTAGCTCTCTGTTCTATGACGAGCCCTATGAAAAACTCACCCGCGCTGATTGCGTCATTGGTCACGATGTTTGGATCGGCGCATCTTGCGTGATACGTCGTGGTGTTAATGTAGGCATAGGGGCGGTCATAGGAGCCAATTCTTTCGTCAATCACGATGTGGAGCCGTTTGCGATCATGGCAGGTTCCCCGGCGCGATGCATCGGCTATCGGTTTCCGGCGGACAAAATCAAAGCCGTCCTTAGAAGCGCCTGGTGGGAACTCCCTGCTTCAGAGGCGCGTACGCGCATTCAGGCAATTGCGACAGAGCTCAAGCTATAAATATGATCGTTAGTCGTTTAATCGGTGGCCTTGGCAACCAAATGTTTCAGTATGCTGCCGGCCGAGCGTTGGCGGAAAGGCTTGGAGTGCCGTTTCGCATCGATCGCCGAGCCTTTGGCGACTACAAGACTCATGCGTTCGGCATGGCCTGTTTCAATGCGCCTATTTCAGACGCGCCGAGCTACCTGGTACCTAACATGCCGGGTGAAGGACGTTTTCATCGTATATTCCGTAGGTTTCGGCCCGGACCGCTCAGACTTTACGCGGAGCGCACGTTTACGTTTGATGAACAGGTAATAGGTCTACCCGACAATACCTACCTGGATGGCTACTGGCAGTCTGAAAAATATTTTGGCGATGTAGCGGAAGTCATTAGGGCGGATTTCGCGATCCGCAATCCGCCGAGCGCGGCCAACCTGCGTTGGCTGGAGCAGATCGCGAGCACCAATTCTGTATCCCTGCATATCCGCAGAGGAGACTACGTATCGACGCCAGCCGCGGCTGCCTTCCACGGCACTTGTGGTATCGATTACTACGAGCGTGCCGTCACGTACCTGCGTGATGTGACAGGCCTCGACTTGGTTGCGTATGTTTTTTCTGATGATCATGACTGGGTCGCCGCAAATCTAAAGTTGCCTGGCGCCATGTATCTCGTACGCGACAACGACGCAGCGTCAAACTATGAGGACTTGCGATTGATGACGGCTTGTCGCCATCACGTGATCGCGAACAGCTCCTTCAGCTGGTGGGGCGCATGGCTTGACGGTCGTGAGGATTCCGTCACCGTTGCGCCCTTACAATGGTTTGCTGGGAACACCCCAGATCCACGCGATCTTCTCCCGGCTCGCTGGGTGCGAATGTGAGTGGCCTTGGCGCCGGCCCGGCTGTAAGCGTTGTTATCCCTACATTCAACGCGGAAAAATTCCTTGCGGAAGCAGTCGCCAGCGTACTCGGCCAAAGCTTCGGCGATTTCGAGCTACTGGTGGTGGATGACGGCTCGACGGATGGAACGAGCGAGATTCTAAAGTCATTCGCGCACGACGCCCGGCTAAGATTGCTTCGGAACGACCGAAACATGGGGCTAATAGCTACGCTCCATCATGCCTATGCTCAATGCCGAGCGCCACTGATCGCCCGGATGGATGCTGATGACGTATGTGATGCAGAGCGCTTGGGGAGGCAGGTCGCTTATCTCCAGGCTAATCCCGAGGTAGCGATAGTTGGTGGTGGGATCCGCTTTTTTGGGAATATTTCTACAAAGGATTTTCATTTTCCGACGGACCATGAGGCGATACGCGCCGCAATGCTCTTTTACTGCCCGCTGGCTCACCCGGCGCTAACCTTTCGGCGAGAGCTGGTAGATCGAGGCCTCATGCGGTACGACGACGACTTCCGCCATGCCGAAGACTATCACCTTTGGAGTCGCCTGTTACTAACTGTAAGGGCAGCCAACCTCCACGATGTAGTCCTGAATTATCGACTACATGCGCAACAAGTAAGTTCCGATTCGTCTGACAAGCAGTACGCTGCCTCTCTGCGTGTGCGCAGGAAGATGCTAGAAGAGTGTGGAGTCCTTGTAGATGATGAGGACATTGCGCTGCATGAAAGTGTGATATTAGAGCGGCCTATAGCCATCGCTGACTACATGCCGAATCTCGCCGCATGGTTCCTCCGTTTGGAACAGGCGAATGGACGAAGTGGATATTGGGACGCTGAGGCATTGCATTCGATTCTTCGCAGCAAGTTTCTTGAAACAGCACAGAGGACGGGAACAAACCTTTTCGACCTGGCAGTCAATTCGAGCACTAAGCACTACTTGTCCGCTGAAGATATCAAAGACTTGAAGCCGCAACCTCGTACTAAACGGCTTTTCTTGCAAACTGCGCGGCGGATTAACGCTGCGCTTAGGCGAATTTCGGCTCGTATCAGGCTGTCGTGATGGAGAAACATCAGATGTTCCAAAACAATCTGGTGAGCATAGTTATGCGCACAGTCGGCGAAAGGCCGCGTGAAATCCGGCGTGCTCTCGAAAGTGTCCTAGCCAATAATCAGCGCCCGCTAGAAATAATTATCGTCTACCAAGGGTCGGATGATGAGCGTTGGACAGGCGTGCAATTATTGTCGGGCGAATTTCCTGATCTGCAGGTGCACGCGATCAGGAATGCTGGGTTGGGCGACAGACGTGCAGAGAGCCTTAATATAGGCTGGGACACGGCGAAGGGGCGGTACGTAGGATTCCTGGATGACGATGACACGCTGGAACCTTCCCATGTTGAGTTACTGCAGAAAGCGATCGAGGGTAGCGGACGCGCGTGGGCCTACGCACAGGTAGTCCTGCGCAGAGAGGACGAGGCGCTGCAAGTGGTGTCCGAGACCCGTCCCTTCAGAAGGCTTGCTTTCTCCCTGAAAGCTCTATGGGAGGAGAACTTTCTCCCTATCCATAGCTTCCTGATTGACCGAAATAGGTTGCATGTCAGCCTAAGGTATAGGCCATTCTGCGAGGACCTGGATCGGTCTGAGGATTGGGATTTTTTACTCCGGCTGGCTTTCTACCACGAGCCGGCCGTGGTTGAGGATTTCACTGCGACCTATTATGTGAGCACGGGGTCTCGCAATACAAACCTTTCACTGACTAGCGGTTCTGCCGACGAAGAGCGAAAGCGCCATAATCTTCAGGCATGGGAGCGATGCAAGCTGCTTGTCGAGCAGCGTAAGGGTATGCTCATCGCGCCTTTCTGGTGGGCGCAAGATTACTTTTCATTCCAGACTCGCTCTCCCGAAGAAGATGTGCCGACGCAAGCTCCTCATAGAATGTTTCGACAACGTGTAGTGCGAAAGCTGATCAGGATATTGGAGCGTTGGCTGTGAAAGTTTCTATTTGTATTCCGGCCTACCGTCAGGTGGAGTTTCTCCGGGAAACTTTGCGCTCGATTGAGGAGCAAGATTTTACGGACTACGAGATTATTGTTTCAGACGACTCGAACGACTCGAGCGTGCGTGATCTGCTGACGGAGTTCTCCTTTGGTGATAAGCTCCACTACGTTCACAACTCGCCCTCACTTGGGTCTCCTCGCAACTGGAATGCGGCCGTCAATATGGCCCGCGGCGAATACGTAAAAATTCTTCACCACGACGACCATTTCATTCGGCGGGATGCATTGGGGCTCTTTGTTAAGCTCCTGGAAGATAGTCCGGAAGCTGACTTTGGCTTTTCTGCGACACTAGTTAACCATGTTGATAGCGGTCTCAAACGCGTTCACTGTCCGGATGACAAGCAGATTGCCGATCTGAAGACTGATCCTGCGAGCTTGTTCCTCGGAAACTGCATTGGCGCGCCAAGTGCCACCATCAGTAGGCGCACTGCCAATCTCAATTATGATGAGCGGATGAAATGGCTTGTCGATATCGACTACTATTTCCGTATGCTCATGAGAAACCGCAAGTTCGCGTTCACGCCAGAAGCGCTGATTTCCACGCCGACCAATGCTACCCATCAGGTAACCGAGATTTGTCGAGACGACATCGAGGTTGAGCTCGGCGAGGCGATGCTGCTTTTTGAGAGATTTGGCGCAGATCAGCGAGAAAATCCGGTGGTGAAGAGAGGGTGGATGAACCTTTTCCGGCGGTTCAAAATTCGTCGGTTAGGTCAACTCACCGACTACGGAATATTGATATCGGGGGACCGTGAGTATTTCTCTCCGCTAATGCGAAAGCGCCGGTGGTCCATGCTGATGGATCCTCGTCTGGCAGCCAAAAAGGTATTCTACCGGTTATACCCGCACGTGCCGGCTCCAGTGAGGCACGCTCTCAAATCGGTGCACTTCCGGGTAGTACGCCGCTGAACTAGGCAAGTGAGCATGATGCTTTTTGTAAGACTAAAGGTTCCCGGGCCAATTTTGATAACCCCTAAGAAGCTGGGTGATCTGCGGGGGTGGTTTATGGAGAGCTTTCGGGCCTCTGTGTTCGAGGCCGAGGTTGGGCAATACACATTCGTCCAAGAAAATTCATCGATGTCGACGGAAGCTGGTACGGTGCGCGGTTTGCATTTTCAGCTAGAACCGAAGGCGCAAGGCAAACTGGTCTCATGTACGTCCGGCGCCTTGCTTGATGTTGCGGTTGATATCCGTAGCGGTTCACCAACATTCGGTGAGTTTGTTGCAGAGGAGCTTTCCGCCGAGAATGGCCGTCAATTGTGGGTGCCGCCGGGTTTCGCGCATGGTTTCTGCACGCTGCAGCCAAATACCGTGATCAGCTACAAAGTCACGGATTATTACAGCGCGGAACATGATCGCGGTCTGGCTTGGGACGATCCGGACGTCAACATAAAATGGCCTGTTTTGTCCGGCGATGCGATACTCTCCGACAAGGATCGCAAGCAGCCGACGTTAGCCAATCTTGGTCAGGCTTTTAGGTATGAGACCACTTAGGTTCGCTAACCTCGCTTAAGGATAAACGTTATGAAGGTGATGGTCACAGGTGGCGCAGGCTTCATCGAATCTGCGGTCATACGCTATTTGCTGCGGGTTAAGGGCTATGACGTACTTAATATCGACAAACCGACTTATGCGGGGACGCTGACATCTCTTGCGGCCGTTTCCGGACTACCAGGTTACCGCTTCCTGAAAGCGGACATATGCGATTTCGCCGTGATTTAAGAGGCGATGTCGACATTTCGACCAGAGCGGGTCATGCATTTTGCCGCTGAGAGCCACGTCGACCGCTCTATTACGGGTGCCAGAGAATTCATCGATACGAACATTATCGGTACCTACAACATGCTCGAATGCGCCCGGCACTATTGGAGCGCCCTCGATTACAGGCAGCAGGCCGACTTCCGCTTATTGCATGTTTCGACTGATGAAGTCTACGGATCGCTGGGCGAGGAAGGCCAGTTTACGGAAACGACGCCTTACGATCCAAACTCTCCCTATTCCTCTTCAAAGGCCGCCTCTGACCATTTGGCAAAAGCTTGGGAGCGCACCTATGGGCTTCCAGTCATCATTTTGCTCCAACAACTATGGGCCCTACCACTTCCCGGAAAAACTCATCCCGTTGACGATCCTTAATGCGGCGGAAGGTAAGCCGCTGCCAGTATACGGGAATGGTGCCAATATTCGTGATTGGCTCTACGTAGAGGACCATGCGCGTGCACTCGACATTATCGCAGAGCGCGGCCGGGTTGGGCAGACGTACAATGTCGGCGGGCACAATGAACGCCGAAATATAGATGTCGTCACTCGCATTTTCGAGCTGATGGATAAGTTCGCACCGAAATCTTCGTCACACACCAGTCTCATAACATATGTAGCGGACCGACCGGGTCACGATGCTCGCTACGCGATCGACGCCTCCAAACTGGAGGAGGAGTTGGGCTGGCGCGCGCAGGAGGGATTTCGACAGCGGTATCGAAAAGACCGTAAGGTGGTACCTAGAGAATGAATGGTGGTGGGGGGAGGCCTACATTATCGGTGCCGATTTCGTAGACGGCGAACCATCATGTCTGATTCTTGGTGACAATATCTTTTTCGGCCACGGCATAAGCGACCTTTTCGGAAGCGCGATGTCGCGTGGTGACGGCGCTACCGTGTTCGCATATCACGTGAATGATCCGGAGCGATATGGCGTTGTTGGGTTCGACGCGACCAACAGGGCCGTTTCAATCGAAGAAAAGCCGAGCAAACCGAAGTCGAACTGGGCCGTAACCGGGCTCTATTTCTACGACGAGAAGGTGGTGGACATCGCTGCTAACCTAAAGCCGTCTTCCCGTGGCGAACTGGAGATTACGGATGTCAATCGGGCATATCTCGATCAAGGTACACTCAACGTAGAGCACATGGGGCGTGGCTATGCTTGGCTGGACACTGGGACGCCCGATAGCCTGTTGGAGGCTTCGGAGTTTGTCGCGACCATGGAGCGCAGGCAGGGGTTCAAAATTGCGTGCCTCGAAGAGGTCGCCTACCGGTTGAAACTCATCGACAGTAGTGAGCTCGAAAGACTTGCGATATCCTACGGCAAGAGTAATTATGGGCAGTATCTCTTCAGGATTTTGAACGCTCGATGAGCGTTTAAAGGCCTTGTCATAGTACTGATGCGTACCGAGATTTCGCGTTGCTACCGACGCGTCTCGAGCACTATCTAATGGCTTCGAATAGAATTCGCCGAGCGTCCGACTCGTTTTCTGTGTCCACTGCCTCTTTTAGCCGAAGCATCCATTCTTCCAAGTTGATGGCCGCCTGGTGTGTTGCGCGCATAATTTTCGGGTGGCCGGTGGGTGCGGCGTCGGCCTCGTTGTAAAACAGCTCTTCATACATTTTTTCGCCGGGACGCTTTCCGGTCACAACGATTTCAATGTCGCCTTCTGGGTTATCGGCATTACGAACACTGAAGCCTGCGAGCCGTATCATATTTTCGGCCAAATCGCTGATCAGCACTGGGGATCCCATCTCAAGTAGGAAAATATCTCCACCCTGAGACAGTTGTCCTGCTTGCACGATCAACTCGGCTGCCTCTCGAATAGACATAAAATACCGGGTCATGCCAGGATCCGTTAAAGTCAAAGGGCCTCCAGCAGCGATTTGTTCCTTGAATAGGGGCACTACTGAACCATTTGATCCCAGTACGTTACCGAACCGTACGGCAGAGAACCGCTGGCCGGTTTGGCGAGCCAGGGCTCTCGCTGACGTGTCTTGAATGATCAACTCTGCCCAGCGCTTTGTGGCCCCCATGACGTTAGTTGGCCGCACCGCCTTGTCTGAAGAAATGAGCACGAAATGCTCGACCCCCTTACTCAACGCCGTCTCCGCGGCATTGAGGGTGCCCAAGACATTGTTTCTGATCCCCTCCAGAGCATTCGCTTCTACCAGCGGTACGTGCTTGTAGGCCGCCGCATGAAACAGGACCTGCACACCAAACGCGTCAATAGCAGATTCCAGCCTGCGCCGATCAACAACCGAACCGAGAATGGGGACGATGGCATGATCGTAGGCTGCGGTGAGCTCACGATCGATCCTGTAAAGTGCGAACTCATTGCTTTCGAACAAGACGAGGCGCTGGGGCGACCATTGGGCAATGAGGCGGCAAAGTTCCGAGCCGATGGACCCACCGGCGCCGGTTACCATGATGGTGCGACCTTCAATTATCTCTCGAACGAGCGCTCGATCAGCTGGTACAGTTGATCGTCCCAACAATTCATCGATCTCAATGTCTCGAATCTGGCTGACAAGGTATTTGCCGCTCACTAGCTCTGAAATGGGCGGCAGTGTCTTTATCTTGACGCCTTGTCCCGACACTCGCGCGATGATCTCTTGTTTTCTCTGAGAGGTCAGACTCGGTATCGAAAGAATAACTTCGTCGATACCGTGCTGTTCGACCAGTCGCTCAAAATGTGAAAGCGGAAAAACGCGAATACCCGCAACGTCGCGGCCATGCAGAGATGAGTTATCATCGATGAATCCGACGATGCGGTCGCCACCATTCCTGCGCAACGCTGTGACTAATTGTGCACCCGACTCTCCGGCGCCATAGACTAAAATCTGGCGGTGCTTGGCTTGTGTGGTGCGGCTCGACCATAAGAACCGCTTCACCAGAAATCGGCTGCTTCCGATGAGCATGGTCGCGATTGCCCAATATAGTATTGGCACAGATCTGGGCACGATCGTGTATCCGGACATAGCGGACAGAAAAACGAGAAGAAGCCAGCATCCCGCAGCCAATGACGTCGCTTGCAATATGCTCCAGAGAGCGCGCTCCGGAAGGTAACGGATCACGGCGCGGTATAGCCCGAGACGTGCAAAGATGGGGATCGCGACCAGCGGGGCCGAGCCTATCATCACAAACTGGCCGATGGTGTTGGGTGGGGTCCAGGATCCAAATCGCAACGAGAAGCTTGCCCATAGCGCAAATGAAAGGGCGAGCACATCGAAGGCAACGATTATCACGCGTTTCGAAAACCTCGGTAGACTGCCCAGCCAGGCGATAAGCTTCTGCTTGTTGTGCAACGTTAGGCTGGATATGGGCATATAGGGGTCGATCTCCGTCCGCGCTCTAACAACAGTCCAATTGACGATCGCCGTAGCAACCAGCTCTCAAAAATTGACCCCTACAGAATTCCGCTAGCGATGCCAACGGTGAGAATGAGCGGTCAGAATGTGCGGAGTGCAGCATTGTTGTTGCACACTCAAATGGAAGTCGCATCGCACACGTGTTTCGCTGATGTTCTCTTTTGACATATCTTGCGCCTTCGGCAGTTTCTTGTTTGATGCGCGACTGCCATTCCCGTTGGTGGGAGCGACCTCGACGAGGAGACTAATGAAGATCATTCTGACCGGCGCATCCGGCTTCCTTGGGTCCATGCTTGTGCCACGGCTTAAGCAGCGCGGGATTCAATTGTTACTTGTGGGCCGCGATATGGAGAAGTTGCGCGAGCAATATCCAGGACACGCGTGCACCAGCTATGAGAATCTCGCGGAGTTGGCGCATGGCTCTGATTTGCTGGTAAACCTAGCCGTTCGAAATTCAGATGCTGAGGGAACGCTGAAGCAGTTTTCGACGGTCAATGTCGATTTTGTAGTCTGGTTAGCGGAGTTAGCTGTCGCTGCCGGAGTGAAGCGGTTCGTCAATATCTCGTCTTTACACGCGCTCGACCTAAACCGAACTCAGCCTTATGCTGTGAGTAAGCGGGCGTCGATTAATGCACTCAGCGCGGTCCCAGAAATAGATGTCCTGACCGTCTATCTGGCCGCGGTGCATGGCGACCGTTGGGGAGGGCGCTGGTCATTCCTGAATTCTTGGAACGGCTCCTTTAGACGTCGAGCCGAGACCGTTCTAAGTGCTTTTCGGCCGGTAGTTCATGTTGACCGGATTGCCGACTACCTAGTTGCCATTGCTAAGCGCCGACCAAACGATCTCAGTGTTATTTTGACCGATGGGCAGGATGGTAATCTGTTCTATCATGGGGTCAGGCGCCTGATGGACATAGCGGCCGCTTTAACGATCCTTCTGGCCTTTTGGTGGCTTCTGGCACTCATTTGGCTTGGAGTGCGGCTGCAGTCTTCCGGTCCTGGACTATTTGTGCAGACTAGAGTTGGCCGCCACGGGGCGCCTTTTCGGTGTTACAAGTTTCGCACAATGCAGGTTGGGACGCGCGAATTGGCTACCCACGAGATCTCCGGCAGTGCTGTAACTTCGTTGGGTCGGTTCTTGCGCCGCAGCAAATTGGATGAGCTGCCCCAAGTACTCAATCTGCTTGCGGGCGAGGTGACGTTGGTTGGTCCACGGCCTTGCCTACCAGTGCAAGCAGAGCTTTTGGAATTGCGACGAAAATTTGGGATTCTAGAACTTGTTCCGGGCATCACCGGCCTTTCTCAAATAGACGGCATCGACATGAGCCAACCTGCGCGTCTCGCAAGCCGAGATTACGACTATAAATTACGCCAATGCCTGTTCTTGGACCTCCGGATAATCATATCCACTGTCCTTGGAAGCGGGCGTGGTGACAGAGTGGGAACTTAACGGTCTAGTCGTCTTCATAGTTAATTATATGCTGAGAATGAGAGCCGTTGTCCTCGGCCGGCTTCGTTAACAGTAGGTTGACGAGGCTGATCAGGCTTGAATCTTGCGCTGGCTGCCTCCGGTTTGACGGCGATAGTCAAACGGGATCGGGTTCAACGGTTTTCGGAAAGCTTTTGGGAACTGGGATAACGCCTCGAACCCAAAATGTTCGAAACCTGGGAAGTAGGCCAACTTTACTTCTGACTCTATCAACCATGATTTCAGCCTGGAGTTCGATGGCGCATGTTGTCGGAAGCCGCTGTTAAATCGGGGAGCGGTTAATGCCTCGAAATGAATTTCCGGCGCTAGGTGCGTGGAACGCTGGCTCAATCTGTCGCGTGATGACGTAGGAGTTAAATGGCAAAGTATCGCCAATGCTGACGACAGATTCATCACCTGCTTCTGGCTTGGCGTCCGCCGAAATTCATAGGTGCTCGCAGGTCATGCCGATTGCCTCACGCGGGCGACAGACACACCTCCCATCGCCACGATGATGGGTGGATTCGATCCGGTC
The DNA here is from genome assembly GCF_001421945.1 of Devosia sp. Leaf64. Taxonomy (NCBI): domain Bacteria; kingdom Pseudomonadati; phylum Pseudomonadota; class Alphaproteobacteria; order Hyphomicrobiales; family Devosiaceae; genus Devosia; species Devosia sp. Leaf64. The sequence continues at coordinate 60,971 of NZ_LMLO01000012.1, read as the reverse complement.
GGAAAATGACTGCCGAGAAGGCAGTGGCCGTCCTTTGGGACAATTTTGGGACAAAGTGGTGTACCAAGAGATACAATATCGCCTTCCGTTATATAATAACATCTTTTATATTTCAAGGTTTTATAGAATATAACCAGGTGGTGAAATAGCGTCTTTTCACGCTCCGAAGGCAGTCATCGCTGCAACGTTTTTTGATCGATGAGAGAGGGTCATTTCGACGCCAGCTGCTAAGCATTATGCAGCATTCGCCGTGGTCAGTGAAGCTTGCACCACCCTTGCTCCAGCGAAAGATCATTACCGAGCGGCGGAACCAAGAAACCAAGCCCTTGTTGTTGAGTGGCGGAAACCGCGATGAAATTTACCGACTTCTGAGGGAGGCGGGGGAGTCGGAATTCGATTGCGGTAGGATGCTGCCGAACCTAAATGCACGTTGGCAGGTGGCCGCGGTGGCGGGCCCTCGACCCGGCGAATGTTCGATAACGGCACCTAACGGTCGCGTTTTTTGCCCCCCATCATTTGAGGGCAGGCACCCGCACTCCTTTGCACAATTCGTGCGCGAAGCCGAAACCTGATGACTGCAGGTCGAGAGACTTCGGCTATCTCCTCGCCCAATGCGTGCTGCAGACTATTCACCTCTGGATTGCGTGACGTTTTCCCGCGTCCCGCGATTGAGCGGGCGTAACCGAATTTGCGATCTTGCTGAAGCCGCGGAAATGTGCAAATTTCATTTTGCATACGAATGCAAAATGGGGTGCGTTCGGATGTGGTTGGCAGGGAACGCCAGCGGGGAGTGCGACATCCAGGGACGTCGCGATAACGCACCGGCACGAATGTGCCGAGCCAGGAGAACACAATGAAGCCCTTCTTTATGCTCGCCGTTTCGACGCTTGCTTTGGCCCTTGGAGCAGGTGCTGCTTATGCCGAATGCGGGATCGAAGCCGGTTCGGTTCGTATTCTGAGCAATGACTTTGAGGCGCTGCGTCTCGTCAACACGACGGCCGAAGAATGCGCCAGCGATACCGTGACAGTCACTGCTAACGCCACGGCCGAGCACAAGAACCTCCAGGTGCCGGCGCTCTCGATCAATCCAGCGGAATATACGGTTGCGGTCGTCGCCAACAATTCCATCGTTCCTTTGATGAATGACGATCTCATTCGTCCGCTCGACGATCTCGTGGCTGAGTATGGCGCTTCGCTGCAGCCGAACCAGCTGATCAAGATCGACGGCAAGACCATGGCTGTCGCCTTCATGGGTAATGCTCAGCATCTTTTCTATCGCAAGGATATTCTCGACAAGGCAGGCATTGCCGAGCCGAAGTCTTATGAAGACATGCTGGCTGCCGCGGAAAAGATCAAAGCCGATGGCCTGATGGAATATCCGCTGGCTGCTTCCGACAAGCCCGGTTGGGACCTCGCTGCAGAATTCGTCAATGCCTATCTCGGCACCGGTGGCGAGTTCTTCGCGCCCGGCTCGGCCGAACTCGCCATCGACAACGAAAACGGCATGAAGGTTCTCGAAACCATGAAGGCGCTGACCGCCTATATGGATCCGGACTACCTGACCTTTGACGCCAACGGCATCCAGGCCGAATACAAGGCCGGCAAGGTTGCCATGATGGTGCAGTGGGGTTCGCTCGCGGGCGACATGCTCAAGGGTGAAGGCGCTGCCGAAGGCGTCGTCGAAAACACCGTCATGGCTGGCGCGCCGACCATCGGTGGCGGGACGGTCCCGGCCGTTGCGCTCTGGTGGGATGGTTTCACCATCGCCAAGAACATTTCGGATGAAGACGCTGCCGCCTCCTTCCAGGCCATGGTGCATGGCATTAGCCCCGAAATGGTTGCTGCCAACCCAGCCGTCGCGACCTGGCTCGTGTCTGGCTATGAACCCGGCCCGAACGCCGTCGGCGTGATCGCGACCGCAAATGCCGGTGCTCGTGCTTATCCGATGCAGCCCTATATGGGTCTGCTGCACACTGCGCTCTCTTCGGAATTGGCGGAATACATGGCCGGTAAGGAAGACGCCACCCAGGCCCTGGCGGACGTCAAGGCCGCCTATGACACCGCTGCCAAGGAAGGCGGCTACCTCTAAGGTCGTCTCTTTCCCGGGGCAGGTGACTGCCCCGGTGCACTGAACCGCAGCTTCACGTTGATGGGGGAGGCGGGGAGGGGGGATGTGAGCCACGATATCGCGGCGATCGACCCTCACCCTTGATCCCTCCCACAAACGGGAAGGTGTCGACTGAGACATCGCGCCCTTCCTGGTGCACGCTCAGTGCGTACTCCCCGCTCAAACTTCGAGGAGGCATTGCATGCCGCACAAGACATTCTTTGCTTTCATTCTGCCCTCCCTGATCGCTATGGCGCTCTTTATCGCGCTGCCGATCGTTTCGGTCGTGGTGCAGAGTTTCCATGTCGAACATGGGCGCATTCTCGTTGAGGTGGAAAGCTGCCAGCCGTTTGGCGGATGTACCAAGGAAACGCGCGTCGATACTTCGGCGACGGCCGAGCTCAAGGCCGCGCAGCCGATGGGCCAGTTCAATGGTTTTGGGACCTATCTCAACCGTGGCCATTTGGCGGTGAACGAGATTGGCGCTATCCTTGCCAGCAATAATGGCTTTGGCGATATCGTCACCCGCATCTACAATCTGCCGTTCTACAAGGCGCTCAGCTTCACGCTGGTCTTCTGCTTTGTCGTGACCCCGTTGGCGATGGCACTCGGTTTTGCCATTGCACTGGCCGTAAACACGCTGCCAAAGGTCACCAAGGGACCGGTAATCTTCTTTTCGCTCCTGCCCATGATCATCACGCCACTGATCGGCTCGCTGATCCTTTATTGGATGATCCAGCCAAATGGGATCATCGGCGCAACGCTGCGCCACGTCTTCAACGATCCAACCCTGTCGCTGCGTCAGTCGCCGGCGCTGACCTGGTTCTCGCTGCTGTTCTATGGCGTCTGGACCAATGCGCCGTTCAGCTTCGTGGTCTTTTATGCAGGGCTCCAGACCGTGCCGGCCGATACGCTTGAATCGGCAATGATCGACGGCGCTTCGCGCTGGGAGCGCATTCGCTATATCGTCATTCCGCATCTTGCGCCGCTCGCGACCTTTGTCGCGTTGGTGCAGCTCATGGACAATTTCCGCGTGTTCGAACCGATCGTCGGTTTCTCGGCTGAGGCCAATGCGACTTCACTGAGTTGGATGATCTTTAATGATCTCGCTGGTGATGCGCAGCTCTTCGGTTCGGCAGGCGCCACTTCGGTTCTGACCATTATCGGCGTCGTCATTCTCCTTACGCCGGTACTGGTCCGCACCTGGCGCGAATTCAACCATAAGGTGGTCTGACATGTCCCAAGCCACGCTATCCCACAAGCGCCCGCTGGGCCTCACCATCCTGATCACCGGCTTCATCGTCGTCTGGGTCGTCCTTGCCGCCTTTCCATTCTTCTGGACGGTCTGGGGATCATTCAAGGTCGAGCCTGACTTCTTCTCCCGCGAAAGTTGGTGGAACGCGATTTTCGGCGTCTATACCCAGCGCCAGAACGACGGCAGCGCCTTTACCGGCTCGGGTTACTATGGCGCCTGGGTGACCCGCGAATTCTGGCGGGCCGTCGGCAATACGGCCATCGTGACCGTCTCGGTCACAATCATTTCGCTTACCCTCGGCACCCTCGGTGGCTATGCCCTGGCGCGTTCGGGCCAGCGCTATGCTTTCTGGATCCTGATCTTGGCGCTGGTATTCCGCGCCATGCCGCATATCACCTTGGTTTCAGGCTATCTACTGCCCTTCTTCCAGCTCAATATCTGGGGCGTGTTGCCGACCTCGATCATTGTGCTCGTCGCCATCAACCAGCCATTTACCCTCTGGATGCTGCACTCGTTCTTCCTCTCAATCCCCAAGGACCTCGATGAAAGCGCGATGGTTGATGGCTGTTCACGCTTCGAAGCGTTCCGCCGCGTGATCATTCCGGTGATGTGGCCGGGCGTGGTGACGACGGGGCTTTTCAGCTTTCTTCTCGCCTATAATGACTTTGCGGTGACCTCAATGCTGCTGAGCGCCGACAACCAGACCATGGTGCCGAAGATTTCGAGCTTCCTTGGGTCGGTGCAGGAGCAGGGCAATGTCATGTTTGCCGTGGCAGCCGTGGTTTCGGCCACTGTGCCGCTCTTTATTCTCGTGCTCTTTTTCCAACGCCAGATCGTCTCGGGCCTCACGGCCGGCGCAGTCAAGGGATAACAATCATGGCCCAGATCCGTCTCAAGAACGTCTCGAAGCGCTGGAACAATTTCGTCGGCGTCGACAATTTCAACCTCGATATTGCCGATCAGGAATTTCTGGTTTTGCTCGGGCCTTCGGGCTGCGGCAAGACGACGACCATGCGGATGATCGCCGGACTCGAAGAGATCACCGAAGGCGAAATCTGGATCGGAGATCGGCTAGTCAACAAGCTCGAGCCCAAGGATCGGGACATCTCGATGGTGTTCCAGAGCTATGGCCTCTATCCTAACATGACGGTCTACGAGAACATCCGCTTTCCGCTGAAAGTGCGGAAGATCCCGCAGGATCAGCATCATGAGCGCGTCATGGCGGCGAGCAAAATGGTGGAGCTCGATGATTTCCTGCAGCGTCGTCCGGCAGCCCTTTCGGGTGGCCAGCGCCAGCGGGTGGCCTTGGCGCGGGCGATTGTGCGCGAGCCCAATGCCTTCCTGATGGATGAGCCGCTGTCGAACCTCGACGCGAAGCTTCGTGTCTCGACACGAGCCCAGATCAAGAACCTGCATCATACGCTCAAGCGCACGACGATCTATGTGACGCATGACCAGATCGAGGCCATGACCCTGGCCGATCGCGTCGTGGTAATGAACAAGGGTCTGGTGCAGCAGGTCGGCACACCAATGGAGATCTATGATCGTCCGGCCAATACGTTTGTTGCGAGCTTTATCGGTTCGCCGGCGATGAACCTGATCAAGGGATCAATCGAGGGCGGTGCGTTTACTGCGGCTGGTATTCGTATCGAGGGGCTAACCTCGGCGGCCAAGGGGCCGGTGACGCTGGGCTTTCGTGCGGAAGATGCGACGCTGGCAGAAAGCAATGGGCAGATTGAGGCGCCGATCTATACGGTCGAACTCCTCGGTGAAGCGACCATGCTGTCGATGCGCGTTGCGGGCGAACTAGTTTCGATCAAGGTCAGCAAGGATTATCGCGCCGAAATCGGAGACATGGCGCGCGTTGCCATTCCCGCCACGGCCTGCCATCTCTTCGATCATCCGACTGGTGCGCGGATCGCCTGAAATGTGCAGTGACGACCGGTCCAATCGGGCCGACTATTTCCGCGATCGTGCTAAGGCAGCCGGGCTGCGCTTGAGCGAAGGTGAGTCTCAAAGCCTTTTTGGTCTTGCCGCCTGGATGAGCGATGGTCTCGCAGGGCCGACGCGGGCAGCGCCTGACGATGCGGTGTTGGATCTCGATATCGCCGAGCTTGGCGCGCGGCTGCGCGATGGCCGGCTGACGTCGGTTGCACTGATCGAAGCGACCTTACAGAGGATCGCAGAACGGGATTCATCCTATCTGGCTTTTTATGCCGTGACCGGGGACCAAGCACGTTTGGACGCGCATAAGGCCGATGCCGAACTTGCCGAGGGGCAGGATCGTGGCCCACTTCATGGCATTCCAGTCGGCATCAAGGACATGATCGACGTTGCAGGCCTTGCAACAACCGCGAACGCGCCGGGACGGCGTGAAGCCATCGCTGACGCAGATGCTGAGGTGGTGCGGCGGCTGCGTGGGGCTGGGGCAGTGATCATCGGCAAGCTCGCGACCTACGAATGGGGCACGGTGGGGCCGGATAAGCGCGGGCTGTTTCCGCCCGCGAAGAACCCCTGGAACCTTGAGCATATTACCGGTGGTTCGTCTTCGGGGTGTGCGGTGACGGTTGCAGGGGGGCTCCTCCGCACAACGATCGGTACGGATACGGGCGGCTCGGTGCGCGGTCCGGCGTTTTATTGCGGTGTGGTCGGCTTCAAGCCGACATTCGGGTCGGTGCCCAAGGATGGTGCCCTTACCATGTCGCCGAGCATGGATCATGTCGGGCCGATGAGCCGAACCGTCGCCGAAGCGGCACTGACTTTCGATGTGATTGCCGGCAAGAATGACGACGGGGCTGCGACGCGTCTCCTAGGTCAGCCGATTGGCGGACTGAGAATCGGCTACGCCCGCAACTGGTTTGCCAACGATCCGCAGGTCATGCCGGCCGTGGTGGCGGCCATGGATGCTGCCGTGTCAAAGCTCAGTGAACTGGGCGCTACGATCAGCGAGATCGATCTGCCGGACTATCCGTCGGTCGAAATTGCGGCCGCGGCGATCCTCCATAAGGAAAGTTTCGATTTTCATGCCGAAGAGTTGCGGGAGCACCCCGAAGCCTATGGCCGTCGCGCTTTCCTCAGCCTTGCTGGTGGCTTCGCGATCGACGATCGCGAACTGGCAGCGGCTCGGCAGATCGGGCGTGAGTTTACGTTAGGCGTCAACCGAACACTCGATGCACATGATGTCATCATCACGGTTGGCGCTCTGACGACAGCGCTGGAAGCGGCGCCTTTTGAAAAGGAAGCGGTTTGGACGCCGATGCGGACCATTGGCTTCAATGTTTCGGGGCATCCGGTCTTGGCGATGCCCATTGGTTTCCACGAGGGCTTGCCGATCGGGATGCAGATCATCGGACGCCATCACGACGAAGCTCGGATAATCCAGGTCGGTCATGCCTTTGAGCAGGCCACAGATTTCAGCCTGCGGCGACCACCAATACCAAGCTGACTGCAGCCAAAGTTGAACTGGCTGACGTCATTCACTTGAACTATTGCATACGTATTCAGTATGCTTCAACCAACCATAAGAGGAGCGTTCCATGCCGGTTTGGCTCAAGCGCGGTAAGGGTGTCGAGGAGCGGGCGGAGGCGGATCGCCAGGTTCGCGCGACGGTCGAAGGCATTTTGGGCGACATCGAAAAGCGCGGCGACGCAGCTGTGCGCGAACTGTCGCAAAAGTTCGACAGGTGGGATCGTCCGGACTTTCGGCTGAGCCAGAAAGAGATCGACGACTGCAAAGCGCAGTTGACCGATCAGGATCTGCACGACATCGAGTTCGCTCAAAAGCAGGTTCGCAATTTCGCGCAGAAGCAGAAGGACACGATGCTCGACCTCGAAGTCGAGACCATGCCGGGCGTGACGCTGGGCCATAAGCACGTGCCGATTTCAGCCGTCGGTTGCTATGTGCCGGGCGGGAAATATCCGCTGCTGGCTTCCGCACACATGTCGGTTCTGACGGCCAAGGTTGCCGGCTGCCCGCGTGTCATCACCTGTGCGCCGCCATTCAATGGCAAACCGGCGCCAGCGATCGTCGCTGCGCAGGCCATGGCCGGTGCGGACGAGATCTATGTGCTTGGTGGTATCCAGGCGATTGGCGCCATGGCCATCGGCACCGAAAGCATTTCGCCCGTGGACATGCTGGTTGGCCCCGGCAATGCCTTCGTCGCCGAAGCCAAGCGGCAGCTTTATGGTCGTGTTGGTATCGACCTCTTCGCCGGCCCGACAGAAACGCTGGTGATTGCTGACGAAACCGTCGATGGCGAACTCTGTGCCACTGATCTTCTCGGTCAGGCGGAGCATGGTCCGACGAGCCCGGCGATCCTCCTCACCAATTCGGAGAAGCTGGCCCGCGACACTATGGCGGAGATCGAGCGTTTGCTGACCATTCTGCCGACGGCTGATATCGCAAAAAAATCCTGGGCCGACTTCGGCGAAGTCATCGTCTGCGACAGCTACGAAGAGATGCTGGCCGAGGCCGATCGCATTGCTTCGGAGCACGTGCAGGTCATGACCGACCGGGACATGTGGTTCCGCGATAAGCTTTCGAACTACGGTGCGCTATTCCTCGGACCGCGCACCAATGTGGCCTATGGCGATAAGGTCATCGGCACCAATCACACCCTCCCCACGATGAAGGCATCGCGCTATACCGGTGGCCTCTGGGTGGGCAAATTCATGAAGACCTGCACGTGGCAGACGGTGACGACCGACGAGGCCTCGGCGACAATCGGCGCTTATGGGTCGCGCCTGTCGATGCTCGAAGGCTTTGTCGGCCATGCCGAGCAGGCCAATATTCGCGTTCGGCGCTATGGCGGACGCAATGTGCCTTATGGTACGGCCGCTGCACCTCTCAAAGCTGCCGAGTAAACCATGAGCCTGCCCCAAACGCCGACATTTCGCCTCGATGGAAAGCGGGCCCTCGTGACCGGGGGAACGCGCGGCATCGGGCTTGGGGCGTCCGTGGCGCTTGCTGAAGCCGGCGCCGAAGTGACTGTGGCTGCGCGCACGGCGGAAGATGTCGAGCGCGTCGTCAACGCGATGGCCGAGGCGGGTCTTGCGGCCGAGGGTGTCGCCATCGACATCACTGATTTCGACGCCGTCCGTGCATTTGTGGAGGAAAGCGAGCCCTACCATGTCCTCGTCAATTCGGCAGGCACGGCGCGGCACTCGTCAATTGGCGGGATCACCGAGCCAGACTACCAGGCGGTGATGCAACTTAATCTTGCCGCAACGATTTTCGTCACTCAGGCTGTTGTCGGAAAATTGCAGGCAAGCGGGCAGGGCGGCTCGATCATCAATGTCTCTTCGCAGATGGGCCATGTCGGTGGACCCAATCGCGCTGTCTATTCTGCCAGTAAACATGCTGTTGAAGGCCTGACAAAGGCCATGGCTATTGAGCTCGGTGCCAGCAATATTCGTGTCAACACAGTGTGCCCGACATTTATCGAAACCGAACTGACGGCCAAGAATCTGAGCGATCCCGATTTCCGCTCCTGGGTTCTGTCCAAGATCAAGCTCGGAAGATTGGGTCGGGTGGAGGATATCATGGGGCCGATCGTCTTTCTGGCCTCGGAGGCGGCGGGGCTGATCACCGGCACCGCGCTCTTGGTGGATGGTGGATGGACAGCGGAGTAAAAAAGCCGGGGGTGACCTCTTCGGAAGTGGCGCGCCGCGCAGGCGTGTCGCAATCCGCCGTGTCCCGCACTTTTACGCCCGGCGCGTCCATCTCGCCCAAAACCCGCGCCAAGGTGATGACTGCCGCCAAGGAACTTGGCTATCGGCCCAATGCCATTGCTCGTTCGCTGATCACCAATCGCTCGCGCATCATCGCCGTGGTGATGGCCTATCTCGAGAACCTCTTTTATCCCGATGTGCTCGAAGAGCTGGGACGGCTGCTGGCCAAAGAGAATTACCGCCTGCTGTTGTTCACCGGCTTCATGGATCGCGATAGCGACCCGATTTTCGATCAACTCATGCAGTATCGCGTCGATGGCATTGTGCTCGCCTCGACCTCGCTATCGTCTGATCTGTCGGAAGAATGCGCGGCGGCTGGTATTCCGGTGGTGCTGTTCAACCGCACGACCGAGCGTGATGCGGTGTCGAGCGTGACGACGCGCAATCGCGAAGGTGGGCGGCGCGTGGCGGAATTTCTTGTTGCTGGGGGGCATAAGAAATTCGGCTATATTTCCGGGCTTGAAAGCTCGTCGACCAATCGCGATCGCTTTGCCGGCTACAAAGAAGCTCTCGCGGACGCTGGGCATACCGAGATCATGGTCGAGGTGGCGAATTATGATCGCGCCGAAGCGGAAGCTGCAGCGCGAAAGATGCTTTCGAAGCCCGATCGGCCCGATGCACTCTTTGTCGCCAACGACCATATGGCTGTGGCCGTGATGGACGTGGCCCGGCATGAATTGGGTCTGTCGGTGCCAGAGGATATCTCAATCGTCGGCTATGACGATGTCGGCGCCGCACGCTGGACCTCTTATGGCATAACCTCCATGAGCCAGCCGCTCAAACGCATGGTCGAAGCGACGGTCAGCATCCTGATGGATCAGATTTCGAGCGGTGAGATCGAGGCTGAACACCGCATTCTCAATGGCGAACTGGTCGTCCGCACGTCAGCCCGCCTGCCCAAAGCCGGTGTCGTTGATGTCGACGGACGGCGCATTTTCAAACCCGCAAAAGGCTGAGCCGATGTCTTCCACGACACGCTTCCGCCTCCATTGCGTGCCATATTGCATACGAATGCAAAACTGTTATCCTGCCAGCGAAAAGGGGATATCGCCATGACTGAGAACAAGACTTGGACCCAGGCCGAGATGGAAAAGCGCCTGGTGCGCTATGCGGATCTGAAAGGCCTGCGCAATGCCTTTATTGACGCGCGTACGCCGGGATCGGACCGCAAAGAGAACTTTACCATCATCGGGCCGGGCGTGAGTGAGAATCCGGCGCAGGTCGTGCATATCCCGGAAGCCCACGGCTTCAACTTCGGTGCTGCCCGGCAGCCCTTTGGCTGCGTGAATTCGCAGCATTCGCACCTGACCGCCGAGACATTCCTCGTGCATACCGGCAAGTGGCGCTTCGTTTTTGGCGCGAACAAGGATGAAGGCTATCTCGACGTCGAGCCGGGTGATGTGGCGACGGTGCCGACCCATATGTTCCGCGGTTTTGAAAAGCGCGATGAAGGCACCGGCTTCCTCGCGGTGGTTCTCGGCCATGATGATCCGGGCAAGGTTGTCTGGGCGCCGAGCGTCTTCAAGATGGCCGAGGATTTCGGGCTCAAACTGCTCAAGGGCGGTAAGCTCGTCGATACGACCCTGGGCGAGAAGGTGCCGGAAGGCGCTGAGCTTGAATTGCCGCCGGACGAAGCCAAGATGAAGGAACTGGCGACCCCGCCGATGTCCGAACTGTCGAAATATGCCATCAAGGCTGCCGACATCAAGGGCGATCCCAATTCGCCTCTGGCCGGCGAAGGCGTTGAAGAAGCGCCTGTAATCGGCGACGTAGACGGGCAGGACGGCATCAAGGCCGGCCCGATCGTCGGCCATTGGAAGCACGATTTTACCGTGCGCCGCCTGAAACTTGAAACCGGCGCGATCGTGCCGTCGCATGCGCGTCTGGAGCAGGAAGTACTGTTCGTGCAGTCCGGCACGCTGGAGTTCACCTGGGACGGCGGCTCGCTGATCCTCGGTGCTGGCGATACGTTGACCGTGCCGGTTGGCCTTGCGCACGGCTTCCGCAATCCGGCCTCGGCCGATGCGATCACCTTCGTTATCCGCGGCGCCGCCTCTCCGGCCGCCCCAGAGTTCGCAACCGCTCAAGCCGCGGAGTAAACGCATGGCACATAAGATCCTCACCACGCATGTCGGCTCGCTGCCGCGCAGCAAACAGGTGACCGATCTTGTGTTCGCCAAGGAGGCCGGCGTCCCGATCGAGGAAGCCGGCTTCAACGAGATCATTTCGGCGGCGGTGAAGGACATCGTCGCGCAGCAGAAGGCGGCGGGCATCGACCTGCCGTCTGACGGCGAGATGAGCAAGATTTCTTACGCCACCTATATCAAAGATCGGCTGACTGGCTTTGACGGCGACAGCTCACGTCGGCCGCCTGCCGACCTTGAGCTGTTCCCAAATTTTCTGAAACGCCAGGCCTCCTCTGGTGGCACGCCGACCTACCGCCGACCGAAATGCGTCAGCGAAATCACGGTGAAGAGCCTTGAGCCGCTCAAGGATGATGTCGATGCGTTTCAGGCCGCGCTTTCAGCCAATGGCTATGCCAAGGGGTTCATGAATTCGGCGACGCCGGGCGTCATTGCGCTGTTCCAGCCCAATGAATTCTACAAGACACAGGACGACTATCTCGAAGCCGTCGCCGAGGGCATGCGCGTCGAATATGAGGGCATTGTCGAGGCCGGGTTCATCCTGCAGCTCGATGCGCCCGATCTCGGGCTCGGGCGTCACATGATGTACAAGGATCTCGACGATGCTGGCTTCGTCACAGCGGCGGAAAAGCATATCGAGGTGATGAACCATGCCCTGCGCAATGTGCCGGGGGATAAGGTGCGGATGCATGTGTGCTGGGGGAATTACGAAGGCCCGCATATCTGCGACATCGCGCTGAAGAAAATCCTGCCGAGTTTGCTGAAGGCCAAGCCGCGGGCGCTGTTGTTCGAAGGCGCCAATCCACGTCATGCGCATGAATGGGTGGACTGGAAGAATGTCGATCTGCCGGATGATTATGTGCTGATCCCGGGCGTGATCGACTCGACATCGAATTTCGTTGAGCATCCGGAATTGATTGCGCAGCGGCTCAAGAATTTTGTCGATATCGTTGGGGCCGAACGAGTGATTGCGGGGACCGATTGCGGGTTCTCGACCTTCGCCGGGTTTGGCGCGGTTGACCCGGATATCGTCTGGGCGAAGTTGAAGGCGCTGAGCGAGGGCGCGGAGATCGCCAGCAAGGCGGCGTAGTTCATTGTTGCCGTCATTGTCCGGCTTGTCCGGGCAATCCATTGCCTGTCGCGGCATGGACCACCCGGACAAGCCGGGTGGTGACGGCTGTTGAGGGAGATTGGATATGGCAAAGATTTCACCTGAGGCGCTGGCCGCCCTGCGCAAGGCCGATACGCCGACCGTGTGCAACGCACTCGAGCACGTGATGGGCGGCCGCACTGCCGAGGGGTTTACCAAGACGCCGGTGGTTTGCGCCGATCCGTCCCTGCCGGCAGTGGTGGGCTTTGCGCGTACGGCAAAGATCCGGGCTTCTTCGCCGGCACAGAAGCCCGCCACTGAAGTGCGGGCGCTGCGCATGCAGTATTATGAATATGTTTCGGGAGGCGAAGGGCCGATCGTGGCTGTCATCGAGGATACCGATTGGCCCCATGTCATCGGCGGCTTCTGGGGCGAGATGCAGGTGGCCCAGCACAAGGGGCTTGGTGTCGCTGCCACGGTGACCAATGGCGTCCTGCGCGACCTTGGCATGCTCGATGAAGGCTATCAGGTCATCGCCGGCGCCGTGGGCCCGAGCCATGCTTTTGTGCATGTGACAGAGCTTGATTGTTCCGTCACCGTCTTTGGCATGAGCGTGCGACCCAACGATCTGATCCATGCCGATCGTCACGGAGCTGTCGTTATCCCGGCAGAGCATATCGAGCTGATGCCTTGGGCGATCGACGTCGTCATGCGTAAGGAAGTGCCGATCCTTTCGGCAGCGCGGGCGCCCGGCTTTACGGTTGAGAAGCTGCGTGCGGCTTGGCTTGAGGCTGACAAGATCACCTAGTTCGGTAGCTTGCTGCTAAACCTCTGCCTCTCATCGATAGACTCTTGACTGGGGTGAGCCCCCCTCACCGACCCGGCTTCGTCGGGTCACCTCTGCCCGGGGGGCCAGGAACAACCGGTGTGTGCCGATCTCTTCTTCTCCCCCCTCGGGAGGAAGGCGGCGCAAAGCGCCGGATGAAGGGACGATGGAGAGATGAAAAGGCCCGCTTTGCGCGGGCCTTTTGCTTACTTGGCCTGCATGCGATCCAAACGAAGCTGGGCGGCGCGGCGGTGGCCTTCGAGGCCTTCGCTCGCGGATTGGCGGGCGGCGGGCGGTGCGACCTGCTTCACCCCTTCTTCGTCGAGCCACTGGTGAGTGGCGATTTTTACATAGGCGCCGACCCAGAGCCCGCCGGTATAGGCGCCGGCGCCCATAGTGGGCAGGGTATGATTGGTGCCCGAGCACTTGTCGGAATAAACGACGCTGGCAAGTTCGCCGATGAACAAGCTACCGTAATTCCTCAGCTTTTTGGCAAAACCCTTGGCGTCCACGGTGTGGACCTGAAGATGTTCGGCAGCGATCAGATCGGAATAGGCGATCATCGCGGCTTCGTCCTCGCATATGGTGATCTCGCCATAGTTGATCCAGGCTTCGCGGGCGGTGTTGGCCGTCGAGAGGGTCTCAAGCTGGGCTTCGACCTCCTTGAGCGTCGCTTCGGCGAGCGCCTTATCGGTGGTGATGAGGCCGACGCGGGTGCGGATGTCGTGCTCGGCTTGGGCGAGGAGGTCGGTCGCGATCATTTCGGCATCGCCAGAAGAGTCAGCGACGACAAAAATCTCAGACGGGCCAGCGAGTTGATCGATTCCGACCGGGCCAAAAACTTGGCGCTTGGCTTCGTTGACGAAGGCATTGCCGGGGCCGACGATCTTGTTGACGGCCGGAACGGTCTTGGTGCCATAGGCCATGGCGGCTATTGCCTGTGCGCCGCCAATGCGGAAAATCCTATCCGCACCAGAGAGATGGCAGCCGGCGATCATCGCCTTATGGGCATTGGGCGGCAGGCAGGCGATGACTTCGTCGACGCCGGCGACTTTGGCCGGGACGATGGTCATGATCGGGGCGGAGAGGAGCGGATATCGGCCGCCGGGGACGTAGCAGCCGACGCGCTGAATAGGGATGACGCGGTGGCCCATATGGACGCCGCGCAGGGTTTCGACCTCGAGGGGCAGGATGGTCGCGAGTTGCGCCTGGGCAAATTTGCGAACGTTTTCAATGGCAAACTCGGTATCTTTGCGGGTTTGCGGATCAAGTTCTGCGAGCGCGGCTTCGCGTTCGACCGTGGTGACTTCGAAAGCGTCGATGTCGGACTTGTCGAACTTGGCCGAATATTCGCGGACCGCCTTATCGCCGTTGGCGCGGACATTGGCGATAATTTCGGAGACGAGGGTCTCGACGGGAGCATTGTCGCCGATCGAGGACCGCTCTGGCGCCTTGACGTAGGTGACGCCGGGGAAGGGGGAATTGCTCATAGCATCAGGTCTCCGAAACGACAGCGAGGGGCGGCGATCCGTTAGCATTCCAGTAACGTTGAAAGCCGTCCATGAGGTGAGATTGATCTTGCATACGTATTCAAAATTTGCCAGAGTTTTTTGCGAAATGAGCATCCATCTTTGGTTGGAGCTCGCCTCTGATCGGTCAAGATGAACACGCACGCCAATCCCAAGCTGGAGCATCGAGAGGAGGACGCCGAGCGGCCCCCATTGGTGCTGCTCCCGGGTACGGTTTGCGATGCGCGGTTGTTCGCGCCACTCTTAGCTGAACTCGATCATCCCTATGTTCAAATCGCGCCGCTGACCGGCGCACAATCTGCCGAGGCGATGGCTGCAAAATTCCTTAAAGACCTGCCTGAGCGCTTCTCGCTGCTTGGCGTGTCGCTGGGTGGGATCGTGGCGCTGGAGATGATGGCGCAGGCGCCAGAGCGGGTCGAGCGGCTCGCGCTCATCGATACGACGGCGCGGCCCGACCCAGACACAAACTGGGCCGTGCGGCGCGACGCCGTCGACAAGGCGCGGCAGAATGGAATGGCCTCGTACATTTCTAACAGCTGGACGAAGCTCGTGTCGCCGGTTCACGCTGACAATACTAAGCTCAGACAGCTGCTTATTGCCATGGCCGAGGATGCCGGCGCGGATGTCTTGGCCGAGCAATCGGAGATCGCCATTGCGCGCGCCGATGGCCGGCCGCGGCTTGGCGCGATTGCCGTGCCGACCTTGGTGCTGGCGGGGGCAGATGAACAGGTGTGCCCGCTCGAGGCGCATGAAGAATTGGCGCGCGGCATTGCCGTGGCCCGCTATTTTACCATTCCGAAGGCAGGGCACTTCAGCCCGCTTGAAAATCCTGCCGCTGTGGCGCGTCATGTGCGCGACTGGCTGGCTTGGACAAATGAAACACTCTCGAATGAGCCGTCACAGACCCAAGGAGCGGAAATGAGCGACGCAACGAGCAAACCCCAGACCAAGGCCACTTCGCCCGTCGCCGTTGAAAACGTGCTGCAGGTGGAACGCCGCGATTATTCTGATCTGGCGCCGACCGATCGGCCGCGCTCGCAATCGCTCGAAGGGTTCGACGATATTTACACCGATATCGTCGACTACATCATTCGCTGCACCCACAAAATCTGGGACGAGCGCGATATCGGGCTGATCTACACTCACTACACCCATAACTGCGTGCTCTATGGCACGATGGGCACGATCTACAATCGTGAAGACGTGGTGCGCGACACCATCCAGCGTCTCGTGTCCTTCCCCGAGCGCCGCGGCATGGGCACGCAGGTGATCTGGAACGGCGATGACAAGGAAGGCTTTTATACGAGCCATCTCGTCACGGGCTCAGGCCGCCATACCCAATATGGTCATCTTGGCCAGCCTACCGGCAGGCCCTTCGTCAGCCGCACCATTGCCGACTGCATGATCCACCAGAATAAGATCTATCGCGAATGGGTCGTGGCGGACACCATGGCCATCATTCAGCAGCTTGGGCTCGATCCGCACCATTTTGCGATGAAGACGGCCAAGGCCAAGTTCGATGCTGGCCTGATCTCGCTCGACATCGGCGAGAACCGCCGCTTTCTCGGCCAGACCCCGCCAACCGAAAAGGCCGATACCTCGCTCGCGCATAACGACATCGAAGCGCAGACGATCGAAATGCTGCATGAGGTTTTCACCAAGCGCATGTTCGGCCGCATCGCGCGCGACTATGCGCCCAATGCTCAATATCACGGGCCGCTGATGAAGGAGCTTTATGGTCAGGCGGCCATCATTCATCAGCATCTGGGACTAATCGGCTCGCTGCCGGACGCGTCGTTCGAAGTCCAGCATGTGGCCTCGAACCCCTGCGAAGAGGGCGGCACCAAGGTTGCGGTGCGCTGGCTGATGGAAGGCCACCACCTCGGCTACGGCATCCTCGGCACGCTGGGGGATCCGACCGGCAAGCGCGTCCAAGTCATGGGCATGAGCCACTACCACTGGAAGAACGGCAAGATCGTCGACGAATGGAATGTCTATGACGAACTGAGCCTGCTTGTTCAGGTCAAGCTCGGGCAGTTGGCGGCCGAAGCCGGGGTAGCCGCCTGATCTTTTCACTATCGGTCGCTGCCGGTCTTTTGGGCGGCAGTGACTTCTTCGGGTCGTCGACTGTCCGGTCGTGGTTCCACCGAGGAGGCAGTCTCAGAGGGGCGTGGTCAGATTTCGGCGAGACCGACAACAAAGCCCTTTGGTTGGTGCCTACTTCCGCCCGACCGCTCCAAACGCCTGTGCCTTTCCGAAGGTGTCAACCGAAGGCCAGCCCCGATTGAAGGGGCACGGTTCTCCACTCTTTCCTAATTGATCATCAATGCGACCGCTTTGGCGGCAGCTTTCGTCCCGCATGGCATTGGGCTCGCGCTCAAAAATTTCGGACCAGATGCTCGGGAGATTGAACTGCCGGCCTACAGCCCTGGCTGCCTCCAGCGTCTCCAAAAAGGTTGATGCCTCCGACCTTCTTCGGTCTGCTCGACAAGCGGTAGGACTGAGAAGCCATATGCGCTGATTTCGGCCTCGATGACAGGTGCAGCGTGGCGCAAGAGAGGATCTGCTAGGCTCGTGTCCTGCATTGGCGCCCAAGCCATGCCACTAACACTCTCTGGCAATTCAAGTGTCTTGCTCGCAGGCATAATTAAGACCGCGCGTGTGCCAGCTGAATAGAATACGGAAACCTGCATGTGGCGCTTCGAAGACTTAATCGTCGGTCGTTAAGTCGGCTGGGGAAAAGAAGGCCCAGGCGATCAAGGCTGCAGCAGCCAGCGCACCAAGTAGATAAAGTTCGCTCATCGGATCGCCTCCTTGTTGCGACACGAACGCACTAACGAGCCGTTAAGATCCAACAGGTGGGCGAGTTTGGACCGTCTGCGTTTTAAAAATGCCGGAGATGGAAAGCCTCGCTACCAATACGAACGGAAGACTTCGTACGAGCAAAACCGTTACCCGCCGTTGTTGTCCAGGGTCACTGACTACGGCATGGGATGGCCCCGAGCGATGTCTTTTGCAAAGTGCTAAGACGGACGTCTAAAGTCGGTTTTTGGGAAATTTGCAAAAAAACCGCAGCCGAAATGCACGCCGTAGCGGGCCATGGAGCGAATGCTGCGACGCGTTACCCCATGACCCGCCAGCGACGGCCGCCGCGATTTCAGTTCTATCTCAGGCTGCGCAATCGGCGAGTTCATTTAGCCTTGTTGGTAAACAGGCGGGCCCAACATCAAGGGAATAAAAAAGCCCCTGCGCCAGGGAGGGTCGCAGGGGCCTAGTCGTCAAGGGGATTGCTACGCGTCAGTAGCGACGATCAATGTGCAACGGGCGATGTAGTTGCTTGCTAATCTAGCTAGAGCAGGGCGCCTACGATCATTGTCAGGGCGGTGAAGACGCAATCCAGCAGAATGGCGAAGCCAAAAGCGATCAGTTGGGCTAGGCGCCATATCTGTACGTCTTGACGTCATCTGGGAGTGAGACACCGAGGCGTAGGATTGGGATGCTTTGAGCCTTTTCGCCCAAGCGCCTTGTTCGTTTGCCTGCTAATGAAGATTCAGTTCGAGGAGCCTCGTATGACCAAGCACAGCAAGCCTTCTTCTCCAGCCTTCACCAAACCATCCGTGGAACTTCCCGACAGTGTACTCGATAAGGTTGCTGGCGGCGGATCGCCAGCCTGTAACCCTCCGGTCGGCATGGATCAGGAACAGGCCGTACGGACCAAGTAACTAAGAGAATTCGATGACCAAAAACGTTTCGAAAAACAACACGGCCGGCAAAACTGACGAGCTTCCTGACGCAGCGCTAGATAAGGTTGCAGGCGGTGGGCAATCAGGCGCACAGGCGCCTAAGCCTTCAGAAGACCCTCGCACCTATGACAAGGACTGATCCGATCGTGATAGTTCGGCACCAGTAGTACATCGGCGCGTTAGCATTGGTGACCATTCAGCCCCGCTCCAGCGGGGTTTTTCTTTGTCCAACAACGGGAAACTTCTTCGGCCCATCGGCAAGGAAGGCTTCATTTGGCGAAAAACGAAGCCTCCCTCTACCGTTGTCGTTCAGGGTCACTGACTACGGCATGGGATGGCCCTGAACGATGCCTTTTGAACAATGCTGAGACGGCTTCGTAAAGTGAGTTCTTGGTAATATGGAAAAGATGTAGGCCGAGATGCCGTCGCGGGTAATTAGCGCCTAGCTTTTCTTCAGAGCGGCAAACCAAGGATGGCAGACGATGCCATAAACTGCGCCGGCGGCTGCCCAGATGATCCAATGGCCGCCATCGGTGGCGCTATCGACGACAAAGCCAAAGACGCCAAGCGCGACCGTGGCGAGTGCGATCTTGAAAACGGGCGACATCTGTTCTCCTGGGGTTTTCTTAGACGCCAGACTTTCCGCAACCAGCTTGCCGAGCTTCTGTCTCTAGGCAGAACCTGCGTTTCCCAGACCGGGCGTCGATCTTCGTAGCGGAGTAATATTTTTGGCCGGGCACATGATAGATGCGCTCGCCGCTTTCGATGCTGACATTGCCCTTAATATTGCAGTTCTGACCGACACCCGCAATGGCCGCAGGAAGCATCGAGGAGTTCTGTCGGGCATCGAGAAAGCCCAGACGCCAGTAAAGCCGATCAAGGCCCTAGCAGCAACCGACATTAGATCGCGCATGTGCTTCTTCCTCAACAGATAAAGGCTGGGCGCATCGCTCGATGCAAGGCCAGCCGCAAAGGCTGGTGAACATCGTCTTTCCAATATTGATAGGAGGCCTCTAGCGTACGCCATCGAAGGCAGAATTGTCCTCGTGCTCTCGCTCAAAGGTGCGGCGCCATGGAAGACGCTCGCTCATTCCGGAGGCGGCACTTGCCCGTCTGAAGCTTTCATCTTCGAAACGAATATCGCTCGGCCGGCCTATACGTGGTCCTTTTTCTGGGCTGGAGTAACAGTGATCTCGTATCAGGGCATGCGCGCTCCTGGACCGTTCCTCCCGTCGAACATAGCGTCAGCAGTCAGCTCCGCAAGAGACGAGTCGATACCGACCGAGTTCCAATCCGAGAGCGGCGCTATCTCACTGACTGCTGACGCTACCCATAAATTTCCAATCTACTTCTGTGAGGAGTGTGGTGCGCCCAACTCGGCCTTTGGCACGCTGCGTGCCGATGGCCGCCTGAGCTATTGCGGCTGGGATGGCTTTCGCCCGGTATGGCTTGGGAAGGGCAGGTCTGACGGCGACGGTCTACCGGCTCCGACTCTAGCGCCCTGGTGAACCCAATCAGAACAGAAGTGTCCCACTTTTTGGAGTACTGAAAAGCTAGGACGAACAGGCCAAGATTGCTGAGTATTTTCAACGGCCCAAAAATGGAATGGCGATCCCGAAACTGCGCAGAACTTCGGCTTCTGAGCGCGAACTCTTTCCGTTGAACTCAGGCAAAGGGTACTCAAGACGAGCTTGACACTGGATATGGTGGTCGTTCTCGTTCGCCGCTAAAAGACTGATTACCCACCGCGTCCTTCGCAGCGGTAGAGGCAACGGCATCAAAATTCGGGACGTGTCGACGCAAGATGCAAATCTACTACATCAACCTGGCGGCAAGGACTGATCGTCGGAAGCGCATGGAAGCGCGCTTCAATCGCCTGGGTCTTGTCGCAGAAAGGGTAGAAGCGTTGACGCCCGCTGCCATAACCGAAGAGCAGAAGGCTCGATTTGGCAATTTCAAAGCTTATCGCTGGCTGACTGAAGGTGAGCTTGCCTGCAGTCTCAGTCATCAGGCGGCGATGAGGCAGTTTTTGGCGACAGGCAGCAGGTTCGCGGCCATCTTCGAAGACGATGTTATCCTTTCCGCTTCGCTGGGAAAGCTTTTAGATGATTTTGAACGTCATCATCTTGGCGTCGACCTTCTCCGGATCGAAGCAGATAACGTGCGGCTACGCCTTGCCCCGCAGCCCGAGCATGTCTTCCCGGGTTTCGCAGTTTTCAAACTTCACGCTTCGGTAGCAGGTTCAGCCGGCTATATCATTTCACGCAATGGAGCCCAGCGCATTTCGGCCAGCGAAGATATTCTGCGTAATCCAGCCGATGAAGCGATGTTTAACCCCCGGCAGTCCATATCGAAAAGTCTTGTCGTGCGTCAGCTGGACCCTGCGCTGATATTGCAAGAAGACCGAACGGAACTGTCAGATAGCGATCGTGCCGGGAGCGACCTTGAGACTTTCCGCCGCGAACGTTCATTGCTCGACAGCCAAAATTTCTGGCGTCGAACTGGACATAACATTCGGGATTTCGTCAGGCGGGACATTGTCATGGCGGGTCGTAACTTATGGGCGCAGCAATTCTATGGTGTTCGAAAACGCGTCATCCCTTTCAGAAAAGATTAGACTAGGCACGGCCTCGGACTATCATCGCTCGGTGATCACTGAGCTATGCTGAGCTCATTGGCGCGGGGCGACAAAGAAATGGCTTCGCGCGGTCGAGGAGACAGACAAGCCAGGCTCGGACGACGAGGGTGAAGCTCTAAATGCTTCGGCGAACGTTTCTCCAGGTCTGGAACGCCTGCTCCGGGAAATCTCCAGGAAGATAGCAGCCCTTGCGGTCGGCAAACCTTGTCCGGAATTCGTCGAGGAGAATTCTCCAGCGCACGTATAAAGGCGGTTTGCGGCCATAAGGTTCGGCCCCGAACAACCAACTCACGGTATTGGCGCCGCCGCCGACATGGGTCCGGATGATGCGGGTGCCGGGCAGCCCGCCGCGGAACAGCAAGGATCCGATCGCCACCTGCTCGTTGTCCCAAAGTCCCGCCGGAAGCCATTCGGTCTCGACGAGAAAATCCATGCGGTCCGAGAGCTCGTGCGCGAATTCGCGCCTGACAATGAAGTCACCCGCGCTCATCATCGCCAGCGTTCGTCCAACCATCTTGCGCGGAAATTTGCCGATGCGCATCCGCTGGGCGAGATGGAGCGTGGTTGTTATGCCAAGGTTGACGCCTTTGAGATCAGCTTCCCTGACCTTGATCTTGCCGTCGCCGAGGTCAGGGATGAAGCGGGACAGTCCTGCGTCGATCCAGACCAGAAAATCAGCGTCCGATATTTCAGCCGCGCGTTTGACCATTTCGAGCTTGGACATCACGATCATCCCATATTCAGGGATATTGAAAGAGACATCGCGCCGATTAACGGTCGGGCTATTGGCAACGATGTCTTGGATGCGATCGGCGTGCTTGAACATGGTGAGGTCGGACCGTGCAACACGTACGATGCGGTCGCCGGGCTTCAACACAATGTCGGAGGCGTCGAAATCGGGATCAAGGAACACGAAAAAGGGCAGGGGGGTCTGAAGCGTCAGATTGAGCCAGTCGATATAGCGTTCCGGCGTCCGGCCATCATAGTGAGCGCGTCCAACGTCATAAAAGCCGGTGACAGCAGCGATCTTCATCTCAGCCCCTTCTTATTTCCGCGCAGCGATGTGGTCTCGCTGGGTTCGCCTGATAAAGACCTGTCTATGCGACAAGGACCGCAGACTTGCCAAGTCAGACTTGGCTCGGGGAGAGAATTCCGCACAGGCGCGGCAACCCTTGCCGGACATTTTTCTGAAACAGTCCGCTACGGCGTGTCGTTCTACTGAGATCGTTATAAGCGCCCCGATCACTATGAATGAGGTTTTCTCAACTCATTGCCTTCTGATCCAAAATGCATTGAGGGCTCGAGCCGATCTTTTTCGCGCAGGTGGCGCTTCTTCAGATGCCCGGCCTTGATGATCGCGGTTCGAGCAAATGGCGTTATCGGACTTTTGCCTGGCCCCGCGGCCGATCCCAGCGCCCTCGCACCTGCGGCTATGACCGGATCCGCGCAGCAATTCGATTAAAATTATAGCGCGTTTCCGAGGCTGCCTAACCGATTTTAACGATGAAATCGGTCCGTCCCGTCCCGACCCTTGTAGAACAAAACAGGAATAAACATTTCCGGGAACAGAAGGCCAATTTGGTCTTTCGTGGCGCTCTTTGACTAAGAGCGGCTGCCGAAACCGTTGGCGCGGTCTCGGCAGCCTCGCCACTCAATCCTTCTCGGAGGCCCAAGTGGTTGATCCCTTTCTCGACGCTTGCAGTTGTGCAGGCAAGCCTTGTTCAACGCTCTTTCATAAACTTAATTCTGAACACCCTGGCATCAATGCCGATGGCGTCGCTCAGCACTGGGCGGTCGACTACGACGTACAGGCGATCCTGATGGGCGTCGTGATCGAAACCGGCTGTGTAACGATCGGTGATCTCGTAGCGGCGCTGCCTGGTCATCCGGCACCAGTCACCGCCATCATGGCGCTCGTTGATGCAGGGCATTTGAGCCGCGCACCGGGTGTGCTGACGCCTTTCACTGTGATCTCCTGCGGCCGCGATATCGAAAGCAAAGGTCCGCCCGGTGCCGACCTCAACGATCGGGCACCGCGGGGGAAATGGCCATCGTCGTCGAGAACATTGATCGCCTTTCCGAGCCAGCGCTCTGCGGAAAGTCATTCTCCCGAGCAATCGGTGGGTACCAATGGAGTTGAGCGAGGGCGTATCGTCCGCTTGGTCATCAGGTTTGCGCGTCGTCCTGCGCACCTGATCAGCTTGGCTCTCGCCAAAGCAGTTCGCGCACGCCAACACCGTCAAAAGCCCTCGCGCGCGAGAGCGCTCGTGTCTGGTGCCGCATCACGACCGACTGGAGGCAGGGTCTTGAAAAGCTCGAGGGCGCCTATGCGGACGAGACCCTGCGCGGCTACACTTCGGATGTGAATCAGTTCGCGCTCTGGTGCGAGGGGCGTGGACTGAGTTTTCTTCCTGCATCGCCCGATACGGTCGTTCTCTATGTCGATGAGGAGGCTGGGCGTCTGCGCCCCTCCACCCTCAAACGCCGGCTCTGCGGCATTTCGCGGATTCATCGGCTGTTGCGACATGAGGATCCGACCAGGGACGATGACGTTTACCTGGCGATGCGACGGGCCCAACGCAAAAAGCCTGAACGTCCGCGTCAGGCTCTTGGCGTCAAAACCGATCTTCTCGACACCCTCATTGCCGCATGCACTGACGATCTCATCGGTCTTCGCGACGAGGCTCTGCTCAGGGTGGGCTTTGATACGCTTTGCCGCCGCAGCGAACTCGTGCGTCTCAGGGCCGACGATCTGACGACGAATGTTCGCGGCAATTTTTCGATCCTCGTTCGACGCGCCAAGAACGATCAAACCGGGCAGGGGCGTACGGCGCCCCTTTCGACCAAGACGAGCGAATGCCTTCGTCGTTGGCTCAAGCAAACCGGCATAGAACGCGGTCCACTGTTCCGGCCAGTCTATGATGACCGCGTGCTCCAGCGTTATCTCGATCCAGTGGTCGTGTCGCGGGTACTGAAAAAACTGGCCCGCCGCAGCGCCGCGGCCGAAGATGCCAGGACAGGCGTGTCCGGCCATTCGCTGCGGGTTGGGGCGGCGCAGCAGCTTACCATCAATGGCAACGGCATATTGCAGATCATGCGCGCCGGTGGCTGGCGATCGGTGGCAGTGGTTGCCCGCTATGTCGAGAATGTCGATCTTGATCTTTGGACGTGATCGATATTGTTGGGAGCCAGCCTAAAAGGCCTGGCTCCTGCGACGTCGCATCTCTTCGGCGATGAGCGTTCGAAGATGCTCGCTATTGCTTGATGCGACAGGAAAGCATGGCCATCAGGCTTGTGGCAACGAGTATGGCCACAAGACCAAACCCAGGCATCACGCTGACGCCAAGGGTTTGCCCATAGCTGTTGGCATAGGCCTGCATGTCGGAATTATTGCCGGCCATGCCACGCATGAAATCGGTGGCTTGTCCGGTCAGTTCTGACACTTGGCGCCAGGCGTCGAACACGGCGTAAGACAGATAGATGAGGACCATTGCGGTGATGACAGCCGCTACGATATCGGCCAACCTCCCATAGCGCGGCGTAACGCCTGGCATAATGAGCGCCAGACCGATCGCAAGAGGCCCGAGGATGGACCAGTTCGCGATCTGGAAGCCGCTGGTCGACTGGGTCGTGCCAAAAGCCGAGCTCGTCGCTGCTGGAAGCAGAAGCCCAATGAGGGAAATGACAAGCGCCGCGACACGGAGGGCTGCGCCTTTCGTTCTGAAAGCGGTGGGTTGGGACTGGAGTTTGGATTCCGTCGAGGTCATGCTGATGGTCCGATTGGCGTGCTGATCAGAGTTTTGGCTTTGGCGCGTTTGCGGCTGCAGCCGCGATGGCTTGTTCAAGGGCAGGGCGCATGCCGGCCTCGTCGGCCATATCCGCCGCAAGCTTGAGTTCAAGGCTGGTCAGGGCCAGTTTGAATGCGATCAGACTGTCTTCTCCGCGCTTGCGACCGACCATTGCTGAGACGATCACGTCAAAGGCCTCGGCCTGTTGCGGCAGCATCATCATGGCCGATTGCGGCTCGAGACATTGCGGCGTGCCTTCGGGGTAGCAGGGCACGGGCAATCCATCTTTGTATGTCCAGCGAAGATAGGTGACCTCGCGACCGTCCTTGCGGAAACTGGGTTCGCCATATTTGGCAACCAGTGCGCTGACGAAATCATCGAAAAGCGGCGCGGCCTCGGGCGCGCGCCGATAGTCGGCCTCCCGGGCGACCAGCGTGATCTGATTGCCGCTCGAGAGTGCAGAAAATTTGGCGCTCAGTTGGTCGGTCTCATCGCCTTGGTAAAGGACGCTTGTGTAAGGCGCGCTTTGAACCGTTTGCCCCTTTCCCGAAAGCACAAAGCTTGAGGTGTTCTCGTTTGGCGCGTCGCCCCCGAGATCGGCAAAGGCTGATCGTGCTTCCTCGACGCTCATGCCGGTTACAAGCCCGCGAATGTCGATGGTCCGGCCCGGAACGCTTGACTGGGCGGGCTGCAAGAGCACTTCAGGCACGATGTCTTGTGCGGCAGCGGCGGACGCTAAAAGCGCAATGGCCACAGTGGCGAGGATAGAACGTAAGGTCATTGAGGTCCCCAGAATACAATCTGGATGTACCTTAAAAGCGACATGCTAATGTATCTTAAATCCGGTCGCCTTAAATGCAACAATGCCGCTCAACTGGCGGCGTGAAACGCAATCATCCAGACGATTTGAGAGAGACTTTCGCGCGCAACTTGAGGCTGCTGCGCGCGGAAAAAGGCATGAGCCAAGAAACGCTGGCCTTCGAATCCGGCGTCAATCGAACTTACGTCAGCGATGTCGAGCGGGGCATTCGCAATATCTCGCTCGACAATATTTCACGGTTGGCGAAAGCCCTCGACGTTCCGGCATGGACGCTGCTCAAAGGCGACCTTTCACCATAATCGATATTGGCGTTCACCCCCCTCCAAGCGAGAGCTGTTCTGCTGCGCACTTGACCCATACGGCGACAGTCGATGCGGCAACTACACGGGCCAAGGGTGGATCATTCGCGCGGTATAAGGGATCGAAGGAAGACGCCGAGCTCTTCTGGGCCGGAAATCTGGTACTCACTCTTGGCATGACCAAGCAGATAGCCCGCTTTCGCGGTGACGTCGGCGAGCGAGCCAACGCGATGAGCAAGGAATGCCATCCGTGCGCGATACTCCTGCCGTTGGACGCGATCCAGCATGCCGGCATGGTCTGGAGAAAAGCGCAGATCGATTGGATCCCCTAGCGGAATGAGCTGTCCATAATGTTGAAAGGCCCGGCGGTGGCGCCGGATCTTTCTTTGAAGAGCAGGGCTGACGACGTGCCTTTTTCTGATGAGTGCGGTCATGGGTTGATCACTCCCCGGGACGGTCGTGAGGCCTTTCGGCCCGCGGTTCGCTTCGACTCCTGTCGCTCCGGTGGCGGCGCTGTGCGCCCAAGCGCTTGCGCCACATCATCCCCACTCAGCAGCTTTTCGTCCGCAAGGCGTGCTGCAAGGGTGAGGAGGATTTCTCGATCGGCTTGAAGAAGCTCGAGGGCCCGTTCGAGCTGACGGTGGAGTTCCGCATTGAGCGTCTCGTGGCTCGCGGGATCCAGCTTGGTTTGCGGCAAATAAACCAGGTTTTCCCGCAAACCCTGTCTGTTATGCGCCGCGATCAGGAGTTCGGTTGCGGTCGCAAGGTCACGCTCCGCCCCAGCATTCGCGCCGTTTCCAACAAGGATGTCCGCAGCGCGCCCGCCAAGATTGATTGCGATTAGGTCGAGCTGGCTGGACCAGGTGGGGACGAGACTGGGCATGCGCATTTTTGTGTGACCAGCGCTCACACCTTCTGCAACGATCGACACTCTTTCCACGGTATGGCCAAGCCGATGTGCCACTAGGGCATGCCCGAGTTCGTGGATGGCGATTGCCGCGATATCAGCCTCGCTCCGGTCATCGG
This sequence comes from Devosia sp. Leaf64, assembly GCF_001421945.1. NCBI lineage: Bacteria > Pseudomonadati > Pseudomonadota > Alphaproteobacteria > Hyphomicrobiales > Devosiaceae > Devosia > Devosia sp. Leaf64. The sequence continues at coordinate 33,977 of NZ_LMLO01000012.1, read as the reverse complement.
GTGGAATCATCTGCTGCCAGATGTCCTTGGCGCCGAGCGGGCGGCCGAGAGAACGTGCAAGATTGCGGCCTTCTTTCACCCACCCTTCGATCGTCGCAGGCGTCGCGCCTTTGCCGATATTGGCCAGTTTGACAATCTCGGCAGGGAGAAGGTCGGAGCGCAGATAGTGCCTGAACACCGCGGCAACCTCATCCTGGGTCCCCGGAGGGAGGACCGAGACACGCTGCTGCAATCTGCCTGGACGAATGAGGGCACCGTCGAGGCGATCGTAGTAGTTCGTGGCGCCTAGAAGAAGGACGCGCTTCCCGGATGTCCGGAGCCGATCGATTTCGGTTAAGAACAACGTGACGACGGGCGTCCACCAGTCTCTTGCACGGTTGTCGATGGTCGCCCGGTTGGGCAGCGCATCCAGTTCGTCGAGGAAACCCACCGCTGGCTCGTGTGCAATGATGTCATCGATGAAGTTGCGCAAATTTTTGGCAACGCCACCGAGTGCGCCATCGCCCGAAGCGAACCAAGCCCCGATTGAGGTCGAGATGAAATTCCAATGAGCGGTATGCGCGAGACTTTCGACAATTAAGGTCTTGCCGGTTCCAGGCGGTCCTTCGAGGAGGCCAAAAACTAGATTTTCGGCTCCCAGTGTGCCTGCTTCAACAGCCTTGAGATCTGTCAAAGCCTCGTTTGACCAGCGTTTGACGCCATCGGTCAGCGGTAGATCGGTCAGGAGCGGGACGTTTGGCGGCTTTGGTCGCGGCTTGCGCATTAAGGCGCGTTGCAGCCCTTGAACGCATTGCCGTGCCGTTCGCTCTGGACGCACGATGCCGAGAATGACCGAGATCGGAAGACGGGCCATGTCTTGGGTAACCCCACGCGCGGTCCCATTCGTGATCCGGCGGATCAGACGACGAAGCAGGGCCGCGCTCATGGGCTCGAGCGTGATGCGGATATCGGCCGCCGCTAGCACCGCCTCAGCCAAGATCTCATCGGGATCTTGGCTGATATAGAGAATGCTTCGTCCGGTGCGAAGGTAGGCGAGTTCGTCATGGCCGACCCGTTGGTAGACGCCGGCTTTCTTGTACCGGTCTGCGGCGATCTGCACGGCAGGCGCTTTGTCCAGATTCTTGATCGCGGCAGCGATAACAGGAATCCACTCGCGGTCTGGCACATGCACGATGCTCAGGTTCGGATGCCGCTTCAGAAGAGCGCGGCCCTTGCGATTGAGAGCAGCACTCAGCGACATATGAGCAAGGGCTGGTCCAGAATATTCCTTTTCTGAAACATCGGTCTCGTCGATGGTGATCGGGGAGACTTCGTCATCATGGTCGTCGCTGTTGTCGAAAAAATCGGACATGGAAATATGCTCCGAGGCGTCGGACAGGACCTGTCGGCCTGTCCGCGCGGATGAATGGGATGTGATTGAAATTGAGGAAGCGAGAAGCCGCTCAGGATGCGATCAGCGCCGCGGTTTCTGGATCGAAGCCGCCATCCGGGTCGATCGGCTGCCAACCGCCACGGCCACGACCTTTGCTTCCGGTCACGAAATGAGCGGTGGCACCGGCCGAGCGGAACCGCATGTCTTTCGTCAGCAGATAGCTTATCCCGTCAGGCGACGGGACAAGAATGCCAGAATGGAGCCAAGCAGCCCGCAAGAAGCTTGCGGAAGAATTGGCGCTTTGAACGACTTCCGGCCGCACTTCAGAGCCCTTCAAGAGAACCCAGTCGTCGTCCGAGCTCCGCGCAGCAAGCGCCACACGCCCCTCATTGAAGACCAACTCCATGACCTCGCCATCCGGCAGATCGTCGAAAAGCCGTGGTGGCGCAGTTCGGCCCGGTTCGGAACGGGGCCCCGCCAATACCGTGCGCGGCGACCCGCGGGTAAAGAGCACGTCCTCATGCCGCAAGGTCAGACAGGCTTCGGCGACGAATGCGTCGATGTCGCTAAAGCGCTGCAGATCAACAGCAACACCACTTGGCAAACCGTTGACCATGAGACGCTCCCGGGCCGCAGCAGCCCGAGACCAGAGAATCCGCTCAGCGACTTCGGCATCATCGGCCGTCAGGATATTTTCGGCATCTGTGATGACAAAAATTGTCTCGATGTCCTGGATAGGCTGCTGCCCGCTAGCGACGCGGTTTCCGGCGTCAATGCCGAAGCCGATATAAAGACTGCTGCTGTTCATGAGCCCGTAAATTCCGGGCCGGCGAAGCTCTTGCATCTTCGCAAAGTCGCGGCGATCGTCGCCGGAGCCAATCACGACCGTGGGCCGGAAAGAGCGCGCCTCAAGCCTCCGAAGGCTTGCTGGCAGCTTGAGGGGTTCAGGGTGAGCCGGCTCCTTCACAGGCTCGATTTCTTGCTTCTTTTCTGGCGGGGACAGCATCATGGTTTCGGGCGGAAAACCATTCACCGGGTAACGGCGCACACGAGTGTTAGCATCGAGGAGCTTCTCGGCATGGTCAAGTCTAAGAAGGCAAAGACCGGCCATGACGAGAACAGCTCCGACCGGATCTGAGTGGTCCGGGAAGTGCGCCACGACTTCACCGAGCGTCGTAGAGCCAGTTTCGTCGATCAGAGCGAGGATCCGGACTTGGACCGAGGGGGACATCAGCGCATGATGGACCCTGCCGTTGGCGAGAACGGGCAGATCGTTCTGAGGAGAAAAAGCAGGAAGGGGCTTGCTCGCCACAGCCGTGGCGATAGAAGAAAGATTAGCCATTTGGACCTCTGTCTAAACCAGGGGTTGGATGGTCAGGCTGGCGGCGGGTTTGCGAGACCTTCCGTCAGCCGCTCTCTCGATTTTGAGAGACAACCATATCGGGCCATTGGGCGCCGACACCGCTAACATCAGGATCCGTTTTCGTTGCACAAGGCCTAATCGTCATCTCGGCCTCGGAGATGATTTTTATGGTTAACGAAATGAGAAGGGTCGGAAAATCCTGGTGGATCAAGGCGTTGTCTAAAGCCGCACATCGAATTCGGATATGGGCAGGGCGCTTTCTCCCAAAGCCGGCGCACCGATTGGCCGCTTGGATACCCGTTTCTGGAAGCGCGCAAGCCAGGCGAAAGGTTGAGGTGGTGGCGCTACGTCGTCTGACGCTTTCAGGCTCGAAATTTGGCCTCAATAGATCCAACGCCACCGCCGCTGCGAGGAGAAGGCCAGAGCTTTTTTTCAGCTATCCTATCGGGCGGTTAGATCGGTGTTGAAACGAAGATCAGCTAGCAGCTTATCGTCCGCGCGTAAGGCTGGTGATCAGAACGCGCTCATCTGCTGAAATTGAAAAAATATCGAGTGGCGAGCTCACCATTTCCCATCCTCGAGGGCCTGGAATTGTTCCAGGTAAAGCCAGTTATCGAACATCGCACTTCGGCCCGTGAACCGCGCCGGCTTTGCCCGAGGCTATTTGGTTTAAGTTATGCGGCCATGGCCGGTTGTTCCTGCGCGGCGTAGAAGTTTGCTTTTGCTTCGGCCGGCGGGATGTTGCCGATGGGCGCGAGGAGCGCCGGTGATTGAACCAGTCGACCCATTCGAGGGTGGCAAACTCGACGGCCTCGATGGTCCGACAAGGCCCGCGTCGGTGGATCACCTCGGCCTTATAGAGAGCATTGATGCTCTCGGCCAAGGCATTGTCGTAGCTATCTCCGACACTGCCGACTAAAGGCTCGAGTCCGGCCTCGGCCAGGCGTTCGGTGTAGCGGATACTGACGTATTGTGATCCGCGGTCCGAATGATGAACCAGACCGCCGCGATGGATGGGGCGGCGGTCGTGGATAGCCTGCTCAAGGGCGTCGAGCACGAAGCTGGCATGGGCGGTGCGACTGACCCGCCAGCCCACGATATAGGGGGCGTAGACGTCGATGACTTCAGCGCAAATGCGCAGCATTTGTCGCGAGGCCACATAAGCAAACCCAGCCCAGGTCGCCACATAGGTGAAATCGGAGACCCAGAGCCTGTTGGGCGCTGGAGCATGGAACTGACGATTGACGTGATCGAGCGGGCAAGCAGCGGCCTTGTCGCTGATCGTGGTGCGCACTGGCTTGCCTCGAATGAGACCCTGCAGGCCCAGTTCCCGCATCAGTCTTTGCACTGTGCATCGTGCAATATCGAACCCTTGCCCCTGCATCTGTCGCCAAACCTTACGGACGCCATAGACCGAAAAGTTCTCGGCAAACACGCATGACCTCAGGCTTGAGATCTTCATCTCGCTGGGCACGGGCCGACAGCCGCGAGGAATCCAGGCGTTGGGCAAGATGTTCATGATAGGTGGATGGGGCGACTGGCAGGACCCTGCAGCGCTTCAGCGGGCGGTCGAGCTCAGCCTGGGCGAATATGCGGAGGCTTTGCGCAGGATCTCGTTGGCCTGCCGAAGCTCTTGGTTCTCCCGCTCCAGAGCATGAGCTTCTCGGCCACCTCGCTGGACACCGCAGCGCGCCGGCCGCCAGCGACCTCAGCCTTCTTCACCCAGTAGTTCAGGGCGTGGGCCGAACAGCCGAACTTCTGGGAAACCGAAACAACGGCAGCCCAGCGCGACGCATACTCACCGCCGTGCTCCAGCACCATCCGCACCGCCCGGGTTCGCACCTCGGGAGAAAACTTGTTCGTTGTCTTGCTCATCAGGCTCTATCCTACCTGGGAGCTAGAGCCTCCGACAGTCCCGGCGCGGTTCAGTGGCAACCCGTAGCCGTCTCAAAATTGGCGCCACCCTGATGGCCTCGGCAGTCGCGCTCGTCGGTGGCTGGGAGGGATTGCGCACCGTCGTCTACCCCGACCGCCTGGCGAACGGCATTCCGACCGTTTGCTTTGACGAGACGCGTGGCGTGAAGCTCGGCGACAGTTACACCGTTTCACAATGTCAGGTGATGCTGGGCGACGCATTGATCGAGTTTGAGGCTGGCATGCGGAAATGCCTCGTTTCGCCGGATGCTGTGCCCGACAAGCCATATGTCGCCTTCCTCTCCCTGTCTTACAATATCGGTACTGGTGCGTTCTGTGGCTCCACAGTCGCTCGAAAGGCCAATGCTGGCGACTATCGGGGCGCATGCAACGCTATTCCCATGTGGAACCGCCCGAGCGGCAAGGTTGTGCCTGGCCTTATCAATCGCCGCGCCGACGAACAGCGCTTCTGCCTAGAAGGGGTGCGGTGATGTTCGACTTCGCTCGTTTGAGCTTGATGGCGGCGGCAGTCTCGGCCGCTATCATTGCCGGACCCGTTGGCTGGTTTAGCAGAGGCCTCATCTTCGATCATATCGAGCGGCCGGCGATCCTCCAGGCCGCGACCGACAAAGCGAATGACGCGGCGACGATCCGCATCATGGATGCCGCCAAGCGCGCGGAAGATGCCGAACGCGAGCGGCAAAGGATGGCGGGCGCAGATACCCTTCGCATCTATCGCGAAGCCTTAGCCAATAGCGAGAGGGCGGCCATGGAGGCGCAGACCCGACTCGATCAGGAGATTGCCGACTATGAAGCCGAACTTGCCACTGAAGGCCGCTCTTGCGTGCTTACTGACACTGACATTGATTGGCTGCACGGTCGGGTCTCAGCGTCAGCAAATTGATGCTGGCGTGCGACTTGGCGTTGCGACAGCGCAGGTGACGCTCGAACCGCAACCTGCGGAGTGTGCAATCGACACACCTCATGCTTCGTTATTGGCGGGGCAGGAGGTGGCGACTGTGCTCCTACGCGAGCGTGTCCAGCTTGACATGGCTAACGCCTCGAAACGTCGCTGCTACCAGTTCAACGTCAACAAATCAGAAGGGCTGGCAAACTGATGACCGGCACCGTGACGTGGGAGGTTTTGATCTGGATGGCGGGTACAGGATCGGTTGCGCTGTTGACTGGTTGGCACATCGTAAGCTGGGTGCTGGCCGAGCTGGGCAAGCGCGACGCGGCAATCGATAAGCTCGAAAAGGATGCCGGCCTTTTGGTTGGCGCGGTCGATAGCCGCGCCAAGCTGGCAGAGGATGAGCTGCGCCGGTCGCTCGAAGCGCACAAGCTTTATGCCGCTGAGAACTTTGCGACCGAAGGTGGATTGACCCAAGCGGTCAACCGTGTCGACGATGCGGTGAAGCGCCTGACCGACAGAATAGATCGCTATTCGAGAAAGCATAAAGGCAAGCATGACTTCTGCCCCCGAATTATAACACAGAATTTTACATTGTTAAACTCAGGAGCTTCAGCGAGATCGTTCGGCTATAAGATCGCTAGTATCTCTATCGTGACTTCGCCGGTCTCCAAGTAACAAATGTCTTTCCTTGTATAGCCTTTGTAACGCCGATTAACGTTGCGAACATCGCTAATAGAATTTCGAACGCCGAAGATAAAACTCGAATTTTGTTAGAGGACCCAATTAGTAAACAGGCGGCCAAAATTCCAATGCTGATCCAGCCTGAGAATTGATCTGCAGCGAACATCATTGTTATCCCCGATAATGCTCCAGCAACAAAAAAAGCTCCACCAAACCATCGTATAAGTTTGTGTGATAAATACTTGAACCTATCTAGTTTGTCCAACTTGCGCAGTTTATTTCTTAGTATCTGATGAGTGTGATAAGCGCGGGCTGCAATACGTATCTTACGATTGAATTCGTCCGCTCTTGCTGAGACGAGCTTTTCATATGCTACAACGTCATTATCTTTGATCAGGCGTTTGCCTCTAAATACGACTTCCATAGATACGGTAAAGTCATCAAGCACAGTGTCCGGAAATTCAGGATACAGATTTTTCCGAATTGAGAATATCGAACCATCTGCCCCCATTACTGATCCAGTAGAGGATTCTAGGTCTTTTATCTTTTCTTCTATGCGCCAATAAAGCCCGCCGACCGACGCTGTGACAGTACCGTCTGCACCCAAGTAATGGAGTGCGCCGCAAACGCCGCCAACTGAATTATCGGTGTACGCTATTGCCAAGGCGTCCAGTGCATTGTCGTCCAAAAGCACATTAGCGTCTGTAAATACTAGGTATTCGCCAGTTGCCAAAGGGGCTAATGTTTTCATGCCTCGGGCTTTACCACTTCTCCCGGCGCCTTTGATTAGGCGTACAAAGGGGGCTCCCTGCTCGATCATCTCGGCCGTCCCATCTGACGATCCGTCGTCAAATGCCAGCACCTCTATGCCAGGGTATTGAGACTTCAATTTATTCAGGTTCTCGATCTTCGCCGGCAATGAAGCAGCTTCATTGTAAGCGCAAAACAGGAGGCTGAACTGTGATCCGTTTCCTGCATTTACAGGTCGTGTCACAATAGGCTTTCTCGGAAAATACTGCAAAACCCTTGGATAAATTATGTACGGGTAGACCAAGAGAATAGCGAAAATAAACGTTAATAGGGCGGCTGTCGCGAGGAGCATTTTGATCTCAGGAATCGAATTTTACATCGTCAGATGAAAGTAGGTGATTGTTCGTGCCATCGATCAATTGCACCACTGAGCTGACCATTTTTGGCTTGATTTTGCTCTTGCAACCAGCCTGGCGTAATGTCTGTGGAACGAACCAATTTCATTATCCGATCTGGATGGATCCCAAGGCCCGCCGCAGATGCCGGTCTAAGCGCAGCCGCGGCCGCAAGCATAATCGTCTTAGGAACCAAAATAGTCTTCACGCCTGGAAAGTGATTTTTCCGGAAAGTTTCGACTATATCTTGCAGTGTGTATCTGTCGGGATAGCATCCATTGTAGAGGATGTATCGACTTTCATGCTTCAATGCATATTCAAAAGTCTGAATTAGGTCCTCGACATAGAAGCACGCCTTAATCGTATCTTTTCGACCAGGGTATACGAAAATGCCGCGCTTCAAAAGACTGGCAAGTCGTGTAAAATTGCCACCCTCGCCGGGGCCGAAAATTACGGCTGGTCTGCAGACGACCAAGCGACGCTCTGATTTTTCTGCGAGCCAACTCCTATGGATTTCTTCCGCCAGCCATTTTGACCATCCATACGCTGACTCGGGAGCCACCGGTGTGTGTTCCGATTTAGTTTGCTCGCTGGGTCCGTAGACAGAAATCGAGCTAGTAAAAAGTATGGAATTTATTCCATGGCGGCGTGCGTATTCTGTAATATTTAACGCGCCAAGTACATTTGTTTCATAATATTCGTGGGTGGGATGGCCTGGGGTAGTGTGTACAGCTGCCAAATTATATATTTGCGAAACGTTATCAGGTAACTCGAATGATCCAGAACGTCTTACGTCGCCCTCGATAAATTGGACGCCCCCTGGTAGCGTCTTCGGAGCGCGTCTATCAAAGATTATAACCGGACGGTCTGGCTCAAGGCGCTTTAGGCGCCGAACCAAATGTGTTCCAACAAAACCGCTGCCGCCGAAAACTACTATCGCGCCGTCTGACAAATACCAATCCCCCGAGATGACTGCTATCTAGACCAAATACGCCTCCAGAGGCTAATACAATACGGTTTAATGGATAACGCGGTTGCGTGCTGCGCAGGCCAGCGGGCAATTTCGTAAAGGTGCTATCTATGTTTGGAAGAGTTTTCAAAACTCGATCAGCCGATCGCGATCTGGAGGCTGACCAAAAGAGAGTAAGTTTAGTTACATCAGCCATTGGCAAAGCAATCGATGAATACGAGAGGGAGCGCGCAGGACTGCAGGCGCGCGTACAAAGCTTTCACGCGATTGCCGTATCCATAACAGACCACTCCGACTTCGAAACGCGAGATGTTGTATCTGAAGGTATCGCCGCGACTTCGGAGGTTCAGGCTTCACTTGCGATCAAAAGGCTGCATAGGATAGAAAGTAATGTTGATAAACTTAGAGAAATACAAAATGTACTAGAATTACATTTTAAGTAGTTCTTGGGATTATGCACAAATGAAATGCATGCTAAATATTTTATTGTAATCCAAATTTGAACGACAAAAAGTGATAATTACTGTTAAATACAAATTGTATATTGCAGTATAGCGTCGAGATCTGCGAATGTACGAAATTTCTTGGCTTGTAGTTTCTGCCATGCCCTTCATCTCGGCATTGGTGGAGCGATCGTGGCTCGGGCCAGCCACGTTACTTGCGGCTGTCATGAGCGCGAGCGTGATTGGAACTACGCTTTTTGCTCCGGAATATTCAATGACCGCTGACGGATTGATGATTGTCTCTGTCTTTCTAATTACAACCTTACTGGGGAGCACTGTAGGCTACTTTGCCGTACCTATAAGTCCTAGAGCCACAAAGATAACGAATTTCGAACTAAGACGGGGACAGTTATACATTCTGGGTTATGTCTCGGCAGTGGCAGGCCTCTTGATTACTCTCCAAACCACCGGCACTTCCTTTGTGCAGCTCCTTTCTCCGTCTGGGTTAATGTCTATCGCCCAGCAAATTACCCAAGAGCGTTACACCGCGGGGTTAGGTCTTCCCATGACCTATAACGTCGCGAATTCCTTGCTGCTGACGTACGCTATCGTGCTAGGTGTAACCCTTGGGTTGGGATTTAAGCATGCCTGGTGGGCATATGTTCCGATTCTGATTTTTTGGTTCGGTAATATCATCATCACCACTCGTGCCCCGATTATATTTTCCGCTTCAATCGTGGCGTTCGCTTTTATTTACGGTAAGGCGATAGTGAACAACAAGTTCGCTCCCATAAAACTCTGGAACGCCCGCGTACTGTTAACTCTGATCTTAGGTGGTGCCGGAGTTCTGGGCCTCTTCTATTTTGTTCAAACCCTTCGCTTCGGCGAGTCTGGCGCACGCGACGCTGCTGAAGTTTTGCAACACTTAAGAAAGTGGCCATTTGGTAGTTTGCCGTCGTTCTCCATGTGGTGGGAAGGATGGAGCGGCAGGGTAGAGACCCCTTTCGGCTATTATACTTTTACAGGTATTCTAGATAACCTCGGAATCGCAGAACGCGTTAAAGGCGGTTTTGATGAGTATGTTGCGCTCGCTGCCGGCGAGAGGGGAAATGTTTACACGATCTTTCGCGGACTAATTATGGATTTTGGCTTCACGGGCGCTGGGGTGTTTTGCTTCTTATTAGGGGCTCTGGGAGGTGTCGCCTACAAGGGCATGCGAAGAGGTCGGCTGATGATGTTTTCTCTCTACACAGCAATTATTTGTTTCATGCTTTGGAGTTTCGTCATTAGCTTTTTCAGCTTCACGTCACACATTGCGTGCTTCGTGCTTGGTCCCCTAGCTCTAAAATATTTTGCTAAGCGACACGTTTCTAGTCAACGCGTCGCCCCAAAATTGAATGTTGCAACAATCTGAAACTGAAGCTGTACGCGAGCTTGAATCCCATTACGGTCGGCCATCATAGCCACTGTGCTGCGGCTAGATGAGCTTGACGAAGATATTCAACTATCGCGCGCGATGGTATCTTGCCCATCGAGCCATGATTGTCGTGCTGATAGGCAATGTCTGGCGCAAGCTCACATCGTAGCCCTGCCGCCTCACACTTTGCGCCTGCGAAAACCTCCTCGCAAAACAAGAACGCTGGATGGTCGAAACTGCCGGGAATTTGCACATAGCGCTTTGTGAAAATCATCAGCGCTCCGTGCGGCGCAAAAAGGAATGGCTGCAGATTGGGGCTAGATTCTCGTCTGATGCGTCTCTTCACATCGGCAGCAAGTCGGTGGATCAACGCTGTCCCGTAGTTACTGTACACTTTTGAAAGAAATTCGTATTTTTTCCTACTGGGCTTGCTGTAATAGTGAAGTTGTCTTGTCATTTGGCCGCGATCGTCTACCAGGCAAGGCGCGTACATGCCGACATCTTTACTTTCATTCGCGTTCTTCGATTGAAGCGATTTGAACATATCCACGATTGAATATGTCAGATCCACATTTGAGACTACGACATAGTCATAATCTTCAGGGTTGGAAATTTTCTTTAACGCCCATCTGGGTGCCCCAAAATATCCTAAGTTATCTTGAGGATCGAGAACGTTGACGCCGTAATTCAATTTACAATGGTCTGCGTAATCAATTCTTTTTTCTGAACCAGTGGTGTTGTCGACCACAAAAATATCGATATCTAGATTGGATATTGTTTTCCAATCCTGATCTAATAGCATTTTTTCAAGCACGTCGTACGATCTATAAAGAACGTATATGATTGCTAACTTCATTTTCTTAATTCCGAGGTAGTAGAGGGCCTAATAAGGCGCCTGTCTTTTTGTATAGGAAGCGTACCTGTGACGCGTACATCACACAAAAAACTATCGCGGGGGCGGCGGCGACTGCAACTACCCCGCCTTGAGAGAATGTGACGGACAACAACACTATAGAGAGTGCTGCAACTACCACGGTCATCAGTACGAACTGCTGGTATCCTGTCATTTTGAGTACCTCGTCTACTGGCCCGCCGATGCCTTCCCCTATGGCACCTATTAACAGCACGGCTAGGACAGGAACCGCCTGAACGTAGTCTGGTCCAAAAACTAGTGGGATGACGAAAGGGCCGAAAATTAAGACGCCCGCTAACGCAACAACTGCGAGGCCCGTGGAACCGAGTGAGATAATGCGGCCCAAGCGCTCTATAGCTCGCCAATCTGCAAGAGCTGCTTTCTTGATTATCTCTGGCCGTACAGCAAACCTTAATGAGGCCACAACGGCAGTTACTCCCACCATCAGCCTGCCTCCGGCTGAATAAACTGCAGATGCCTCCGGGCCAAGGATGTAAGCCGTGGTCCAGATTGGAGTCCATGCAAGCGATGCCTGAAAAAGACGGGAGGCGGCCAGGCTAAATCCTACTCGGAACATAGGGCTTGGATTTGTCACGTCGCTTGAAGAGATGTACGGCGCCAATGCTCGCACTGAATATAACCCCGCGAAAAGCGCAGAAATTGCCGATCCAAGCACAGCTATCCAAAGCGTTTGAAGAACGGTTGGGTTATGGACGATGAATAGATAGGGAATGAGACTTACAAGATAGGCAAAATTAGTAGCTGTATATCCAAAGAAGGCTCCTGGTCCGGGCTTATGAAGAGCTACCAACAGTTGGCTGAAGAAAAAAACAGAGCAATAAAGTGCCCACCAACAGGCAATTGCAAAGCTGAGGAAAAATTCTACCCCTGCGAACGAAGCAGCTAGCATGCCAATTAGCCCGCAGCAGATTGTCGTCAGACCAGTGTAGAGTGCAGCACGTTTTACGCTTGGTAATACAGATCCATCCTGGTTGGTGGCAATTGCGAGTCCGACAGCCTTTACCATTCCATCGGGCATGCCGAGGCCGGCAAGTGGGAAAAGGGTGGCAACCAAGCTGAAGGCGATGAAATAGATTCCCGCGTCACTCAGCGTTAGTGAGCGAGCCACAAGAACTACAATTGCGAACTGGATCACTATGGCGCCGTAACGCGAGGCGATGGCCACGAAATAGCGCATGGATTTTTCTCGATCTGATAGAAATTTATGGCGGCCGGAATTTCACGAACTTACGTTTTGGCCACGCTGCTGAGATATACGCCATAAGTGCTTTTTCTTAGCTCCAAGGCGAGCTTCGAGATCTGCTCCACGTCAATGAAGCCCATGCGGTAAGCAACCTCTTCTGGACATGCAATTTTGAATCCCTGGCGCTTTTCAAGTGTAGCGACGAACTGCGCGGCATCGAGGAGGCTGTCTGGCGTGCCCGTGTCCAGCCAAGCGTAACCTCTACCCATCAGTCCAACTGACAGCTCGCTCCTTTCTAGATAGGTTCGGTTCACATCTGTAATCTCAAGTTCGCCGCGTGGGGATGGTTTGAGGTTTGCGGCAATGTCGACGACCTGCTCGTCGTAAAAATAAAGTCCCGTTACTGCCCAGTTGGAGCGCGGCTTTATGGGCTTCTCTTCGATCGATACAGCGCGCATGTCGGTGTCGAATTCAACGACGCCGTACCGCTCAGGGTCGGTCACATGATAGGCAAACACGCTGGCGCCGCTCTGGCGGGCCGTGCTGGCATTCATCAGTTCCGGTAGCCCGTGGCCGTAGAAGATATTGTCTCCGAGAACCAGGGCGGAGGGACCACCAGCGACATGATCGGCCCCGATGATGAATGCCTCGGCGAGGCCATTGGGATGTTCCTGGCTCGCATAGGACAGCGATATGCCCCATTGCGATCCATCGCCGAGAAGGCGCTTAAAGCCCTCACTGTCATGAGGCGTCGTGATGATGAGAATGTCTCTGATGCCCGCCAGCATGAGCGTGGTGAGCGGGTAGTAGATCATCGGCTTGTCATAGACCGGCATAAGCTGCTTCGAGACAGCTTTGGTGATTGGATAAAGACGGGTACCGCTGCCGCCGGCAAGGATGATGCCCTTCATGATCGTATCTGCTCCAAAGAAATCGTCATGCGCATCAAACGGTGCTGGCCAGGAGCCGAGCGATCGTGGCGCGGGTTGAGGTTTGCCAGGCGGGTAGTGCCACGCCATGGATGTTCTGCAGTTTGGATGCGTTTAGTCTTGAGTTGGCCGGCCGCCGCGCTGGCGTCGGGTATTCGTCTGTAGTGATGCGGGACACGTTTGGTGATGGCCCACCCAGTTGCTTGGAGATCGCGAAGATTTCTGTCGCGAAGTCCGCCCAGCTGGCTTCTCCAGTGCCCACCATGTGGAAGACGCCGCGGAGCTCATGATTGTCTGGTTGCTCTATCAGGTTGCGCGCCACCTGAAGAACAGCGTCGGCAATATCTAATGCCGATGTCGGATTTCCTAATTGATCCGCAACCACCCGCAATTCGGGCCGGTCCGCGCCAACGCGCAGCATCGTTTTCAAGAAATTATTGCCGAAGGGCGAATAGACCCAAGCCGTCCTAAGAATGGCATGGTTGGGCGTCGCAGCTGTTAGCTCCTGCTCGCCACCCAGCTTGGTCCGACCGTAGACACCAAGCGGGTTGGTCGGATCTGTCTCGACATAAGGCTCGGGTTTGCTCCCGTCGAAGACATAGTCAGTCGACAGGTGGATCACGGGTACGCCCAGTTGCGCTGCAATGCCCGCGACCACGCCTGGCCCTGTAGCGTTGACAGCTTCTGCTGCCGCTTCGTCGCTTTCTGCCCTATCGACTGCTGTATAAGCTGCAGCGGATACAATGGCGTTTGGTTTTGCCGCTGCGATCGCGTCCATGCCAGCCTGGGCATTGGCCATATCAAATTCCGGCCGTCCGAGAGCAACAATGTCGATCCCTGTCGCGGCGCCACGCTCGATAAGGGCGGTGACAACCTGTCCGGTCTTGCCGGTGACGAGAAGGCGCATCAGCCAACCTTCGCCGACGCAGCAGGCAATACACCGAGGCGTTCGCCAGCATAGCGATCGCGCAGCGGCTCCCACCACCAGCTATTGCCGAGATACCAATCCACCGTCTTTTCGATTCCGGTATCGAAGTTTTCGAGGGCGCGCCAACCGAGCTCATTCTCAAGCTTGGTCGCATCGATCGCATAGCGCGCATCATGACCTGGTCGGTCGGTTACGAACCGGATCAGCTCTTCGCGCGGTTGAGTACTGGGCACGCGGTCATCGAGCACGCTGCAAATGCGGCGCACGACATCGATGTTACGGCGTTCGTTGCGGCCGCCGACATTGTAGGTCTCGCCAATGCGGCCGCGCTCGATGATGACATCAAGCGCCCGCGCGTGATCTTCGACAAAGAGCCAGTCGCGCACATTCTCGCCCTTGCCATAGACGGGAAGGTCCTTGCCGGCGAGAGCATTGAGAATAGTCAGCGGGATCAGCTTTTCGGGGAAGTGATAGGGCCCATAATTGTTCGAGCAATTCGAGACCACGATCGGCATCTTGTAGGTGCGTTCCCAAGCCTTAGCCAAATGGTCCGACGCAGCTTTCGAGGCCGAGTAGGGCGAGCTGGGATCATATGGCGTGGTCTCTGTAAAAAAACCTTCATCGCCGAGCGAACCGTAGACCTCATCTGTCGAGACATGCAAAAACCGAAAGCGCCCCTGAGCCTCTGCGTCAAGCTTGCCATAGTAAGCCCGCGCCGCTTCGAGGAGGGTGAACGTACCGATGACATTCGTCTGGACGAAGTCCTGCGCGCCAGTGATCGAGCGATCGACATGGCTTTCAGCGGCCAGGTGCATAACACGGTCCGGACGAAAGCTCTCAAGCGCCTCATCCATTGCCCGCCGGTCGCAAATGTCGGCCTTCAAGAACCGATGGTTTTGCCGGCCTTCGACCAGTTTGAGCGATTGGAGATTACCCGCATAGGTCAGCTTGTCGACCGTCAGGACCTCATATCCCTTTTCGATAACAAGGTAACGCACGAGCGCGGATCCGATGAAGCCGGCGCCGCCGCTAACGAGAACCCGCATGTCAGTGTCCCTCGAAGGTGAAGTATTTCGGCAGGTCAGCGAGGCGGGGCTGCTGCGTGTCTTTTGGCGAGAGCTGTGTGGGATCGACGATATCTGGCCAGTCGATGCCGATCGCCGGGTCGTCCCAGCTTACGCCTTTGTCGCAGGCGCGGTCGTAATAGGCCGTCACCTTATAGGCGACCAGGCAGTCTGGCTCCATGGTGCAAAAGCCATGCAGGAACCCGGGGGGCACCCATAGCTGATTGCCTTTTTCAGCAGTGAGGGTCACGCCGACCCATTTGCCAAAAGAGGGCGAGCCGACCCGAATATCGACGGCAACATCGAAAATCGAACCGGAGATGCAGCGCACAAGCTTGCCTTGAGCGGAAGGATTGGATTGAAAATGGAGGCCGCGCAAAACGCCGGGAGCGCGGCTGAGCGACTGATTTTCCTGCACGAACGCAAAGTTGGCGACGTTCGCCTGAAACCAATCGTCCCGGAACGTTTCCGAAAAGTACCCGCGATGATCGCCGTGCCGGCTGGGGACGATCTCCACCACGCCGTCCAACGCTGTTTTGTCTAGGTTCATTCCCCCACTCCATCTGTACAGTCGCTCAATCGATCACAGGATCGACGAGGTCATCTACTCGGCGGCGATCGTACCAGCCGACTGATCGACGCCCGTAGGGCGTCCAATGCTGGTGTAAGAAAAGCCGGCGGCCTCTGCTTCTTTTTGCCGGTACACATTTCTAAGGTCGACGAAGGTGTTGCCTTTCATCGCCGCGTGAAGACGCTTGAGGTCGAGGCCGCGGAATGCGCTCCATTCCGTAACGAGCACAAGTCCATCGGCGCCATCGGCAACGTCATAGGCGTCATCGGCATAGTCGACGTTGTTGATCACCTGCTTTGCCATCTCGATCCCCTCGGGATCGAAAGCGCGTATTTTTGCTCCTGCGTCTTGGAGCGCCTGAACAATGGCAATCGAAGGCGCGTCGCGCATATCGTCAGTGTTTGGCTTAAAGGTCAGTCCTAAAATGCCGATCGTCTTACCGCGGACGCTGCCACCCATTGCTGTTATCACTTTGCGGCCCATGGCACGCTTGCGGCGGTCGTTGACTTCGACGGTTGCTTCGACAAGGCGAAGAGGGGAGTCATGATCCTGGCCGGTCTTCACCAGGGCCAATGTATCCTTAGGAAAACATGAGCCGCCATAGCCCGGGCCAGCGTTGAGGAACTTGCTGCCGATACGGCCATCTAGACCGACACCGCGCGCAACATCCTGCACATTGGCGCCGGTGCGCTCGCACAGGTCGGCGATTTCGTTGATGAAAGTGATTTTCATCGCAAGGAAAGCGTTGCCGGCGTACTTGATCAACTCAGCTGTGCGGCGGCCGGTGAACATCAGCGGCGCCTGGTTGAGGTAAAGCGGCCGATAGACTTCGGTCATCACGTCGCGGGCGCGCTCGTCTTCCAAGCCAACGACGATACGGTCGGGACGCTTAAAGTCGTCGATGGCAGCGCCTTCGCGCAGAAATTCCGGATTCGAAACGACAACCACGTCGGCGCCCGGGTTGGTTTCGCGGATAATCCGTTCGACTTCGTCGCCAGTGCCAACTGGGACAGTCGACTTCGTCACTACGACGGTGAAGCCTTGCACGGCGCGGGCAATGTCGGCAGCGGCAGCATAAACATAGGAAAGATCCGCATGGCCGTCGCCGCGGCGCGATGGTGTGCCTACCCCGATAAAGACCACATCGGCTTTTGCAACTGCGGGAGCCAGGTTGGTGGTGAACTTCAGGCGGCCTGCTTTGGCATTGTTCGCGACCAAGGTATCGAGGCCGGGTTCGAAGATTGGAATCTGACCGTTCTTGAGGGCTTCGATTTTCTTTTCGTTAAGATCGACGCAGGTCACGTCGTGGCCGAAATCTGCAAAGCAGGCGCCACTGACTAAGCCGACGTAACCACTGCCAATCATCGTGATGTGCATAAAAGTGTCCCCAAGTATGCTTGAGGCTTCATTACACTCAAAGAATTAGCGCGAGAAGCCAAGGTACCTCGTATTTTCAGAAATGGTTAGCGCGCGGAGGAAGGTAAATCCTATGAATTTCAACGGATTTCGTGGGTAGCAGTCTTTTGCATAGAGGCCATGCATTTAGTCGGAAAGGGGAAACCAATGCCATGGGCCGATTAGACGCGCCTTGTCCAAGTCTTCAGTAGTTGTCGTTACCTAAGGACGCCTACTACGTAGAGCAGTCCAACTACCGGTAGGATCATGCTCCAGACCACAAGAGCCCCAGCTGCCAGAGCCAGCAAAAGTCTAGTCCTCAACTTTTTCAAAGGTTCGTCCTGCGCTACCCGGACCAACTCTATATCCGAGTGACCGATCGGTTTTCTAACTGGTTTTTGGACTCTGATCCAACTCAGTATGCTGAATTTGGACGAATTTTACCAGTTTTTTAATCATTAAACTATTGATGCAGTTGAAAATAAACCGGAGCAGGGATCATCCTCAGGAGACCAGAACGAATTTAGGGTCTCGAGTGTTGCGCGCTTCCGCAACCAAAAGACCCGCGAGACAGAATGCCTTGTGGGCATAACCCGCTAGGGGCTATCGCCGATTCTGGCTCCCAAGTAAAACGGAGCTTTATTAGCTGGACAACGAAAAAGTATTCCCCTGATATGCGGACCGGAGCGGTGCGGATGGTGCTGGAGCATGGCGGGGAGTATCCGTCGCGCTGGGCTGCCGTGGTTTCGGTTTCCAGAAGATCGGCTGTTCGGCCCACTTCCTTAACGACTGGGTGAAGGAGGCCAAGGTCGATGGTGGCCAGCGCGCCGAGCGATGTGGCAGAGAAGCTTAAGGCTCTGGAGTGGGAGAATTGGGACTGCGGCAGGCCATTGAGATCCTACGCAAAGCCTCCCGCACACTTCGCCGAGGCGTAGCTCGACCGCCCACTGAAGCGATGTTCGCCTTTATTGGAGAACATCATGGTTGTTACGGGGTCGAGCCGATCTGTTGGGCTTGGCCAGTCGCCCCGTCCAACTAGCATGAGCATGTTGTCTAGCGGCTTGGTCCCGCGCGACCGTCGACGCCTGCCCAACGCTATGAAGCCCTTGAGGCCCAAGGTCATGCGGGTCGTTGCCGAGAACTTTTCGGTCTGTGGCGTGCAAGGTTTGGCGACAGATGCAGCGGGAAGGGGTCGATGTTGCAAGATGCACGGTGCAAAAACTTATCCTGGAGCCTCGGCCTGCGGGGGGCACTCAAAGGAAGCCAGTTCGCACCACAATCAGCGACAAGTTAGCTCCTTGCCCACTCGATCACGGCAAGCGTCAGTTTCATGCCCCTGCACCTGATCAGTTCCTGCTTTCGGACTTCACCCATGTCGCCACATGGTCCAACTTCGTTTACTTGGGCTCGCGAAAAATGCTGCGCAGTTGAGCCGAAATCATCGATGCCTCTGCCCGTCGCCTCGTCGAATGGCATGCGTAGCGGACTGCCCATGGGGCTGGCCGAGGCCGGCATTGAGCCGTCAGTGGGCAGCGATGGGGACTCTCATGACAGTGCTTTGGCAAGACCATCAACGGTTTCTGCAAGGCAGAGGCCAGCTCTCAACCCTACCCCTGGCGCGGCTATGAGATGAAGCTCGCCACTCTTTAATGGGTTCCTTGGTTCAATCACTATAGGCTGCTCGAGGCGGTTGTTGAGAGCCCGCCAACAGAAGCCAAGGTAAACTTCTACGCCACACTGGAAGATCCGGTGATGACCGCATAGGTTTAGACCAAATGGCCTCTGGCNTTAATCAGTGCGCAATCTCATGGCTCACAAATGGGAGAAAGGTGGGGGTAGGACACCGCTTACTGACCAGCGACCACTGGATGCATAGGCATTACCCCGAATTTCCACGCCAGAAGCTGAACATGGGCCCTGCCGCAGCCGAGTTGAGCATCTGCAATGGCAGATCGCACTCCAAGTCCTTCGCCTTGACTGCAGCGTCGTGGTAGATTGGGGGAGTGTGGCCACGGGCAGAACGAGACGCCTGCCGGGAAGACGCTCGCCGCTGGTGCGCAGGTCGCCCAATGCTTCCTTGATGTTCCGTTCGAGGAGCTCTGGAACAGGATCGCCAACCGGAACGCTGCGCGTCCAGCCGATACGTTCGAAATCTCACGGAATGACGTCTTCAGGTGATCACACCTATTCGAGTCTCCCACAGATGAAGAATTGGCGCTTTACGACCCGCTGGGTATCCATGCGTTCACACCCGTATAACTTCACATCAAGATAGCACACGAACCTTAGCCATGCGTGGCAGCTCTCAATTACGGTGCGTGGCGGACCTCCAAAACTGGGGGGCGGCAGTCACCCAGTTTATATTCGGGTAACTAACCAGAACGCTCACATCGTATTTTGAGGATCCAGCGTGTTCCTAGGCCCGTTAGTACAGCGACATGTGGGGTGAGGCCAGCTTAGCTAAAGTTGGGCTTCGATGACCACGCCGATGCATTACTTAACAGAAATACATGCAAGATGAGTTTCCGACTGTTTCGGAGTCGAAATGCCACTCGTAATTCCGTCAACGCTGATACTGTAACCGCGCTTAACCTGTCGCAGGCTATGATCGAATTTCAGCCCGATGGCACCATCATCACAGCCAACGAAAATTTCCTCTCGGTCATGGGATACACTCTGGCGGAAGTTCAGGGACAACCTCACAGTATTTTCCTCGACGCGGATTATGCAGCATCGGCCGAATACAAAAAGTTCTGGAGCAGGCTCGCGACAGGGAAGTACGAAAGCGCTCAGTTCCGGCGATTTGCCAAGGGCGGTACGGAAGTTTGGATCGAGGCATCCTATAACCCCCTTATCGGGGCTGACGGGCAAGTGTACCGGATTGTTAAGGTGGCACGTGATGTCACCGAGCGCCACCATGCGTCAGCAGACGCCCAAGGCCAAATTGCAGCTATTTCCCGCTCCCAAGCAGTGATCGAATTCTCACTAGACGGTACAATCCTCACCGCCAACGACAATTTTTGTAAAGCGTTGGGATACCGACTGGAGGAGATACGCGGTCAGCATCATCGTATGTTTGTTACGCCCGAAGAGGCCAAATCACCCACTTACAGCGAGTTTTGGAGCCAGCTGGCTGCCGGGGAGTTTTGGTCGGGTGAGTATCAGCGGCTTGGTAAAGATGGACGTAAAGTCTGGATACAAGCATCTTATAATCCCATTTTCGACGCCAATGGACGTCCTTATAAAGTTGTAAAATATGCCAACGACATCACACAACGTAAGGCGGCTGTAAGCGAACTGAGCGCTGTACTTGCCGTGCTCGCTGAGGGGGATCTTCGCTGTAGCCTCCAAAACGCTTTCCCGGGGGAACTTGAGCAAGTACGGCTAGCCTTCAATGACACTGTCGACCGGTTGCGTGGCATTGTTTATGAACTCCGCCAGACGTCAGGTGTGCTGCGTTCAGC
The DNA here is from genome assembly GCF_001421945.1 of Devosia sp. Leaf64. NCBI lineage: Bacteria > Pseudomonadati > Pseudomonadota > Alphaproteobacteria > Hyphomicrobiales > Devosiaceae > Devosia > Devosia sp. Leaf64. The sequence continues at coordinate 13,291 of NZ_LMLO01000012.1, read as the reverse complement.
TACGGGTGAGATCCTGGCTGGCGCAAACGACCTCGCCCAGCGAACCACTCGACAAGCTGCTGCAAATGAGGAGACGAGCGCCGCTGTAGAGCAGCTGTTGCAGGACGTCGCTGAGAATGCTCAACGGACCGACGCGGCACGAAGCAATGCTCGTGAAGTCGCACTAGGGGCTGCGGAAGTTGGACAGGTTATGCAACAGGCCAATTTGGCCATGGACGAAGTCAGGTCTCAAACATCGAAAATCTCGAGTGTTATCGGGTTGATCGACGACATCGCCTTCCAAACAAATTTACTAGCACTCAACGCTTCGGTTGAAGCGGCACGCGCAGGTGATGCGGGGAAAGGCTTCGCCGTGGTCGCCGTGGAGGTTCGGCGGCTTGCGCAATCAGCCGCAGGTGCATCAAAAGAAGTGAAGGGTTTGATCGAGCAATCGAACACAGCTGTCGCGCAAGGAACAAATCTCGTTGCGCTCGCCACTGAGCGTCTTGGTGCGTCGGTCAACCGCGTTCAAGAAAACGCAGACCTCATGGACGAGATTGCGCGTGTAAACGGAGAACAAGCAACAGCGCTCGCGGAGGTCAATTCTGCAGTGGGGCAGATGGAAGAGATGACTCAACACAACGCAGCTTTGGTGGAACAAACAAACGCAGCCATTGAGCAGACCGAGAGCCAGGCGAGTAGGCTAGATAGCCTGGTCGAAGTGTTCGTTGTCGATAGTTCGCGATTGGGTGTTCAGCACACCCGGGCATCTACAGACCACGCAAAACACGGCGTCCCCAGGCTCGCTGTGAGCGGATCGGCGGCTGTTTCTGCAGATTGGAATGAATTTTGAGCCACCGTGCTGAGTCATCTGACTTTGAGGGATATGACACTGTGGTGGCTAGTACTGCCAATTTCATGGGACAATGTTAGCGTGAGCCGACGATCATAATGACAGTCGTAGAACATCTCGAGTTAGATGGCGGCGTCCGCAACGGGTAGGTAGCGGACTGTCGGCTTTTGTGCTAGGTGGGTCGCAACGCCGCCCTCCTAGTTTTCCTTAATCCGCTAGGCTTTGAAGGTATTGGCCTACGTGTTGCGTCCAAAAAGCAGGCTCGAACGACAATGCGTGACCAATGGGCGCAGAAACGAAGTCTCCCTCGCCGCCTGCGGCTTTGAACTGATCTAAATTTCCCCTGCAGTCGATATCAGATATATTGGTCTTGACTGCCATGACCACAGGGACTTCACCCTTGCTGATGCGCCTCGCTTTAAGAACAGCGGATTGATGACTTCATGGTTCGGACCCCCTTTACCGGGCCATCCGATGCCTGCCGTAGGGGGCGTTGCGTGGATTGTGTCGCTAAAGGCCGTGACGAGGCTGGCTGGCCATGAGGCCAACTGCTGAGGTTCAACGACAATCGCGCAAAATCGCGTATGGACTATGTTCCTGAGGCAGTAAGACCTGGGAATGCCTGCCGGATCATAAAGCACAGGAAAGCAGCGAGAGCGAAAACGAACATCGCACCCAATAATGTTGCCTTCTTGCTGTAGCGCGGCTTCTTCATCGTCTGACGACGATAGCAAAAGCTGGCTTACGTCTCGGTGACAGGCTCCGCACCGGGCGAAACCAGTGGAAGCCCTTTGAAGACAGCAAATCCGGAAGCCTTTAGGTCTTCTGAATATCGATGAAGAAGCTGATCAGAGCAAGGCTCGGAGAGTTTCCAGTCGATGTGAGCTTGATGCTCCGGAATTGTCGTGGATTTCTCAAGATCGAGAACGAGATGCCAAAGGCCGTCACTGGAATCGATGTGCTGATAGTGGGCGAGCTTCATAGTTGCAGAATGAGTTGTTGGATGGGTGGATGTAATCGATATTGGTTACATGAAGTGGTTTTAGACTAATCCCCTTTGATGTGAGACCAACCATTCAAGTGAATGACCGAGGTCACTAAAGGCACCGCCTCCAAACAATGAGCACATTCCAAAATCTTTGGGCAATGCTCGGAAAACCAGGCAGCGCCCGGACGCCATGACGTCATAGCTGACAGATACGCGTCTATTGCGGTCACCTGTTCGCCCATCGCGAATGGCGCCGTAACCTTGGTTTCCAGCCAGAGAAAAAGCTTTTGACGATAGTGGTCGGTTGCAGACCGAAGTTCTCGTTGAGCTGACGGCGACCATCGATGCGGATAGTCACCATACGTGAACGTCGGATAGACGTTGGCCACAAGCCAAATCAGTAGCTGGTAGAACTCTTCGCGTCTTTGGGTCCCGGCGGGTGGAGCAAGGTCAGGCACTCGATCGATCAGCATCAAGGCGATCGCAGCAGTCTCGGTCATGACCTGACCACTCTTCAATACGAGCGTCGGAACCTGGGCGAGTGGATTAACGGCCAACAGTTTAGTCCGAGGAGATCCATCTTTATCAAAGCCTGTGACGTCAACAAACTCGTATTCGATCTTGGACAACGACAGCATGATCTCAACGATACCCGAGCCCCAGCCTCGCACTCCATAAAGTTTCATCATTTGCTCATCCCTATAGCGAGTTGATCAGTGGCTTTTTGGTATCCGTCCCTTCATAGCGACTGGAATTCACCTCGCGGCTGACCCGGTGAAATTCAAGCTGACTGTCGATTTGGGCATCGAGCAGAAGCGCCTTGGCCTCCTTGCCTTGGATCTCTGTGTTTAGCCACGTGCGGTAAGCCTCTGGCGGCAGGATGATCGGCATGCGATCATGAATGTCAGATATCTCAGGCACCGCCGGCGCCGTGATGATGGTGCAGCTTGTCACGCCTAAATTGTCGTTATGGGCCCATATGCCGGCGAAGCTGAAAGGCGCGCCGCCTGGCATCTGTAAAAGCCAGGGATCCTTTTTGCCGTCGATTTCCGACTTCGTCCATTCGAAGTAACCGTCTGCGGGGATCAGGCAGCGTCGCGACTTGAAGCCTTCGCGAAAAGCGCCGGACGTGTCGACGCCCTCGATGCGAGCGTTGAACATGGCGTTCTTTGGCAGCTCCTTGGCGTAAAACGGCACCAGCCACCACCGACCGCGGTCGAGCTCCATGTTCCCGGCTTTATCGAGGTGGACGAAATCCACATCCTGTGTCGGCGCGATGTTGAACCGCGGCTGCAGGTTCGACTTAACCGGGAAAAGCTCGTCAGCAAGCTTGTAGAGTGCGTGAAGCTGCGCCCAAGTCAGCTCGTTGGTGAAGCGTCCGCACATCAACCTACCTCATTAACAACGCTCATTCCTGCAGCTTTGTATAACGCAATGGCCGCGTAATTCGTTGACATGACCTTCAGATCGACCCTGCTGGCGCCCCGACGTTTGAAGGCATGGAAGATATCATTCAGGAGAGCCGTTCCGATACCGCGCCTGCGAGCTGAGGCTGCGACCGCCACATCTTTTACGAATCCCGAATCCCAAGCATGCAGAAACCCGATAACTTCGCCGGACTCGTTTTCTGCGACTGTCAGCAACGCAGGATCGAACTCTTCGTCGCTGGAGACTCCTTTCCACCAAGGGTCGACGTCGGGGACGTACCCAAGCCCGTTGCTGTAGGCACTGTGAAGAAGGAGGTGCGCTTGCAATCTGTGACGTGCTTCATCAAATCGCCCTATGTTTACGCCTGCCACCGGCAATGCAGTAAGTTCATGGTCGATAAACTTGCGCATTCGAACGATCGTCGGCGAAGCTTGTTTGGTTTTCATATTTCCCACTCGCTCTGCTGGCTTTCCCAGTCACCGCACCAGATCCCACGCTCCTCCAAGCTCATCACCACGCACACGGAGAGGCGGTAAGCTATACAATGTCAGATGCAGTCAGCGGACGTGGTTTGAGTCCGTCGATGTCTGAGATCCCGTATTCTTTGGCCAGGTGCGCCGCGACGTGCACCTTGCCAGATTTTTCCATCAACTCTGCGTCTTTCCATAGGCCGGCTATGACACGGCCAATGAACTGCGGCGACTCCGAGTTGGACAAATCAAAAAACTCAGCGGCCCGCATGACTGCTTCGGTTCGAACCAATCCAGGATATAGTGCGAGAGATGCGACGTTGTGAGCTTTCAAGTCATGCGCGAAGTCGAAAGCCATCTTATTTGTGGCCGCCTTTGCCACGCCGTAGATGGCATTGCCGTTGAACATCTCAGCCGCCCAAAAAGAGATATTGACGATCAGTCCACGTCTTTGATCGATCATAGTGGGCGCTGCCATCTTGGACACTATGAAGGCCGAGCGCAGCGCCACGTCTATCATTGAGTTCCAACGCCAGGTTGGCTGTTGCCAAAAAGGCCGAGCCCAAGTGAAGTCGTCGTTCTCCACCATGCGCTCGTAACCAGGCCATGCATTGTTCACCAAAATATCCAGCCTACGGTCGCGACAAACTTGCTCGAGAACAGCTTCGGTCTCTGCATCAATGCCATGATCGCATCGGTGCAACACTAGACGCCCCGGCAGAACTTTGGCCTCCGCGCGCAACCCTTCCAAGGAGCCGGAGCCCTGTGGATGTGCCCTAGCCTGCTCTTCCGTCATCGTCCGGCCGGTGACATGCACCGTTCCCCCTTCAGCTAATAAAGCAAGAGCAATTCCTCGGCCAATTCCGCGACTGCCACCGGTCACAAGCGCCACTACATCTTTCATTACTTTGATTTCCTAGAGAGCCCTGATAATAATTCAACTTTGGTTTTTAATAGGCCAAAGGGAGGATGATCTTTATTGCGATCCCCGATGGCGCCTCGGCCAATACACCTTGGATAGATTGCGCAACTCCGAGCAGCGGGTGTCGTTCGTTCCGCTCATACAGGAGATTGCTATGACGACTTCCTCTCGCGACCTTTTCATCACCGGCCTTCGCAATGCACATGCGATGGAAAACCAAGCGCTTTCGATAATGAAGCCACAGGCCAATCGAATCGAGACCTATCCTGAAGTCGAAGCTCAGCTGCAGCGACACATCAGGGAAACTGAAGGGCAAATTCGGCGTCTTGAGACAATCCTTGACGCCTTAGGCGAAGACAAATCGAGCCTCAAGGATCTTGCCTTGTCTCTGGCAGGAACCTTTGCCGCCGTCGGGCATACCGTTGCTCCAGACGAAATCTTAAAAAATTCCATGGCGAACTTTGCCTTCGAGAACTTTGAGATCGCCGCCTATAAGTCTCTAATCGCTCTGGCTAATGCCAGCGGCAATCAGACAGCCATTTCCGACCTCGAACTGAACCTCCAAGAAGAGATTGCCATGGCCCAATGGCTCGATGAAAACATCGCCACAGTCACGCTGAAATTCGCCGCGCTTAACGAGGCAGGCGCGACCGCTAAGAAGTAATTGGACCGAGGATTAAGACCAGCGTCCCTTATACTTCGCTGAACGACGGCCAAGGAATTCCTTAAAGAGGCTTTGGCGTCTGAAAAGTGGATAATGGTAAGGCGACGCTGTCGCCGCCCCGCAGAGGTTTGGATACCGCCTCATCGACACGGGGCGCGGATGTCTTGAGAGTAAGTGTCGGCCGCGTCATAGCCAGTTGCAAGGCTAACTCTTACTTCACCGCCGGTACCAGGCTTACGACACGTTGTCATAATTATCGGGGTGCAGGACGGATCACATGAAGCATGCTGATGCGTGCTACATTCATCCCAGGAGAAGCTGAATGCTTCAGCATTTTATCGATGCGCAGGCCGACACGTTCGCTTTGGCATTGTCAGAGTTGGAGCGAGGAAAAAAACAGGGCCATTGGATGTGGTTTACTTTTCCTCAGTTGCTAGGATTGGGGCATTCGGAAATGTCACAACGCTTCTCGCTGACGGGACTCAGCCACGCTCGAGAGTATTTTTCGCACCCTGTTCTTGGTTCCAGACTGCGTGAAGCTACGAAAGCCATCCTGAAACATCGAGGTATAAAGACTGCTTACGAAATCCTCAGCAGCCCAGATGATCTAAAATTCCGGTCATGCATGACGCTCTTTAAACACGCTGCACCTGACGAGCCCATATTTTCCGAAGTAATTCTGGAGTTCTATCGCGGCCACGAAGACCCTGAAACTCTTCGCCGGCTATTGTAGCGGAGACCTAGTGTGCAGACATGCCTGGGCCGCTGGGATGAAGGTCGAGCGGGCTCGAGCGCCTTGGTTCATTAAGCCTCAGGGTTAGCGAAAATGAGTCACATGGCAAAAAAGCGCTTCAGCTTCTGCTGAGCAGTCTGGACGTTACCGACGGTTTTCACAATGAGCACTGGATCGGGTTCCAAACGGCATTTGGCCCCGAGGACTCGCAGCTGACATGCTGTATCCTGATTAGTCTCACCTGTCTTATGTTGCTAAGCAGATATCGCTCCATCTTGTTGGTGTTGATATGAGCTTTCCCCACGTGCTCAGCCAGGCCGAAGGATCTCCTGTAACTACGAGATCGGCGTCAATCCGAGACGCCAAGACGATGGCATAGGCTATTGCTGACGTTACAGGCAGGGGCTCAAGGGAAGGCAAGTTCTCCGCTTCAATCCAGTTCTCCAATTTTGGCGGCACATCGATCGAGCCTACCGGCTGACCGTCGTCCCAATATATACGTACCGAAACTGCATCACTGGGTACTTCCGCCGCGTATCGTAGATCAGCTATCATGATGTGGCGCCAAAAGCTTTACGAAGACTACCAATAAGCAAAAGCGATTTAACGGGCTGCTGCTGCAATGTATTCGTCGCGGGCCTAAGGTCCATTGCTGCAAGTTAGGCGTACGATCTTTGCAGAAATTTCTTTCCTTAAAGGTGGTTGGCGCATCGCTCATCATGCCCATAGCTATGCAATTGATCTGCCGTGTCGGCGGATCAGGTTGAAGGCTCGCGGACGCAGCTCGAGGTGGCGCGAGAACCTAAAAGATCTCTCTACTGAAGCAGCACTCCCACTGCTTCTGCCAGCTGCTTGGACGTAAACGGTTTGGTCAAAACGCCCATATTGTCGCTCAGATCACCGTTATCGAGCACTTCCTTTTCCGCATATCCAGTAATGAATAGAACAGGGAGCTGAGGAAACCGCGATCTGATCGCATCAGCCAATTGTCTGCCGTTCATTCCATTTGGCAAACCGACGTCTGTGATCAGCATCTGGATCCTGGTCAAGCGATCCAACGCTAACATCGCTGATGGACCATCCTGTGCCTCTACAACCCTATAACCGAAGTCTTCTAGCTGTTCCGCAACCGACATCCTGACGAGGCTCTCATCGTCTACCAATAAGATCGGTAATTGCTCGACCGCCTGATAGGTTTTCTCAGACTGTTCCGCTTGAGATGGTTCTTCAAAAAGGCCCTCATAGCGCGGGATGTGCAGAGTGATGGTCGTCCCCTCTCCCAGCGTGGACGAAATTTGGGCGTTGCCACCAGACTGTCCAGCGAAGCCGTAAACCATGCTCAAGCCCAGACCAGTACCTTTGCCGATGGGCTTGGTTGTGAAGAACGGATCAAACGCTCGTGCGATGACGTCGAGTGGCATGCCGGTTCCGGTGTCTTGGACAGAGACGCGAACATAGTCCCCAATGGTCAGGCCAAGCTTCTTGGAGTCATCTGGACCGACGCTATAGTTTTGTCCGCTAATGGTGATTGCGCCACCATTTGGCATGGCATCACGCGCGTTTATGCAGAGATTGAGAAGCGCACTTTCAAGTTGGACTGCATCGATAAAAGAGCACCAGAGCTCATCATCCAGGCTGGCCTTGACAGAAATAGACGGTCCCACACTACGGGATATGAGTTCGCTCATACCCTCGATGAGGGCTCTGACATTTGTTGCCTTGGGATCCAAAGTTTGACGGCGTGAAAACGCAAGCATTCGCTGAGTGATCCCAGCGGCCCGTTTCACGGACTCCGACGCCCCAGTGATGTAGCGGCCAATTTCCGTGACCCGTCCCTGTTCGAGACGTCTGGCCATAAGCTCTAGACTACCACCCACGCCCGCAAGGATGTTGTTGAAGTCGTGAGCCAGCCCCCCTGTCAGTTGCCCCACAGCTTCCATTTTTTGGACTTGGCGAAGGCTCTCTTCCGCAGCCATGAGCTCGAGCGTCCGCTCTTCGATCATGGCCTCAAGGTTTCGGTTCAGATTTGCCAACTCAGCGACGACGCCAACTCTTTCGATATGTGCCCAAGAGCGCTCAGTCACCGCGGACACAACAGACAACTCACGTTCGGTCCAGCGTCTTGGAACCCTATCATGGATCGCCATTAAGGCCGATAGCCTTCCCTGCTTGACCAAAGGCATGCAAATTGTGGCTCGGATCCCGATCGCCTGAAAGGTCGCCGCTTCATGCGGTGCGATTTCGGTAGCATTGTCATTGATGACAAGCGGCTGCCCCGCGTTCAGCCTCTCGACCGCGAGCTCGCCAAAATCAGCCAAGCTGTAATGACCGACAATTGTGGATCCGTCTTCAGACCAGTCGCCTCTAATCGTGAAACCATCTCCGTCTTCATCCATGTCTGCGTAAGCGCAACTGGTTACGCCCAGATATTCCCCTACGAGCCGTGTGGTAAACTGAAGGATGGAGTCAGCATCTGTTATGGCGATGGTCGCCTGCCCGAGACTGTCAAGAAACCGTAATCGTTCTTCGTTTTTGCGAAGCAATGCCTCGGCTCGGGTCCTCTCGACCGCATCCCATGTGCGCTTGAGCGTTTCTTCCGCGAGGGAGATATCTTCTGGCGTCCATGACCTTGGGCTGTGATGATGCAGATAAAGCATAGCCCTGAAAATGCCGTAGCGATGAAGGGGAACCGCCAAGACTGATCGCGTTGAAATCTCAGCGAAGGCTTCCGACCGGCTTCCTACTCTTGCATCGGTGTCCACATCGTTCACCGACATGGTTTTGCCGGTCCGCAATTCAGCGATAATATCGGGGCCAAACGACTCCATACGGTGTGTTCCCGCCACGGTAGACACGGATCCATCTGTCCAGTCTCGTTCAACAGTGACGAATTGACCCGATGTGTCGATGTCACCGTAGCCTACCCTTGCCACTCGAAGCTTGCGGCCCAGGAGCATGGAAGCGCGATACATCGTCTCGGCAGAGTCGCTGCCTGACCGCAGTTCCTCATCAAGAAGAACCCGATATTCGGACAGGCGCTGGGCTTTAACCTGATTTGTGGTCTCGATGCATGAACAGAACATGCCCCCGATGGTGCCGTCGTCGTTAAATGCCGGCGAATAGGAAAATGTGTACCAAGTCTCCTCCGGAGTGCCATGACGTTCCATGACAAGGCGCATATTCTCCATCCAGCTCGCCTGACCGGCCAGCGCCCTGTCGATTAGTGGCTCAATATCTTCCCAAATTTCAGGCCAGACCTGTCTGAACGGCTGGCCCATGGCCCAAGGGTGACGCCTCCCGAGTATGGGCACATAGCCGTCATTGTAGAGAAAAGTAAGCTCAGGCCCCCAAGCCACGAACATAGGCTGGCGGGAATTCAACACGAGGTTGACCGTCGCCCTCAGTGAGCCAGGCCACTCGTCGGAGCCCCCCAGAGACGAGTAAGTTCCGATTGAACGCAGGATATCTCCGCAAGCACCACCACCAATGACCTGTCTCATGGTTACCCGCCCCCAACGCACAGGCTCTTATGACATCTCCGGAAAAAATAACGACACACGTATGTTATCGAAACACGGGAATCCCAGAGACCAAATCTGGCGGCACTGATTCAAGGACCAAAGGCATTTAGGGCAACGGTGGGATACCCATCGCTGCTTACTGCAAAGGTGGGGTGGCAAGCGCGCTTCATTGCGGGTCTAAAAGATTGTTCTTCGCAAGGTAAATCACGGAAGAAACGTGCAACACAGTGTGAAATTGGTCCCGCACACGGACCTCAAGTGCAAGCTTTTCCCCTGAATGTAGGAGCAGAAACTCTTGGGCAAGTTCGGCGAGAAATCGGCTGGCCGATTTAGGAATTTCGATTTGTGAAGAAAGTTCGGTTCCCATCGTGTCAGTATACACATTACCATTCTCGACGGTATCGAAGTAAAACCGAGGCATAAGAAATCCACATTTTGTGGTTCATCGTATCACGCTTAAGATGGAACGTTACTAAAAAGCGGTGGTAGGCTGAATTTGTGAACCAAGCGACAATCTGACCTTCGCGGGTTTGGTGGGCCTAAAAAAATTCAATTATGTTTAGAGTGCGGAAGATAACAGGCGGATATTTCGACGGTGGGAAAGGATTTGGATGATCCAGCTCAATTCCACCATCAGGTTGTTTGCACACAGGCTCTCTGGTGCGGGCGCTATTCCGGAAGCCGACATTGAGGCATTCCAGGATATCATTGGCCCCCCGATACGTTTCGATAAGCACGATCCCCTGGTCCAACAGGGTGACCGATCAGATGTTCTTTGGCTGACAGCAATTGGCTGGGCTCTAAGGCAGCGTGTTCTCCCAGACGGCCGCCGTCAGATCAGTGCCATTCTTCTACCGGGAGAGCTTACCGACAAAGGCATCATTATGCCCTTTGGCGCCACGGACTCCGTTGTCGCCGCCACCGAGCTTTGGGCTCACGCAATTGACAGAAACAGTTTCATCGCGCTGGTGGAGAACCGGCCACGTCTTGAACGGGCCCTGTTTTATGAAGAGCTCACTCGTCACGCTGTTACAAGAGAATGGCTGCTGCTTCTCGGTCAACGTAATGCGAAAGAGCGTGTCGCCTATTTCTTCTACGAAATTTTTGCTCGGCTCAGTGCGATGGGGATGCTTCACGGTAATACTTTCACACTGCCCCTTGTTCAGAGTGAAGTTGCCGACATCGTCGGCATGAGCACAGTTCACTTTAACAGGACGCTACAGCATTTTCGAAGCCTGGATTTGGTCATGACCGATGGCCAAAAAGTCACCCTGCCTCGCCCCATCGCCTTGGCAGAACTGGCAATGTTTGACGCTGAAATCATTCGGATCGCTCGCGATTTTCAGGCGCGGGCCGCAATGGTTTCTGCGAAATTGCAGTGAGATAGACCGCTCGAAAACTCCGACAACCATCCTGTGTTAGTTGAACGCTCAGAAGGTGGCCTACCCTACCCCGGCGATTCCAAGTTCCTTGCCCTAGGCCTCGGCAGCGACGCTTATGATCGCCATGGGATCAGCAATGCCGCTCTCGAACTTCTTCCTGAGCGAGTTTCAGCGTTCCGTGGCCAACCGCTCGTCGTATGACATCACGCTCCACGGCTCGTCTTCGGATGGGGGTAATCTAGCGAACGCGTTAAAAAGCAGAAGGCTGAAAACGCACAGTGCCACGATCACGGCGATCCCTGTAGCAATCATTGCACCCTTGCTATAGCGATCCGGTGGCATCATGGGGTGGCCTTCGCAGTTACACGGAGGATGCCATAGTCTAGCTTACGATTACCTGACAGCCCAACGCCTCCTGGCGTCTCCCCAAGTAACTCCGGCCAATCTAGGGGATAAAGCTAAGTAGACGCGTGGAGACCAGGGCTAAACCATGAGGGAGTCTGGGCGTCCCGAGAATTATCC